>CACHQB010000033.1 GCA_902581925.1 uncultured Pelagibacteraceae bacterium | reverse complement strand
GACTATAATCAGCAGCTAAAAAAGTATCATGAAAATCCAATTCTCTAACAGCTGTGCCATTTGACCATGCTGCCCATTCACAATCAAATTTTAATTTTGAATTTACACCAAATAAAGTTGCACCATTTTTTCGTGTATGTTTTAAAGCCATTTCTCTAGATGAAATTACTGGTTTTCTATTTAATGAAGCTATAGCAACCGATGCATTATCAATAATTCTATTGATTACCATTTCAATAGCATCTTTATTTAATTTAGCATTATCACTTGCTATCTCTGCAATTTTCCATGCAAGCTGTTTCTTCTTTGGAAGATTAATTTTTGATGGATATACTTTAACTGTATGTAATAACAAAATTACTCCTTATTTGTGATTTTGTTTTAATAGTTAAAATAAATTAATCAATATTAAAGATATTCTGATACTATTTTCTCAATACCTACAAAGTCTTTTATAATGTGATTATGATAAATTTCCTCAGATCTTTTTTCTGTATATCCATATTTTAGTAATATTATTGGAATTTCAGCAGCCTTAGCAGCATTAGCATCTGTCTCGCTGTCACCGATCATAATTGATTTATTTTTATCACCATCTAAAATTTCAATTGTAGTTGTTAAATGGCGAGGGTCTGGTTTGCAATATTCAAAAGTGTTATAACCTGCAACATATTCGAAATAATCATAAATCCCAATTTTTTTTAAAAGATCAACTGCTAAGTGTTCAGTTTTATTAGTGCATACTGCCATAGAAATATTTTCATTTTTACACCAATTTAAAAATTCCTTTACACCGTTAATTAATTTACTTTCATGTAAAATGTTTTTTCC
This sequence comes from uncultured Pelagibacteraceae bacterium, assembly GCA_902581925.1. Lineage (GTDB taxonomy): Bacteria > Pseudomonadota > Alphaproteobacteria > Pelagibacterales > Pelagibacteraceae > Pelagibacter. Next base: position 1,296 of record CACHQB010000033.1, on the reverse strand, counting down.
ATAATAAGACAGAAATTCATCAGTCATTTCATTTTGAATTTTTTCATCAAACCACTTCCATTGGCCATTAGCTTTTGCCATCATAGCTTTAGCACCTTTACCAACAGCATTTTTTAGTTCTCCTAAAGTTTTAGTAGGGTATCCAAATTTTTTCATTACGTGATTATGAGCACGTATCAAATCTGGAGCCGTATCCACTAAAGTACCGTCTAAATCAAATAAAATTGTAAATTTTTGTTTCATTATAAAAGTATTTTAAAGAAATAAATTGTGAATTAATCAACTCATATACTTAATGTAAATCAGTTCTAAATGAAAGTTTTAAATCAAAAAAAACTTAGAGAAAAATTTATAAAATCAGGAGTAAAGATGATTGGCCCTGAAACTATTTTCTTTTCACAAGATACTAAGATTGGAAATAATGTAACCATAGAACCTTATGTCGTTATCGGTTCTAAGGTCAAAATTGGAAACAATGTAATTATAAAATCCTTTTCACATTTAGAAACGTGTAAAATTGAGAATAAAGTTGAGATTGGTCCATATGCCAGAATAAGACCCAATACAATTTTAAAAGAAGGATCCAAAGTAGGTAATTTTGTAGAGATTAAAAAAAGCACTTTAGGAAATAAATCTAAAGTTAATCATTTATCATATGTGGGAGATGCTCAAATAGGAAAATCAGTAAATATTGGAGCAGGCACAATTACTTGTAATTACGATGGTATAAATAAAAACAAAACAAAGATTAAAGATAAAGTATTTGTAGGTTCAAACTCTTCCTTAGTTGCCCCAGTTACTATAAATAAAGATAGTATTGTTGGAGCTGGATCAGTAATAACAAAGAATGTTAGACAAAAATCTTTAGCTCTAACAAGATCGCCACAATTAGAAGTTAAGAGTTACAAAAGAAAGAAAAAATAATTTATGTGTGGAATTATTGGAATATCTAGCAACAAACCTGTTTCTGCAAATATAATTAATTCATTAAAAAAATTAGAATATAGAGGATATGATTCAGCAGGTATAGCTACACTTTCAGATGGTGAAATCAATGAAGTTAAATCAGAGGGTAGAGTAGATAATTTAGAAAATAATTTTGATTTAAAAAACTTAAGAGGAAATATTGGTATAGGGCACGTAAGATGGGCAACTCACGGAATTCCAAACAGTTTAAATGCGCATCCTCATTCCTCTCATAATGTATCAGTAGTTCATAACGGAATTATTGAAAACTCTACAATATTAAAAAAACATTTAATTAACAAAGGTCACAATTTCAAATCTCAGACAGAT
>CACHQB010000032.1 GCA_902581925.1 uncultured Pelagibacteraceae bacterium | reverse complement strand
TTGAAAAAAAAATGTACGATGGGTCTGCTTTTTATAAAGTTTCAGAAAATACTTTTGTACAAGCTGGAGATATTGAGTATGGAAATATTAATAATTTAGACTATTCTAAAATTGGCAGTGGTGAGTCTGGATTGGGATTGCTGAAGTCTGAATTAAGTGAAGATTTTAAATTTATAGAAGGAAGTGTGGGTTTTGCTAGAACAACAGAATTTGATACTGAAGATAGTGAATTCTTTATCACATTAAAAGAAATTCCAATTTATCAAGGCGAATATACTCCTGTTGGCAAAGTTATTCATGGATTAGATATTTTGACAAAAATTAAAACAAGTAATAATGCAATTTATGTTTTAAGACCCGATTATATTAAAACCTTTAGAATGTTTAATTCTAATTAACCAAAGGTTTACCTGTCGATAATGTATGTTTGATTCTTTCTTGAGTTTGTTTTGTTTCTATCAATCTCATAAAAGAGTCTAGTTCTAATTTATACAGATCATCCTCTGACAATTCTTTTTCAATAGTAGTGTCTCCACCACTTAAAACGTTTGCAAGCTCAGTTCCAACATGCATACCATGATCTAAAATTACCTTTTCGTTGTATAATTTCTCTAAAACTTTAATCATTTTATCTTTCAGCGGCTTCCCAGAAAGCTTAAATTTACACTCTTCTGGAGGAACAAAATCAGTGTTTTGATTAATTAAATTTTTTGCTTCCTCAAAAAGACTATTTCTGTTCATTATTTTTTTATCTTCTGGTCTTAAATACTTTAATGGCTCAGCCTCGATTGGAGATGTGGCTGTTTTAGCATAACCAATAATATCAAAAACTTTTAGTGGAGCATAATCTGGATCAGATTTTGCTTCTTCTGTTTGTGACCATCTCCACAACATTTCTTTACATCCTCCGCCTGCTGGAACTAATCCAACAATAGTTTCAACTAATCCAATAACCAAATTTGTGTGTGAGGCAACAAAATTACTTTGAACCAAAACCTCAAAGCCACCTCCAAGTGTAAGTCCAGAAGGAGCTGATACAACTGGGTGCTTAGAATATTTTAATGTTTTACAAGTATCTTGAAAATATTTAATGAATTTTTCAATTGATTTAAAATCTCCTTTATCAGCAAAATTCATGGTATAACTTAAATTCACACCTGCTGAAAATTGCATGCTTTCATTAATTACGATTAAAGGTTTGTCAGTTGCATTTTTTAATGCATCCATTGAATCATAATCTAATGCACAGGCTTTTGTTGTAAACTCAACAATATTAAAATCTTTAAATCTATGAATTTCAGCAGAATTATTTTTATCCAGTTTAATTGCTGAAGGTCTTATTTTTCCTAAAGTTTGAATGTCTGTGTAAAGTTGTCTTTCTCCATAAAAGTTTTCATCTTTTGTTTTTGATAAATTTTCTAAAAATTTATTATTTTCAAAGTTATCAATTCTTTCAAAGAAATTTTTAATACCTATCGATTTCAACATTTCAAAAGGACCCATTGCCCAATTAAAACCTAGTCTCATAGCTTCATCAATATCATTAAACTTATCAGTAATTCCTGGAACAAGTGAAGATGCATATTTAATTATTTTTGAAATTACAATCCAGGCATATTCTCCAAACTTATCCTTTCGATTAATTAAATTACTTATATCAACAGTATCAATTCCTAAATCTATTTTTTTTGTTGCTGAATATTCTCCAGTTTCTAAATTTATCGCTTCTAAAATTTTTTGATCTCCATTTTTATTCATTCTATAAAAGCCGCCTTTTCCTTTACGCCCAGTATAGCCTGTCTCAATTAATTTTTTGACTAATGGGATTTCTTTCGCAACAATTTGAAATTCGTCTTTTTCTGAAAGTTCCTTAATAAAACTTTTTAATACATCAGCCATCAAATCAATTCCAATTAGATCATATAATCCAAATACTCCTGTTTTAGGTATCCCCATCGGTCTACCAAAAACTGCATCTGCTTCTTCTATTGAAAGTTTCATTTTGAATGCTTCTGTCATAGCAACTTGCATTGCATAAACACCAATTCTATTGCCTAGAAAACCTGGGGTATCGTTGCAAACTATAGCACCCTTACCGAGCTCTACTTCACAAAATTTTTTTAAAGAATTGATTTTATTTAAATCGTTATTTTCATTTTTAACAATTTCTAACAATCCCATGTATCTAACTGGATTAAAAAAGTGAGTGATACAAAAATCTTTTTTTTCTTCGTCATTTAGTTTTTCTGATAAAACTTTAATTGGGATTGATGAT
>CACHQB010000031.1 GCA_902581925.1 uncultured Pelagibacteraceae bacterium | reverse complement strand
AAACCCTAAAGGAGTAGATTTTTATTCAAGGTTGATAGACAAGTGTTTAGAAAAAAATATTGAGCCTTTCATAACTTTATATCATTGGGACCTTCCTCAATCACTGCAAGATAAAGGGGGTTGGGCAAATAGAGACATAACAAATATATTTTCAGATTATTCAGAGGCTATTGTTAAAAATTTTGGAGATAGATGTAATCATTTTATCACATTTAATGAACCACAAGTATTTACTATTCATGGATATGTAGATGGTTACATGGCTCCAGGATACAAAGATTTAGAAAAATACTTTGCATCAATACATAATGTTAATGTTGCACATGGCAAAGCTTTTCAAGCAATGAAATCTTTAAATAATAATATAAAAATTGGCTGCACTTTTAATATGGCGCCATGTATTCCTGCCACAAAATCAAGTGAAGATCTTCATGCAACTAAATTATTCGATACTTATTGGAATAGATCATTTGCCGACCCTATGTATCTTGGAAGATATCCTGAATTACTAATTGATGATGTCTCAAAACATATTCAACAAGATGATATGAAAAATATTTTTCAAAAAAATGATTTTATCGGATTAAATCATTATCAACATATTAGAATTAAAGCTGATAATAAAAGTTTACTTAAAGCAAGAGGAGCATTCAATGATGAATTGCCTTTTGGTCTTGAGGGCAAAGATGCAAAGTTAACTCTTATGGGATGGGAAATTGTTCCAGATGCTTATTATGATCAAATTATGGATTTAAAAAATAATTATGGAAATCCAGATATTTATCTAACTGAAAATGGTGCAGCATATCCAGATTTAATAGAAAAAAATGGAGAAATAAACGACAGCGATCGTATTGATTATTTTAAAAAATATTTAAGTGCTGTAAAAAAATCTATTGATGATGGAGCTAAAGTTAAAAGCTACTTTGCATGGACATTCATGGATAATTTTGAATGGGCGTTAGGATTTGAAAAGAGATTTGGAATAGTGCATGTTGATTTTAAAACTTTAAAAAGAACACCTAAAAAATCGTACTATTTTTTCAAAAAGCTTGTAGAACAAAATTCAATTCCTTTTGATTTTTAATTTATTAAATCTAAATAAAAACTTACTTAAAAAGATAAATTATTTAAAAGCTAAATTATTTTCGTCAAATAAATGACATTTATTTAAATCAAAACTTAAGCTTAAATTGTCTCCAATATTAGCTGAATTCTCACCATCTGTTTGAACAACTAATGGTTCTCCATCTTTCTCTAAATATAGAAATGTAGATGAACCCAATTTTTCAATTACGAACACCTTGCTATTCCAGCATTTTTCACCAGTATTAATTAATATATGTTCAGGTCTGATACCAATCTTTACACTATCGCCAGGTGAAACTTTATCTGAAGTTTTTGGAACAATAATTTTTCCTTGTCCTGAAATTTCAACTTCGGTTCCAGAGCTATTAGAGCTTATAACTTTTGAATTGATAAAGTTCATCTTTGGCGAACCAATAAAACCACCAACAAATAAATTTTCTGGTTCATTGTATAATTTTAAAGGTGATCCTTTTTGAGATACTATTCCATGATCTAATACAACTATGTCATCTGCAAGTGTCATTGCTTCAGTTTGATCGTGAGTAACATAAATCATCGTTGCATTTAATTGATCATGTAATTTAGCAAGCTCTACTCTCATCTGAACTCTTAAAGCTGCATCTAAATTAGATAAAGGTTCATCAAATAAAAATACTTTTGGCTTTCTTGTAATTGCTCTTCCAATTGCAACTCTTTGTCTTTGTCCTCCTGACAATTGTTTTGGTTTTCTCTCCAAGTATTCTTCAATTTGAAGAATTTTAGCAGCCTCCATAACTCTGTCTGTAATTTCTTCTCTAGATTTTTTTTCAATCTCTAAACCAAAAGCCATGTTATCGAACACTGTCATGTGTGGATACAAAGCATATGATTGAAAGACCATTGCTATATTTCTTTCTGATGGTGGAAGATCATTAATAACTTGTCCATCAATTGAAATAGTTCCTGAGTTAACCTCTTCTAAACCGGCAATCATTCTAAGCATTGTTGATTTACCACAGCCACTTGGTCCAACAAATACAGTAAAAGATTCACTTTTTATTTCTAAAGATACATCTTTGATTACATGTGTGGACCCAAAAGATTTATTAATTCTCGAAATATTTATCTCTGCCATCTTAAGTTAATATTATTTTTAATTATTTATTAATAACCTCTAGTTTAAATTTAAGTTCTATTAAAATTTAAAATAAAAAT
>CACHQB010000030.1 GCA_902581925.1 uncultured Pelagibacteraceae bacterium | reverse complement strand
ACAAAAAATAAGTTTTCATCAATATTAAATGATTTTAAAAAAAATAAAGTTAAAAAAGATTTAGCATTACAAAAACAATTAGAAAAAGAAAAAAAAAGAGAATTAATTTTAGAAAAAAAACTATTAAAAAAAGCTAAACAAGATGAGCTAAAAGAAGAAAGAAAGAAACTTCTTTTTCAAAAAAAATTAATCATAGAAAATGAAAAGCAAGAAAAAAAGAATGAAGAAAAAAGACAAAAGATAGAAGCCCAAAGAATTAAAATAGAACAAAAAAAAATTAAAGATGAAGAAACTAGAAAATTAAGAGAGGAAGCCAGAAAGCTTAAGCAAGAAGATTTAAGGCTAAAAATGTTAGAGAGACAAAGAATAAGAGAAGAAAATATTAAAATTAAAGAAGAACAATTAAAAAATAAAGAGCTAGAAGCTCAAAAGAGAAGAGACGAAAAAGAAAAGGAAAGACAAGAAAAATTAAGATTAAAAGAAATTGAAAGGAAAAATAGACTTGAGGAAGAGCAAAGATTAAGAGAGGCTGCTAGGAAACTGAAATACGAACAAGAAAAACTTAAAGAAATGGAGGAAAGGCTAAGAGATCTGGAAACAGAAAGACAGCAGGAAATTCAAAGACAGATTTTACAAGAGGAGGCTGAGCAAAGAGCCAAGGAGGAAGAATTAAGAATTAAAGAAAAAGAACTTAAAGAAGCAGAACGTGAGAGAATAAATCAAGAAAATGAAAGACGTCAAAGAGAAAAAGAATTGAAAATAGAGGAGGAAAGACAAAAAAGAATTGAAGAAGAAAATGAGAGAATTCGATTAGCTGAAATAGCTCAAAAAGAGAGAATTGAAGAGGAAAATAGGCGTATGAAAGAGTGGGAAAAGAAATTTGATGAAGAGCAACGACTAAAAGAAGAGGAATTGGTTAGAAAGTTTTATAGCGATGAAATTCCAGGACAAGAAAATAATCAGGATGCTGACAATTTAGAAACTAAAACTGATGAGAATAATTTAGAAAATAAAACTGATGAGGATAATTTAAAAAATTAAATTTTCTGATCATATTCGCCGACTTTACCTGTTTTTTGTAGCAAATCGTCAATAAAATCAAAGATTTTTTTCTTTCTTTCATTTGATGTTGGGCTTTCAGTAACAATAACTAAAGATGGTTTGTTTGAAGATGCTCTTATAAGTCCCCAAGAACCATCCTCAAATGAAAATCTAACTCCATTTACATTTAAAATATCATTAATAACTTGATCATCTATTTCAGTTTTGTTTTCTTTTAAATTTTTAATTTGCTTAGCTAACTCCTCAACAACTAAATATTTTTCTTCATCTTTACAGAATGGTGCCATTGTTGGTGTTTGAAATGTGCTAGGTAATTCACTAATAATATCACTCATTTTTTCATTTTGATTATCTAATAAGTGACATACTTGAATTGCTGAATTGATACCATCATCATATCCAAAACCTAAGGGCTGATTAAAGAAAAAATGTCCACTTTTTTCAAATCCAGCTAAAGCTTTTTCAGTATTTACTTTCCTTTTAATGTGAGAATGACCTGTTTTCCAATAAATTGTTTCACAATTATTTTCTAATAATATTTCATCTTTTGAATATAAACCTGTTGATTTTACATCTACTATAAATTTAGAATTTTTATGTTTTCTTGATAAATTTCTAGCAATTAGAAGACCAATTTTATCTGAAAATATTTCATTACCTTTATCATCGATAACACCAACTCTATCTCCATCTCCATCAAATCCGAACCCTATATCAGCATTGTTTTCTTTAACTATTTTTGCTATTTCATGAAGCATTTCCAAATCTTCTGGATTTGGATTGTATTTAGGAAAATTCCAATCAAGGTTACAATCTAACTCTATTACCTCACACCCAATACCTCTTAGAATATCTGGGGCAAAAACACCTGCTGTTCCATTTCCACAAGCCACCACAGCTTTTATTTTTTTCTTAATTTTATTTTTATTAATTAAGTCGTTCTTATAAATTTTATTAAAATCTTTTATTTGTTTTTCATTGCCTTCACCTTTTGTAAATTTTTCATTTAAGGTAATTTCTTTTAATTCCTTCATTTCTTCAGGCCCATGAGTCAGTCCTTTTTTGATTCCCATTTTAACACCTGTCCAACCATTTTCATTATGACTTGCTGTAACCATAGCAACTGCATCTGCGTCTAAATCAAATTGTGCAAAATAAACCATTGGAGATAAGGATAAACCTATATCTTCAATATTACATCCAGTAGATATTAATCCTTTTTTAAGAGCAGCTTTTATTTCTTTGCTATAAGATCGGTAATCATGTCCAACGATGATTCTTGGATTTTCTTTTTTAGTATGAATTTTTATTTGTGTTCCTAGTCCTTTACCAAGATTCTCAATTCCAGCTGAATTTATATCTTTGTCGTACAACCAGCGAGCGTCATATTCTCTAAATCCATAGGGGTCTATTTTTATGTTTTGATTCATTAGGTATTTACTTATCCTTTTATGTTAATTTCTTGGAAAAAATTTAATTTTTTTATTGATTATCATATTGTCGCGTTCTATAAATGTTCTGTTGTTATAATGTTTATATAGTATATTTACAGCAAACGCCTACAACATATAGTTGTTTTCGTACTAATAACAAAATATATTAAACTTTTATGAATAAGATTCTTTCTCAGGCCCTCAAAAAAGCTGTCTCTGAATATAGCC
>CACHQB010000029.1 GCA_902581925.1 uncultured Pelagibacteraceae bacterium | reverse complement strand
TTAAAGAAATCAGAATAAAAGAAAATCAAAATGTAGAAATTATTTTTTTATCTTCTTTATTTAAAAAAAACAAAAATTTTTTAGGGATTAATAAATTTAAAGGATTAGTAAAACTTACCAAAAAAAAAATTGTGTGTTTGGGTGGAATTAATTCCAAAAATATAAATAAACTTTCTCTTTTAAATCAATCTGATTTTGCTGGTATTTCTTATTTTGAATAAAAAAAAGGCCCCTAATTAGGGGCCCTTTTAAATAATTTGAATCTAATTTAATTAGAATGCAAATGCAACGCTCATAGCGTAACCACTTCTATCGTTTGTAGAAGTTCCTGCTACGTTATCAATTGAGTTGTGGTTTGCAGTTAACGTCATTGATCCCATTGTGTACGATACAGAAACACCCATCGCTTCTTGATCAGATAGCGTGCTGCTTTCATACTCGTGAGTTGAAGTGTTCAATGAAACTGACATATCATCACTTACAGCATAAGAAATACCTAATGCAGTAAAGTCTTGGTCAGAATTAGCAGTTTCTGAATCATCTTCAGACGTTTGGTAACCAACTGAGAACGAATCAAATGTATAAGTTACATACATTGTTTCAGTTTCAACACCAGCTGAAGAAGATGTATTATCTTCACCCTGTGCTGCACCAATAGTTAATCCATCGATACCAGTATATACAATACCGTAGTCTGATGAACTTTCTACTTCAGTAGTTCCGTTTGATGGAGTGTAAGAAGCAGATACTGTTAACCCATCCATTAAAGAAGAGTTAGAGTAATGGAACATGTTAGCTCCACCAGTACCGCCAGGAGCTGCACTAGCACCTGTTACGTCTGCCCATGCTTCTTCGTTAGCATTTGGCGTTACATCGTCAACAGCGTCCAATACTGAACTTCCACCAATACCAGCAAATGTTAACACACCGCTATCACCCATATCGATTTTTAATGTTCTAGTATCAAATACTTGGTTTGATGCAACATCGTCATCATTAAGTACTTGTGTAACTGTTACATTCCAACCGTTATCCATTTCTCCAGCCATTGAGAATGTGATACCGTCATTCATTGACCAACCATTACCAGTTGTTTGTGACTCTTCACCAGCAAAGCTAATTGAAGCACCACCACTTACGGCAACGTCCGCAGCGTTAGCTGATACAGATACCAAAGCACCTGCTAATGCAGTTAACCCTACTTTTTTTAAATTGTTCATATTAATTACTCCTTTATTTATTTGTTATTATTAATAATAAACAGAGCTTTTATATTGGTTTTTTAAGATTTTTCTAAAAATGGTTTACAATAGTCGTTAATTTATTTTTAATTGTTGTATTTTTGCAACATCTATTTGTCTTGATTTTGCTATATTTTTTCAATTTTTTAAATTATATCTAAAATATTATTTTTACATTTACCATGAAACTAAAAAAACTATTAATTTTAGGCCTTTTTACAGCATTTATACCTTTTTTTTTAAATTCTTGTGGAACAGGTGCTGATGCTAGAAAATATCCTCCAGATCCAAAATTGAGAGTCAAAAAAAATATGGAAGAAGGCAGAGGTTTTAGATTAATGGATACAATGAAAATAGGTAAATCTGGTAATTTTGAATTTGCGAGTTCTAATGAACTTTGGAGAGCATCATTAGACACTATAGATTTTATGCCACTTGCTTCTGTCAATTACAGTGGAGGCATAATAATAACTGACTGGTACTCTAATAGTGAAAACTCCAGGGAAAATATAAAAATTTCAATTAGATTTCTAACTAACGAAATTAGAAGTGATGCTTTAGATATTAAAATATTCTGAAACAAATTTAAATAATTGTGCAATTACTGAAAGTAAGGGGGAGCTGATAAAAGAAATTAAAAGAAAAATTCTAAAAACTGCAAAAGTTTACGAAACACAAAAAAAAGAAAAAAACTTCAAAGAGTATGAAAACACAAAATTAGACTAATCAAATAAATAATTTCTGTGGACAGATATAACTTCAAAATAATTGAAAAAAAATGGCAAGAACAGTGGGAAAAAAATAAAACTTTTTCTACCACTATAAATAATAATAAAAAAAAATTTTATTGCCTAGAAATGTTTCCTTACCCATCTGGAAAAATTCATATGGGACATGTTCGAAATTATGCAATTGGAGATGTTCTCGCTCGATATAAAATTTTACAAGGATTTAATGTACTACATCCAATGGGGTGGGATTCATTTGGTATGCCAGCTGAAAATGCAGCTAGACAAAATAATCTAAATCCAAAATCCTGGACCGAAAAAAATATATTAACAATGAAAAACCAATTAAAAAAATTGGGATTATCTATAGACTGGGATAGAGAAATATCAACCTGTTCTCCAGATTATTATAAACATCAACAGGAATTTTTTTTAGAACTTTATGACAAGGGGCTTGTTTATAGAAAAGAAAATTATGTCAATTGGGACCCAGTTGATAAAACAGTTCTTGCAAATGAACAGGTAATAGATGGTAAAGGATGGAGATCTGGAGCTCCTGTTGAAAGAAAGAAACTCAACCAATGGTTTTTTAAAATTACAAAATTTTCTGATGAGTTGTTGGAAAGTTTAGACAGCCTCTCAGAATGGCCAAATAAGGTCAAAATCATGCAACAAAATTGGATTGGAAAATCTTATGGGTGCGAAATAAAATTTAAAATTGAATCTTCAAAAGACATAGGCGAAATACAATGTTACACAACAAGGCCTGATACTCTATTTGGAATGTCTTTTTTAGCAGTATCGGTTGATCACCCCATATCAAAATATTATGAGAAAGATCCTGAATTTATTAAATTTAGACAACTATGTTCTCTATCTGGAACTACTGAAGAATCAATAGCAGTAGCTGAAAAAATTGGATTTAAAACTGATTTATTAGCAATAAACCCCTTCAATAAAAATTTAAAAGTTCCTGTCTACTTCGCCAATTTTGTACTGATGGATTATGGTCTTGGAGCAATATTTGGATGCCCGGCTCATGATCAAAGAGATTTAGATTTTGCAAAAAAATATGATTTGAAAGTTACTCAAGTTGTAAAACCTGATGATGATAAG
>CACHQB010000028.1 GCA_902581925.1 uncultured Pelagibacteraceae bacterium | reverse complement strand
TTACCAAGCACCAGAACATCAAGATTAGTTTTTTCAAAACTTTTTATTGCATCATTTGGTGAACATACTATTGGTTCACCTTTGTCATTAAAAGATGTATTTAATAAAATAGGACAACCAGTCAACTTATTAAAATCTGATATTAATTTATAGTATTTGAAGTTTTGTTTATCATTAACAGTCTGAATTCGTGCAGTACCATCTAAATGAATAATAGCTGGTGCAACTTTCTTAATCTTTTTAGTAGAGTTAATTGCTATTAGCATGAACGGACTTTCATATTGTAATTTGAAGTATTTACCTATTTTATTTTCAAGTATAGATGGTGCAAATGGTCTAAAACTCTCTCTATGTTTTATTTTTAAATTTAGATATTTTTTTTTGGATATTGGAAATGGCGCAGATAAAATTGACCTATTTCCTAATGCTCTAGGACCAAATTCCATCCTTCCCTGAAACCATCCAATTACTTTTCCATTTGATAAATATTTTGATGCAACCTCAGAAATATTTTCACTGTATAAAAATTTATATTTTGTTTTTTTAATTGCTCTCAATATTTGGGTGTCATTATACGATGGACCCAGATAAGTATGAGAAAACTTTTCATAATTTATATCCTTGTTTAATTTTTTTTTATCAGTTTTTTGAGATGCGAAATAGGCAGCAGCAATACATAATCCATTATCACCACTTGCAGGTTGAGTATAAATATTTTTAAATAATTTTAATTTAGCAATCTCTCCATTAGCCTTGCAGTTAAGAACACATCCACCTGATAGAGTAAGATTCTCTAATTTTGTTAGTTTTTTTGCTCTTTTCACATAAGCAACATAGGCATCTTCAAATCTTTTTTGTAAAGCAGCTGCAATATTTTTATAGTGAGAGCTAATTGTTTTTACTTTTGTTCTTTTTGGGCCAAAGATATTTGTAAATTTTTCACTAACCCACCCATCTAATTTATATGGATAATTAAAAAAAGATTTATCTATTGTAAATTTTCCATTTTTATCAATTAAAATAATTTTTTTAAAAATATCGTAGTAACTTATATTAGTTTTATTTATTTTTTTTTTATAATCTCCTAAAGCAGCAAGTGCCATAACTGTGCCTTGACCTGTTCTATGATCAAAACCAAGATAATCAGTTAATGCTTTATAAACAATTCCAATAGAGTGTGGGAAATCAATTCTATCTATAATATTTACTTTCTTTCCTTTACTTACCCCTATAGTTGATGACTCTATTTCCCCTAATCCATCCATTGATACAGAGCAAGATTCTTTAAATCCGCTAAGATAATGACTGGATGCAAGATGACATAAATGATGATGATAAAAATAAATTTTTTTCTTAAATTTTAATGAATCTCTTATTAAGTCCTCAATACCATTAAGATATTTCAATCTACCAAAAGCTCTCTCTGAAATAATTAAAGAATTTGATTTTGGAAAATTATCTAGAGTATATTTAAGATATCTTTCTTTAATAATTCTATTAGGGATTGTTGCAACACCAATTGCATCAACATCTTTTATAGAAATTTTTAAAAATTTTAAACAAGCTTTTATCGATTTAATTGGGAAATTCCCATCTTGTTTTTTTCTAGTAAGTCTTTCTTCTTCAATCGCAAATATTAATTTACCATTTTTTACAATTGCTGCGGAAGAGGGTTGGCCGTAGAAATTTATACCAAGAGTAATCATATTTATTTAAATTTATTTATATTTTTATTTTTCATCGCTTTTATAGTTAATTAAATCAATGTGTCCATTAATAAAGCTTTTTTTCCAAACAATTGATAATAAAAAGTTATCAGTACTATTGTTTATACAATTCAAACCACTGTTTTGGAATGCCTGTATCAAATAAATTAAAATGAGAATACTTATTTAAATTATTAAAATCTTTTGGGTATATCAAATTTTTTTTTTCATTATAAAAACCATCTAAATAGTTAAATATAATTTTAGTCAAAAACTCTGTGCTCAATACCTCTGGAAAAACGTTATCGGGAAAAAAACTATATTTTTCAAAAATTTCTAAATAGGATTTATAATTATTTTTCTCTAAATTAATAAATTTAGGTACAACTACTGCATTAGGTTGAGCGTAGGTCCAAGGAAAACTGTTGATGATTAATATTTTTTTTTTTTTTATTACAGGTAAATATATTGGAGCTCCATTTTCACCAATAAAATAATCATTGTTAAGTGGAGCATATAAAGACCATATTTCTTTGCTTTCATTTAGTCTTTCAGAGTATAATACGTTTTTTTTAAATTTATATTTTTCTATAGAATCATAGTCACCAAATAAGTAGATATTATATCTATCTGAAAGTTGATCGATTATTTTTTTCCATTTTTCCAAATTAAGTCCAGAAAAAATATTATTTAAAACTAATTTTTGTTTTAAATAAATTGTTATTATTTTTTTTTTTTGAATATTATTTTTCAAATAATATTGAATAATTTTTTCCTCTAAAGATTGAAAAATTTTATCATTTGTGCTTATTAAATTATCTTCTTTATGAGCAAATAGTTTGTTAAAGAATAATTTAGTCCAATGATAATGTCCATTTCTTGGCACATTATCTAAATAATCATTATTTTCGTTATCAATTAAATCTACAGCAGCTTTTTTAAAATTTTTTATTATTTGGTTATTATTTTTTTTTTTTAGATAATTTTCAACAAAAACACTAAGCTTTTCTTTATCCTTGAAAGATAAAAAAAATATATTGAAGTGTATATAAAATATATTTTTAAATATATTCTTTACAAATCTATTATGTCTTTTGTAGTCAAAAAACAAAATAAAATTTATTTCTTTTGGTGAGTAATTTAGCTGAAAGAATAAGGAATCATGAATTGTGTGTCCATAACCACCTTCATGAAATATTATTGAAATTTCTCTTTTCTTTAAATTTTTATGATTTAATTTATAGAAAATAATAAATATTAATTTGTGAATTCCTAAAAGTAATAAAGATTTAATATTATAGAAGTGATATAAAAACTTTTTCATCTTATTTAATATTATCTGCATTAAAAAATTAATTAAAAATTTTTAAATTTATTTATAAATTTAAAAAATGATGATCATTACTATAATAGACTTTTCTCTTAGTTATATAACTAAATAAACTCTGGTTGCTCTTTTTTTTTTGAAAACTTGTTAAAATTACTTGT
>CACHQB010000027.1 GCA_902581925.1 uncultured Pelagibacteraceae bacterium | reverse complement strand
TATCATAGGACTTGTGATTAAATTTATAATTGGATTAGGGTTTATTTTAGGTATTATTTTTTTTCTAAGTACAATTGATTTTCCTGCACCTAAAAAAGAAATTGAAAAAATTATTCCAAATGAAAATTTTAAAATCGTTAAATAAGAAAATTTTTTTAACTCAATTAGTTTGTCTTATTTTTTTTACCCCTGTGTTTGCCGAGGAAAAGCCAATCGATATTTGGAATATAGAAAAAAAAGATAATCAAGTTATTTCAGAAACAAATAATTCTAGTGAAAACACTGCAAGCACTAGTCAGAATAGTGTTTACGAACTACAAACAAATAAACAAACGAATACAATTAAACTTGATAAAGAATTTTCATCAAAAGAAATTAAAATTGTTGGTTTATATGATCCAAGTGAATACGGCCTCAGTATGGATATGTGGTCAAATTCAGATGGAACTAAATTAAAAAATTTATTTCAGAATATTAATAAGTTTAATCTTTCAGAAGATGCATCTGAAATAATGCACATTTCTTTATTAACTAATGCTTATTCCCCAACCCAAAATATTACAGAGCAAGAATTTATGAGCTTTAAATCTGACTGGTTAATAAAAGATGCAAATTTAGAGTTAATAGAAGAATATTTAATTAAAAATCAAATAATAAATTTACATCCAAATTTAGCAAGATATTTAGTTGATAGCTATTTATCAGAATCAAACGTAAAAAAATCGTGTGAGATTTTTTCTAAAAATTCTGAACCCATTCAGGATGAATATCTATCAAAATTTAATTTATATTGTTTAATAAATTATGGAAAAAATGAAGAGGCTCAACTAATCTTAGATTTAAAAAAAGAGTTAGGTTTTGAAGATAGTTATTTCGAAAACAAAATAAATTATTTGTTTGGATATTTAGATGAAGCAGATAAAGAAATATCAACAAATTCAATTTTAGATTTTCATTTAGCTCATAGAACTAACCCTGAGTTTTCTTTTGAACCAAGTGAAGATACACCTAAAATAATTTGGAAATATCTTTCAGATGCTAATTTGCTTTTTAAAATTCAAGATATAGAAATTACCGATGTAGAAAAAATTTCTAAAACAGAAAAGGCTGTTAACGATAAAAATTATTCTGAGGAGGAGTTATTCGAATTTTATAAAAAATTTCAATTTAATATTAATCAATTTTTAAACGCAAAAGAAGCATATAAATCTCTTTCATCGATCGAGGGACGAGCTCTTTTATATCAACGAACTCTTTTAACAGATGAACCAAAAATTAAGTTAGAATTTATTAAGATATTAAAGGATCTATTTATATCTGATGATATAGGTGATGCCTTTGATTTAGAATTAAAAAAATTTTTAAGTGAAATCAATGTTGAGGATGTGCCCTCAAATTTTACAACATTTTACAATAGTAATTTAAATAAGAAAGAGACAGATGATAAAAAGATTAAATACAATAGTAAAATTTTACATCAATCAAAACTTATAAATTATTTCAATGGAGATTATGCAAAATCTAAAATTGAGGAAGATTTAGATAAATTTTTAAAGAAAATTAAAAAAGATAAAAAGTATTTATTATCAAAAAAAGATATAATTTTTTTAGAGGCGCTTAAATCTGATGGAGTTAAAATTTCAAAAAAATATGAAGGTCTTTATAAGGTAAAGCAATCAGAAATGCCTTCCGATATTCAAACAATGATAGATAATAATGAGATTGGTGCTGCATTATTGAGAATAATTGAGGTAATTGGACCTGACAAAATTGAAAATATTGATGAAGATACAGTTTATTTTATTATCAATACTTTAAATCAATTAAATGTTGATTTGATTAGAAATAAACTATTGCTAAAAGTTCTTCCTTTAAAAGTATAAAAATTATAATAAAATCAAATTATGGCTATCAGAACTATAATAACAGAACCTAATAAATTACTTAGACAAATTTCTAAACCAGTCAATCGCGTTGGTAAAGAAGAGCAAAAATTAATGGATGATATGCTTGAGACAATGTATGACGCGAACGGAATTGGTCTAGCGGCTATACAAGTTGGTATACCAAAAAGAATTATTGTAATGGATATAAGTAAAGATGAGAATAAAAAAGAGCCAAGATATTTCGTAAATCCAGTTATTAAAAATAAACACCCAGAAAAAGCAACTTATGAGGAAGGATGTCTTTCAGTGCCAAATCAGTTTGCAGAAATTGATAGACCTAGTAAGTGTGAAGTAGAATATTTGGATTATGATGGAAAGAAGAAATTGCTAAAGGCTGATGGTCTTCTGGCTACATGTATTCAGCACGAGATGGACCATTTAGAGGGAATACTATTTATTGATTATCTTTCAAAATTAAAAAGATCAATGATAATTAAAAAATTATCTAAGAAAAAATCTACATCAGCAATTCTTTAAACATGCCAAAGAAAATAGTTTTTATGGGCACCCCCATGTTTGCTGTTCCAATTTTAAAATCACTTTATCAAAATGGATATCCTGTTTCATGTGTTTATACTCAACCACCTCAAAAATCTAAAAGAGGTCAAAAAATTAACAAGTCACCAATTCAATTAATTTCAGAAACTTTAAATATAGAATTTCGAACACCAAATTCATTAAAAGAAAATTTAGAGGAATTAGAATATTTTAAATCTTTAGAGCCAGATTTGGCAATAGTTGTTGCTTATGGTCAAATTATACCAAAGTCATATTTAAATTTAACTAAAAAAGGATTTATTAATATACATGCATCTATTCTTCCAAAGTGGAGAGGTGCTGCTCCTATTCAAAGATCAATTATGAATTTAGATAAAGAGACAGGGATTAGTATTATGAAAATAGGAGAAGAATTAGATACAGGACCGGTATGTAACATTTATAAAATTAATATAGAGAATAATTTAAATACTGAAGATATTAGTGAAAAGCTATCGAGTTTGGCTGCGGAGAAAATTTTAGATAATATAGATGATATATATGAGGATAAAGCAAAATTTATAGAACAAGATCACTCATCAGCAACATATGCATCAAAAATTCAAAAATTAGAGGGGCACATAAACTGGAAAGAGGATGCTAAAATTATAATTGGTAAAATAAATGGACTTTATCCAGTACCTGGAGCTTATTTCATGTTTAACAATGAGAGATATAAAATATTAAAAGCAGAAATTGGAAAAGCACAGGGAAAACCAGGTGAAGTTTTATCTGATTATTTAGAAATTTCGTGTGGAGACAAAAAATCAATAAAAATTAAAGAAATACAAAGACAAGGAAAAAAGCCTCAAAGTATTGGAGAATTTGTTTTAGGAACACATATTAAAAAGGGTTCATTTTTATAATGATTAGATACCAAATACTTATTGAGTATGCAGGGACAAATTTTAGAGGATGGCAAATTCAAAAAAAAGGCCCTACAATTCAAGGATTAATCCAAGAAAAATTATCAAAGTTACTAAAAGAAAAAATTGTTTTACATGGTCAAGGGAGAACTGATGCAGGAGTTCATGCATTTGAGCAATCTGCACACTTTGATTGCAAAAATAAAATAACCGATAAAATTAAATTTTTAAAATCCATAAATCATTTTTTAAATTTAAAAGACATTGCAATTAAAAATATTAAAAAAAAAAATAATAAATTTCATGCTAGATTTTCAGCAAAACAAAGAATTTATAAATACTTTATTTTTAATCAAATAAGCCAACCAA
>CACHQB010000026.1 GCA_902581925.1 uncultured Pelagibacteraceae bacterium | reverse complement strand
AAATAGAGGGCCTGGAAGCTTTGCAGGAATACGAAATTCGCTCTCTATAGTTAAAGCATTTAATTTAACTAATAATATTGATTATTATTGTTACAGCATTCAAGATTTTAAAGGTGAAAAAGATATAAAATATGAAAATATCCCTGATTTGTGTGATAAATTTAATGTTAAAAAAAATTTGATTAACCCCATTTATTTAAGTTAGAATTATTTTATGTCAGAAACAATAGAGCAAAAATGTTTAGCAAAAGGTGTTAAATTAACTGATCAAAGGAGAGTAATTGCTCAGGTAATGTCAGAGTCTAGTGACCACCCTGATGTTGATGAGCTTTATAATAGAGTATCTAAAATTGATCCAAAAATAAGTATTGCAACTGTTTATAGAACAGTAAAGTTATTTGAAGAGTCAGGAATTCTTGCTAAGCACGAGTTTAAAGGCGGAAAAGCTAGATATGAAGAGTTAAATGAAGGACATCACGATCATTTAATTGATGTGAAAACTGGTGAAATTATCGAATTTGTAGATGAAGAAATTGAAAATCTTCAAAAAAAAGTAGCAGAAAAATATGGATATAAATTAGTTGATCATAAGCTAGAACTTTACGGTGTTAAGAAGAAATAATATGACAACCGAAATTTTAAAGCCGTTTGGTCCATCGATTTTAAAAGTAAGTATTCCTGACGAGATTGTTACAGAAATGAATAAATATGTTGATGAATCAATTCTTGATCAAGAAAAATTAGATAATCTCGATCATGGTAAATATTTAGAAGGAAATGTACATCGTGAGTTTAGATTAGATGTGGAATTTATGCAAAAAATTAAATGGGCAGAGTTCTTAGCTAACTCCTGTCAAAAGTGGTTATTTGAGGGTCACAGTATTTCTATTAAAAAGTTTGATATAATTGCTTCATGGATTATTCAACAATATAAAAATGACTACAACCCAATTCATTATCATAGTGGTCAAATATCAGGGGTAGGATATTTAAAAGTACCTAAGAATATGGGAGAAACTATTCAGAAAAATAAAAAAAACAACCATAACGGAAAATTAGTATTGATAGATGGATCGAAGAAATTTTTATGTAATCCTACTTATGTAATTACACCTAAAAAAGGAGATTTTTATTTTTTTCCAAGTTACATGATGCACACAGTTTATCCTTTTTTAGATTCTTCTGAAGAGAGGAGATCTGTTTCATTTAATGCAAAGATTGATGAAGATGCAGCAAGACTTAGATAAATTAAAAAAAACAAATAAAATCTTTATTAAAACATTTGGATGTCAAATGAATGAGTATGACTCAAATAGAATATACGATTCAGTAAAAAAAATTGGTTTTGAAAAAACAGAAAAATATGAGGATGCAAATTGTTATCTTTTAAATACATGTCACATCAGAGATAAAGCAAAAGAAAAAGTTTACTCAGAAATAGGTAGAGTAAAAAAAATTTTTAGATCTAAAAAAAAACCATTAGTAATTATTGCGGGCTGCGTTGCTCAAGCAGAAAATCAAGAGATGCTCAAAAGAGAACCTTACATAGATTTAGTTATTGGTCCTCAAGCTTACCATAAAATTAACGATACAATTTTAAATTATACTAAAAAAAAGAAAAAGATTGAAGAAACCGAATTTGATGCAGTTTCTAAATTCAAATATTTGAGTAAATTAAAAAATGAGGCTGGAAAAGTTTCATCCTTCTTAACTATTCAGGAAGGATGCGATAAGTTTTGTCATTTTTGCGTAGTCCCATACACACGTGGACCAGAATATTCTCGACCATTTAAACAAATTTTGGATGAAGCTAAATATTTAGCTGACAATGGTGCAAGAGAAATAGTTTTACTTGGTCAAAATGTGAACGCTTATGATAATCAAGGATATAGATTATCAGATTTGATTTTAAATATTGAAAAATTATCTGAAATCAAGAGAGTTAGATATACAACATCTCACCCAAAAGATATGACCGAGGATTTAATTGAAGTATATAAAACTTCTGAAAAGTTAATGCCACTTGTGCATTTACCTGTTCAAAGTGGATCTAATAAAATTTTAAAGTTGATGAATAGAAAACATACTATTGAGGAATATTTAAGCACTTTTGATAAATTAAAAGAAATTAATTCAAATATAGAATTTTCAAGCGATTTTATAATTGGTTATCCTGGTGAAGAAGATCAGGATTTTAAGGATACTACTAGATTAATTGAAAGAATTAAATTTATTAACTCTTATTCATTTATATTTAGTCCAAGACCTGGAACAGTAGCTGAAAATCTAGACTTAATTGAAAAAAAAATTTCTTTTGAAAGATTAGAAAAAATTCAAACTATTTTATTCGAAAATCAAATTCAAATGAACAAATCATTGAATGGTAAAGTTATTGATGTTTTAGTCGAAAATTTAACCGATGACAAAAGCAAAGCTTTTGGTAGATCTGAGTATATGACATCTGTAATTTTTAATGGTAAAAAGAAAGATATTGGTAAAATAGTGCAGGTAAAAATTAAAGACAGTAACAGAAATACTTTATTTGGAGAAATTATAGCTAATTCAGACAAGAAGGTTGCATAGAATTTGAGTGGAATAACAAAAAAAAATATCGATCAGTCTTTAAAATTTGTTTATTCAGATAACAATTCTTTAAGTGTTATATTTCATGACAATAACTTATTAATGGGTGTTGTCGGAGAATTTAATAAGAATTTACAAGAATTGGAAAAAATTACAAATTGTAGCTTGTATTCAAGGGGAAATTCAATTTTAATTAAATCAACACCTGAAAAGAATGAAACAATTAAAAATGCTATTCAGTTTTTGGCTAATCAGTTTATTAATAATGGAAACATAGAGAATAAAGATGTACTTTCATCAGTCGATAACTTTATGATTAATGAAAAAGTAAAAAATAATAATGTTACAGACATTATCAAAACTCCCAAGAAATCTATAATTCCTAGATCTGAAAAACAAAAAAGTTATGTTAGAGCTTTAAGAGAGAGCGATATTATAATTTCAGCAGGACCAGCAGGAACTGGAAAAACTTTTTTAGCAGTAGCAGTAGGGTTGACGATGCTCTTAGAAAAAAAGATTGAGAGAATAATTCTTTCAAGACCGGCTGTAGAAGCAGGTGAACGTTTGGGTTTTTTACCTGGTGATATGAAAGAAAAAGTAGATCCTTATCTTAGACCTTTATATGACTCTTTATATGATCTCTTTGACTTTGAAAAAATACAGAGAATGATTGAGATTGGAGATATTGAGATTGCACCTTTAGCCTTTATGAGAGGTAGAACTCTTAAAAATTCCTTTGCAATTTTAGATGAAGCACAAAATGCTACAGATACTCAGATTAAAATGTTTTTAACACGTATTGGGGAAAATTCAAAAATAGTAGTTAACGGAGATCCTTCTCAAATTGATTTACCAAATAAAAGTATGTCAGGATTGGTCAGATCAAAAGAGTTGCTTGGACATTTAAAGGAAATATCTATAGTTGATTTTGATCACTCAGATGTTGTTAGACATCCACTTGTTTCAAAAATAGTTAAAGCATACTCAAATAATGATTAGTATTAATGTCTTCTCTGAGGAGAAGGCTTGGTCAAAAAGGATCAAAAATAAGGATATTTTTTTTAAAAAAATATGCAAAGCTTTTCCAAAAAAATATAAATTTTTGAATAAAAAAGTAACCTTTACACTATTACTTTCAAATAATAAGAATATTAAAAAATTAAATAAGGTTTTTAGAAAAAAAAATAAATCTACTGATATTTTATCTTTTCCGTTATATAAAAAAATAAAAATTTCTAAAAATACTTATCTTGGAGATGTTATCATCA
>CACHQB010000025.1 GCA_902581925.1 uncultured Pelagibacteraceae bacterium | reverse complement strand
TTTAACAGCTCCAGCTATAAACCCTTGTTTCTGTTTTTCAAGTTCTGCTCTTTTCTTTTTACCCATTGCTCTTCTTAAAAGATCAGCTTGTCCTGCTGTAAATCCCGATAATTTTTGTGC
This sequence comes from uncultured Pelagibacteraceae bacterium, assembly GCA_902581925.1. GTDB lineage: Bacteria > Pseudomonadota > Alphaproteobacteria > Pelagibacterales > Pelagibacteraceae > Pelagibacter. The sequence goes on along the minus strand of CACHQB010000025.1, from coordinate 3,936 downwards.
AATCTGCATTACCTGTTCTTGATAAATAATTACACCATAAGTTGGTTTTAAAATATCTTCTAAAAGTGGGTGCAAATAATCTGGTTTTTGCTTTCCATGTTTGCAATCATTATATGTGGGAATATTGCTCATCGGTCCTGGTCTATAGAGGGCAACTAAAGCAATAATATCTTCAATATGATTTGGCTTCATTTGAATTAAGGCTTCTCTCATACCAGCACTTTCAATTTGGAACAAGCCAACTGTTTTACCAGTTGACATTAGATCAAAAACTTTTTGATCTTCGTAACTTATTTTTTCTATATCAAAATCTTTAATTTTTTTTCTTACAAGTTTTTGCGTATTGTTAATTACTGTAAGTGTTTTTAAGCCCAAAAAATCAAATTTTACTAAACCTGCATTTTCTGCTGAGTACATATCGAATTGAGTAGAAGGTAACAATAAATCTGCAGCAACATCTTTATATAATGGAACAACTTCAGTGAGTTTTTTATCTGCTATTACCACTCCAGCTGCATGTGTTGCAACATTTCTATTTAGACCTTCTAATTTTAGTGAGAGATCAGTGAGTTTCTTTACCCTTGGATCATCATTTATGAGTTTTTGTAATCGTGGTTCCCCAGCAATGCACTGAGTTAAATTTTGTGGTCTAGATGGATCAAAAGGTATCATCTTAGATATGCTGTCAACAAATCCATATGCTAATCCCAAAACTCTTCCAACGTCTCTAATTACCATTCGTGCTTTTAATTTACCAAATGTTATAATGTGAGCTACACTGTCTTTATATTTTGTAGTTAGATACTCAAAAACTTGATCTCTTTTATCCTCGCAAAAATCTATATCAAAGTCTGGCATTGAAATTCTATCTGGATTTAAAAATCTTTCAAAAATAAGATTAAATTTTATTGGATCGACGTCTGTTATTGATAAACACCAAGCTACTAATGAGCCAGCACCTGAGCCTCTTCCAGGACCTACAGGGATATCATTATTTTTAGCCCATTTAATATAGTCGGCAACTATAAGAAAATAACTAGAATATTTCATTTCTACAATAATAGAAAGTTCATGATTAAGTCTGTTCTCATATTCTCTATAAGAATTGTTATTTTCTAAATCTTTATCACTTATATTAAAGATCTTATTGAATTTAACTTTTAAACCCTCTATAGAGTCTTTTTTTAAAATTTCATCTGCATTTCTATTTTTATCACTGCTAATATTAGGCAATATTGGTTTAGAAAATAACGGTCTATAACTACATCTTAATGGAAAATTATAATTATTTTCTAGAGCTTCAGGTAAGTCAGCAAATAATTCAGACATCTCTGAATTAGTTTTTAAATAATGTTGGTCAGTAAATCTTAATCTGTTTTTTTCGTTTACATATGTCTTGTTACCGATACAAATTAAAGCATCATGAGCTTCATACATTTCTTTATCTAAATAAAAAACTTCATTAGTTGCAATAATAGGTATTTCCAAATCTAAAGATTTTTTTAAATTAAATTTTTCAAATCCAATTTCATTTTGATCATTATGTCTTTGGATCTCTAAGTAAAATCTGTCATCAAAAACATTTTTAATTTTATTATAAAGCTCATCAATTTCACTAAACTTTCCTTTATCAAATAATTTACCAAATAAACCAAAAACAGTTCCTGAAAATACAGCAACACCTTTGGAATTGCTTAATAATAATTCAAAATCTACATGTGGATCTGACAATTCATCGTTTTCCAAATACGATAAAGATGAAAGTTCTATTATATTTTTATATCCAGCTTCATTTAGAGCAAACAAAGGGAGTAAACCCGTTGTTTCTCCGATTTTAAAATTAATTTGAGTTCCGATTATTGGTTGGGTACCAGATTTTGAGATCTTTTCAGCAAATTCTAGCGCACCGCATAAATTCGAGGTATCACATAAACCTAAGGATTTAATTTTATTTTTCTTAGAATATTCCTGCAAATCATCAATTCTAGCAGCTCCTTCGCAAATTGAATATTGCGTATGAATTTTTAAATGATTAAAATTTTGTGAGACAGATTCAGGCATTTGATGATTTTATACTACCATCTCTCATCTCCAATAGATAATCTGCTTTTTTTGCAAAAAATCTATTATGAGTTGCAAATATAATTATTCTGTCTGATCTTTTTTGATTGTTCAAAAGTTTAAAAATATCTTTAGCCGTATTCATGTCTAAACTACCAGTTGGTTCATCAGCTAAAATAATTTGAGGATCATTAATAATCGCTCTTGCTATTGCAACTCTTTGAGCTTCACCTCCAGAAAGTTGCGAGGGAAAATGATTTAATCTGTTTGAGAGTCCTATTTTTTTTAATAATTTTTCAGCTTTTGATAATGCTAATTTTTTGTCATTATTAAGGGATAAAGAAGCAAAATAAACATTTTCCAATGCTGTAAAATCAGAAAGCAGATTGTTTTCTTGGTAAACAATACCTATTCTTTTAGATCTAAATAAATCATTTTTTTCATTTTGACTGAAATTTATCTCATGATTGTCAAACTTAATAGTACCAGATGTTGGTTTATCAATTAGTGAAATTAAATTAAGTAAAGTTGATTTTCCAGATCCAGAGGGTCCCATTATTGCATAAGTTTTTCCTAACCTGAATTTTCTAGATAGACCTCTTAATACATTAATTTTTTTTTCTGTAGTAAAACTTTTTCGTAAATTAATTAATTCTAAAAAATTATTCATACTTTAGTGATTTTATAGGATCCATATTTGCAGCTTTAAGCGCTGGAAATATAGAAACTATTATTGTTATTAATATTGAACAGATTGTTATAATTACTATAGAATTTACATTTATTTCTGAGGGCATCTTACTTAAAAAATATATTTCCTCTGGAAATAAACTAATATTAAAAGTAGAGCTTAAAAATTGTCTAATGTTTTCTACATATATTGAGAATGTTACTCCTAAAAATATTCCAAAAATTGTTGCTGAAGTTCCAATTGAAACACCAACAAGAAAAAAAATTTTAATTATAGATTTATTCAAAACTCCAATAGATTTTAAAATTGCAATATCTCGAGTTTTATTTTTAACTAAAATTGTTAAACCTGAAATTATATTAAAAGCAGCAACAATAATAATTAAAGATAAAATAATAAACATAACATTTCTTTCAACTTTAAGTGCTGAAAATAATGAACTATTCATATCAGCCCATGTGTATACAAATGCATCAGGGTATAGTTTCATCAGTTTTTCTTTATGATATTCAATATGTTTTGGATCTTTAAAATAATACTCGGTAAATCTATCATTTTTATTTTTGTCAAAAAAATCTTCTAAAGTATTTAAATTTATATACGCAATATTTTCATCATATTCTGATAATCCACTTTCAAATATTGAGGTTATAAGAAATAATTTTTGCTTTGGTAAAGACCCAACTAAGGTTTGAACTCCTGAAGGTGAAGTAATTGAAACCTCATCTCCAATATCTAATCCTAAGATATTACTTAAATCTCGACCAATAGAAATTGTATTTTCATTTAAATTTTTAGAACCAAAAAAACTATCATTATTTGAAATTTCTAGATCTTTAAAATCTTTTTCTAAATAACCTTTTAGCAAAACACCTTTAGTGCCATTCTTGTGAAAAATAACTGCTTCTCCATCATTTGATAAAACACCCTTAGCAAAATCTTTATCTGACAAGGAGGCTAACGGTTTATCGTAAGGTTTAACAACCGCATGAGCATTAAAGCCAACTATCTTGTCAATTAATTCAGTTCTAAATCCATTCATAACAGACATTACGATGATAAGAACAGCAACACCTAGGCTTATGCCAATAAAAGAAAAAATTGATATAACATTCAAAAAGCCATCTTTTTTTCTGGCTTTTAAAAATCTAAAAGTAATTTCTTTTTCTAAAGTAGAAATCAAA
>CACHQB010000024.1 GCA_902581925.1 uncultured Pelagibacteraceae bacterium | reverse complement strand
GTATGACTTCTGGTTGGAAATACTTTTGAGATACAAGCTGTTTTTAAGCCAGCTTCGCTAAGCCCTACTGCTGCTCTTAAACCTGATCCACCTGCTCCAAGTACAACAACATCGTACTCATGGTCTATAATATTATATGCTTTCATGTATTTAAGTTTAAAATTACAATTATTGTAATTACTGGGATTGTTATAGCAAAAAAATTTAGGACTTTGTTTGCGGCATTTTTGGTTTTTTTATCGTTAATATAGTCTTCAAAAACCTCACTTATAGTTAAAGCTGAAAAAAAATAAGCAATAACTAAAAATAATCCAATTAAGAATTTAGATGGTTGCGTTGTTAAAAAATTCACTATTTCTAAATAACTTTTATCATAAATATTCACTAAATTTATAATAAACCAAAGCATTAAAGGTAATAAGATTGCGGAACTAATTTTTAAGAATAACCATTTTTTTGTTACTGGCAGCATTATATTAATCCTCTGCCAATTGTATAAATTAAGATGGTTAAAATAATCGAACCAAAAATAACTAGCAAACCTGTAATTCTTGTTGTTTGTAATTCAAATCCATAGCCCAAATCCATAAACAAGTGTCTTACTTCACTTAACATTTGAAAACTAAATGACCAGGTTATTCCAATTAAAATAAATTTACCTAAAAAGGTTTCTAAAAAAATTTTTATAATTTGATAATTACTTTCTCCTAGAAGCATTAATGCAAACCAAATACAAATTAATGTAATTGCGAAAAAATTAATTATTCCTGTAATTCTATGTGAAATAGATACTAATGAAGAAATATGCCATTTATAAATCTGTATATGTGGTGATAAAGGTCTGTTTTCCATATTTTATTTTGAATTAATAATTGTTTCAGCAATTTCAACTGAATTTAAAGCTGCACCTCTTAATAAATTGTCTGATACTATCCATAAATTAATAGAATTCTCTTTTGTTTTATCTTCTCTAATTCTTGAAATATAAGTCTCGTCTTTTCCTGTGGCTTCCAGTGGCGTGCTATAACCTCCATTTTCTCTTTTATCAATAACCTCACAACCATCTGCTTTACTTAAAACATCTCTCACTTTTTCTAAAGTATATGGTTTTTCAAATTCTATATTTACAGACTCCGAATGAGATACTAAAACAGGAATTCTTACACATGTAGCAGTAAGTTCAATTGAATCATCTAAGATTTTTTTTGTTTCATTTGTCATTTTTAATTCTTCTTTTGTATATCCATCATCAGCAAAAACATCTATATGTGGAATAACATTAAAAGCGATTTGTTTAGTAAAATTTTTTGACTCTATTTTTTTTCCATCTAAATATTGTTTAGTTTGATCAATTAATTCGTCCATTGGACTTTTACCACCACCTGAAACAGATTGGTAAGTTGAAACTACAACTCTTTTAATTTTGAATAAATTATGTAGTGGTTTAAGTGCTATAACAAGCTGTGCTGTAGAACAATTTGGATTGGCAATAATATTTTTTTTCATATTTTTAATTTCAGCTGCATTCACTTGTGGAACGATCAATGGAACATCAGGATCCATCCTAAAAAAACTTGAATTATCTATTACAATTGTGTGCTTGGCAGCCTTTTCTGCAAATTTTTCAGCAATTTTTCCTCCTGCTGCAAAAAAAGTTATATCTGCTTTTGAAAAATCATATGTCTCTAAATTTTCAACAACATACTCTTTATCTCTAAAAGAGATTTTTTTTCCTGCACTTTTTTCTGAGGCAACTAAATATAGATTATCAAACTTGAAGTTTTTTTTATCAAATACCTCAAGAGTTTTTCTCCCAACATTTCCTGTTGCACCTACTATAGCTATGTTCATTTTAAAGTTGTTATACTAAATAAAAGGTAAATCGCAAACTTTACCACTGCAAATATCACCATTTATGCTTGCTTTTACGTTCTGGTCTATATTCCAATGCGATTTTTTCATCATAGCAATACCTATTACTTTTTTAAAATGAGGCGAATAACAGGCTGACCTTAATTCCCCAATGATTTTGTTATTATCATCAGCCAGATCTAAAGATCCTGTTAAACTTATTTTGTCTAAATCTAACTTAACACCCATTAATTTTCTTTTTATACCTTCAGATTTTATTTTCTTTAATTTTTCTTTTCCTAAAAAAATAACATCACTATCTATGTTGACATATTTATCAAAACCACATTCATAAGGATTATCTCCATTATCCATATCATTGCCATGAGATAACAGTCCACTTTCGATACGTTCTATTAAATTAGGACACCCTGGTTTAATATTAAATTCTTTTCCAATTTCAAATAAATGATCATATAGTTTTAAGCCTGCTCCAGTATTTTGAACATATACTTCATAACCTCCTTGTTTAGACCATCCGGATTGTGCGATAAGGTGTTTTGCACCTCCAAATTCAAAATAATCAAAACCAAAAAATTTTAATTTTGTGATCTGTTCTCCAAATACTTTTTCCATCAATTGAAATGATTTTGGACCTTGTACAGCCATGATATCAACTTTTGGCTCTATGATTTTAACATCAAATTTATTTCCAATTGCTAATCCTTTTGCAAATAATATTACGTCCGTATCTGCAATAGAAATCCACCATTTATTTTCATTAATTCTTAAAACAACTGGATCATTAATTAATCCAGCATTATCATCTATAATCGGACAATAATAACATCTTCCATCTTTAGATTTTGATAAATCTCTACAAGTCATTAGCTGAACTAATTTTGCAGAATCTTTTCCTGAGATTTCTACCTGTCTTTCGGCTGCTACATCCCAAATTTGAACATGCTCTTTTAAATGATGATAAGAATCTTCAATTGAACCAAAGGCAGCTGGAAGCAACATATGGTTATAAATTGTATAAGCTGTAACACCCTGTTCCTCAATTCGAGAAGTATATGGTGTACCTCTAAGTCTTCTTGATTTTGCAATTAAAAAGTTTTTCATTTTTTCAAAAATTCTAAAACTTTGTCTCTCATTTCAAATGCTTTTTCAATCATTATCATATGGCCGCAACCCTCGATTATGTGTGTAGATGAGTTGTTAATTAGACTAGAAAATTTTTTTCCAGCTTCTAGATTTACCATCTTATCTAGAGAGCCAAAAATAAACATTGATGGAAATTCTATTAATTTAGCAGCTTCAGAACCATTTTTGTAATTGTTACATGCAACAAGATCCACCGCCAGTATGTCTCTTATGTCTCGAGGTGATTGTATTATTTTTTCTACTGGGTTACCTCCAATAAATCTTTTTGAACCTTCATAACCCCACTTCATCATTAATTTAACAGCATCAGAGTCCCCATTTTTTGCTAGATCAATTAGATCTGGATGAACTGACATCTTATTTGACCCTCCGATAAAAACTAACTTTTTTAATCTATTTGTATATTTATGAGCATATTCAAGTATCTCCAAGCAACCTTGAGAATGACCAATCAAAATTAAATTATTTAAATTAAGTTTCTTAAAAACCTGTTCCAACCAATCAGCTATTTTTTCAATACTATCTAAGCAAGGACCATCAGAATTACCATGCCCAGGTAAATCAATTGATAATACGTTAAAATTATTATTTGAAAAAAACTGTTCAGTTAGAGACCAAACAATATGTGAAAGACCACTTCCATGAAGAAATACTATTGTTTCTTTATTTTGATCAATACCCTGTCCTGCATCAGACGCATAAACATTTTTATTTTCCAATTGAAAATTCAAAAATTACCTAAACTTGTTTTCTTAATTCAAACTTTTGTATTTTTCCTGTCGAAGTTTTTGGCAAATCACAGAACACAACCTTTTTAGGAACTTTAAATCCCGCTAAAGTTTCTTTACAAAAATCAATTAATTCTTTTTCTGATACCGGCTTATCTTTAACCATTTCAATAAATGCACAAGGAACTTCTCCCCATTTTTCATCTGGTTTTGCAACAACTGCAGCAATAGAAACTGATGGATGTTTAGAAAGTGTATTTTCTATTTCAATTGAAGAAATATTTTCTCCTCCAGAAATAATTATATCTTTTGATCTATCTTGTATTTTTACATACCCATCAGGATGCATTACAGCTAAATCACCACTATGAAACCATCCATCTTTCATGGCTTTATCAGTAGCATCTTTGTCTTTAAAGTAACCTTTCATTACGACATTCCCTCTAATCATAATTTCACCAATTGTTTTTCCATCTTTAGGAACTTCTTTCATTGTTTCTGGATCCAAAACAACGACACCTTCAGTATTTGGATATCTCACACCTTGCCTAGCCTTAATTTCATTTTGTTTTTCCTCATCGAAATTGTTCCATTCATCATTCCACGCACACTGAGTAACATGTCCATAAGTTTCCGTTAAACCGTATACATGCATAACTTCAAAACCTAATGCTCTCATTTTTTTGAAAATTATACTTGGTGGTGGCGCTCCAGCAGTCAAAACATAAACTTTTTGTTTTAATTTTTTTTTGTCACTTTCAGGAGCTCCTGTAATCATATTTAATACTATTGGGGCACCGCCAAAATGAGTTACTTCATATTTATCGATTAATTCAAAAATTTTTTTTATATCAATATTTCTTAAACAAATTGTCCTTCCGTTTAACATTGGAACTGTCCATGGATAACACCAACCATTACAATGAAACATTGGAACCACTGTTAAAAAATTTAATCTATTTGGCATGTTCCAAGCTACCGAACTTCCTGTAGACATTAAATATGCACCTCTATGATGATAAACTACTCCTTTGGGATTTCCTGTAGTACCTGATGTATAGCTTAATGATATTGCTTGCCATTCATCCTCTGGCATTTGCCAATCGAAATTTTCATCACCTGTATTTAAAAAACTTTCATATTCTAAATCGCCAATTTTTTCTAATTTCGATTGATCTGCATTTTTATCATCTATATCAATTATTATAATTTTTTTATTTAAAGTTTTTAATGCCTTCTTAACTTCTCCATGTAATTGTCTATCAACTACTAGTACCTTTGCATCACTGTG
>CACHQB010000023.1 GCA_902581925.1 uncultured Pelagibacteraceae bacterium | reverse complement strand
CAACTAATTATCAAATAGATACTTATAAAAAGAAAATTTATATTTATGGAATTGCCCTAACTTCTGAAGAAAAAGACTTAGTTATAAGTGAAGCTAAAGAAATACTTGATGTTGAAGATGTGATCGCAAGCATTATTCTTGTTGAGGATTTAAGAGTTCAAAGAGATTAATTATTTTTTGTAATCAATAACTTGAGAAGAGTAAGCAGCAATTGATGCTAAATTAAGTATTTCAGAAGTTGATGATCTTAATGGTGCAATTTCTATTGGAAGCCCAAGTCCAATTAATAATGGACCAATAACTTTTGTGTCTCCAATTGTCTTCATTAGTTTATATGAAATTGCTGCACTATGCTGTCCAGGCATAATTAAAATATTTGCTTTACCAACTATTTTTGCAAAAGGATAAAGTTCCTCATACTCAGGATTAAGAGCAACATCAGGCTGCATATCTCCATCAAATTCAAAGTCAACTTTTCTTTCTTTTAATATTTCAACTGCGTTTCGAATATGTTTTGTTCTACTAGTAAGTGGTTGTCCAAATGTAGAGTGGGATACAAAAGCAACTTTAGGATCAAATCCAAAAAGTCTAACCACTCTTGCTGTAGATATGGCAATTTCAGCCATTTGTTCAGAAGTTGGATATTCATGGACAGTTGTATCACCAACAAAAATAGTTCTTCCTTTATGAACTATCATGTTTAATCCAAACATAATTTCACCTTTTCTTACATCAACAACTTGCTTGATTTTTTCAAGAGAAGCACCAAATCGTCTTGTATTGCCTGTTACAGCACCATCAGCATCGCCACAGGCAACCATACTAGTAGCCCAAACAACTCTATCATTTCTAATCATTCGGTCACAATCTCGCTCTAATAACCCTTGCTCTCTTTGTAATTTTTCAAATAAATGTTTAACGTATCTTTTTCTCTTTTCCTCATCTTTTGAATTAACAATTTCAATGTCAAAATCTTCACTATAGCCAATATTTTTAATTTGTTCTTTAATTTTACTTTCTTTACCAACCAGGATTGGAATACCTAATTTTGAATTTTTGAATGCTATAGCGGCTTTTAAAGTATTTTCATCTTCACCATCTGCAAAAACTATTCTTTTCTGATTTTTCTTAATAAATGAATTAATACCCTGCATGATGGTAACGGTTGGGTCTAGTCTTTGTTTTAGTTGATCTTTATAAACTTCAAAATCATCTATATTTTTTCTAGCTGCTCCACTATCTATAGCTGCTTTTGCTACAGCCGCTGGTATTACACTAATTAATCTTGGATCAAATGTAGATGGAATAATATAATCTTTTCCATAATGAGGTCTTTCTCCACCCATAGCTGCAACAACTTCATCAGGAACATCTTCTCTTGCAAGCTCAGCTATTGCGTTAGCTGCAGCAACCTTCATTTCTTCATTTATCGTTTTAGATCTCACATCTAAAGCGCCTCTAAAGATATAAGGAAATCCAATTAAATTATTTACTTGATTAGGGTAGTCTGACCTCCCTGTTGCAACAATTGCATCATTTCTAACCTCACTAATTTCCTCTGGGGTAATTTCTGGATCAGGATTAGCACAAGCAAATATAATTGGATTTTTTGCCATAGATTTAACCATCTCTTTTTTTAGAACACCTTTTGCTGATAATCCTAAAAAAACATCTGCACCTTTAACAGCATCCTTTAAAGTTCTATGTTTGGTTTTGACTGCATATCTGGATTTCCATTGATCGATTCCCCCAGTTCTTCCTTGGTAAATAACGCCCTTTCTGTCTAGCATTATTATATTTTCAGACTTTACTCCTGAGTTTTTAAATAACTCAGTGCAAGCTTGTGCTGAAGCTCCAGCACCATTAACTACAACTTTAATTTTTTTAATTGATTTACCGCAAATATCTAAGGCATTAATTAATGCTGCAGTAGTTATAATCGCTGTTCCATGTTGGTCATCATGAAAAACTGGGATATCTAAAATTTCTTTTAATTTCTGTTCTATTATAAAACAATCTGGGGCCGCTATGTCTTCTAAATTTATTCCACCAAAGCTAGGTGCAAAATTTTTAATTGAATTTATGATTTCATCTGAATTTTTACAATCAATCTCTAAATCAATCGAATCGATATCTGCAAATCTTTTAAATAATACAGCCTTTCCTTCCATCACAGGCTTTGATGCAAGAGCACCTAAATTTCCCATCCCTAATATTGCTGAACCATTACTTATTACAGCAACAAGGTTTCCTTTACTTGTGTAATCATAAGCTGCATCTGGATTTTCACTTATCTTTTTTACTGGGGCCGCAACACCTGGAGAGTAAGCTAAAGCGAGATCACGCTTAGTCGTCATATTTTTTGAAGAAATAATCTCAATCTTGCCTGGTTTTTTGTCTTTATGAAAATCTAAAGCCTCTTTATCTGTGTAATGATCAATTTTTGTTTTTTTCATTTCTGATAACAATAAGTGTACAATTGGGGTAAAATTAAGACTAATATGATTTATGAACTTACTTAAGTCAACAGGCACATTTGGTTTTTATACTATCATTAGTAGATTGCTTGGTTATTTAAGAGATATTTTAATAGCAATTTTTCTAGGAACAGGGATGTTGGCCGATGCTTTTTTTGTAGCATTTCGAATTCCAAATACTTTTAGAAGATTGTTTGCTGAAGGCACCTTTAATGCAGCATTTGTTCCTAGTTATTCATCAGAAATTACAAAGGGAAAAAAACAATCAAATAAATTTGCTAACGATATTTTTAATCTCCTTTTTTTAGGGTTGTTATTTTTAACAATAATTATTGAAATTTTCATGCCTGCGTTTGTTTCAATTATTGCCCCAGGATTTGTGGGTGATTTAGAAAAAATGGAGGTAGCAATTAATTTAACAAGAATTACTTTTCCTTTTTTATTTTTTATTTGTTTAGCCTCATTTTTTTCTGCAATCTTAAATTCACATAATAAATTTGCAGCTGCAGCTGCAGCACCAATAATTTTAAATATTGTTTTAATTTTAGTATTGATTTTTTCTAAATCTTTAGGTGATCAATTAGTTTATTATTTATCTTATGGTGTTTCTTTTGCTGGTTTTTTACAATTAATATTTTTATATAAATATGTATCAAAATATTACTCACTTGAATTTAATTACAAATTAAAAGTAAGTAATAAAGTTAAGTTTTTTTTTAAAAAACTTTTACCGAGTATTTTTTCCTCTGGAGTTACCCAAATTAATATTTTAGTAGGTACAATAATTGCATCATTTCAAGCAAGTGCAGTTTCTTATTTATATTATGCAGATAGAATTTATCAAATTAACCTAGCTATAGCTGGTATTGCTATAGGTGTTGTAATACTTCCACAGCTTTCAAAATATATTCAATCTAGAAAAAAAAATAAGATTTTGCTTATACAAAATAAAGCTCTTGAATTAAGTTTGTTCTTAAGTCTTCCAGCAACTATCGCTTTAATCATAGGATCAGAACAAATTATTTCAGCTTTATTTGGCTATGGGTCTTTCAATGAAAATTCGGTGAGCAACTCAAGCTTAGCTTTATATTACTTTGCTTTAGGTCTGCCTGCTTTTGCATTGATAAAAGTTTTTTCAAGTTTTTTCTTTGCAAATCATGATACCAAAACTCCATTTTATATTTCCTTGATCTCAGTATTGGTTAATATCTTTATCAGTTTGTATTATTTTAGTGAAATTGGTTTTATAATAATTCCAATAGCCACATCTATTTCGTCTTGGTTTAATTCTATATTGTTATTTTTATTTTTAAAAAATCGACAATTATTTTATTTTAATCAAATATTTTTTATTAAATTTATTAAAATAATTTTTGCATCAATTATGATGGGTTTATTTTTTAATTTTATGTTAAATTTTTTCCAAAACGAGTTAGCATTTAATCAATCAATTAAATCTTTTTATTTAGTTTTATCTGTTATATTAGGATTATTGTTTTATTTAATTGTGTGTTATTTCATCAAAGCTTTTCAAATGAAAGATATTAAATTAAAGTATTAATTTTATGGGTAAAAAAATATTCTCTGGTGTTCAGCCTACAGGTAATCTTCATCTTGGAAATTATTTAGGTGCCATAAAAAACTTTGTAGACTTAAATAATGATAAAGATAATAAATGTATTTTTTGTGTAGTTGATCTACATGCCATTACAGTAAGGCAAGATCCTAAAGAATTAAAAAATAATATCCGAGAAACTGTTGCAACTTTTATAGCAAGCGGAATAGACCCAAAAAAAAGTATAATTTTTAATCAATCTAGTGTGGCTGCTCATGCAGAAGGAGCATGGATATTAAGCTGTGTTGCTAGAATGGGTTGGTTGAATAGAATGACTCAATTTAAGGAGAAAGCTGGTAAAGATAAAGAGAAAGCCAGCATAGGACTTTACTCTTATCCAGTTTTAATGGCAGCTGATATTCTTTTATATGATGCCACACATGTTCCAGTAGGTGATGATCAAAAGCAACATTTGGAGTTATGTAGAGATATAGCTCAAAAATTTAATAACGATTTTGAAGTAGAAAATTTTCTTCAAGTTCCTGAACCTTTAATTCAAAAAGAATTTTCAAGAATAATGAGTTTAAAAGATGGTTCAAAAAAAATGAGTAAATCAGAATTGTCAGATTTAAGTAGAATAAATTTAACAGATGATAAGGATCAAATAATAAACAAAATCAAAAAAGCGAAAACGGATCCTTTGCCTATGCCACTAGATATAAAGGAGGTTGATGAAAGGTTAGAGGCAAAAAATCTTTTAGGAATATATTCAAGTTTAACTAATTCTACATTAGAAAACTCAGTAAAAAATTTTGCAGGTAAAAATTTTTCAGAATTTAAAGAACAATTAGCTGAAGAACTTGTGAATAAAATTGAACCTATTTCTAATGAGATAAAAAAACTTTTAGGAGATAAAAGTTATTTAGATAAAATTCTTCTAGATGGAGTTGAAAAAGCTAATTTAATTGCATCCAAAAAGATTGAAAGAATTAAAGAAATAGTAGGTTTTTAATAAAAATTTATTATCAAGTTTTAATTTTTAAAATATTCACTATATATAATTTATGTTCGTGCAAACAGAAGTAACACCAAATCCAAATTCTTTGAAATTTCTTCCTGGGAAGAAAGTTTCAAACAGTGGTCCTTATGAAATTACAAATAAAGAGGATATGAAAAATGAATTGGTGAGAAATATTTTGTCAATAAATGGTGTTGAGGGTATTTTTTTAGGTCAAGATTTTATTTCAGTAAATAAGAATGAAAAAATTCAGTGGGATGAAATAAAACATATCGTAATTTCTTTAATAAATGATTTTTACGCAGACGGTAAAGAGTTCGTAATTGATGAAAACATTAAAGAAGAAGATTTAGATTTGAGTGAAATTGAAACAAAAATTGTAAAAATTTTAGAAGAAAAAATAAGACCTGCTGTTGCTAGAGACGGTGGAGATATAAAATTTAAAGAGTTTAAGGATGGAATTGTTAAGGTACAATTACAAGGGAGTTGTTCTGGATGTCCTAGTTCAACTATGACATTAAAACAAGGTGTTCAAAATCTTTTATGTCACTATCTGCCAGAGGTAAAAGAGGTTGTTGCTGTACAGTAAAAATTTATGAAAAATATTAAAAAATCAGGTTTTTTAAAAAATAAAAGTCTTAATATAGTTTCACGATTTTTCCTAAGTTCATTTATAGTAATTTCGTTTTTTTATGTAACTCCTATATTTATTAATTTTGCTGATAAAAATTTTAATAACAAAGAATTTACTAACAATTCTAAAAACATTTTAAATAATACTCTAAACAAAGATAAATTAATTGAGGAAGATTCAACAGCAGATGCTGACGAGAGAGATTTGTTATATGATATTTTAGAAGAGAATAATTCTGAAATTAATCTAGTAAGATATACAACATCAGAGATTGATTCATTGTTTAAAGAGGTAAATTATAATTTAAAAGATGTAAGAGATACTAAATTAGTAAAACCAATAGATATTGGCCTTCTGCCGAATGAAATTAAAAACATATCTAACACTAAAAAAAGAAAAGATATGTTTATTAAAATTGTTTTACCTTTAATAGTTAAGGAAAATAATAAAATTAGAGTCGATAGAAAAAGGTTATTCACAATTTTAAATAAAAATAGCAACACTGATATTGAAAAAAAATGGTTAGAAAAAAAATATAAACAATATGGTGTAAGAAAAAATGATCTATCTACTTTAAAAGTAAGAATGGATGAAATACCAGTCTCATTAGCAATAGCTCAAGCTGCTAAAGAAACTGGTTGGGGTACTTCAAGGTTCGCATTAAAAGGAAATGCTTTATTTGGCCAATGGACTTGGTCTGGAGAGGGATTAAAACCTAAAAATGCTGATGAGGGAAAAGATCATAAAGTTATGAAATTTCATAGCTTACAGCTCTCAGTAAGAGCATACTTAAGAAATTTAAATACTCACTCTACATACAAAAATTTAAGAAAAGCAAGAACAGAACTTAGAAATCAAAATAAACCTTTAGACAGTTTAATTCTATCTAAACATTTAGATAAATATGCAGAAACAGGAAACCAATATATAGAGGTTTTGCAAAAAATTATTGAACAGAATAATTTAAAAGATTTTGATGAGGCTAGATTGTTACCATCAAGCAAAGATTTAGAAAGTTTGATTTAATTTTCTTTAATAGGGAATTGAACACCAAACCATCTCCATTTTCCATTATCATTCAGCGAACAATTAATTCTACCTCTTCTTGGTTTGAATGGCTCTCTAAATTCAATCGTTAAAGAGTTGTCGTTAAAGCTTGTTTTTGATTTTTCCCAAACATCTCCCTCATTAGAATAACAATTGATATTAGTTAAATTTTTTTGTTCCTTAAAAAATTCTACTTTAAAATTTGGAGGGTTGGTGTTTGTGAGTAGTTGTTTTTCCTCAGGAAGTATTCTTTTATATTCAAGTGGAAAATAATTTATTATTGATTTAAATCTTTTTAACTCTCCGTATTTTTCATTAATTGGAAATCTGGGTAATTCAAATTTGTCTTTATTTAAATCAATTACACCAGAATGCTGACCAAAAGCATATTTGAAATTTTTAGAAATATAATCTTTCATAAACTTAGAGTATTCACCAAATGGATATGAAAATAGACTAGGTATGTAACCAAGTTCTCTTAGAAAAATTTTATTAGCTGTTTCAATATCTAAAATAAAATCATCATTGTTTACATCTATAAGATATTCATGAGTATGGGAATGATGTCCTATATGCGCAAAATCATTCCTCTCAACTTCTTTAATTTGCTTCCAAGTCATATAACCTCTTTTTCCTACAGGTTCAGTTGAAACAAATAAAATAAATGGAATTTTATTATCTTTTAGATAAGGCCATGCCTCTGTATAAAAAGATTCAAAAGCATCATCGATAGTTATGAGAATTTCTTTTTTTGATTTTGGTTTTTTAAACTGTTCATCAAAATTATTTGGATTAAGAAAATTAAAATCTGAGTTCTTAATAATATTTATATGTTCCCTAAATATATCCATTTTTATATTAGTTGAAGGGTATTTATTTTCATTAAAACGGTGATACATTATTGAAAGAATTCCCTCATCTTTAGAATAGTATTTGATATTATTTTCATCTGATTTAGA
>CACHQB010000022.1 GCA_902581925.1 uncultured Pelagibacteraceae bacterium | reverse complement strand
TGTGATGTTGCAATTGTTGGAATTCCGTTTGATGCTGGCACAAGTTATCGACCAGGAGCAAGATTTGGTCCACAAAGCATTAGACAAGCCTCTAGACATTTGAGAACTAATTATCACCCTAATTATGATGTTGAGCCTTTTAAAATTCAACAAGTTGCTGATGCTGGTGATATCGCTTGCAATCCATTTAGTATTGATGAAGCAATTAAACAAATTGAAGTAGGCGCAACAGATTTATTAAATAAGGTTGGAGGAATTATAAGTTTAGGTGGAGACCATACTATTGCAGTACCACTTTTAAGAGCAATCAATAAAAAAAATAAGGGCCCAGTATCTTTAGTTCATTTTGATGCCCACTTAGATACTTGGGACACATATTTTGGTGCACCTTATACCCATGGAACTCCATTCAGAAGGGCTAGAGAAGAAGGATTATTTCAAGATGATTCATCTATGCATGTTGGGATTCGAGGCCCACTTTACAGTAGAGATGATATTAAAAATGATGAAAGTTTTGGATTTAAAATAATTCATTGCGATGAGTTTCAAACAGAAGGAACCGATAAAATAGCAGAAAGAATTAAAAAAAGAGTTGGGGACAATCCTCTTTACTTGTCAATTGATATTGATGTTTTAGACCCTGCATTTGCTCCAGGTACTGGTACACCAGAAATTGCAGGGATGACTACAAGAGAAATGGTAAATGTTTTAAGAGGCTTATCGGGATTAAATTTAGTCTCAGCAGACGTCGTTGAAGTTTCTCCAGCATATGATCATGCAGAGGTAACTTCTTTAGCAGCAGCAACTATTGTTTATGAATTAACTAATTTATTTGCAAAAACATAAAGAAAGGATAACTTCTTGGCATGTTAGATAAAAAAAATTTTTACATTAATGGAGAGTGGGTTAAACCACATAGTTCTGAGGAAATTAAAGTAATTGATCCTGCTACAGAAGAAAATTGTGCAGTAATTACTTTGGGGAACAAGGCTGATATTGATAATGCTGTTAATGCAGCTAAAGATGCCTATGAGTCTTGGGCCTTCTCTTCTAAAGAAGAAAGAATTGGATTATTAGAAAAACTTTATGAAAATTATAAGAAAAGATGGGCAGATATTGCAGAAGCTATCACTCTTGAGATGGGTGCTCCAAAAGATTTTGCAACAAAATTACAAGCAGGTACAGGAGCAAGTCATATTAAATCATTTATTAGATATTTAAAAAATTTTGAATTTGAAAAACCATTAGGGGAGCATGCTCCTAATCAAAGATTAATTTATGAACCAAAAGGTGTTTGTGCATTAATAACACCATGGAATTGGCCGATGAACCAAGTTTGTTTAAAAGTAATGCCAGCAATAGCCGCAGGTTGTACAATGGTTTTAAAGCCATCAGAATTAGCACCACTCTCATCAATGATACTTGCTGAAATTATTGATGAAGTAAAATTTCCAAAAGGTGTGTTCAATTTAGTTAATGGTGATGGAACAACAACAGGTGATGCTCTTACAAGTCATCCAGATATTAATATGATTTCTTTTACAGGATCAACAAGAGCAGGAGCTTTGATTTCACAAAATGCTGCTAAAGATTTTAAAAGAGTAAGCTTAGAATTAGGTGGTAAGGGAGCAAATATAATTTTTAATGATGCTGATCCAGAAGCTATTGAAAGAGGTGCTTTAAGATGTTTTAGAAATTCTGGACAATCTTGTAATGCACCAACAAGAATGTTGGTTGAAAAATCAATGTATGATGAAGCTATTGGGAGATTAAAAAAATATACTGAAAACTTTGAAGTTGGTGATCCTAAAAAAGAGGGAGAACATATAGGTCCAGTTATTTCAGAAACCCAATATAATAAAATACAAACTTTAATCCAAAAAGGGATTGATGAAGGTGCTAAATTAGTTGCTGGAGGAACTGGTAAACCTGATGGTCTAGATAAAGGTTACTTTGTTAAACCAACTGTTTTTGCAGATGTAAACAATGAGATGGATGTCGCAAGAACTGAAATTTTTGGACCTGTCTTATCCGTTATCCCGTTTGAAACAGAAGAAGAAGCAATAAAAATTGCAAATGATACTTCTTATGGACTAACGAACTACATTCAAACCCAAGACTCAGAAAAAGTACAACGAGTTGCAAGAAAATTAAGATCTGGAATGGTAGATGTTAATGGAGCTGGTATTGCTGTTGATGCACCTTTTGGTGGTTTTAAACATTCAGGAATAGGCCGTGAAGCAGGTGAACATGGTTTAGAAGAATTTTTAGAGGTAAAAGCCGTAGGTGGTTGGAGTTAATTTACTGATTTATCTTTTACACCTTCTAGAAACTTAAGGCATTTTTTCATTTCATTTAATTCTATGAATTCGTCAATTTTGTGAGCTTGTTCTATGGATCCAGGTCCGCAAACAACTGTACTGATACCTAATTCTTGAAATAAACCAGCTTCTGTTCCAAAAGAAACTACTTCTCTAGAATTATCACCAGTTATATTTGATACAAATTCACATGCCTCAGACTGATCTAATCTTTTAAAACCAACGACTTCACCTATCACTTCTTTTTTAATAAAAGAATCTGGAAATACTTTTTTCATTTCTGGTAGGAGTACTTCATTTGCATATTTATCAATTTTATTCGTAACAAATTCCCCATCTTCTTTTACAACTGGTCTTGTTTCCCATTCAACACTACATTTATCTGCAATGACATTATGGGCAATACCACCTTTAATTCCACCAATTGATAAAGTTGAATGTGGAGGGTCAAATATACTATCTTTTTGAACTCTTTTTTTTAATTCTTCTCTTATTTCTAAAAGTTTTCCAACATATCTAGTTGCATATTCAGCTGCATTTACTCCTAAATGTGGTTTAGAACTATGTCCTGCAAGTCCTCCAAAGTGAATTGTGTATTCATTCATACCTTTATGGGCATCAATAATTTTCATTTTAGTTGGTTCACCAATTATACAAATTCCATTTTTTACATCTCTTTTTTTTAATTCCTCTATTAGTAAAGGAGCTCCAATACATGCAGTTTCTTCATCAAATGTGTAACAGAAATGTATGTCTCTATCTAAATTACTTTCTTTGAAGATAGGTGCATAAGCAAGTGTACATGCGATAAAACCTTTCATATCACATGAGCCTCTTCCATATAATTTGTCATTTTTGATAGTTGCAACGAACGGATCGCTACTCCAACCTTTAGATACAGGAACCACATCAGTGTGCCCAGATAATATAATTGGTTTTTTTGTGCTTTGATTTTTTGCTTTAAGAGTTCCAAAAAGATTCACTCTTTTTTTATCATCATCATAAACTTTGAAAGTATCTATTCCGATGTTATTTAAAATTTTTTCACAATAATCAATCAAATTACTGTTATCTTGACCTGAGATAGTTTTAAATGCGATTAAGTCAGTTAAAATCTTGATTGATTTTTCATATAAATTGTTATCTATACTCATAAACTTAAAACACTATATTATATTATGATTAAAGAGCAAATTACCTATAATGATTTTGATAAAGTGGATATTAGAATTGGTACTGTAATTTCTGTAAAAAAAAATGAAAGAGCAAGAAAACCTTCATTGGTTATTGAAGTTGATTTTGGAACTGAACTTGGTATTAAGCAATCTTCAGCCCAAATTACCCACTATTATAATGAGGAGAATTTAAAAGGAAAACAAGTTATTGCTGTTTGTAATTTTCCTGAAAAAAATATTGCTGGAATAGTTTCTCAAGTGTTGGTTTTAGGAGCAATTGATGCTGATGGCAAGGTTACACTTGTTCATCCTTCTCAAAATGCGGAAAATGGATTACCGATCGCTTAGTAATGCATCCTGAAATTCTTTCTATTACTTTATTTGGAATAGTTGCAGCATTTACTCCTGGACCAAATAATTTTGTTGCTTTCTATTCTGGTTTCAATTTTGGTATTCTAAGAACACTACCGCATATTATTGGTGTAACTTTAGGATTTCCTTTTTTATTATTATGTGTAGCTCTAGGTCTGATAAATATTTTTAAGCTTTATCCTTTAATCCAAGAGGTATTAAAGTATTTAGGAACTCTATTTTTAATTTATTTAGCATACAAAATTTCTTTTTCAGGAACATCTGATCAAGAAAATAAAAACAAAAATCCAATTAAGTTTCATGAAACTTTTATTTTTCAATTTTTAAATCCTAAAGGTGTTATTGCATCAATTATTCTTGTTTCAACTTATATTAATCCAGGAGAAACCTTTGTAAGTTATACGACTCAAATTATCATCATGGCCTTAATTGTTTCAGTGACTAGTATAACTCTATGGACTTTTTTAGGTAAATTTTTTAGGAAATTTGCGACAAATCAGAAATTTATTAATTACTTTAATTATGCTATGTCACTGCTTCTTTTAACAAGCATAATAACTTTTTATTTATAATATGACCCCAGGAAGTAAAAATTCTTATAAATCACTCAAAAAAATCACAGTTAATGACAAGGAGTATAATTATTACTCATTAAAGGAAGCAGAAAAAAATGGACTTGAGGGAATAAATAAACTTCCAAAATCACTAAAAGTTTTACTAGAAAATTTACTTAGATACGAAGACGAATTAAGTGTAACGAAATCTCAAATAGAGGCGATTAAAAACTGGCTAAAGACAAAAAAATCTAAAACTGAAATTGCATATAGACCAGCAAGAGTTTTGCTTCAAGATTATACGGGAATACCTGCGGTTGCAGATTTAGCTGCAATGAGAGAAGCGGTCAAAGAAAAAAATAAAGATCCAAATACAATCAACCCATTATCTGCAGTTGATCTTGTAATTGATCACTCTGTACAAGTCGACCAGTCTGCAAAAGCTGATTCTTTTGAAAAAAATGTCGATATAGAATTTGAAAGAAATGGTGAGAGATATTCTTTTTTAAAATGGGGACAGCAGGCATTTGATAATTTTAGAATAGTTCCACCAGGAACAGGAATTTGTCACCAAGTAAATCTGGAATATCTTTCAAAAGTTGTTTGGTCAGAAGTATTTAAAGGTGAAAAATATCTTTTTCCAGATACTTTAGTTGGAACAGACAGTCATACAAC
This sequence comes from uncultured Pelagibacteraceae bacterium, assembly GCA_902581925.1. Taxonomy (GTDB): domain Bacteria; phylum Pseudomonadota; class Alphaproteobacteria; order Pelagibacterales; family Pelagibacteraceae; genus Pelagibacter. The sequence goes on along the minus strand of CACHQB010000022.1, from coordinate 2,701 downwards.
AATGGTAAATGGTTTATCTGTTTTAGGATGGGGGGTTGGAGGAATTGAAGCTGAAGCAGGAATGTTAGGTCAACCAATTTCTATGTTAATACCGGAAGTCATAGGTTTTGAAATGAAAAACAAAATGCCAGAGGGAACTACAGCAACTGATTTAGTATTAACTGTTGTTAAAATGTTAAGAGATAAAGGAGTGGTTGGTAAGTTTGTTGAGTTTTATGGAGAGGGTTTAAAAAATTTAACACTTGCGGACAGAGCTACAATTGCAAATATGGCACCAGAATATGGTGCTACTTGTGGTTTTTTTCCTATCGATGAAGAAACATTAAAGTATTTGAAATTTTCTGGAAGAGATCAACAAACTGTTGATATTGTAGAAAATTATGCCAAGGAACAAGGTTTATGGGCGAGTAATGAAATAGAATTTACAGACATTATAACTTTAGATATGTCCACAGTCGTACCAACTATTTCAGGACCTAAAAGACCTCAAGACAAAGTTCTTTTAACAGATGCACCTGTTTCTTTTCAAAAAGTATTGCAGGATGCTACAAATAAAAATGAAAAGTCAATTTCGAAAGTATCAAATTCAGATTATGAAATTAAAGATGGCTCAATATTAATTGCAGCAATAACTTCTTGTACCAACACTTCAAATCCAAATGTTTTAATTGGGGCTGGACTTTTAGCAAAAAAAGCAATTGAAAAAGGCTTACAGGTTAAACCTTGGGTAAAAACTTCTTTAGCACCTGGATCTCAAGTAGTTACAGACTATTTGGCAAAAGCTGGATTAAATACTTTTTTAGATCAACTTGGCTTTAATTTAGTTGGGTATGGCTGCACAACTTGCATTGGAAATTCAGGACCACTTCCAGAAAATATTGTAGAAGCAATCCAAAAAGAAAATATTTATGCAGTTTCAGTTTTATCTGGAAATAGAAATTTCGAGGGAAGAATTTCACCACATATAAAAGCAAACTACCTAGCATCACCTCCACTAGTTGTTGCATATGCAATAGCTGGGCATATGGAAGTTGATTTATATAAAGACCCATTAGGAAAAGATAAAGAAGGAAACGATGTATTTTTAAAAGATATTTGGCCTTCAAATAAAGAGATAGAGGAAACTTTAAAAGATTCTCTTAATGCTGAGATGTTTATACAAAGATACTCAAATGTTTCTGAGGGGCCAACTCAATGGCAAAAAATTAAAACTGATAAAAGCAGTATCTATAATTGGGATGAGGGATCAACATATGTAAAGAAACCTCCGTTTTTTGATTCTTTACCAGATAAACCAGAAGGATTTAAAGAAATTAAGGATGCAAGACCATTATTAATTTTAGGTGATATGGTTACTACTGATCATATATCACCAGCTGGCAGTATTCAAAAAGATAGTCCAACTGGTGAATATTTCATGGAACATCAAATTTTACCTAAAGATTATAACTCATATGGTTCAAGAAGAGGAAACCACGAAGTTATGATGCGAGGAACTTTTGCGAATATAAGAATCAGAAATGAAATGGCTCCCGGTACAGAAGGTGGTTTTACAAAGTTATATCCAGAAGAAAAAGTTCTTCCTGTCTATGATGCAGTTGTTGAATATAAAAAAAGAGGAACAGATTTAGTTGTAATTGGTGGAAAAGAGTATGGAACCGGATCATCTAGAGATTGGGCAGCCAAAGGAACAAAATTACTAGGTATAAAAGCAGTAATTGCTGAGAGTTTTGAAAGAATTCACCGATCTAATTTAATTGGAATGGGAATATTGCCGTTACAATTTACTGAAGATGTAAATAGAAAGAATCTTAAATTAATTGGTTCTGAATTAATTAGTATTCTAAATATAGAAAAGGGTGTTAATCCCTCAGATGAAGTGACAGTCGAAATTAAATATGCTTCTGGCGAAATAAAGAAAATTAAAACTTTATGCAGAATTGATACAAAAAATGAATTAGAGTATTATAAAAATGGAGGTATTCTACAATACGTTTTAAGGAATATGATTTAGTTATGGACGAAGATTTATCAATTATAAATACTAATAACAGAAATGAAAAAATTAAGAATTTTTTTGTAAATAATAAAAATAAGATAATTTCAGGTATAATTATTTTAATAATTATTATAGTAGGTGTTTTTAGTTACGATAAATATTTAATTAATAAAAAAAAAGATATCTCAGATAGTTATAATTCAATAATCATCGATTATTCTGAAAAAACAAAAGAAAAAACAGCTAGCAGTTTGATTGAAATTATAAACAAGAAAGATCCAACTTATTCACCTCTATCACTTTACTTTATCATTGATAATAATCTTGTAAGTGATCAGTCCAAAATCAATTCATTTTTTGATACATTGATAAACGATACTTCATTAGACAGAGAGATTAACAACTTAATTATATACAAGAAGGCACTCTTTAATGCAGATAATGCTCAGGAGAGCGATCTTCTAAATTTGTTAAATCCACTGATCAATTCAAAAAGTGTATGGAAGTCACATTCTTTATATTTAATGGCAGAATATTTTTATGTAAATAATGAAAAACAAAAAGCTAAAGAATTTTTCAACCAAATAATAGCTTTAGAAAATTCAAATCCAGATATTAGGCTTCAAGCAGAGAAAAGATTGAACAGAGACTTGAGTGAATAAATTAATTTTTACTTTCATCGCACTATTTTTTTTTAATAAC
>CACHQB010000021.1 GCA_902581925.1 uncultured Pelagibacteraceae bacterium | reverse complement strand
AAAATAATAAAAATTGAAAAAGTCTCTGGCGGATTAGTCTCTGAACCGTTTATATTTAACAACAATTTATATGTAGTAAGAAATGGTTCAATTATACAATATAACTAAACATGTTCTTAAAATTTTTAGAAAAAATTGGCAGAAAAAAAGTTGTATTAGATAGAGGACCTTCACATCCTAATTTTAAAGAGGCAAAGCCTTGGATGAACCGTTACTATGTTTTGATGAGGTATCGACCTAAATGGTTTCCGTTCAATATATTAATTCATGAGATGCTAGCAGATGACCATGGAGAAGGAGTGCATAATCACACATTTCCTTACATTACCATAATTTTAAGAGGTGGTTATTGGGAAACATTAAGCACTGGCAAGTTTTGGCGTCCGCCAGGGTATGTTGGCTTTAGATCAGCAAATAATTTGCATCGAGTAGATTTAGAACCAGGAACCAAACCATTAACTTTGTTTATCTCAGGTCCATTTGGGCTAAGGAAGGGACCAAGATCAGAGTATGGTATTGATTTTAAAACTAAAAAAAATTGATGTTAAAAAAATTTGAAAAAGAATTCATATCTTTTTGTGAAAATCGAAATTTAGAAGTCAATCCTAATCAAATCAAAATTATTCAAAAATTAGAAGATTACCATAATAGTAATTACAAATCATTTTTTTCAAAATTATTTTCCAATAAAAAATCTAAAAAAGGATTTTATTTATATGGTGGTGTAGGGGTTGGTAAAACGATGATTTTAAACTTCTTTTATGATCATTTTGATAAAAAAAAATTAAATCAGCATTTTAATGAATTTATGTTAGGTTTTCACGATTTTGTTCATGAACGAAAAGAAAAAAATGAAGAAAATATAATAAATCAGTTTGTTAAAAATTTAAAATCAAAAGCTTCATTAATTTATTTCGATGAATTCCAAGTAACAAATATTGTTGATGCAATGATTTTAGGAAAACTATTTGAAAAAATTTTTAAAGAAGATATAAAAGTTATTCTTACTTCAAACACCAAAATTTCAGAACTTTATAAAGAAGGTCTTCAACGAGAACAATTTATACCTTTTATAAAAACAATGAAAGATCAATCAATCGAGTATGAATTAAAGATTGAGGATGATTACAGAAAATCTAATGATAATCAAAAACAAAGATATTTTTTTCCACTTAATCAAGAAACCAATTTTAAGATTAACAAATTTTTTAGAACTATAACAAAGGATAAAAAACATTCTTCAATAAAAATTAATATAAAGGGAAGAGAAATTAAAATAGAAAACTTTTATGAAGGAATTGTTAGATATGACTTTAATCAACTTTGCGACCAAAATCTAGGAGCGGAAGATTATTTAGAAATAATTAAAAACTGTAAATTTATTGTAATAGATCGAATACCTCAATTTAGTGATTTCAATTCAAATCAACAACAAAGATTTATCACTTTGCTAGATATAATCTATGATAAAGATATTTCATTAGCAGTTACAGCTGATCAAAATTTAGATCAATTTACCTCCTCAAGATTGCTAGAAAAACCATTTAAACGTACCATTAGTCGTTTATACGAACTTACATCGAGGGAGTATAATTAATGAATCAAGAATTCTATAATTTTCAAATTAATACTAATGGTCAAAAGTTATATGAATTTACTAATGATACAATACAGTGGATTAGTCAAAATAACTTTAAAAATGGTATCCTTAATTTAAGTATTCAGCATACAAGTGCTTCATTAATCATACAAGAAAATGCAGATCCAGATGTACAAACAGATTTAATAAAATATTTTGATAAATTAGCTCCTATGGATAACAAACTATATTTTCATACTACGGAGGGAAAAGATGATATGCCTGCTCATATAAAATCTGCATTAACAAATAATCAAATTTCTCTAAGTGTGAAAGATGGGGAATTATTGCTTGGAACATGGCAGGGCATATATTTATTTGAGCATAGATTAGGGGCTCAAAAAAGAACTATAATTCATCATTTTATCGGTGAATAAAATTAAACTTATTTTTTCTTCAAAGATTGAAACGCTTCAAGAGCTGCAGCTCTAGCTTTTTCATGAACAACAATAGGGCCTGGGTAATCTTTGCCAATAATTGTATTTATTACTTTCTGATACTTTAATTCCATTTCCCATGGTTTATGAATAAATTTATTTGGGACATTTTTAAGTTCAGGGACCCATTTTTTTACATAATTGCCTTCTTTATCAAATTTTTCACCCTGAAGTATTGGATTGAATATTCTAAAGTAAGGTGCTGCATCTGCACCACAACCAGCAACCCATTGCCATTGAGCAACATTATTTGCTTTGTTAAAATCTAATAGACAATTTCTAAAATGTTTCTCTCCTTCAATCCAATTAATTCTCAGATGTTTGACTAAAAATGAACCAACAACCATTCTTATTCTATTATGCATCCATCCAGTTTCATATAATTCTCTCATACCTGCATCGACAATAGGATAACCAGTCATTCCTCTTTTCCATGCTTTTAAGAATTTTTCATTTTTTACCCAAGGGAATTTATCAAATTCTTTTCTAAAATTTCCTTTTAAGAATTCTGGGAAATAATTAATTAAACTATGTGAAAACTCTCTCCAACCAAGCTCATTAATATATTTTCTATAACCAATTCCTTTTGATTTAATTTCAGAACATTTTTTCCAAATACTACCTACGTGAATTTGGCCATGTTTGATGTAAGGAGATAATTTAGAGGTTCCTTCTATAGATGGTATATCTCGAGAAGTTCCATAATCCTTAATTTTATTTTCAATTAAATCTTTAAGTATTTTTTTTGAGTCATTTTCTGAAACTTTCCAATATTTTTCAAATTTTTTATACCAATTTTTTTTTGGTAAAATATCCATTGGTTCAATACACTTTTTAAAATAATTAATTTTTTTTATTTTCTTTTTAACAATATAAGTTTTGTTTGGTGGTTGATTTAAATAAACTTTCTCCGCATTTCTCCAAAAAGGGGTAAAAACTTTAAAAGGAGTTCCGTCATTTTTTGTTATATCTTGAAATTCATTTAAAATATTTCCTTTAAAATATTTATAATTGATTTCATTTTTAATAAATAAGTCACGAATTTTTTTTCCTTTAGCTATAACATCTGGCTCATAAATTTTATTCCAATAAACAGAAAGTTTATCTTTTTTGTTAAATTTAGAAAAAATTTCTAATTCGTCACCTTTTACTATTTCAAGATTAATTTTATAATCTGATAATTCTTTTTTTAAAGTTTCTAGAGATTTAAAAACCCACCATTTTTGAGCTTCTCTTTTGTAATCAAAATCATTGTTATTATAAATATATAATGCAATTACATTATCATGATTTTGTGTTGCAAAAGATAAAGCAGGATTATTTTCAATTCTAAAATCCTCTCTTATCCAAAAAATACCTGTTCTACTCATTGGTTTAATTTTGGTTTATTAACTTTTGATACATTTCTTGATCAGTATCTCCCTCACAACCAAAAACCAAAACATTAGATTTTTCATTTAGATCTAATTTTTCTTTAATTGCTTGATCTTCACAACTTGCAATCAAACTGATTACGCCAGGCACTGAATTTTCTCCTGCAATTATTTTATCATCACTAAAGCTTGAATTTCCAAGTAATTTCATAGTTTTTGCAATATCATCATCTGGTAAACTTATACAATGTTTAACTGAATTTTTGAGTATTTCCCATGGGACCAATGATACTTCACCACAAGACATACCACCCATTAAGCTCTCTCTTTTAATATCTATTTTTTCTATTTTACCTGTTTTTATACTTTCCATTACACAGGCAGCACTATCGGGCTCAACAACTATAATTGTTGGAATATAGTTCAAATATCTTGCAATACCTGCAACCATAGCAGCGGCCATGCCACCAACACCAGCCTGTAAAATTATGTGAGTTATTTTCTCTTCCTGGATTTGATTAGTTATCTCTTTCATCATTACTGTATAACCTGCCATGGTATACTTGGGGACGACCATATAATCTTTCCAAGCAACGTCTTGAACTATTTGCCAATTGTTCTCAGTAGATTGTTGTATACATTCCATTAAAGATTTTTCATAATTACCTTTTACTTTAACTACGTCTGCTCCAAGTACGGCCATAGCTTTGCCTCTTGCATCACTTACAAATTCACTAATGAATATTTTACAGCCTAGACCTAATCTTTTAGCCCCCCAGGCAACTGATCTTCCATGATTGCCAGCAGTAGCTGTTGCCACTACTATATCTTCATTTCCTTTGGCTACTTTTTCTACAGCATAAGCTCCACCTAAAGCTTTAAAAGATTTTAAATCAAATCTTTTATTTTCATCTTTATAAAAAATTTTGTTTAAATTTAATTCTTTTGAAAGTTTATTTAAAGAAAGTAAGGGAGTAGGAGAATAATCTTTCCACTTGGAAATACTCTTATAAGCATCATCAATTTCTTCTGAGGTTAGAGAGCTTAGAATTTCTTTTTTATTAAATGAGTAATTTTTATTGTCTAAAAATTCTGTGTATTTCCACTGATGACCGTTAGATAATATAGTCATGTACTAACAATCTAAAGTATTATCTTTTTCCCACTTTGTAACATTTTTGGTTTTATCAAAACTATCTTTTGACTTGAATTCATTCATTTCTGAACTTCTTAACTTTATATAACTTTCAACTACATCTTTGCCAAAAGCATCATTCATATCTTTATTATTTTTTAATAAATTTAATGATTGCTCAAGTTCATCAGGTAGCTTAGGTAGATTTGGATATTTGGCGTGGTCTTCATACATATTACAATCTAAAGGTTTGCCCGGATCAACTTTGTTTTTTAAACCATATAGACCAGCTGCTAAAACACTTGCTTGTAATAAGTAAGGATTAGCAGAACCATCCATTAATCTTAATTCAAATCTTCCTGGATCAGGAATTCTAATCATATGAGTTCGATTATTACCTGTGTAAGAAATACTACTTGGCGACCATGAGGCTCCAGATTTTGTAGGCGGTGCATTTATTCTTCTGTAACTGTTGATTGTTGGGTTAAAAAATGCAGATAAAGATGATGCATTTTTAATCACTCCACCTAAAAAATTATATGCCATTTTACTTAAACCAAGTTTATCTTTTTTGTCTAAGAATTTATTTTTACTACCTTGCCAAACTGATACATGAGCATGACAACCATTACCTGTTAAATTGCCAAACGGTTTAGGCATAAATGTTGCTCTTAATCCGTGCTTCTCGGCAATTGTTTTAACCATAAATTTAAAAAAAGTGTGTCTATCTGCTGTTTTTAGACAATCTGAATAATCCCAGTTCATTTCAAACTGTCCATTAGCATCTTCGTGATCATTTTGATATGGGCCCCATCCCATTTCAATCATGCAGTCACATATTTCTTTAATTAAATCATATCTTCTCATTAATGCAGACTGATCATAGCAAGGTTTGGATTGAGTATCTCTAAGATCTGCAATTGAATTTCCATCAGGTGAAATTAAAAAATATTCACACTCAACACCTGATTTCATTGTTAAATTTTGTTTTTTCAGTTTCGTGATTTGATTTTTTAACATCACTCTAGGGGATGCTTCTACTGGTTCACCATTCATCCATAGATCAGATGCTAACCATCCAACTTCTTTATTCCAGGGAAGCTGAATTAAGCTATCTGGATCAGGAATTCCAAACATATCTGCATCTGCAGGTGTCATATCTAACCACGCAGCAAAACCAGCAAACCCGGCTCCAGCAATTTGCATTTCTTTAATTGCATGAGCAGGGACTAATTTTGATCTTAGTACACCAAACAAATCTACAAAACTGATTAAAAAATATTTAATTTTTTTTTGTTTAGCTATTTTAAATAAATCTTTAGACACAACCTAAGTTAACACAATTATTTGAAAAAAGATAAAATTGTTTCTTTATAATAAATTAAATTAACAACAATAATTACAATTACAGCTAGTATCACGCCATACTTAGCCTTAGGGAAAGCAACACCTCTCATTTTTGAGGGTCTTAATTCTTCTTTATTATCTTTCATAAGATTAGTGTGAAAAAAAAGGGCGCCACATTCAAGTAGCGCCCAAATTTTTATTTTATATTACCAATCGGTAATATTGCTTTTGTGATCGTTAGCACTATGTCTTTTCCTAGCAAGTCTTGAAAGCTCATCACTTTCCGATTTTGCTGTTAGAATGTGCCAACCAACCCATAAGATCAATGCAATGATTACCAGTATGCCTTCAACAGATCCAGCACCAGGGTAAATTGCACCAGCAACTTCTTCTGCTGGCTTATTAAGATGATCTATCCAGTTTGTAACTGTAGCCATATTTTCCTCCTTTACCTGGTTGCAGATGCAACTGCTTTTTCATCTTCCTTGGCAGTTTCCATCATTTCATAGTCTAATCCAGCTATCTCAACTTCACGAGGGATTCTTAATTTACCCATACCGTTAAGAACTTTAGCTATGACATAGCCTGGTATTAGTCCAAGAACAACGAACATTATTAATGCTCCGATGAACTGTCCTAATGGATTAATTGTTGCATAAGTTGTTCCATCCCACATAGCTCCAACACTGTAACCAGATGATGGATAACCATTTAAGACAAAACCACAAATCACAAGACCTACAAATCCAGCATAACCATGTACTGCTACGGCACCAACTGCATCATCAATTTTGAACTTACGCTCAACCCAGTAATGTAGTTTGTATGCAATAACAACACCGATCATACCAATGATCATTGCTTGAATTGGATGATATAAATCATTTCCAGCTGAAGCACAGATCACACCTGCTAGACCACTTGAGTAAGTCCAGAAAGGATCTCCTTTAGCAATCCAATATCCAGCTAATAATCCTCCTGATAATGACATCAAGAAGTTAAAAGTAATACCACTAAGAGTAGTTGGCGTTACGTAGATATTAGTTGCTGTCCAATAAGATATACCCTCCATTCCATACTCAGGTCCTAGGTCAAATATTGGTATGTTACATGCTGCGTAAAATCCCCAGAAACCAGTATAAATTAAAAATAATCCTACTGTTACTAACCAAGGATTTCTAGGTCCAATGTTTCTTGGTTCACCGCTTGATGAGAACTTACCAATTCTTGGTCCTAAAACCATTAGAACACCTAAGGCAAATCCACCTGCAATTGCGTGAATTACACCTGATGCATATGCATCGTGATATCCTAGAAGTTTCAACATCCAACCGTCGAAGTGCCATCCCCATGCAGCATCAATTGTCCAAAATACAGAACCAATTGCAATTGCTAAAATACCAAATGCAAAAGTCGTAATTCTTTCAATGATTGCTCCTGAAACGATAGAAGCAGCTGTCCAAGAGAAAAGTAAAAAGGCAGCCCAAAAGACACCAGAAATGTGGTCTCCTAAATTGACAGCCATTAAATCGCTTGTAGCCGTATACCATGTAGCACTAAATGCAGACTCATCTGTGATGAGCGCAGTGCTTTCATTCATTATTGATGGTGCTAATCCCGGTCCTGTAGGAAAAGCCCAGTAAATCCACCAACCAAATAAAAACCATGTTACTGTTACTAAAGGTATCAGCATCGTGTTTTTCATAAGAGTATGTTGATGGTGTTTGTATCGAGAAGCTCCAACTTCATACATACAGAAACCGACGTGAATTAAAAACATCAGTACTACTGTTACCCAGTAATAAAATTCTGTAAATATGGTTGTAAGAGCACCTAACTGATCAGTCATATTCTCTCTCCATATTAGTTTATGGAAGCCTATTAAATTTTGTGATTCGATACAAATATAAAAACGGTTAAAAACCTAGCTTGTTCACTAGATTTTTAAAAAAAATCAACTTTTAATTGAAATGTTAAAATTTTAAATAAGCTTTTTTCAAATCAACAAGTGGATGTTTTGGAGACATTTGAAACTTAACTAAAAGTTCTCTTGCAATCATATCTCTATCTTGTTGATTATTTGGTAGTTTAATTGAGCTTGGAATAGTAACCCAACCGTTTGCATTTCTGCAGAATACAGCAGGTCTGTCTTCTTCATAACCCATATGGACATCTTCCAACCAATTTAAATCATCCCATCCCATCGCTTCTATGTATTTTTTGAGAAATGGAGTTAGCTTAGAATAGTCAGGTAAAAGATTAACATCATATCTGTAACCAATAGACTGGCCAATCATTTTTTCTCTGGCAGTCTCTTTCTTTTTACCTAACTGACCTTTTATCTCTTTTGTTTTTGCCACTTTTTTATTTTTTTTCTTTGGCATAGTTACCTCTATATTTTGTGGTAGTTATCAACACCAACTGTGTAGTTAGTTCCAGCTAATGGAACTTTCGCTAAAGCCGATGCTTCTGATGTTAAAGCAGCTAAATCTTCAGGCTCTAAAGAGTGGATATTTGTTTTACCACAAGCTCTTGCTAAAAGCTGAGCCTCTAAAGTCATTGAGTGAAGATAATTATAAACTCTTAATGCAGCATCATCAGGGTTCAATCTTGCTCTTAATTTAGGATCTTGAGTAGCTACACCAACTGGGCAACGTCCAGTATGGCAGTGATAACATTCACCTGCTTTTACTCCCATTTCTTTTTCAAAGTTTGCTTCTGGGATATCTTTATTGCAATTTAATGCAATCATAGATCCTGTACCAATAGCTATTGCATCAGCTCCAAGAGCCAAAGCTTTAGCCATGTCAGCTCCATCTCTCACTCCACCAGCATAAATTAATGTTACTTTTCCAGTTTTACCTACATCATCGATCGCTCTTCTAGCTTCTCGAATTGCAGCTATACCTGGAATACCAGTATTTGCAGCAGCGATGTGTGGTCCAGCTCCAGTAGACCCTTCCATTCCATCTAAGTAAATAGAGTCAGGATCACATTTTGCAGCCATACGTACATCATCATAAACTTTAGATGCTCCTAATTTTAATTGAATTGGCACTTTATTTTTTGTTAACTGTCTTAACTCTTCTACTTTTAATGCTAAATCATCTGGTCCTAACCAGTCAGGGTGTCTAGCTGGAGATCTTTGGTCAATACCAGATGGTAACGATCTCATTTCAGCAACTTGGTCAGTAACTTTTTGACCCATTAAGTGTCCACCCATTCCAACTTTTTGACCTTGTCCAATAAATACCTCAATACCATCTGCTAATTGTGCGTGATGTGGGTTAAAACCATATCTTGATTGAATACATTGGTAGTACCATTTTTCAGAATATCTTCTTTCATCAGGTATCATTCCACCTTCACCAGAACATGTAGCACTACCTGCCATAGTTGCTCCTCTTGCTAAAGCAGTTTTTGCTTCATAAGATAGCGCACCAAAACTCATTCCTGTAATATAAACGGGAATGTCTAACTCAATTGGATTTTCACATCTCGGACCTATAACAGTCTTTGTTTCACATTTTTCTCTGTAACCTTCGATCACAAATCTAGTTAGGGTTCCAGGTAAAAAAACTAAATCATCAAAAGTAGGAATTTTTTTCATCAATGCCATTCCTCGCATTCTGTATCTTCCTAATTGGGATTTAATATGAATATCGTCTATTACTTCAGGAGTGAAGATA
>CACHQB010000020.1 GCA_902581925.1 uncultured Pelagibacteraceae bacterium | reverse complement strand
TGTAAGTAACAATTTTTCCTCAGGATTGTCTACTTTTCCAGTCATAAAAATTCTACCATCTAGAACCTTAGTTTTCACAGAAATAAAATATTTTTTATCTTTAGCTAAAATTTTAGTACTAATAATTTTTTGCATAATAGAGTCATCTATTTGGGTGCCAACTGTTCTTGGATCTAAAGCAACTGAAACACCTGTGCCAAAAAGACCTTTGGAACCAACTCCAACACATCCAGTTAAAATTAAACTTATAAATACATAAATTAATAATTTATTTTTCATTTTTTAATTTTAAACAATAATTATATATTTTTTTTTTAGGCACGTTAGTACTTTGACTCAAAATATCAGTAATTTCTTTAGTGGATAATTTATTAATCATTATTTTAATTATATTCATATCTGATTCAGTTAATTTTTCAGACATATTTTTATTTATTTTTTTTTCAGAAATCACGACTGTGAGCTCTCCTTTTGGTTCTTTTTCAAATAATTCTAATTCATCTACATTTACTCTAATAAATTCCTCATACACTTTTGTTATTTCCCTACAAAAAACTATCTTTCTTCCAGAAAAATTCTTTTTTATTTCAGGTATAATTTTGTTTATTTTTTTAGGAGAAATAAAGAAAACTAAGGAATTTTCAAATTCTGAAAATTTTTTTAATTCAGTTGATAGTTCCTTTTTTTTGTCCGGAACAAAACCAAAAAACAAAAATTTATCTGAAAATCCACTGATTGAAACAGCCGTAGCAACAGCTGAAGGCCCAGGAATAGGAAAAATTCTTATCTCATTCTTAATACATTCATTAACCAGTACAGATCCTGGATCAGAAATAGCAGGTGTGCCTGCATCAGATATCAGAGAAATTATTTTTCCAGATTTTAGATATTCAATAATTTTTTCTACATTTTTTTTTTCGTTAAATTTATGATTTGAAATTAATTTCGATTTAATTTGATATTTATTTAAAAGATTTTTTGAAACTCGAGTATCTTCACACAAAATATAATGAGATTGCTGTAAAACTTCAATTGCTCTTAAAGTTATATCTTTTAGATTTCCTAGAGGAGTTGATACCAAATAAAGACCATTTTCGTATTCTTTTAATTTAAATTGTGGTTTTATGATCATAATTTAGCTTAAAAAATATTATAGTAGCATCAAAATGACTAAATTAACTCAAATTATTTACATTATTTTTTTAAGTTTTTACTTTCTTCTTTTTCAAACAGTTAATGCACAAGAAAAAATCAAAGTAGGATTATTAGTACCTATGACTGGAGATAACAAGGAAATAGGAGAGTCAATCATTAAGGCAGTTGGATTGGCTGTAAAAGATATTGATAATAATTTGATAGAAATCTATCCAAAAGATACCGCAACTAAAGCCAACCAAACTTTAAAATCAGCGTTTGAATTAAGTCAAATGGGAATAAAAATTGTTATTGGTCCTGTTTTCTATGAAAGTTTAACTTATTTAGATGAAATGAAGAATTTAATTTTTTTATCTTTAACCAATAAAACTTTGGATCTTCCAAAAAATGTAATTTCTGCTGGAATTAATTCTACCTCACAATTTAATACAATAAAAAAATTTTTAGAAACTAATGAAATACAAAAAACTATTTTTTTAACACCAATTCAAGATTATGAATTTGAAATTAAAAAAGGAATGAAAAATTCAAAAATAAAAATTTATAAAGATTACGAATATAATACAGAGCCTACGAAGCTAACGAAACAAATAGAAGAAATTACAAACTATAGAGTTAGAAAGCAAAATTTAGAAGATGAAATAAAGAGAATAAAGAATTCAAATGAACCAAATAAAGAAATAAAAATAAAAAGACTAGAAAAAAGATACACTTTAGGTGGTTTAAATTTTGATGCTGTAGTAATTGCAGATTTTGATGAGAGTCTAAAAAGCGTATCTACATCACTTTTATACACTGACGTACTTCCTGAAAATAAATACTTTATAACTTTAAATCAATGGTTTGATGAAAGTTTATTAAAGGAAACTGATATTCAACCATTATATTATCCATCAATAAATAAAAAAAATTTCGATAGCTACAAAATAAAATACTTTAACGCATTTAATGAAGATCCTACACACTTGTCTCTATTAAGTTATGATCTTGTAGGCTTGGTATATTATTTGTCAATAAACTCAAAAGTAGAAAACCTAAATAAAATTTTTAAGAGAAAAAACTCTTTTAAAGGAAAAATAGGAATTTTTGATATTAAAAATAATAAAATAAATCATAGACTTAATTTTTATAAAATTGATGATCAAAAACTTATAGAAGTTTTTTAATTTTTTTAAAAGCTTGGTATCTATGATCCATCTTGTATTTTTGATGTGGCTTCATTTCTCCAAAAGTTTTTCTTTTTTTTAAAGGAATAAAAATTGGATCATAACCAAATCCGTTCTTTCCTTTTGGTTTTTCAGAAATATATCCCTCTACTTTTCCCACCACACAAGCAATTTTTTTATTTAAATATGAAATAGAAAGAGCACAAATAAATCTAGCTTTAATTTTTTTATTTTTCCAATTTTTATCTTTTTTATTTAGTTCTCTATAAACTCTTCTTATAGCTTTATCAAAATCCCCATGCCTTCCTCCCCACCTTGCAGAATAAATTCCAGGATTTTTATTCAAAAAATCTATCTCTAAACCTGAATCGTCAGCCAAACAGATTAATCCTGTTTTTTTTGAAAAATATTTAGATTTAATTAATGAGTTTTCTTTAAATGACTTACCATTTTCAATTGGGCTCCTAAGATTAAACGATGATGTAGAATAAATTTTAACGCTTTTAGGCAATAAACTCTTGATTTCTCTAAGTTTCCCCCTGTTATTAGTCCCTATGAGTAATTTATTAATTTTTTGTTTAGACATCTAGAAATTGGTTAAATCCTTACCATATAAGAAGGTATGGAAAAAGAAGAAAACCAAAATAGCACATCCTCAAATCAAAATCAGGATATACCAAAAGAAACTGAAAAACCTGAAGAAAGCTTAGCCGAAGAAAATAATCAAGAAAAAAACCAAGAACCCAAAGAAGAAATTAAAGAACCAACTCCAGAAGAAAAAATTGCTGAACTTGAAGATAAAGTGGCGAGAACTTTTGCTGAAATGGAAAATCAAAGAAGAAGATTTGAAAAAGAAAAAGAAGATGCCTTCGAATATGGTGGCTATAGTTTTGCCAAAGAAGCATTAAATTTGATAGATAACTTAGAACGATCAAAACATGTTCTTGAAAGTGATGATAAGTTAAAAGAAACCGAAGCATTGAAGAAAACACTGGAACATTTGGATATTATTAAAAAAGATCTAATCTCAATATTCGAAAAAAATAACATTAAACCAATTGATAGTCTTAACAAGAAACTAGATCCAAACTTTCATCAAGCTATGATGGAAATAGAAGATGACACAAAGGAACCTGGAACAATAATCCAGGAAATTCAAAAAGGCTTTACTATAAAAGACAGATTGCTTAGACCCTCACTAGTAGGAGTGTCAAAAAAAGTTACAACAAAAGATGAAAAAACTAAGGAAAATCAGGAAAATCTAGAAAATAAATAATTATGAGATCAACTTGTAGTTTTACATTTAAACCCTATATGACGTAAGTGAGATATTAAATTATGAGTAAAATTATTGGAATAGATTTAGGAACAACAAATTCATGTGTTGCCATTATGGAGGGGACACAAGCGAAAGTATTAGAAAATGCTGAGGGAGCAAGAACTACGCCATCAGTTGTAGCATTTACAGATGAAAATGAAAAATTAATTGGACAACCAGCAAAAAGACAGGCTGTTACAAATCCGGAAAACACTATCTTTGCAGTTAAAAGATTAATTGGGAGAAATTTTGATGATCCAACTGTAAAAAAAGATGTGGAAGCTGCACCTTTCAAAATAGTTAATTCTGAAAAAGGTGATGCTTGGATAGAAGCTAAAAGTGAAAAGTATTCACCTTCTCAAATATCTGCTTTTATTTTACAAAAAATGAAAGAAACAGCAGAAAAATATTTAGGTCAAGCCGTAACAAAAGCTGTGATTACAGTACCAGCATACTTTAATGATGCACAAAGACAGGCAACAAAAGATGCCGGAAAAATTGCTGGATTAGAAGTCTTAAGAATTATCAATGAACCAACAGCTGCGTCTTTAGCTTATGGTTTAGATAAAAAACAAAATAAAAAAATTGCTGTATATGATTTAGGCGGAGGAACATTTGATGTTTCAATCTTAGAATTAGGTGATGGTGTATTTGAGGTTAAATCAACTAATGGTGATACTTTTTTAGGTGGTGAAGATTTTGATAATGCTATTGTTGATTATTTAGTTTCTGAATTTAAGAAAGATAATGGAATTGATCTCAAGTCAGACAAACTTGCTTTACAAAGATTAAAAGAAGCTGCTGAAAAAGCAAAAATTGAATTATCATCAGCAGAACAAACAGATATAAATCTGCCATTTATTACAGCAGATAAAACAGGTCCGAAACATATTAATTTAAAAATGACAAGAGCTAAACTTGAAGCTTTAGTTGAAGACTTAATTGCTAGAACTGTACCCCCGTGTAAAACTGCTTTAAAAGATGCTGGAATTACAGCAAGTGAAATTGATGAAGTAGTTATGGTTGGTGGTATGACTAGAATGCCAAAAGTAATTGAAGAAGTGAAGAACTTTTTTGGAAAAGATCCTAACAAAAGTGTAAATCCAGATGAAGTAGTTGCAATGGGTGCTGCTATTCAGGCAGGTGTTTTACAAGGTGATGTTAAAGATGTACTTTTATTAGATGTTACTCCATTATCACTAGGTATTGAAACACTTGGTGGGGTTTCAACAAAATTAATTGATAAAAATACAACAATTCCTACAAAAAAAAGTCAGGTGTTTTCAACTGCCGAAGATAATCAGCCAGCTGTATCTATTAGAGTTTTGCAGGGTGAAAGAGAGATGGCAGCTGACAATAAAGCCTTAGGTAATTTTGAATTAGTAGGTATTGCGCCAGCTCCAAGAGGTGTTCCTCAAATTGAAGTTACTTTTGATATTGATGCAAATGGTATTGTGAATGTTTCTGCCAAAGATAAAGGAACTGGCAAAGAACAAAAGATACAAATTCAAGCTTCAGGTGGACTAAGTGATGAAGAAATCGAAAAAATGGTTAAAGATGCAGAAGCTAATAAAGAAGCTGATAAAAAGAAGAGGGAGTCAGTTGATGTTAGAAACCAAGCAGATACTCTAATTCACTCTACTGAAAAGAATTTAAAAGAGCATGGATCAAAGATTTCTGATTCAGAGAAGAAAGCAATTGAAGACGCATCATCTGCAGTAAAAGAGGCTTTAAAAGGTGAAGATATTGAAGATATTAAGAAAAAAACAGAAGCTTTAGTTCAAGCTTCAATGAAACTTGGAGAAGCAATCTATAAATCACAACAAAATGCAAAACCTGAGTCTGGAAAAGATGACAGCGGTGATGATGCAGGTAAAAAAGACGAGAATGTTGTTGATGCTGATTTCGAAGAAGTAAAAGACGAGAATAAAGAAAAAAGCGCTTAAACTGACATTTAATTGTCTGGGGTAATTTGATGGCTAAAAGAGACTATTACGATGTCCTAGGCGTTAATAAAAGCGCAAGCCCTGAAGAGTTAAAATCTGCATACAGAAAACTAGCTGTAAAATATCATCCTGATAAAAATCCTGGAGATACTAAGGCTGAAGAGAAATTTAAAGAAGCTAGTGAAGCCTACGGAATACTTTCAGACAAAGAAAAGAAACAAAACTACGATAACTTTGGTCATGCAGCTTTCGAAAATGGTGGTGGCAGACCGGGTGGAGGTTTTGGTGGATTTGGTGGGGCAGATTTTTCAGATATTTTTGAAGATTTCTTTGGAGATTTTGGTGGTGGTGGAAGATCAAGAAATAGACGATCAAATAATAGAGGCTCTGACTTAAGATATGATTTATCGATTTCTCTTGAAGAAGCTTATAGCGGAAAAAAGCAAGACATAAAATTTTCTACAACCGAACAGTGTGGAACCTGTAAAGGTAATGGATCTAAGCCAGGTTATTCACCAGACAGGTGCTCATATTGTGGAGGAAGCGGTAGAATTAGATCTAACCAAGGTTTCTTTACTGTACAACAAACTTGTCCTCAATGTAATGGAAATGGTGAGGAAATAACTAACCCTTGTAATGATTGTAATGGCCAAGGTAAAAAACAAGCGTCTAAGAAAATTTCTGTAACAATTCCAAAAGGTGTAGACGATGGGACAAGAATTAGGTTAGCGGGTAAAGGTGAAGCTGGAACAAGGGGTGGAGCAACAGGTGATCTTTATTTATTTATTAATGTAAATTCTCATAACTTATTTAAAAGATCTGATGAAAATTTATTTTTTGAAATTCCACTTTCTTTTGCAGATGCAGCATTAGGAACAACAATAGAAATTCCAACAATTGATGGTGGAAAAGCTAAAATTAAAATTCCTGATGGAACTCAAAATAGTAAGCAATTTAGATTAAAAGGTAAAGGTATGCCATTTATGAGGAGAGGTGATTTTGGTGACTTATATGTTCAAGTTAAAACAGAGGTGCCCGTATATTTAAATAAAAAACAGAAAGAATTATTAGAGCAATTTAGAGAAATTGAAAATGATAAGTCAAACCCAAGTATTAAAAAATTTTTTCAAAAAGCTAAAGATTTCTGGAAAAATTAGTGAAAAATTTTAATGAACAATTTAAAATAGCTCTTAATTTTCATAAAAACAATAATATAGACAAAGCGTTAAAGATCTATCTTGAACTATACAAGTCCAAGAAGAATGATTTAAATTTATTATATTTAATAGGAACTAGTTACATACTAACCAAAAAACCTGAGAATTCTATTTATTATCTTGAGTTGGCACTTAAGATTGACAGTAATCATCTTCAAACATTGAATAATTTAGGTGGTGCTTATTTTGAGCTTAATAGAATTGAGGAAGCAGTGAAAATATTTGAAACACTATTAAAAATAAATCCAAATAAAAATACAAAAAATAATTTGGCTAATTGTTATACTGCTCTTAAGCGTCATGAGGCAGCGCTAAATTTATATAAAGATATTATAAACAACAACTCAGAAGATTATGTTGCATTTAATAATATTGGAAATGTTTATAAAAATTTAGATAATTATAATGAAGCAATTATAAATTATAAAAATTCAATAAAAATAAATAACAATTATTCAGTAGCCTATAATAATTTAGGTGAAATATTTAGTAAAATAGGACATTACGAAAATGCTCTAATCATGTATAAAAATTTATTAAAAATAGAACCATACTACAAAAATATTAATAATAAAATATTAAGTGTAAAAAAAAATTTATGTGATTGGGAAAATTTCCATAACTTAAAACTAAAAGTTATAAATGAAATTAAAAATTTTAAGGAAGTAAATCCACTTACTGTACTTAGTTTGATAGATGATCCAAATCTACAAAAAATTTGTTCGGAAACCTTCATAAGTAAAAAATTTCCAAGCCCAAAAATTGATGAGAAAAAAATAATAAAATTAAACAAGAAACCAAAAATTGCATATTTTTCAAGTGATTATAAAAATCACCCCATACTTCATTTGTGTTTAGATATGTTTAAAAATCATAACAGGTCTAAATTTGAATTAATTGGATTTTCACTTTTGAAAAATAAAGAAGATGAATGGAATAAAAATATTGAGAATTATTTTGATAAATTTTTTTATGTTCATGATAAATCTGATTATGAAATAACTAAACTTTGTAAAAATATTGGAATTGATATAGCAATTGATTTAAATGGATTTACAGACGGAGGTAGGCAAGGAATTTTTGTTCAAAAGTGTGCCCCTATCCAAATTAATTTTTTGGGATATCCTGGAACAATGGGATCAAAAATTTATGATTATATTATTGCTGATAAAATAATAATTCCTGAAACAAAAAAAAATAATTATAGTGAAAAAGTTATTTATCTAAATAATTGCTATCAACCAAACATTGATAAAAGAGAAATTTCAAATAAAATTTTAAAAAAATCAGATTTTAATCTTCCAGATAATAAAGTAATTTATTGTAATTTTAACACAAGTTATAAAATAACTCCTGAAATTTTTAAAACCTGGATGGAAATTTTAAAAGAAGTCCCAAATAGTGTTTTTTGGATTTACTCTAACAATGAAAGTACAGAAAAAAATTTAAAAAAAGAAGCGATGTCAAACAACATTGATCATTCAAGAATTATCTTTGCAAGAAGAGTATCTATTCAAGAACATCTTAATAGAATTAAGTTAGCTGATATATTTCTTGATACATATCCATATGGTGCTCATACTTCTTGCAGTGATGCTTTAAGAATGGGTTTACCTTTAATTACCATTAAAGGAGAAAGTTTTGCATCTAGAGTATCATCGAGTTTGCTAAATAGGGTAAATTTAGATGAATTATCAGTACCTGATTATGAAACTTATAAAAATCTTGCAATTAAAATAGGTAAAAATAAAGGATACTTAATTAAAATAAAAAAAAAATTGTTTGAAACGTTAAAAAAATCATCATTATTTGATAATAAAGAATTTACAAAAAATTTAGAAAACACTTACACAGAACTTTTAAAAAAATATGAAAAAAATTAATTTAGGAATTACTGGTTGCCTAGGAAGAATGGGTCAACAATTAATAAAATCTTCAAAAAAAAATAAAAATTTTAAATTAGTTACTCTAACTGAAAATAGACTGGTAAATAAAAAATTTAATGGAATTAAACCTGAGTTTAACACAGATAAAGCATTTGAAAAAACAGATGTCATAATTGATTTTACTGTACCAAACTGCACTCTAGATATTTTAAAAATTGCTTCTAAGTTAAGAAAAAAAGTTGTGATTGGTACAACTGGATTTACTAGAAAACAAGAAAATCAAATTAAAAAATATTCCAAAAGGATACCTATTTTAAAAGCTGGTAATATGAGTTTAGGTGTAAACTTATTGATGTATTTAACTGAAATTGCCTCAAAATCACTTGGTGATAATTACTTAAGTAAAATATTTGAAGTACACCACAAACACAAAAAAGACTATCCATCTGGTACAGCATTAATGCTTGGTAAAGGAATTGCGGACGGAAAAAATAAAAATTTATATAATTTAATTGGCAAAAAATTCTTAAATCAAAAATCTTTTCCTTATGGAAAAAAAATTAATTTTAACTCAATCAGAAAAGGTGAAATTATTGGTGAACACGAAGTAAAATTCTCGAGTGGAAAAGAAATAATTACATTAAATCATGAGGCTTTTGATAGAGCACTTTACTCAGACGGAGCTTTGACTGCTTCTAAATGGTTGATGAAAAAAAAACCAGGATTATACTCCATGAGAGATTTGCTTAACTTTTCATAATGAATGAAAGACAAAAAGCAAAAATCATAATTAAAACTCTAAATAAGATTTACCCCAAAGCACCTGTTCCTCTTAAAAGTAAAAATACTTTTACACTATTAATTTCTGTACTACTTTCGGCACAATGTACTGACGTAAATGTTAATAATGTAACAAAAGATATATATCCTAAATACTATAAACCAGAACACTTTGTAAGATTAGGAAGAAAAAAAATTGAAAAATTAATAAAGAGAATCGGTATTTTTAGAATTAAAGCTAAAAGTATCTACTTAATGTCAAAACAGGTCTTAGATAAGCACAACGGTAAAGTACCTGAAACTTTTGAGGATCTTGAGAAACTACCTGGTGTAGGTCATAAGACAGCTAGTGTAGTGATGTCTCAGGGTTTTGGATATCCTGCTTTTGCTGTAGATACACATATTCATAGACTTGCACAAAGATGGGGTTTAACAAACGGAAAAAATGTAATTCAAACTGAAAAAGATTTAAAAAGAATATTTCCAAAAAAAACTTGGTCTAAACTTCATTTACAAATAATTTTTTATGGCAGAGAATATTGTAAAGCAAGAGATTGTTATGGTTTAACCTGTAAAATATGCACTACTTGCTACCCAAACAGAAAAAAACCTGTTATTACGAAAAAAGCTTAATATGAAAATTTTAGGAATAGGAAACGCAATTGTTGATGTTATTTGCAAAGTTGAAGATAATTTTATTTCCCAAAATAACCTTACAAAAAGTACAATGAAATTATTTTTTAATGAAAATGAATTCAAAAATTTATTAATAAATCTTAAAATTGAAAAAACTGTTTCTGGGGGGTCTGTAGCAAACTCTATAGTTGGGTTATCCCAACTTGGTAATAAAGTTGGTTTTATAGGTAAAGTTTCTGATGATAAATTTGGCAGTAACTATGAAGAAGGGTTGAAAAAAGAGAATGTAGAATATTTTTATTCTAAAAAAAAAGAAGAATTACCAACTGGATCATGCCTAATATTAGTAACGCCAGACTCAGAAAGAACGATGTGTACTTTCTTAGGAACGGCAGGAAAAATTAATGAGAAAGATGTTAATTCTGATGTAATTAAAAAAAGTGAAATGATATTTTTGGAAGGTTACTTGTGGGATGAGGGAGAACCTAAAAAAGCGTTCGATAAAGCTATAAGTAATGCTAACAAAGTTGCTATGTCACTCTCTGATCTATTTTGTGTAGATAGACATAAACCTCATTTTTTAAACTTGGTTAAAAACAAACTTGATATAACGTTTGCTAATGAACAAGAAATTACGTCATTAATTGAAGCAAAAAATTTCAATGAAGTTATAAACTTTTCAAAACAACTTAATAAATTAGTAGTTATAACTAGAGGCGAGAAAGGAGCAATAGCAATAAGAGGTGAAGAAATTATTGAATGTGATATTCGGAAAAATCTTAACATTATAGACCTTACAGGTGCTGGAGATCTATTTGCTGCAGGATTTCTTCATGGGTACGTAAATAAATTATCTATAAAAGAAAGTCTCGATAAAGGCACCGAAATGTCATCAAGAGTAATACAACAAATTGGAGCAAGACTTGAGATTTAACTCTTCTTTCTTTTAAAACTCCCCTTACCCTTCTTTGGCTTAACTATTTTTGGTTTATATTTTTTTGTAAATAAGTCTTTAGCAATTGGATTTTTTTTATTTGATTTGATAGCCATTTTTCTTACTAATAATAAATTCATTATCATTAAAGATATTTAGAATTTTTTTTCTTAATCGATAAATATGAGTCTCAACAGTATGGGTTTCCATATCAGATTGATAACTCCATACCTCTTGTTGTAATTCTTCAATACTAACTGGTTTATTAGATTTTGATAAATAAGTAATTGTATTAATCTCTTTTTCAGTCAACTTAAGCTTAGTATTA
>CACHQB010000019.1 GCA_902581925.1 uncultured Pelagibacteraceae bacterium | reverse complement strand
CTATTTTTTTTTCAATAACTAAATTTTTATCTAAAATGTAATCACTTTCATTTTTTAAAGTAAATATTTTAGTGTCGGTATCATAAAAAATTGGATGAATGAAATCATTTAAATAATCATAATAGAACTTTCTATTATGATAAGCCAATCCATGTGTTCCTTTAATAGAATATAAAAATGCATGATAAACATATAAATTTTCTATTGAAGCTGGGTTAATATTTTCAACAATATCAAAATTCATAAAGTAACGTGTAGATCCATTGTTTAGGTTAATTAAAAAATCTTGGTACATATAATTTAAATTTTCTAGAATATTTAATGAAGTTTTTAAATTTACATCATTTTTTAATGCCCATTTTGGATTCGTCATTCTTACAAGACCTTTGTGAGTCCTATTAGCTAAATTTTCATTTGATTTTTCGTCATAAACATGTCGCTCATCACCTTCAAATATTGGACCTTCTCTTTTACCATAATACTCTAATAATTCTTTAGCTGCTCTCTCCTGAAGAAGATATCTAAAGTTTGTCCCATTAAAATTAACATATAAGTAAAAGGTATCTGGAGAGATAAATCCAAGATGCTTTGCAAGTGAGCTTGCAAATATTTCATTATCACCTCCTCTTGTGTCTGGTCTGAATAGAATAAAATCTGTAAAATTATTTAAATTACCATTTTTCAACCTTACACTTAAAGATGGTGGAGATAGAGAATAATGTTCAGGAGTATCTCCGTGCAATCTAACTCTTGCATTTAATTCACAGGAAACATTATTTTTATATCTTATTTTTAATTTTGCATTATATCTTTTTTTAAATTTTTTCTTTAAAAAAATATTATCTATCTCAAAAATAGCTTCGTATAAATTTTTGTACCATTTTCTTTGGTTCAAAATTTCTATGGATATATTTTTAATATTATAACTTTTGTAAGGACTAATAATTTTATTTTGATTACAATCAACTGAAGCCAAAGATTTATTCGGTAAAATAAAAACAAAAAATAAATAAATAAATAAATATTTATTTTTTATCATGAGCTACAAATTGCTATAATTAATATTAATAATATTTTTTTTATTCAAGTTTTCTATTATATCTACAATATCATTTTTTTTATTAGATCCTAACCTATAATTATAGATTTTTTTTTCAAAATCATAATTAAAATTTATCATCAAAGAATTTTTTTCTAAATTTGAAATAATTTCTGAAGTTTGAATATCAGCTACATAATTAAGATTTGCTTCCTCAAAAGAAAAATTAAATAATTTTTTATTAAATTTTTGCAAAATAATATCTAAAAAATGCATAAATATAATTACGAATGAAATAAATCCAGTTAGTAAGAAACCCCACAAAATTTTAATAGAGGACGCAATTCCCAAAGTTATTAAACCAAAATACATTACTAATTCAAAAGGGTTTTTGACTGGATTTCTAAACCTAACAATAGATAGTGCTCCAACCATTCCAATTGATAGAGCTATATTATTAGAAATCAAACTAGTTATTATAAAAGTTATTACAGGCAATAAAATAAAAGTTAATGTGTTATGATATGTCTTAACCCAATTTTGCTTTGATAAACCAAGTGCTAATCTAATTACTAATCCAAAAAATGCTGCGGAAAATATGCTTACTAATATCTCAATTTTAGCAATAGTTAGATTTCCAAATAAATTTAAAAATGCAATATTTAAATCGTAGAACATTATTTTTTATTTGGTTTGTAAAATTTTAATTTCATTAAAACTTTTATAGTCATAAATTAATTTATCTATTTTATTGAATTCAAAAATCCAATTTAATAAATCTTTTTTATTAAACTTTAAATTTTCTAATACAAAATGAAAAATACATTTATCTGAAAATTTTTTTGTTATCTTTTTACAATTAATAATATCATTTACAGGTAAAACAAATATAGAAGTCATAGCTAAATTGAGAATATTTTTTTTTGAAAATTCAATAAAGTTGTTATAACTTTGATTATTTATTAATTCTGTAACTGGAAGCATAAATTTGTAACCATTAGTCTCTGCATAATTTTTTATGTACTGACTTTGAATAGAAATAGGAATGTTGTATCCACGAAATTCTCTTGGCATCACATATGTATATATATTTTTTTCGCTCATTTTATAATTCCATTTTCAATTATATCTAAACCAAACCTGGTACTTTCTAATATATTAAATTTTTTATAATATGTACCAAACTTTCTATCTGGATTTTTTATATTTGGTTCTGGTGCAAATATTGACTTGAATCTCACATTTAATGAAACTCTTGTGTTTTTAGTTTGATTTAATACATTTCCATGTAAAACACTTGGATTAAATATTAAAGCTTGACCATACTTCATTGAGATAAAATTTTTTTTTAAAGGTTTTTTAATTTTATGATTTTTATATTTTGAGTTTGAATTTTTTTTTAAGTATTTTAAGGAATAAATATCATCCATTATAAACATTGAATTAGTGGAAAATGCGTCTGTTAAAGGCAGCCAAAGATTTAACTGAAAAGGAGTATCTGCAGACCAACAATCTGAATGTGCTTTTAAAATTGAACTTCTATCTTTAGGCATTTGGATAGATAAATTTATTTTAGACTGTATTAGCAAATCTTGTCCAAGCAGGTAAAACATTTGCTCACTACATAATTCTTTTATTATTTTAATCCAGTCTAAAGAATTAATTTTTTTAAAACAATTTAATCTAATTAAATTTATATTTTTACCAGAAATAAAGTTATGTATTTTATGCAATTCTCCATTAAAACTTGGGTTTTTTTTTTTAACCTCTTTTATTATTAAATTTTTGAAGAAAAAAAGTTTTTTTTTATTAATACTGAATATTTTTTTCATTAATTAAAACTTATAATTATCACCAGGTACTGGGTATTTTAGTTTACTGCCTGACTTAACTGCATCACAAAGAATCATTGCCTGTCTAATACAGTCGTCGATATCAATTCCATACAAGTAGCTACCCGCTCTACCAAGAGAGTAACAATCGTCTGGAAAAAGATTAAAGTATTTTTTTGCTAATTCCTGATCTTTTTTAAATGGAAGTGGATATGCTCCTGGACCATCTCTCACTGGAATTTCCATTCCAACAAGAGTTGTTGGTGATTTGTGATGCGTAAACTTTTTGTACTCAACTAATCTAGTAAATTTTTCATCATTAGCATAATAAAGAAAATAAACATTCTTTGGAAAAACCTCTTCAACTGGAAAAATTATTTTATGAAATTCCCTTCCCAAATAATTCAATTTCCCAAATTTTCTTTTAAACAATAAATCTGGTGAAATAGTGTTTACAATCATATCAAATTTATGTTTTTCTGAGTTAATTAAAATCTCTTTTTTTTCAAGATCAATATAATCAAAGGTGGTATTAAAGTGAACCTTAGCTTCTTTTGTAGCTATATCAAAATAATCATTATATCCATTTGCGGCATATGGATAGCCTGAATAAATATCAGTCCATGCAGCTCTTGGACCATCTTTTAGAGTTACACCTTTAGGTGACCAATTGAAAGTATCTATTTCTTTACAATCATCTACTAACCACATTTTTTTGTTGTATTTATCAATAAATTTATCAAATAATCTATTGCCAACTGATCCTATCCAATAATCTTCTAAGTTTTTTGCATTTTTAGATCCGATAAAATTTTCACCTTTTTTTTCAGTCATCTCTTTGTTAATAAGATCGTAATCAGGCATTCTTTTTACATCTGACATATTGATAGGATAAGCATAAAAATCATTATCTCTTTCCACATAAGTTAAAAACTCATGTTCAGCACAACTTCTCAGAGGTATAATTTCATTAAGATATTTATAAACATTGTCATAAGGAGTAAGAAAGTGTCTAGGACCAAAAGTATAAGGATGTCCACCATACCAATTTGTTCTTACTCCATCACCTAAGAAGTTATTTTTTTCAATAATAGTTGTTTCCCAGTTATTTAATTTTGAAAATAAGTGGGCAACACAACATCCAGCAAAACCTCCACCTATTATTAACAATTTTTTTTTCATAATTTTAAATTTCTTATTATTTTTGAATAGGATAGTTCATGACTGTCTAATAAATTCTCGTAAGAACCATAAGTATGAATGAATTTATCCTTTAAATGAAAATGTTGTATTCTAGATCTTGATTTTTCAATCGAAGATATATTTCTTATCTGCATTCCCAATCCTCCATGTAAAACATGTTCCTCCAAAACAATTATGTTATCATGGTCATTTAACATTTTTTTTATTCCAAAATAATCTAGGGGCTTCAATGTATGGCAAGAAATTACTGATACCTTCTTTTTTTTTTCTTCAAGATATTTTGATAACTTTATTGCGGTATTCATAAATGTTCCATATGTAATTATTGCGACATCATTTCCTTTTTGCAAATAACGAATTTTTCCAAATTTGAATTTTTCAATAGAATTCTTTGTCAATATTGGTTCACCAACTTTTCCTAATCTCATATAAACTGGACCTTTTGTTCTTTTGGCGCACCATTCCGTAGCTAATTTCATCTCATCAGGGTCGCACGGTGCTAAAACAGTCATATTTGGCAATGAACTAGCTATACTTACATCTTCAATTGTATGATGTGTTCCCCCTAAAGTAGAATAAATTATTCCAGAGCCCATACCAACCACTGTGACTGGCAAGTTCTGATAGCACATGTCCACTCTCACCATTTCAAATGGTCTGTACAATGCAAATGTTGCAATTGTGTAACAAAAAGGTCTAAATCCCTCAAGTGCTAGACCAGAAGCAATACCAATCATTGATTGCTCTGCAACACCACAATTAATAAATCTATTAGGAAATTTTTTTCTAAATTTTTCAATAGATCCAGCTGGAGAAATGTCTGAAACAACAACACATATTCTCTCATCAATTTTTCCTTGCTGGTATATTACATCTGCAAATTTATTTCTCATTATTTAATTACTTTTTTGAGATTGTTTATTGCAAAGTTATATTCATCTTTGTTTGGTGATCTATAATGCCAAATAGGTTTGTGCTCCATGAATGATACTCCTTTACCCTTTACTGTATTACCTATTATCATTGTTGGTTTATTTAGTTTAATTTTCTTTAAAAGTTGGACCATAGATTTTGTGTTATGTCCATTCACACTATATGAATTCCAATTAAATCCTTTCACCTTCATTTCTATTGGGTAAAACATTGGGTGGGTTTCTTTTGTTTTGCCAAATGATTGGGATCCATTATGATCCAAAAAACAAACTAGATTATCAAGTTTCAAATTCGCTGCCATCATCATACATTCCCAAGTCGAGCCTTCTTGCAACTCTCCATCACTAATAATCAAAAAAACCTTAGATTTCTTTTTTTTTATTTTAAACCCATGGGCAATACCTACGGCCAAACCCATACCATGGCCCAATGAGCCTGTTGAAGCTTGAATACCAGGAGTTCCATAATCAGGATGACAGCCTAATTTACCTCTACTTTTACAATAACTATCAATATCTTTTTTTGTTAAAAAACCTAAATCGTTAAGTATCAAATATTGTATTATACAACTGTGTCCCTTTGACATTATAAAAATATCAGAATAATTTTTGTATTCTTTTTTTAAACCGTAATATATTAAATCAATAATTTCAGCGCAGGAAAAGGCTCCTGCTGCATGTAAAGCACTGACTGTTTGTGAGATTTCGAGTATTCTTTTTCTGTAAGAAAAACATCTATTTGCAGATTTACTTAATGAAAATTCTTTATTTATTAACATAATTTTATTTTATTATAGTCCAATACCAATCTCCAGTATATCCAGATTCTTTAAATAGATTTAACCATTCGTTAGGATATCCGTAAAACTTGGCTGTAAGCACCCAATCTTCAAAAATACTCTTTTCATTTTCATTAGTGTACGAGTCTACTTGAATAAAAGAACTAGTTTTTGAAGTCCTTTGAATTTCTTGTATAGCCATTTTGCATTCATCTCTATCTAAATTATGAATAGTGTTCAAAGAAATGACTAAGTCAAAAGAATTATCATCATATGGTAAACTTTTAGCATTACCAACCTTTAATCTATTTTTTATATCTTTAGGAGCATTATCTATTGCATACTGTGAAATGTCTATCCCATAAGCCTCAAAACCTAAATCTACTAAATCTTTAACTAAAAAACCTTTGGCACAACCAACATCCAAAATTTTTGAACCTTTTGTTAAATTATAATTTTTCACAATATCTTTGGCTACTGGAACCCACCTTCCATCATACTTGTATCCTCCATAACCAAATGATCTATCACCATCAAAATATTCTTTTCCATATTGTCTTGATATTTTTATATGATGATCTGTTTTTTCTGTATTTCTATTTGAAATGTTCCTCTTAGGTTTTGGAAGAGATTTTAATAAATTAATTTCAGCCATTACATTTCTTTATAATTTTGTATAATTTTTCTCAACACTATTGAGAAACTTTTAGGTTTAAATTTAGAAAATTTATTAAATTTCGTGATATCAATAGGTCTATATCCATTATGGGGAGGAGGTATTTTTCTCTCAAGATTACTTATGTTAACTTTTGAAATATTTTTTTTGATTAAAGTTGCTATTTCTGAAAAAGAAATAATTTTTCCAGAAGCAAGATTTAATATACCTAAAATATTTTTTTTATTATTATAAATAATTTCATACATCATTTCTGTTAAGTCATTAACCCAAATATGATCTCTTTTTTCCTCACCCTTACCAAACAATTTAATTAATTTATTTTTTTTGGCAGACCTTATAAATTGATTTGGTCCATAGCCATTATGAGGATCATTTACTCCATATACTAAGGTAGATCTAAATATCAGTAATCTATCATTATAATAATTATTAAGAATTTTTTCCCTAGAAATATGCATCATCCCATGTAAATTACTAGTTTCTGTTTTTGATTTTTCATTGAGTGGATTCATGCTATCGTTATATACTGCGTCTGAGCTTAAATATATCACCTTATGTAAATTTTTTTTTTCTATTCCTAATAATATATTTTTTAAAATTATTATATTGTTACTAAACATTTTAACAGTTTTAACAGGAGCTTCAGCGGCAATTATAAACACAATATCTGTATCTTTTATAATTTTGTCTATTTTATTTACAGAATTTTTTTTTAAAAAATCGATTTTTTTTCTATTAATTAATAGTACTTTCTTATTTTTTTTTTTCAAAAGCTTTGCAAATTCTGATGAAATAAAACCACCTCCTAACAACACAACTCTTTTTTCATTTGATAAAATTTTTTTTAACATAAAGATATAAGTTCTTTTGATTGAATTTTAGATCGATCTAAAACCGAAAAAGGATCAAATATAATTGTTTTTTTTTTTTTAATTTTATTTAAAAAGTAAGATTTATTAAAAATATTCTTAAATGGTAACATAATAAAAATAAAATCAAACTTTTCTGTTGATGATTTTAAAGAATCTAAAATTTTAATTTTATTATTTTTTAAATATTTAACGTTTGGATCATAACAAGAAACTATTATATCTTTATGTTTTTTCAAATTATTCATTAGATTAATACTTGGAGAATTTTTCATTGAATGAGTATTTAATTTATAAGTTAATCCATAAATCAAAACTTTTTTAATATGTAATTTCTTGTTTATTTTTAGTTTTTGTCTGAATATTTTATATGGCCAATTTTTTCTAATTTTAGAATATTGCTTAAATATATTAAAAATTGGAATTTTTAAATTATTTAAATCGGTAAATTGAGCAATATTTATTAAATCTCTTTCAAGATTTCCACCTGAAATTCCTAATCCAGGTTTTATATATGAAAATTTTCCAATCCTTTTGTCCATCCTCAGTGCAGTTTCTATATCATTCCAGGAAGCGTCTGTTTTATCCGATATTTCAGATAAGTAATTTGCAGTAGTTAAATTAGAAATTAAAAAGATATTTATAAAAATTTTTATTAATTCAGCAGTTTGAAAATTTGTTTTAATAACATTGGGTGTGAATTTTTTATAAATTAAAAGAATGTCATTTGGAACATCTCTTTCGCCAGCAATTATAATTCTCTCAGGATTTATTGATCTTTTTACACCTTCGCCAAAAACTAAAGTTTCAACCTGATAAAATGTATTTTTTTTTTTTATTTCACTCAAATTTTTGAAAAAACCTGGCTTCATTTGTGAAAGAAAGACAATTTTTTTTTTGGGATAATATTTTTTTATTTTGTTAAAATAATTTAATACCTTCGAATAATCTGATATGTTATTTGTATCCGTGCTTACATCCTCTGAAATAAAAATTACTTTAGCGGATTTTAATAAACTAACATCGTTGGTTATACTTATATTATCATTTTGTAATATTTTATTTAGATTAGGCTCATTTATATCTAATTGGTTCTTATTAAGCTTATCAACTTTTAACTTTGAAGCATCATAGCCAATGACATTAAATTTTTTAACGGCATATGCTGCCATATAGCAAAGTCCTAAATGAGATAGCCCACAAAACCCAACAGTAATTTTATTCATCTAATCTTTTTAATTTTGTTAAATATTCTATTTAACCAAATATCTCTTTTAAAAATTTGTTGTTGCTCATTATAGTTAATATTAAAAAAATAGTTATGTTCTCTCTTCCATGTAGGATCTCCAAACTTGTAATTTTTAATTTTTTCTTTTGGTTTACCTGAAGGAAAAATTCTTCTTCTGACTATAATTTCACTTTGTCCCCATTTGCATAAATTCCTTAAGTGTATAGAACAATTTGTAGCATAAACATCTATCTCAAAAGTATTTTTCCAAGAACAATAGGACATACCTAAATCAAAGAATATTTTATTCAAACTTATACCAAGATTTACATTGTCATCAAATTTGTTTTCAAATTTGTTTCTTTTTAAATAATGAAACTCAAATCTTTTATTTTTAGGAAACAAGAAATGACAAATATCCAATAAATGACTTCCTAAATCTTCCAATATACCATTATTTTTGTCTTTCCAATTACTGTCCTTAACTAATTTTGCAGTACCATTCCCATAAAACATTTTTACAGAATAAACTTTACCAATATTTTTTTTTAATTCTTTTTTAAGTTGAATGATATTTGGTTCAAATCTGTGATTATATGCTGTATAAAATTTTAATTTTTTTTTTTTGCAAATTCTTTGAACATTTTTAATTTGTAGTTCATTTAATGTTAGTGGTTTTTCAACTAAAATATTTTTATTTTTATTTAAAAAGAAATTTATGAATTTTAATTTAATTTTATCTGGAATACATAAAAATATATTTTTATAGTTTATTTTTTCAATTTGACTTAATTTTGAAAATTTAACATTTTTTTTTTTATAAGGATCAAGTGTAAATAAAAAATTTTTTTTTTCTAAAAGAAATCTTTTATTACCTTGGATGCCCATACCAAAGATTCCTGAATCACTAATCATTTTTTATAGTTCATCTTTTTTTCAATTATTTTTAATTTAGCTTCTATTTCTGTTATTGTTATAGGTTCATTTCCGTCTTTTTCACAACTACACGCTGCAGCTATAGAGCCAATAATAGAAGCTATTAGCAATGAATTAGTTGCTAAATAAGACAAAGTTGCATAAGCAAGGAGTGCATCACCTGAACCAACTGGATCAATTACGTGTTCCGCAAAACTGTCCAGAGAAAATCCTAAATGCTTTTCTGGATCTATTTCAGATCGATCACAAGATAAAATTCCCCTACTTCCTAGTTTTAGAATAATATTTTTATAATTATTTTTTCTATATATTGCCTCTGTGAGTGCATTTACCGTTGAATCTTGGTCAGCTAGGGCAAACCTGGCTTCTCTCTCATTTGGAGTTATTAAATCAAAATTTTTAAAATCTTGAATATTTCCCCATCTACTTGCAACTTGAGAGTCTGCAACTTTAACAGCTTTATTGGGTATTGCTGATGTTAATTCAGTTATACTATCACGGTTAAATATACCATGACGAAAGTCACTAAAAATTACTGCATTAGTTTTTATTTTTGATATTTTATTTTTGATATAGTTTATAGAAGATTTATCAATTAATTTATTTTCAAGAGTATCAATTTTTAATATCCTGTGATTTTGATTAATTATAACATTTTTTTCTGTTGTAGGTCTGTCGCTATCTGATTTTGAGAATAATTTAATATTATTTTTTGATAAAATTGATTTTGTAAATTTTGCATTTTCATCTTTTCCTAATATAGTTGTAAAAGCAACTTTGGCACCAGCAGCTCTCATGTTTAGCGCAACAAGTCCTGCACCACCTAAAAATTTTTTCTCACTTGCTCTTAATAAACTTAAAGTTGGAGTTTTTGTTTGTCCCCCAATAAGAGTGGTATAAGTAAATTTATCAATAATCGTATCTCCAACTACATGAATTGAAAATTTATTAAGACTTTTAATTGTTTTAGAAATTTTATCAAATGAAAGCTTATAATTTTTTAATAAGAAATATAATTTTTCAAATACAATATTGGGACTTGAGCTTTCAATTAGTTTTGAAGAGGAATATACAACATCTCCAGGTGTAAATATCATTTTAGATCCAATTTTTTTTAATGTATTTATTTCCTTTAAAGTCTCTGGTGTCATGTTATCTTTCGAATATTCAAACCCCTTGGCATAAAAATTTGGTTTGATCTTTAATATGTTAGATAACGGTTCTTTATTATTATCTATAATTACATAATCTACCATCTCAAATGCTGCAAGGTTTGATGCTCTAATTAATTGGGGAACATGTGGTCTGTAAACTCCTTTATTTATAAATCTATCAGAAGTTATTGAAACAATTAAAATATCTGCTTTAGATTTTACATATGCCAGATGTCTTACATGACCTGGATGGACTACATCAAAAACACCATGACACATTGCTATTTTTTTTTTTAGTCTTGTCTTGTGTATTTTCCTTATTAAATTCTGAGGTGTGATTATTTTATTTCTATACTTATTAAAAAAAGCACCTGACATAAATAATTTAACTATTTATTTTCTTCAACAGCTCCCATTGATTTTGATACACCGTCTATATTTGTACCTTCTAATTTTAACCAGTCAGATTGGATTTCTTTAAAAGTTTTAATAAATAATGACAAAAATTTATCTATTTCTTTATCATTCATAACAAAACTAGGTACAAATGAAGTTCTATGCCATTTGGAATTAATAATTATATCATATTTTTCTTTCATTATTTTTTGCAATAATATTCCAAACTTAGGGTTATTACTTGTCTGATGTTCTAAAGAAAAAGCAAATCCTTTACCTCTAATATTTTTAAAAAAAGGATTTTCCATAAGTTCATTTTTTAGGATATCCATCATATATGATCCTTTTTCACAAACTTTATCCATTAATTTATCTTCATCAATTATATTAATTAATTCATTACATGCTGCAACACCAAGAGAATATCCTTGAAAAGTATGTCCCAATTGTATTCTACCTGAACCTTTGGCAATTATATCTTGGAATTTTGATTTTGTTATAATTGCGCTTAATGGTGCATGACCACTAGTCATATTTTTACCGACACAAACAAAATCTGGTGAAAAATCATACCAAGAATAATTAAACATCTTTCCACTTCTTCCCATACCACAATAAACTTCATCTAGGATAACATGTATATTGTTTTTTGAGCAAATTTCATAAACTTTTGACCAATAATCTTTCAGAGGAGGAACATCTCCAACTAAAGATCCTAATTGAGTTTCTCCAATTAAAGCACATATATTTTCTGCTCCGACTTCATTAATCTTCTCTTCTAATTCAGATAATTGTCTTTTTAAATAATCCTGATCACTCTCATTTTTAAATTTTCCCATGCAATTTTTAAAATGATTATTGCATTCACAAGTATTTTTTTTTACATCAAATTTGCAAGAAGCATATGGATTATGTTGAGATATTTTATAAATTCCTTTTGGTAAGAGTTTATCATATATTTTTAAAATAGGTAAATCAGATACTGACATTGCATGAAGAGTGGCTCCATTAAAAGATTGTACTCTAGATATATAATATTTTTTATTTCTTCTTCCACTATCAAAATGTATTTGGTAACTTAGTTTCATCGCAGCATCTACTGCATCACTTCCACTAGTACCTCCAAAATAAACTTTATCTAGTCCGTTAGTAGCATGATTTATCAGCTTCTGAGCTAAATCTTCAAGCATTGGATTGTTCCAAATATTAAAATCTATGTGAGTAAATTTTTCCATTTGTTTTTTCATTGCATTATTTATTCTTTCATTTGAAAATCCTAATGTAGCATAAGATGTCCAACCAGATGTTGTATCTAATAATTTTTTATTATTTTTTAAATAATAATACACTCCTTTTGCACCAATAATATCTGGTGGTAGATTGTCGTTTGGAAACTTTCTTAAAATATTTGTCATGATTTTTTATTTGTTTATATGATATTTACACAACTTCAATATAGAATTTGTCGTAGTTCGAGCTTTAAAACCTATTTTT
Source organism: uncultured Pelagibacteraceae bacterium (assembly GCA_902581925.1). GTDB lineage: Bacteria > Pseudomonadota > Alphaproteobacteria > Pelagibacterales > Pelagibacteraceae > Pelagibacter. Next base: position 1,378 of record CACHQB010000019.1, on the reverse strand, counting down.
TTTATATTTTTAAAATCAATCGTAAATGATTTTTTATTTGACTTTAACCAAAAAACCTTGCTTTCACTTTTTAATTTGTTTTTTAGCAATTTTATAACATTAAATAATTTTATTGGATAATTACTTGCAATATTTAATGAAAAATATTTTTTTTTATAAAAATTTTTTTTAATAGTTTTTTCTATAAATTCTGCAATATCTACAGCTAAAATAATATTATTAAATTTACAATATTTGTTATAAGCAAATATATCTTTATTTTTTTTTAAATCTTCAACAACTTTTGATAAGAAATTACTGTGCGAAAATAAACCAACAACACCGGGTAATCTTAAAGAAATACCAACGGTATTATTTTTTTTTTTAACAAAATTTTCTAAAAGTTTTTCATTTTCGATTTTTGATTTACCATATAAATTTGCATTTTGTATTTTTATATTTTCTACAACTAAAGATTTATTTATACTTCCGTAAACTGACATAGAAGACATATTAAAAATATATTTTACGTTTTTATTTTTAGCAAAATTAAGTATAGAATTCATCATTTTTACATTATCATTAAACATTTTAGTTCCTGAATGACCTTTTGTAGGCATTTTTGATGCACAGTGGACTATGACATCTGGATTAAAATCTATATCTAAAGGTTTTGTTAAATCTATTTTTTTTTTTCTTATTTTATTTTTAAATTTTTTTTTATTGTTATGTAATGTTGCTAAAACTAAATATTTTTTTTTACAAAAAAAATTTACAATTTCTTCTCCTAAAAAACCTCCCGCACCCGTTATAAGTACTTTGGTCATTTGTATATGTTTTTTATTTTAGATAATCCTTCATCAATACTTATCTTTGGTTTCCAATTTAACGTTTTTTTTATAGAAGTTATGGACCCCAAGATTGATTTAGGCTCTGGAATTGGGTCTACATGAATGTAATTATTTGTTATTTTTTTTATAATTTTACCCATAGATATTGGTTTACCAGTGCAAAGATTAAATGTTTTTTTAATTTTTTTTTTAAATTTTATTGCTGATTTAAATGCATCAATGATATCATTGATATAAATGAAATCTCTTATTTGATCACCGTTTCCATTAATTTTGACTGGAATATTTTTATTTTTCATATCTAAAAATTTACATATGATATTATTTTTATGAAACCCGTAAGCATTAAAAATTCTAAAAATACAATAATCAACATTATGTTTTTTAGCAAAATTTTTTATTAAATTTTCTGTTAAAACTTTAGAATCGCCATAGACATTGATTGGATTTAAAGAAAAAGTTTCTTTAATTTTTTTTTGTTTAATTCCATACACCGCTGCTGAAGATATATATATTATCTTTTTTATATTATTTTTTTTGCAAATTTT
>CACHQB010000018.1 GCA_902581925.1 uncultured Pelagibacteraceae bacterium | reverse complement strand
AAAGACATTTAGCTATTTTTGAAGAAAACAAAATAATACCTAAATTTTGTTTTAACTGTTTCAAAGTTCAATTAACATTGAATAGTGTTTTGGATTTAATAAAATTATATTTTTATTTCAATAATCTAAATTTAAAAAATAATAACATTAGAAAATGTATAGTGGAATTAAGAGATGACGTAGAAGGAAATTATAAAGGTTATATCTTTAGTAGTTCTGTAAATGAGGCAGAAAGTATTAAAAAAATAATTAGTGAAGATTTAATAAATTCTAAAATAGTAATAAATAAAATTGAGATTAAACATGGCTGCACTGAATACTATAATGAATTCGAGCTCTATAAAAATATTAGTGAGAATATTGTGGATAAAATATATGAAGATAAATGGGAAAATATTGAAAAAGAATTCGATAAAAAAAATTTTATTGAAGAAATTAATAAAGAAAGAGTTTTTAAAGAGTCAATTAATACTTTTAATCTTCCTGATTTTTTAATTATTAAAAATTGGTTAATTTATGCAAAAATTACTGGGGATCATACCTATCAAGAGGTATATGAATCAGAAGTAGCAACCAATCATCTAACACAGCTTGAACTAGAAAAAATTAATATGAGAAATAAAAAATTATTTAATTAACATTATTATGTCGTATGATTTAGGAAAAGAACTTATTAAAAATAAAAAATTTACAAAAGCTATTAACCTTTTTCAAAAAATACTAAAAATTAACCCAAATGATTTAAGAGCAAATTTTCAAATGGGTAAAATTTTTTATGATTTGAATGATTTAAAAAAAAGTATTTTATTTTTTAGAAAATGTGATTCAATTCAACCCAATACACCAAATATTCTGTTTAATTTAGCTTTAGCACTACAAAACACTGGAAATATAATAGATGCTAAAAATAATTATTTAAGTTTAATTTCAAGCAATCCTAAAGATGTTAAATCATATTATGGTTTATATTCTTTAAACGCAAAAAATATAACAAATAAGTATATTAACAATTTACAAAAATTATTAACAGATACAAAAATATCGACTTATGAAAAAAGTTTAATTAATTTTATTTTATCAAAAATTGAAAAAAAAAATAATAACACTAATAAAGAAATAGAATATTTAAAAAAATCACACAAGCAATGCTACGATGCTAATTTAGTTTTTAATGAAGAATCAAATTTTTATTATAATAATATAATTTCAAATTATTTTGATAAAATTAATTTTGTAGAAAATTTTAAATTACAAAAAAATTTTAATAACTTAAATCATATATTCATCGTGGGTCTTCCTAGATCTGGTTCATCTTTGGTAGAAACAATAATTAATCATAATGCAAAAAATATGATTTCATTTGGTGAATTCCATGCAATAAATTCTTCTATTTTAAGCCAGGTAGCTAAAATAATTTCTTCAAAAAGTTTTAAAGATAAAAAATTCAAAATAAATATTAATCAAAATTTATTTCAGGATAGTTTAATTGAAAAATACGTCAATTCTGAAAATAAATCTTTTATAGATAAATCTTTAGAAAATTTTTTTAATATAGAAATTATATTAAATTTTTTTCCAAATGCTAAATTTATACACACTTATAGAAATTATGACGACGCTATAATCGCTATTTATCAAACTATGTTACCTAAATTATCTTGGAGTCACAGTATTGCGGATATAAAAGAATATATTAGCTTGTATAAAAAAACAATTAAATATTTTAAAAAAAAATATCCAGACAAAATAATTGATGTGGAATTAAGCAAACTTACTAAAAGTAAAGAAATTGAAATAAAAAAAATTTTAAATTTTTGTAAAATTGAAATTAATAAAAATTTCCTAGATTTTGATAAAAATGAAGAATTATTCAATAAAACAAATAGTTTTTTACAAGTGAGAGAGAAAATACAAAAATATGATGATAAAAAATACCAACCATACTATTATCTTTTAGATTAAGTGTATTTATAGATATAATAATTTTTGAAAAATTGAGGTATAAAATATATTAATGAAGATTACCGATCTACCAAAAACAATTCCTGTATTTCCTTTAAGTAACTTTATTATTTTTCCAAAAACTACTGTACCATTAAATATTTTCGAACCACGTTATATAGATATGATAAACGATAGTATGAAATCGAATAAATTAATTGGAATGATTCAACCAAAAACTTCAAATATCAAACAAATTCAACCTGAATTACATGAAGTTGGCTGTCTTGGAAAAATCACAAGCTTTAGAGAAACTGAAGATGGAAGGTTCTTAATTGAAGTTAAAGGTTTAATTAGGTTCAAAAGAATTGCAGAGTTGAGTACAGAAAATAAATACAGAGTTTTAGAAGTAAATTTTAAAGATTTCTATCAAGACCTAGAAGACAAAAAAGAGAATTTAAAATTTTCTGATCTTGAGTTGATTTTTAAAGATTTGAAATCATTATTTGAAAAAAGAGGATTTATAATTAATTGGAAAGCTCTAGAGAAGCAAAGTCTTGATGAAACAATTAATGCGCTTGCTATGGCATCACCGTTTTCTTTAGAAGAAAAACAAGTGCTTTTAGAAGCACAAAATTTAGATAGTAGAAAAGAAAAAATTTCTCAGATTTTAAGCACTTATACTTTTGATAATTTTGATAACACAACTATTCAATAATTTAAAAGTTTATCCCCTTATCAGCCACTTTGGTAAATAATTTATTTATAAAACGGTTTTTTCCTAAAATTTTCACAGATTTACTTAAAATATTATTATTAAATTTTCTCTCAAAATTAAAAAATTCTTGAACCAAATCTATACTTTTTGAAAAAATATAATTTTTATGTTTGAAATTTTTTTCAAATTCGTAATTTACAGAACTGTCAATAGGCAAACCTAAATCTATTTTATTTTTAATTATATTTATAAAAAGATTTACATCTCTTATTGTCATATTAAACCCTTGACCAGCAAGTGGATGAATTCTATGCAGCAAATCACCAAAGGCTAAAATATTATTATGATAATAAGATCTTAAATGAAATGATTTTAGTTCAAAATTTTCAATCTTCTCAATTTTTTTTATTTTATATTTAATATTATTTTGATTTATTAAATGAATTATTTTTTTTCTATCAATATCTTTTGAATTATATATTGAATACACAATTGAAGTTTTATTTTTTGATAATGGTAAAAAAGCAAGTGGTCCAATTTTAGTAAATACTTGAACAGCAATTTGGTTTGAAATTTTTTCATGATTAATTACAGTAGTATAGGCATAACTATTGTAAGATTTTTCAATTTTTTTACTAAAATATTTTTTTGTAAAAACATTATTGTACTCAGTATTTACTATTAAATTGTATTTTTCTTGTTTTATTAATTTTTTTTTTGATTTTATTTTTTTAAAATATTTATTTTTAAATAAATTTTTATTCAAAACTTCATATAATTGGTAGTTTTTAATTATTGAAAAAAGTTGTTCATCACTATTTTCAAAATTTAATATTTTTTCATTTTTATTAGTATAAATTTCGATTTTTTTTAATTTCCAGCTAATTTTTTCTATATTTGTTATATTCCTATTAAAATAATTAAAGTTACTCTTTGAAATACCTATCGTTCTAGAATGATTAATTTTATGATTTTTATTAGATGAAATTAAATCAACAAAAATATTTTGATTAACTAAAGCTTTTGCTAAAGTTACAGCAGTTAAACCTGAACCAAGTATACAAACTCTCATATTATTTTTAATTTTAACAAGAAAAATTAGATGATACAAAGTGGTAAAATTGATTCATAAATATGGATATAAAAAAAACAGCTAATTCATTTGCTAATTTTACTATTAAAAGAATAGCGGAAATTTTTGGGATAACTATTTTTTGTGCTGGAGTTTTATTATTATTGGCACTGATAACCTATTCACCGGAAGACCCTAATTTCATTTTTCCAGAAAACACGAAAATTGAAAATATTTTGGGTTTTCAAGGAAGTTTTGTTTCGGATGTATTTTTTCAATCAATAGGCCTAGTTTCGTATTTCTTCTCATTTACTTTAATTGTAACTGGTATCAACATTATTAGAAGTAAAGAATTTTTTTTAGTAATTGAAAATATATTCTTCACAATAATTTATTGTATATTTGGAACCTTATTTTTTACACATTTTTACTCAGAAGCGTTTACTCTGTATATAAATGGCAATGGTGGCTTTATAGGCGCTTATTTAAATCAAACATTTTTAAATTCAATAATTTTAATTAACGAAGTAATTTTTTATTATTTGTTAATTATTTTAAATTTTTTTTTATTTTTTATAAGTGTGAATTTTAATCCAATAAAATTTTATGAATTAATTAAAAATATAAATCAAGTTTTTACAAAAAAAGAAAGAAAAAATTATACTGATAAAAGTGAAGTAATCAGTGAATACATACCTCAAGAAGAAATAAAAAATCTTATTCAAGAGGATTTGCCTTTTATTAAAGCTGAAAATAAAAGCCAAAATAAACCTAAATTTAAATTACCAGAATTGGATTTATTGAAAACCCCTTCAAAAAAAGAAAGAGAAAATCTTGAAAAAAGTGAAACACAAGATCCTGAATTTTTAGAAAAAATTCTCTTAGATTTTGGTGTTAATGGCAACATCAAGAAAGTAAGCCATGGACCTGTAGTAACTTTAAATGAGTTTGAGCCAGCAGCGGGTGTCAAAGTTTCAAAAATAATTAATTTATCTGATGACATTGCTAGAAATACCAGTTCAGAGTCTGCAAGAATAGCTACAATACCGGGAAGCAATACTGTTGGTATTGAACTGCCAAATAATACTAGAGAAAATGTTTATTTAAGGGAAATATTAAACAATCCTGATTTTAAAAAAAGAGACATTAAATTACCTATTGCATTAGGAAAAAATATTTCTGGCAAACCTATAGTCGGGGACTTATCATCAATGCCCCATTTACTTATCGCAGGTACAACAGGGTCAGGTAAATCTGTCTGCATCAATACCATTATTTTATCTCTTCTCTATCGACATACACCTGAAAAATGTAAATTTATTTTAATAGATCCAAAAATGCTTGAGCTTTCAACATATGAAGGCATTCCACATTTATTGTGCCCTGTAATAACAGAAGCTAAAAAAGCTGCGTCTGTTCTTGGTTGGGTGGTTAAGGAAATGGAGAGCAGATATAGACTTATGACTAAAGAAGGAGTCAGAAACATCGATAGCTACAATACAAAACACAAACTTCCAATGCCCTATATAGTAGTTGTTGTTGATGAGATGTCGGATTTAATGTTGGTAGCAGGTAAAGAAATTGAGAACTATATCCAAAAATTATCACAAATGGCAAGAGCGGCAGGGATTCACATCATTATGGCTACTCAAAGACCTAGTGTTGATGTAATTACTGGAACAATTAAAGCAAATTTTCCAACAAGGATATCGTTTCAAGTTACCTCGAAAATAGATAGTAGAACAATTTTAGGTGAGCAAGGAGCAGAGCAATTATTAGGAAAGGGAGATATGCTATATATGTCATCTGCCAATCGTATCATAAGAATTCATGCTCCTTTTGTGTCAGATAATGAAATTGAACAAATAAACAATTTTTTAAGATCACAGGCTGAGCCTGATTATGTGGATGAAATTCTTAATTTCGCAGATGAAAAGGAAATGGGTGATAATCAAAATCTAGGTGATAAAGACGAACTCTATCAACAAGCTTTAGAAATTATAAGATCAGAGGGCAAAGCTTCCACTTCTTTTTTACAAAGGAAACTCCAAATTGGTTACAACAGAGCCGCAAGAATTATAGATATGATGGAGTCGGATGGAATTGTAAGTAAAGCTAATCATGTTGGCAAAAGAGACGTTCTCTGATGTTAAGATTTTTTTTGATAATAATTTTCTTTTTTTTAACATTTAATTCAAATGCTGATGTTAAAATAAAAATTATTCAAAATCTTAAAAATACTAAAAATTTAGATTTTAAATTTGAACAAAATGTTAACGGTAAAATAGAGAATGGTAATTGTACGATAGAATATCCAAAAAAAATATTTTGTGAATATGCAAGAAGTAACAATAAAATTTTAGTTTCAAATGGAAAATCTTTAGTTGTTAAAACTATTTCAAGCTATTATCGGTATCCTTTAGACAAAACCCCCTTAAATGTTATTTTGGATAAAAATATTCTAATTAATAAAATTAAATCTTTAAAAGAAAGAACAATAGATAATAATCTTATTAATTTTACAATTTTAGAAAATAATAACGAGATAAATATATTTTTTGACAAAAAAACTTATGATTTAATTGGTTGGCAAAACACAGACATGTATCAAAATTTTAATATTACCTTCCTTTCATCTATTAGAAAAAACAGAGTGCTGTCTGAGAACTTATTTAAAATACCTGCTCAAAATTAAAAATTTAATATTTCAGTTTTAAAAATTTTCATGCCTCTTGAAATATAATTACTTAAAGCATTTTTATGATCTAAAGAACAAGTATGTACCCAAACTCGTTTGGTATTGTTTATAAAGGATTTTTTAATGGCTTCTGATAATAAAAAGGATCCTAATTTTTTATTTTGATATTCTTCTAAGATTCCAAAATATGCAATTTCTGTTTCGTTATTTTCTGGATGAAAAATTAATTCAAAAAATCCTACTAAATCATCCTTATATTTGAAAACATATGAATTAACATTTTTAGACGAAACGTAATTAATCCATTTTTCTTCTGACCAAGAAAGTCTATCTACCCACTTGTGTTTTTTGCCAATGTTTTTATAAAAAAATTTATTTAGTTGAAAATTAATTGGATTTATTAAACTTAAAGAAAAATCCCCAGATGGTTTGTTTCCCTCGATTAGATCTTGAAGTGAAGTAATTTCTAAATAGTTTCTTTTAACTTCTTCTGTCACTCCACCATTTTCCCAACTCGTTCTCCTCCAAATAAATGAAAATGTAAATGAGGCACTTCTTGACCACCGTGATCACTAATATTTGCTAAAGCTCTATAGCCTTTGCCTACTTCTGTCGAAATACCAAGCTTTTTAGCAACTATATTAATACCTTTTAACAAACCAACCATTTCCTCAGAAGAAGCATTTAAACTAAAATCATCTAAGTCAACATATTTTCCCTTGGGAATAACTAATGCATGAATTTTTTTTTGTGGATTAATGTCATGAAATGAAAAAACAAAATCATCCTCATAAATTTTATTACAAGGAATCTCTCCACGTAAAATTTTTGCAAAAATGTTATTATCGTCGTAACTCATTTTTTTCTTTTTTCTAGCTCTGACATTACTTCTTCAATTTTTACATCATTAGCCTCTAAATACATAATCAAATGGTAAAATACATCTGCAGCTTCGTGGATCTTATTAGAATTTTCCTCCACAGCTTCAATCAATTCATTAATTTCTTCTAAAACTTTTGCTTTGCTTAATGATTTATCTATAAGCAGCTTATTAGTGTATGAACCTTCAACAGGTGAAGATTTTCTCTCTCGTGCAAGTTTGATTAGGTTTTCTAATGTGTTAAGCATATTAAATTCTAACAGGAATTCCTTTTGAATCCAAATATTCCTTAGCTTCTCTTACGGAGTGTTTGCCGTAGTGAAATATTGATGCTGCTAAAACTGCGCTTGCATTTCCTAATTTAATTCCATCTACTAAATGATCTAGATTTCCAACTCCACCTGAAGCAATAACTGGAATATTTACCATAGAAGATATCTTAGACATAAGCTCAATATCATAACCAACTTGAGTACCGTCTCGATCCATAGAAGTAACTAGTAGCTCTCCTGCTCCGCTATCTTCCATTTTCTTTGAAAATTCTATTGCATCAGTACCTGTATTGTTTCTCCCACCATGAGTGAAAATTTCCCATTTATTTCCATTTTTTTTAGCATCTATCGCTACCACAATACATTGTGATCCAAATTTTTTAGAACTTTCTAAAACTACTTCTGGATTTTGAACTGCAGCAGTATTGATTGATACTTTGTCTGCACCACAGTTCAGTAGTTTATTGATATCCTCAACACCTCTAACACCACCTCCAACTGTCAGAGGAACAAAACATTTCTTCGACGTTCTCTCTACTACATCGTAAATAGTATCTCTATTTTCATTTGATGCAGTAATATCTAAAAAGCAAATTTCATCTGCTCCACCGTCTGAATAAATCTTAGCTTGCTCAACGGGATCACCTGCATCCTGCAGATCAACAAAATTAATTCCCTTAACAACACGTCCATTTTTAACATCCAAACAAGGTATTATTCTATTTTTAAGCATCTAATTCCTTAACTAATTCATCCAATTTAATATCACCATCATAAATAGCTTTTCCAACTATAATGCCTTCAATGTTATTATTATTTATTTCTTTGGCCTTTTTAATGTCATCAATTGAAGAAACTCCACCAGATATAATTACCGGGCAATTAGAAGTATCTGCAACCTTTAATGTCTCCTCAAAATTGGGACTTTGCTTCATTCCATCTTTATTAATATCAGTATAAATCAACCTACTTGCACCATAATCATTTACTTCTTTCAAATAATCTAAAGTCAATTGATTGGAATTTTCTTTCCAACCTGAGACCGATAAATATCCATCTTTAGCATCTAAACCTAAAGCAATTTTATTTGGAAATTTTTCACATGCTTCTTTTAAAAAATTTTTATCTTTAATAGCCGCACTTCCTAAAATAACTTTTTCAACACCAGCATCCGTATATTTCTGAATACTTTCAAAGTTTCTGATACCTCCACCAATTTCAATTTTAAGATCAAATTTAGTAACTATTTCTTGAATAATATCTAAATTAACTGTTTTGCCAGTTAAAGCTCCATCTAAATCAACTATATGTAAGTTTTTAAAACCATGATCTTTATACTTCCCAGCTTGTTCAACTGGAGACATTTTATATTCAGTTTTATTTTCAAAGTCTCCTTTGACTAACCTTACACACTTTTTGTCTTTGATATCTATTGCAGGAAATATTTTCATCTAATTTAGAATTTTTTTCTTAGCTTTTTCAAATTCTTCTTTTGTTAAGACACCAGATTTATACAATTCATTCAAAGAATTTAGTTGATTAACTATATTTGAACTATTTGATGAATTGGTGACATTGGTTTTTACATTTTTTCTATTTGTAGAAAAAACTGGCTTGATCATATTATTAAATTTATTATTAAATTTAGAACAATCAACATAGCACGCTGATGCAAATATATAGGTTTTATTTTTATGTTCAGTCATAAATACATTGAGCTTTACATCCAATTTTATTGGTCCAAAAATCATTATTAATTTACCGTTACTTTTTAAAAATAATTCATTATTTTCATTTTTTGCTATTTCGAATTTACTCAGATTTATAGTCATTGACTCATTTATGAGTATACTTTTATTATTTCCTGACAATTGTGTTATTTCTTTCCTAATTTCTTTTGTTGCTTTTTTAAGTTCTTGATTATCCATATTTTGAAGTTCATTAATCATGTATCTTGTTTCTCCCTCATCTTCTAATATTTTCATCCAACTTTGATTAGATACGAGCGCATAAGTAATGAAATCTATCTTTTCTTTTTTCATAATTTTTTTTGCCTCTGAAATCATCCATTTTCCTGCTCTTTCTTCATCTTTAAAATTTTTTCTCTCCAATTTTTTCATTATTGATTGAACGTATTCATTATCCATTGGATCTTCTCCATCTATGATAGCTTTTTCTAGATCGACATATTTTTTAGGTCCTACCAAATAAAGATCAATCTCCATTCCCTCATAATCCTGAACAAATTCTTCAATACTATTTTTTACATCTTCATTATCGTACCTTATAAATTTGTGGCTTGCTGGTACCTCAATTTGAATTTTGTTTTCAATATTAAGAATTTTAGAAAAACTTGAATTTAATAAACTAAAGCTGAATAACAAAAAAAATAAAAAAAATTTCATTTTATAAATTTATAAAATTACCAATAATTTGTAATCCTAACTTATCACTTTTTTCAGGATGAAATTGGGTTCCAAAGATATTTTCTTTTTCAACAGAGCAAACAATATTTGATGAATAGTCTGTTGTTGCAGAAATTACATTTTTATCTTCTGGTACAAATTCATAACTATGTACAAAATACATGTGTGAATTATTTTCTATATCTTTTAAAATTTTACTATCTTTAACAATATTAATTTCGTTCCAACCAATATGAGGTAGTTTAAAATTTCCGTTTTGGTTATCTATTTTTGATACTTTACCTGAAACCCAACCAAGGCCTTTGGTTTCTGTTTCTTCGTAACCAATATCTGCAAACATTTGAAGTCCTACACAAATTCCAAGAAGTGGTTTTTTATTATTTATTGCAAATTCACTTAATGTATCAACTAAACCATTAATCTTATTAAGCGCATCAATACAACTTTTAAACGAACCCTGTCCTGGTAAAACAACTTTATCAGAAGATTTAATTTTATTTAAATCTGAAGTTACTTCGATATTTACCTTATCTTTAGCGACTTCCTTAAAGGAGTTTATTACCGAGCTTATATTGCCCGAATTATAATCAACAATTGTGACGTTCATTAATCTTATAATGAGCCTTTAGTGGATGGAATACTCTTTTTGTTTCTTGGGTCCATCTCTAGTGCAACTCTTAAAGATCTTGCTAAAGCTTTATAACAAGACTCAATTATGTGGTGACTATTATCACCATAAATATTTTCAACGTGCATTGTAATACCTGCAGATTGGGAGAAAGCTTGGAACCATTCTTTAAATAGCTCCGTATCCATTTCTCCAAGTTTCTCAACTTTCAATTTTACTTTCCATATCAAATAAGGTCTGTTTGAAACATCTATTGCAACTCTTGTTAATGTTTCATCCATCGGAATAATTGTGTGTGCATATCTTTTTATTCCTACAAATTTTTTAGCAGCTTTCTTTAAAGCCTCTCCAATTGCTATACCCGTATCTTCTGTGGTGTGGTGAAGATCAATATGAGTATCTCCTTTTGCTTTAACTTTTAAATCAATTAATGAATGCTTTGATAATTGCTCAAGCATGTGATCCAGGAAACCTATACCAGTATCAATTTGGTATTTACCCTTACCATCAATATTTACTTCAACATTGATGCTGGTTTCTTTTGTTTTTCGAGATACTTTTCCTTTTCTAGCCATATATTTTTAATGGTATACATACATAATCCCACTATATCAATATCAGTCTGAACACTTGAAGTATCAAAAATAGTTACCATTTATTAGATATGACAACAATTGTACTAGTTAGAAAAAATAATGAAGTAGTGGTCGCTGGTGATGGACAAGTCAGTATGGGAAATACTGTTGTTAAAAGCACTGCTTCAAAAGTTAGAAAAATTGAAAAGAGAGATGTTGTGGCAGGATTTGCAGGCTCAACTGCTGACGCCTTAACGTTATTTGAAAGATTAGAAGGAAAACTAGAAAAACATGCAGGGAATTTATCAAGAGCTGCAGTCGAATTAGCAAAAGATTGGCGAACAGATAAATATTTAAGAAGATTAGAAGCGCTCATGGCAGTTGGAGACAAAAGTAATAGTTATATTATTTCTGGAACTGGCGACGTACTAGAGCCTGAAGGAGATGTTATTGGAATAGGCTCAGGTGGTAATTACGCATTAGCAGCTGGAAAAGTTTTAATGGAAGGCAATATGTCAGCTGAAGAGGTTGCTAAAAAGGCAATTAAGGTTGCAGCAGACATATGTGTTTTCACAAATGATAATGTAAAAATAGAAAAAATTTAATGGATAAATCTAACGTAACACAACTACACCCAAAAGATAAAAATCAAAAAGAGGAAGCTTCTTTAGTAAGTTCTTTATCGCCAAGAGAAATAGTTTCTGAATTAGACAGATTTGTTGTAGGACAAAACAAAGCAAAAAGAGCTGTTGCAGTTGCTTTAAGAAACAGGTGGAGAAGACAAGCGCTTAAAGGTGAAATGAAGAATGAAGTTTTACCAAAAAATATTTTAATGATTGGGCCAACTGGTGTCGGAAAAACTGAAATCTCTAGAAGGTTATCAAAACTTGCGGAAGCACCTTTTGTGAAAGTTGAAGCTACAAGATTTACAGAGGTTGGATATGTTGGAAGAGATGTAGAACAAATTGTAAGAGATTTAATTGAGATTGCTATATCGATGGAAAAAGTAAAAAAAAGAAAAGAAGTTTTTGCTAAAGCCCAAAAGGCTGCTGAAGAAAAAGTTTTAGATGCTTTGGTTGGAAAAAAAGCGAGTTTAGCGACAAGAGAAAGTTTCAGAAAAAGATTAAGAAATGGAGATCTAGACGACAACGAAATTGAAATTGCTGTTAGTGATACAGGTTCAAGTGGTGCTTCTTTTGAAATACCTGGAATGCCTGGAGCTAATGTAGGTATGATTAATATTGGTGAGATGATTGGTAAATCTATGGGCAATAAGGAAAAAAAGAAAAAAATGACCGTAAAAGAATCTCATGAGATTTTAATAAATGATGAGTCTGATAAATTGATTGAACAAGATAAAATTATAAAAGCTGCAAAATTATCAACAGAAAATAATGGAATAGTTTTTTTAGATGAAATAGATAAAATTTCTGCAAGAACTGATCGAGTAGGTGGAGATGTTTCTAGGGAAGGTGTTCAAAGAGATTTATTGCCATTAATTGAAGGAACAACTGTTAACACTAAACATGGTCCAATTAAAACTGACCATATTTTATTTATTGCATCAGGTGCATTTCAACTTGCTAAACCGTCTGATTTACTTCCTGAGTTACAAGGAAGGTTGCCAATTAGAGTTGAGCTAGAAGCTTTAACTAGTGAAGATTTTAAAAGAATTTTAAGGGAGCCTGATTTTAGTTTAATCAAACAGTATGTGGCTCTATTAAAGACTGAAAACGTGGATTTAGAATTTTCAGATGATGGTATCGATGCAATTGCAAACATTGCTTCTGAAGTAAACACAACTGTAGAAAATATTGGTGCAAGAAGACTACATACTATAATTGAAAAAATTTTAGATGAAATAAGCTTTACTGCAACTGATCGCGCTGGAGAAAAAATAATTATAAATAAAGAATATATTGAAAAAAATCTAGATACTTTGGTTAAAGATACAGACCTGTCAAAATTTATTCTATAGATTTATTTTTTTTTAAAAAAATATAAAAAGCACCCCCACCACCATCTTCTATATTAGCATCTGTTATTCCATTAATCTTACTCATTAAGTCTTTATTATTAGTTATAAATTCTGGCACAGAATATTTTAAAATTCCTAGATCTTTTGAAACATAGGGATCTTTCTCATTTTCAGAATGAAGCCCTTTGCCAGTAACCACAATTAGTTTGTTAATATTTTCAGAAAAAGCTTTGTTTATAAAATCTTCTATGGTTTTATTTGCTTTATCTAAAGTATAACCATGCAAATCGATTGATCTTACTTTTAGATTTTCTTTTTTTTGGTATTTAAAATCTTTATTGGGTAATTTTTCAGTACTATTTATAAATTTATGCCAGTCTTTTTTATCTTTGTCTGAAATATTATCGTTCAATTATGTTAATATATTTACTAGCTGCCAATTTGGATTTGCTGACGTTGTATCTCTTGAAAAAATCCAAGTATCATAAATTTTTTTAATTTTTTCAGGATCTCCAGAGACGATTTTTTTATCTTTATCTCTTGTACAGGTAATCACCTCTGCTATAAAATTCACTGTTACATTTAAAATGTTTCCAGTTTTTTTATGTTCCTTAATCTCAGCTTTATTAACTCCAATAAATGTTATTTCTGCGAAATGACCCCTTTTTGCTCTTTCTTTCAACGCATCATCAAATTGATTATATATATCTTTATTTAACAGAGGTTTCGCATTTGTGATCTTATTATCATTATCACTGAAATCAGTAATAATTGTCTCGTAAGCAATTTTTGCACCTTTTAAAAATTCTTTTTGAGCTTCATCATCAAACTTTTCTTTTGTTTTGACTGCTTGATCTACCTTAATATTTTTTAAAACCTCTTTAAATTGAGCGGGTGATTTTCCCTCAAAACCAGTTCTTTTACCAAGAATTCCTCTTAATCTTAAAAAAATAAACCCAGCAATCATTGCTAACAAAATAATATCGATATACTCAAAACTATAACTCATGTAATGATAGTAATTACTCTGTTGATTAATTTCAACCAGCAATTTAGATTAAGGACAAATGAACTCAATATTAATATGTATAATTTTAGTGCCTATTATTGAAATTTTTCTTTTAATTAAAATTGGAGCTCAAATAGGAGCAATTACAACTATTTTGCTTATCTTCACAACGGCAATTATTGGAATTTATTATGCAAAATACGAGGGTTTAAATACTCTGAAATCCGGTTTTTTACAAATAAGCAAGAATGAAGCGCCAACTTATGAGATTATTTCTGGAGCAGTAATTGCTTTTGCAGCTTTATTATTAATCATACCTGGATTTGCCACGGATATATTGGGTTTTTTATTAATTTTTCCAATAACTAGAAAAATGATATTTAAAATTTTTGGAAAAAAATTTAATAACAAAAAAAGACAAAATAAAGATTTCATTGAAGGGGATTATGAAGATATAGAGGACAACGATGACAGAAAAATTTAAAATTTTAGGCAAGTATATAAAAGATATGTCTAGTGAAACTAAAGATCCTGAAACTTATATATTTGTAAAAGATAATATTTCTAAATATCAACTTGATATAAATATAAATTCTAAACCATTAAAAAATAAAATGATTGTAATAAATACAATTATGAAATTTGAAGATAAAGAAGATTCAAAATATAAATCTTTTTTTG
>CACHQB010000017.1 GCA_902581925.1 uncultured Pelagibacteraceae bacterium | reverse complement strand
TTAATTTCGAGATTTAAAGGTGTGGATATTCCAGGCACCGGAATTAGTTTTGGAGTTGATCGATTGTTATTTGCTTTAATGCAATTGGATCAAGTAAAAGTAGATAGTCAAAAACCAGTTTTAGTTTGTGTAATGGATGAAAAATATCTTAAGAGTTATTATGAAATTTTAGATCTATTAAGAAATAATAATATTAATGCTGAAATTTTTTTAGATACAAAAAAAAATTTAGGTAAGCAACTAACCCTAGCAAATAAACGTGAGTTGGAAGTTGCAATAATATGTGGTGAAAATGAATTTAATGAAAATACAGTCACTATAAAAAGTCTCAAAGGCGTTAAGGGTGAAAACAATAAAACATTTCCAAAAGAAAATTTAATCGATGAAGTCAAAAAACTTATCTGAAAACATCCTTAGATCAGTAAAATCTAAGGGTTTTAAATATATTGATTTACCTTCAGTAATTGAGGCTAATCACATTGTTCAAAGATCAGGAGAAAATTTTAGAAAGTTTATCTTCTCTTTTAACGATCAGAATGGAAGCGAGTTGTGTTTAAGACCAGATTTAACAATTGCATCTTGTTTAAGGTATTTGGAAAATAACTTAAAAGGTAAGGAAAAAATTTTTTACAGTGGTCAAGCTTATCGAAAATCACAAAACAAAAAAGACTCAATCATTAGAAATCAAATTGGATTTGAAATTTTAGGATCTAAGGATGAGAAAAATGACGATAAAGAAATTATAAATACATCTCTTAAATCACTTCAAAATATCAAATATTCTTCAGGAACACTAACTATTGGAAATGTTGAAATATTTAATTTATTAATTTCAAAATTGGATATTCCAAAGAGATGGAAGCTAAGATTATCCAGACACTTCTGGAGAGAAGAATATTTTAATGATTTATTAAAAAGATTAGAAACTAATTCAGATGTTGATCCAACAATTGTAGAAATAGATAAAAAGCGTTACGTGAAAATGCTTAAAGAGGATTTATTAAATATTGTTGCAGGAAGAACAATTAATGAAATATTAAAAAGGTTTGATCAGAAAATAAAAGATCCTAGAAGAGCTAGTAAAGGAAAGAATGTTTCAAAAATAATTAAAGATTTCTTAAAAATTAAATGTCCCATAAATAAAGCAGCAATTGAGTTAAATAAATTTTTTAAAAAAAACAAAATAAATCTAGCTGTAGATCAAAAATATTTTCCAATCTCTAATAATAAGGTTTCAAAATTAAATGTAGTATTTTCAGCATCCTTTGGAAGACAATTAGAATATTACACTGGGATGGTTTTTAAAATTGATATTAAATCTAAAAACTCATTAAAAAATATAATTAATGGTGGTCGTTATGATGGTTTAATTTCAGACTTAGGATCAAAAAAAAAAACTCCAGCAGTAGGTGCTGCTTTAAATTTAAATTACTAATGACAAAAAATATTTTAAATATTGGAGTTCCAAGCAAAGGTAGACTTAGAAAAGATGTTTTAAATATTTTTAAAAAAAATAAATTAAATCTCATTTCTGAAAGAGGAGAAAGAGATCTTTTAGGATCTATAAAACAATTTAAAAATATTAAGATTTTATATCTTCATGCAAGAGAGATCATCGAAAGACTTGGAGACGGATCTTTGGACATAGGTTTTTCTGGCTTTGATTTATTAAAGGAAAGTGAAATTAACACACAAAAGAAAATTAATGTTTTAAAAAGATATGATTTTGGTAAGTCTAAATTAGTAGTCGCAATTCCTGATCCATGGATAGATGTACAAACAGTTGCAGATTTAGAAGAAATTGCATTTGAATTTAAAGATAAGAAAAAGAAAAGATTAAGAGTAGCAACAAAATATCCAAACTTAACAAGGGAATTTTTGTTTTCAAAGGGCGTTACCCAATTCAAATTAATTGGTAGTTTGGGTGCAACTGAAGCTTATCCTTTTACAGGCTCATCGGAAATAATTACAGATATCACTTCTACTGGAGAAACGTTAAAAGCAAACAATCTACGTATTTTAAAGGATGGAGAAATATTAAGATCAGAGGCCTGCATGATGATTTCTAAGTCATCCAATACTAAAACGGGTCTTAAAAAAATAGTAAAATTACTTTCTAAAAATTAAGTCTTTCCAATAAATTAGTATAATTTTGATAATATCTAGATTTCTAATAATTGCATAAATTGCAACAATAACACAAATAATAAAGAATATTTTTAATACTAAAATTAGTTCCATAAAGTATCTTTAAATATTTAAATACATTAATCAAATATTTACTATAAAATAAAAAATTAGAATCATGGATGTTATATTGTTAGTTTTACTAGTTTTATCATTAGGTGGTGTTTTATCCATTCTTTATCTAAATTTAAAAACCAAGTCTAAAGAAGATAACGAAAATAAGGAAGCTGAAGAAATAGCTAATTTAAAATCAGAAATTTCGAGCTTGAAAGATACCTTAAACACAACGATCAACAGCTCGCTTGGTGCAATGTCTACTTCATTTAATAATCTCTCAACTGGGGTTACTAAAGATATGACTGAAACTTTAACTAAGGTAGAGGAAAAGGTTGGTAATTTTAACCAACAAGTACAACTATTAAATCAAAGCCAAGAGGGGATAACAAAAATTTTAGCTGGAGTTAAGAAGTATGGAACTCTTGCAGAATTTAGCTTAGACGCTCTTATTAAAGATTTGTTGCCAGCCTCTCAATTTATGACCAACGTAAAAATGAAAGAGGATACAAGTGAAAATGTTGAGTTTGCTATCAAGCTTCAAGGGGATGTTTTGGTTCCAGTTGATAGTCATTTTCCAGTAGAAAAATTTAAAGCAATTACTGATGGTTATGATGTGGAAGACAAAAGGGTTGTTGCAGATGCTAGAGCAAAATTGGCCTCAGCGTTTAAAGCAAAAGCTAAAAGCGTTAATGAAAAATATATCGTTCCACCAAAAACTACTGATTTTGCAATTGTATATGCACCGACAGAAAGTTTATACAAAGAATTAACTGAATACCAAGATCCAAGTACAAAAGAATTATTAACTCAAGAATTAATGAAAAAATATAAAATTGTAATATGCGGTCCCAATACTCTTTCTGCTTACCTCCAATCTTTACACATGGGTTTTCAATCATTGAAAGTACAAAAAGGTGCAACAGAAATTTATAATCATTTAAAAACAATTAGTACAAGATTTTCTAAACATTTTGACAACATTATAGTTCTTAGAAAAAAATTAGAGGATGCTATGGGAGTTGTTGATAAATTTGGAACTGATGCAAGATCAATTTCAAGAACTTTAGAAAACATTAAAGATCCCGAGCAGGTTGAGAAAGCTGTACAAACTGAAAACGTGGAAAAATTTGTTGAAAGAAATAGGCAGCTTAAAAATTAATTTCTTTTTTTCTTTAATAACGTCTATAAGAAATCTCATGCAGTGGAATCAAAAATATGATTATCCAAAATCATCAAGAGCAACAGTTGATGGTATTAGGAGATACTTGTTAGGGGAAACAAAATTACCAAGTGTCACTTCAATTTTAGATGCAACTCGATCTGAAGAAGATAAAGCAGCTTTAGCAAACTGGAGAGAAAGAACTGGGCAAAAAGAAGCCGAAGCAATTACAAAAGCAGCGAGTAGCAGGGGATCTCAAATGCACAACTATTTAGAATCTTATTTGCTTGGAAGAGAAAATTTAAGTTTTTTTGAAGATAATGAACAATACAAATTAATGGCCAAAGAGATTATAGAAAAAGGATTAAAAAATAGATTAGATGAAATTTGGGGAGTCGAATGCACACTTTATTACCCAGAGAAGTATGCAGGTACTGCAGATTGTGTTGGGGTGTATGAGGGAAAGGAAACAATAATTGATTTTAAACAAAGTAATAAACCGAAAAAAGCAGAGTATATTGACTCATGGCTTCTTCAAACAAGCGCATATTCATTAGCACATAATATTGTGTATAACTCAAATATCACTTCTTGTGTAATTTTGGTTTGCACAGTAGATAAATTATTCCAAGAATTTAAAATTCAAGGTCATGATTTAGTTGTTTATCAAAATTTGTTTTTGGGAAGATTAAAAAAATTTAATGAGCTATCGGATTTAACTTAGGATTTTATGGATAAAATTGTAATTTACGACACAGAAACAACAAATAGCACAATCTGGGGCTCAATAATTGAAGTAGGTGCTGTAGTTGTCGATAAAAACTTAAAAGAAATTGCTAAGCTAAATATTCGCGGCAGAATGCCCGAAGGTGAGGTTCCAAGCGCAAAGGCCTTATTAGTTAACTCAACAAGTATTGATTTACTTACCAAAGGCAATTACTCGCATTATGATTTTTTAGGAGCTGTAGAAAATTTCTTCTCAAAAGCTGCACCAGCATTGTTTATGGGTTGGAGTAATTTAAATTTTGATAGGAGAATGTTTCATTTTAATTTTTTTAAAGGGAATAGATATCCTTACATTACACATTCGTCACCCAATAAAGAACATGATGGTTTGCATTTAGCAAGAGTAGCTCAAACCTTAAATCCTGAAACATTAAAGACCGAATTAACAGAGGCAGGTAATGAAAGTCTAGCTTTAGAAGGTTTAGCTAGACAACAAGGATTTGATACATCTCAACAACACACAGCTTATCATGATGCATTCACAAGCTTAAAAATTCTCAGAATTATAAAAGATAAACATAAAGATAATTGGGAAAATTTCTTAAGCACATCAACAAAAAATAGCGTTGAAAGTATTTTAAAAAGTGAAGGTATTTATTCAATATTTGAAAATGTTAAAGGAAAAAATATGATGTATCTCGTCTCTACACTACATCCAGACCACTGTTTTCATCCATCATATGCATCTTGGGGATATTTATTTGATTTAAGAAGAGATCCAGAACCTTTATTAAATTTGTCAGTAAATGATCTTAAAGTTTACTTAAAAAAGTTTAGTCCAAAAGCACTTAGAGTAATAAAAACTAATAAAGCTCCTGTTGTGCTAGATAAAAAATTTGCATTAAAGGAAAAGGCATATGCTGACTTAGATTTAGAAACCATTAAAAAAAGAGCAAAAATAGTAAGAAAAAGCGAAAACTTTTGCAAAAATATTCAAATCATTAATAGAGAAGCAGCAGAAGAAAAAGCTCAAACACAAACCCAGGAAGATTTATTACCTGAAGAAACTTTATATGAAAAATTTATTCCAAACAAAGACACTCAATTATTTAAAAATTGGCATAGTTCTTCTTGGGAAGATAAATTAAGAATGTTGGATAAGTTTCAAGATAAAAGATGTAGTTGGTTTGGCCAAAAAATTATCTATCAAGAAGCACCACATATTTTGCCACCAGATTTATACAAAAATATAAAAAGTGAAATTGCTAGGCGAATTTTAAGTAAAAATAGAGAAAAATGGCAAACCATAGGAATGGCTTATCAAGAAATTGATACCTTAAGAGATCAGGCTTCTAATCGAGATGACGAAGAGGAATTAAAAAAATTAGATGAAATAAATGAATTTATTATGTCTATAGAAAAAAAATATGAAATTGCCTAGTTGACTTTAAGACTGCAATTTATAGAAAGAATATATGCTTACAAATTTTAAAGACGAAGATTTTGATACTAAAATAAAAAATGAAGATGTTTCAGTCATTCAGTTTTCAGCTGAGTGGTGTGGTCCATGTAAAGCACTAAAACCAGTAATGGATAAATTATCTGATGAATATAAAGATAAAGCTGGTTTTTATTATGCCGATGTTGAGGATGGTGGAATTAACACAGGTTCGGCTGCTGGCATTAGAGGTGTTCCAACAGTTATAATCTATAAAAAAGGTGTTGAAGTAGATAGAAAAGTTGGTGGCGTTCCAGAAAGCCATATGAAAGAATTTTTAGATAAAAATATTTAATTTAAATTTAATACTTCAGCAGCTCCATACAAAGATCCTGTAATTATTAAAAGATCACCTTCTTTTAAATCAATTGATTTAATTGCTTGCTTGATGTCTGGTTGATATTGAACATTGGATATACTTTTAAATTTTTCTTTCAAATCTTTTCCGCTAATAGAGTTAGGCTGAGTTTTTAAATCAATAGTAGTTATGGAAGAAATATCTTTGAAATAACTGATATATTTTTCGTGTTCTTTATTTGCCATCATTCCAATTATAACATGTTTGTTACAATCCAAGCTTTGAAGATACTCATTTAATGCTTTAGCTCCTCCTTCGTTATGACTCCCATCTACTATAAATCTATTATTTTTAACTAATTCTTTTAATTTACCAGATTTAATTTCCTGAAGTCTAGCTAAGCTAGATATATTTTTAATACCTTTTTTTATGTGTTCATCCCTAATCTCAAGATCTAAAGTTCTAAGAGTTGCAATTGCAGTAGATATATTTTCTAATTGATATTGACCAAGTACATTAGGCATAGGAAGTTTTAATCCGCCAAATTTATCTTCATAGTAGAAGAAATCATTTTTATTAACTGAGTAACTAAAATTATCATTAAAAAATATTTTATTAGATTTATTTTGAGAGATAGTTTTTTTGATACAATCCATCGTCTCTTTAGTGCTTTGTTTAGCTACAATAATATTTGAATTTAAAAGTTTGGATGTTTTTTCAAATACAATTTGTTCGATTGTTTGTTTATCTTTTGGAAGCC
Source organism: uncultured Pelagibacteraceae bacterium (assembly GCA_902581925.1). Lineage (GTDB taxonomy): Bacteria > Pseudomonadota > Alphaproteobacteria > Pelagibacterales > Pelagibacteraceae > Pelagibacter. The sequence goes on along the minus strand of CACHQB010000017.1, from coordinate 9,416 downwards.
AATCTAGATGATCTTTGCTTATGGATGTAATAATACTTGCCAGATTAGTTTCTAGAATATTGACAGCATCAAATCGATGAAACAAGCCGCTTTCTATTAAGTTAATGTTACCTGGATATTGTGCTGCTTTATAAAAAAAGCAAGCCGATAACATCTCAAACACTGTGATTGGTTGATTATTATTAATTTTTTCAACTTGTTCCAATAAATCTGCTAACTCATCATCATTTAATTCCTGGTTGCTGAAAATAAACCTTTCATTAATTCTTTGAATATGCGGACTTGTGAAAACATTACATTCGAAATTTGCTTCTTTAAGAATTGAATAAGCAGCTTGAATTGTAGAATTTTTACCATTGGTTCCCACAATTGATATTGCTTCAATTTTGTTTTGTGGATTTCCTAATTTTTCACAAAGATTTTTAATTCTATCAAGTGATAGGTCTATTTCTTTAGGATGCAACTTTTGAAAGTTGCTGAGAATCTTCTGAAGTTTCATTTTGTTCAGCACTTATATCAGAATTCTTCTTTAACAATATTGATAATAAAGTTCCAATTTTAGATGCAAGATCTTTACGTTCAACAATTAAATCGACAAAACCAGTTTTTTCAACATATTCACTTTTTTGAAAATCTTCAGGAAGTTCTTCTTTAACAGTTCCTTGAATTACTCTTGCACCTGCAAATGCAATTAAAGCTCCTGGTTCTGCAATATGAATATCACCTAACATCGCATATGATGCGGTTATACCGCCTGCTGTTGGATCAGTGATACAAACTAAATACGGAAGTCCATTTTTTTTTAATTCATTAATTGCAAGTGTTGTTCTTGTCATTTGAGATAATGAAATTAAGCTTTCCATCATTCTCATTCCTCCACCAGCGCTAATACATAAAAAAGGTGTTTGATTTTCTATCGCATGTTGTATTCCAAATAAAAAGGCTTCACCTTCTGCTGCTGCCATTGAAGCTCCTAAAAAATCAAAATCAGAAGCTACAGCGGTAATTTTAATATTGTTTATAGTTCCAGAAACAACCATCATTCCACATTCTAATCCTGTTTTTTTCCGCGCACTTATTAATCTTTCTTTGTAAGGTTTGGAGTCTGTCCAATTTAGTGGATCGTCTTTTGGTATTGGAGTTTTGAAAATCTCGTAATTGTTTTTTCCAAACAATAAATCAAATCTTTGATGTGGTTTTATTCTATGATGACGTTTACAATCTGGACACACCCACAAGTTTTCCTCTAGATCTTTTTTTAAAATTGGACCCTTGCAACATGATGTCCAATCACTTTTTGCAATATCTTCCTTTGTAGCTCTTTCACGTATAGCAGTTTTAATTTTTTCACCTGCTTTAATAATTTTAGTTATCCAGTTCATAGAATTTTATTTTTTAATCTCTTAACTATATTAGTAACATTTGTGACAGTATTTTGTCTTTTTTTAATTGATTTAGATATTTCTTTACAAATCGCGCTACCAACTACCAAACCATCAGCTTTTTTAAGAGATTGTATAGTTTTTTCTGTAATTCCAAAACCAATAACAACATTTTTTGATTTATTTTGTTTTTTTATTTTGTTGTAATTTTTTAATATTTTCTTTGGAGATACTTTAAGCTTGCCACCCGTTGTTGATAACATGCTTATATAATAAATCATGTCATGTGAATCTTTTATAATTTTTTTTAATCTTATATGGGAAGTAGTAGGTGAAACCAATTGAACAAAATTAATTCCTCTTTTTTTGCATTTTGATGCAAAATTTTTATTTTCAGGATAAGGTAAATCAACAACTATTAAACCATCAACTTTTGATTTTTTGCATTTTTCTAAAAAAAAATTTTCATTATATTGATAGATCATATTGTAATAACCCATCAGTATAATAGGAGTATTTTTTTTTGAATTTTTAAAATTATTTACAATTGAAAATACGTCATTAATTTTGATACCATTTTTAATTGCCCTATAGGAACTAGTTTGGATTTGGCCTCCATCAGCTATGGGTGTGTTGTGAGGAAAACCCAATTCACAAATATCAGCATAATTTGAAATAGACTTAAGTATTTCTAAAGATTTTTTTTTAGTGTTATCACCCGCAACTGTATAAGTCAGTAAGGCAGGTCTGTTTTCTTTTTTTGCATTTAAAAAAGCCTTATTAAGTAAAGAGCTCATTAATGTTTTCCTAATCTCTCTTTTAAAATATCCCTATCTTTTTTTGCATCACCGCAAGAATTAACAATTATGATTGTATCTTTGCTTAGTTTTGGGGCAATTTTTATTGCTTCAGCAAAAGCGTGGCTTGGTTCTAAACTTGGATTAAGTTTTTCAAATTTAGTAACCATGACATGTGCATTAAGTGCATCTTCATCTGTTGCATAAGTATATCTTGCTCTTTTAGTATCCTTCAGAAAACAATGAATTGGACTAACACCAGGATAATCTAAACCAGCACTTATAGACTCAGTATTATTTATTTGTCCTTCATTATTTTGACAAACATATGAAGCTGCTCCATGCAAAATACCAACTTTTGCATTTTTACTTAGTGGTGCTGCATGAAGTTTTGATTTTTTTGGGCCTCCTGCTTCTACTCCAATTAATTCTATTTGTTTTTTATTAAAGTCAATAAATTCACTCCAAAAACCATAGGCAGAACTTCCACCTCCAACACAGTTAATTAATTTAATTTTATTAGGAATTTTTTTAAATTCTTTTTTAAGCTGAGTTTTTAATTCTCTTGAAATTTGTGCCGTTGACCAACCACATATTTTAACAAAGATATTTGGCCCAACAGTACTACCAACACACATGTGCGTGTTATCGCAATTAGAAACCCAATATCTCATACATTCACTTACTGCATCTACTAAAGTCTGACTGCCAGAATATACAGGTACTATTTCTGCACCATTTTTTTTCATGGCATCACAATTTGGTTTTTGTCTCTTTATGTCTTTTGCACCCATAAAAATTTTACATTTAAGACCAAATTTTTTAGCTGCCATACTCAACATTTTTCCCGCATATCCTGCTCCAGTATCACCTACAATATATTTTTTCCCCATTGCTTTACAGATTAAAGCATGAACCGTAGCATTGTAAATTTTGTGAGCCCCTCCATTTGCCTCTGAAACTACTTTTGCCCAAATTTGAGCTCCACCTAAATGGCTTGATAAATTTTCTAATTTTACAAAAGATGTTGGAGAGCCAATATAATTTTTAAAATAATAATCTCTTTTTTTTAAAAATGCTTTATTATTTCTAAGTTTTTTAAATTCTTTTGTTAAATCCTCTACAGGTTTTTTTAAAGTTTCAGGTATAAAACTGCCACCAAATTTTCCTCCCCAAAAACCTTGTTGATTATGTTGATCAATTAATGGAATACCTTTTTTAAGCTTCATTTTTAATTTTGTTAACTTTTTTTAAAAAAAATTCTATTTTGGATAAGTCTTTTAATCCAGATGTTTCTAAGCCGCCAGATAAATCTAAAAAATTTGCTAAATTTTTGTAATTTTTAAGTTCATCATTGTATTGAATGTTTCCAGCAATCATTAATTCCTTGTTTAACTTAATATTTTTAATCAAGTCATGATCAAAAGATTGGCTTTTCTCATATCCCTTGCTATCAAATAGGTAAATGTCAGTAACATCAGAATATAATTTATAATTGGTTAAATCAGATTCTGATTTGATAGTAAAAGCTGTAATAATTTTCTTTTGATATTTTTGTTTTATCTCTTTTATTTCCTCTGGGGTGCAGTCATATAATTGATAGTAGTCAAAAGGTAATTTTTGAATTTTCTCTAAAATTTCTGTATTTGGTTTAACAAGAACAGCAACATAGTAACTTTGTTTTGCGTTTATGCTTAAAAGTTTTTTTAAATTTTCAAATTCAACATATCTAGAACTTTTTGGATAGTTACAAATAAATCCTATAAACTTAGGTGGGTGAGGATGATTGATTAAAAAATTTAAAGTATTAGAATCTGAAATCCCACAGATTTTGCACCCCTTGATCATCAGTTTAAATGATCAATTAATTTTTTAATGTTATTTTTAATATTTCCTTTAGTGATAGGTCTTCCAATTACGAGCCAATCACTGCCGTTTCTAAATGCTGCTTTTGGGGTGAGAACTCTTTTCTGATCTCCTTTCTTTGAATTGAACCTTATCCCGGGAGTAATAATTTCTTTTTTAAAAAATTTTCTTACAATTTTTACTTCTTGGGCACTACAGACAATAGCATCTAACTTTGCATTTTGAGCAAGTTTTGCTTGATGAACAACTAATTTTTTTACATCCTTACTGTAACCTATTTCTTTTAAAGCCTTGTTATCAAGAGAAGTTAGAATTGAAACACCAATTATTTTAGTTTTTCCAGCAACTTTCTTAGCTGCTTTTAATGCCTTTAAACCTGAGCTTATATGTATAGTACAATAATTAAATTTAAGATCTTTAATAGCTTTGAATGCTGATACACAAGTGTTAGGAATATCTGAAAATTTAAAATCTCCAAATGTAATTTGATTATTTAGTTTAGACACAAACTTTCTACCATTTTTTGAGTTTAAAAACTCTAATCCAAATTTGTAACCAATTTTCAATTTTGATGTTTTTGTATTTTTTATTATTTTTTTTACTTTTGAAACGCTAGTCGTGTCACATGCTATAAATATCTTACTCGTCATTGTTTATCTTTTTAAACATATCTTTACTCATCTTCCAAGATATTACTTTTTTCTCTGGTACTGCAACTTTCTCACCAGTTTTAGGATTTCTTCTGATGGATGATTTTTGAGTTTTGATGCTGAATCTTCCAAAATTTCTTAACTCAACTGAGTCTGAACGTCTAAGAGCTCTTTTAATTTCGTCTAAAATGATATTGATTAATTTTTCTAAGTCTTTTTTTGTAAAATTTGGGTAGTTATGAGAAAGTTGTTTTAAAAGCTTTGATTTTACAATAGCCAATTTGCCCTTCTTTGATTAATCTTCTTCTTTTTCTTTATCTTTTTTCTTTAAATCATCTGATAATGTTGAGAATGGAAGGTTTTTTCCAGAACCCTCAGACCCGTATTTTTGAAGAGCCTCTTTTTTTTCAATTTCTTCAAGTAATTTAATACTAAGAGTTATCTTTCTTTTGGTTAGGTCAAGCTCAGCAATTGCACAATCAAGTTTTTCACCACCAGTCCATCTACTAGGTCTTGCGTCAGCAGAATTAATCGCTATGGCAGATTTTTTTATTTGGAAATCCATTTCGCAACCTTCTGGTCTTACTATTAAACCTTTGTTATCTGTAGAAATTACCTTAACAGTGATTGTTTGATTTTTTGATTTATTTTTAAACCAATCTAAAGGATCCGGTTGTGTTTGTCTTAGACCAACTCTTATTTTTTGTTCCGATGTTTTTATTTCTAAAACTTTAACTTTAATTTTATCACCTTTTTTATACCTTGATAATTCTTCTTCACCATTATTTAAATAAGTTAAATCATTACAATGTAAGAAGGCATCAATATCTAAATCAGGAATTTTAACAAACAAGGAATACTCATTTTTACTTGTGACTTCACCTTCAAAAATACTTTCCACAGGGTATTGTTTTTCAAATATTTCAAAAGGGTTTTCTTGAGTGAGTCTATGTGAGATTGCAACTCTTCTCTTGTCTTTATCTATTTCAGTAATTATACAATCTATTTCATCTCCAACTTTAAACATTTTTTTTGCCGAAACATTTTTTTTAGTCCAGCTTAATTCACTTGAATGAAGAAGAGTTGTTAAACCAGGTTCTAATTCACAAAATGCCCCAAAATCCATTAACTTAACAACTTTAACTTTATATAATTTATTTAATTCATAATTTTCAATATGTTCAAAAGGATCGGGTGATAGTTGTTTAACTGAACATCCTACTTGTAATTTTTCCTTATCAACGCTTATTACCTTTAAATCATGCTTTTCACCTATATTAAAAACCTCATCTGGATGATTAACCCTTGAATATGATATTTCTTGTAAATGAACCAAAACATCTAGCTCACCATTCACATTAAAAAAACAACCAAAAGAACTGTAACCTTTTACTTCTGCACCTTTAATAATGTCACCAACTTTATATTTTTCAATTATTTTAGCTTTGTCTTCTTTTTTGAATGATGAAATAATTTCTCTTCTAGATACACATGCGTTTCCTCGCATTTTATCTAGTTTTATAAGAGCAAATTTTTGAGGCTCATTCATTAAATGACTTATATCTTTTAGAGGTTTATCGCTTATTTGTGAACCAGGTAAAAACATAAGTGATCCCGTATCTATGTGCTCTACTATACATCCACCTTTACATTTTGATGTAATTTTTCCCATAATTGGCTCATTTTTTTCATAAGCTTCAACAAGTTTATCCCAACCTTTTATTTTTTGAGCTTTGCTAGCAGAAACTAATACTTCTCCATTCTTATCCTCTATTTTTTCCAATAGAACAGGTATGGTTTCACCGATTTTAATTTTTTCAGATAGACCCATACTTTTTAATTCATTTATATCCAAGACAGGTTCTGACTTTAATCCTTCTACAAAAAGAAATACAAATTTTTCTGTAATTTTATTTATTTTACCCTCGATTATCTTACCTTCTTCTATTTGGACTTTTGATAGCTGGCTGTTAAGTAATTTTTCAAATTCTTGTGAAGTAGGGTTTGATAAATCTTTATAAATTTCCATTAGTATTTATTTTTTCGTCTATAATTTTTTTTATTTTTAAAAAACACGCTCTTTTAGATAACTTTGATGTGTTAATCAATATAGAATCTTTAGTTTTCTTTAGGGGAGAAACTTTACGATTATAGTCATTTTTGTCCCTTTTTTTAATACTTTTTAACACATCTTTAAAAGAAATTGATTTTTTTAGCTCTTTTAGCTCTTTATATCTTCTTATTGCTCTTGTTTTTAAATTAGCAGTAATGAAAAATTTAAAATCTGCATCAGGCACAATCTTATAAGTTATATCTCTACCATCTAAACAAGACCCTTTAAATTTTTTTGGGGGATTATAAGCAAAATTAATTTGAAATGAGTGAATAAGCTTTCTTATTTTTTTAATTTTTGCAATATTTGAGGCCTCAGTACCTATTTCGTCAGACAAAAGTTTTTTTTTGTCTAAATCATGTATCTTTAAATTTTTAATTTTTTTTTTAATAAATTTGAAATTAAATTTGTTTGGATATTTTAATTTATAATATGCAATCAGACGGTATATTTTACCTGTATCAACATATATTAAATTGTAATGTTTTGATAAATTTTTTCCCAAAGTTCCAGCGCCAGCTGCAGCAGGCGAGTCTATAGCAATTTTTAAAATATTCTTTCTCTTAATCATTATTTTTTTAATTTATTAATAATTTTAAGAAAATTTGGAAAAGAGGTTTTTATGGAATCTTTATCATGTATAAACCAATTTCCCCCAAAAGATAATGCTGCAATGATACATGTCATAAATACTCTGTGATCTTTTAAATATTTTTTAATAACGATTTTTTTGTTTACTCTCAGATTTGGATTACCAAAAATCTTAATTGAATTTTTTGTAGTGACGGTTTTTATACCCATTTCCATTAAAATTTTTTTCCCCCATTCAAGTCTTGGACTTTCCTTTTGGTTAAGTTCACTAAGATCTTTAAAAATTGAAATCCCATTTGCTTTTGCGGCAACTAAGAATATGAGTAGAAATTCATCGATCGCACTACTATTCAAAATTGAGGGGCAGTTAATTGGTTTTAAAGACTCGCAACTTATAACTTTGATATCTGATATTAGCTCACCTTTATATTTTTTTTTATTTATAAAGACTATTTTAACACCCATTTTTTTTAAAATGGTAATAATTCCAACTCTTGATTTGTTTACATTAACATTTTTTATTATTAATTCAGAATTATTCGATAAAGCTGTTAATACTATGAAGAAAGCACTTGAACTTATATCAGATGGAATATTGTAGTTAAAATTTGTTATTTTTTTAGGTTTATTAATTTCTATTCTGTCAATTGTTTTTCCTTCTTTAACTTTTATCGGCAACTTAAGATGCTTAGATAAAAGTTCAGTATGATTCCTTGATTTTTTTGCTTTGATAATTGTTTTACCATTTGTTCGCATCCCAGCAAAAATTACTGAACTCTTACATTGTGCAGACCCTTTTTTTTCAAAATATTTTATAGGTTTAAGATTTGATGAACCATAGATTTTAAGTGGTAGAAACTTTTTTTTTTTTAATATAAATTTAGCACCAAATTTACTTAAAGGATCAGAAATCCTTTTAAAATCTCTTTTTGATAAACTATTATCGCCAACTAGTTTTATTGGATAAGGCGAATTGATAACCAATCCAAGAATTAACCTACCTAGCGTACCAGAGTTGTACGCATTAATTGTAAGATTTTTTTTATATTTGTAACCATTAAGTCCATTCCCGTAAACCTTACAGAGCTCATTGTTAAGAATTACTTTTACACCTAATACTCTTATCGCTTTAATTGCTGCAATGACATCTTCCGAAATTAAAAGATTTTTTGCTTTTGAAATTCCATTAGCTAGAGATGAAAATAATACCCACCTGATACTTAAACTTTTATCTCCAGGAACATTTATTATTTTTTTAAATTTTTTAATTTTTTTTTTTAATACAATGATATTTGACATTAATTATTATTTAAGATTAAAAGATTCTCCAAAATACGCTGATTTAGCCTCAATATTGTTTACTAAATCCGAAGGAGAACCTTCTGCAATAATTTTCCCATTGTTTAAAATCATAGCAACATCACAAGTTGCTAATAGATCCCTTGCCTGATGATCGCAAATGCAAGTTGTTATATGATTCTCCTGTTGAAGATTTACAATAGTTTCTTGTAGCATTTTTATAGTTAGAACATCAAGGGCTGCATATACTTCATCTAATAAAAGAACTTTAGGATCACTTAAAAGTGCCAATGCAATAACTAGTCTTTTTTTTTGACCACCTGAGAGAAATTTAGCTTTTATATCTTTTAAATTTTCAAATTCAAATTTAGATATCAGGTAATTAATTTTTTCTAATCTGAGGTTTTTGTTGTCTATAACAATTTCACTTATAGCTCTAAGGTTATCATGAAGAGTTAAATCACTAAAAAAACCTCCATATTGTGGACAGTATCCAGTTTTAAATTTTTTTGTTCTTATATAAACAGGATAATTTGATACATCTTCTCCAAAAATTTTTATAGTACCGCTTTTAGGTTTTATCAATCCAGTGATTAAATTGAATATTGTACTTTTTCCTGCACCGTTTGGTCCCAACATTCCATGAATCGAATTTTTATTTATTTTGAAACTAATATTATCTAAAATTAATCTGTTACCATATGCGAGGGAAACATTT
>CACHQB010000016.1 GCA_902581925.1 uncultured Pelagibacteraceae bacterium | reverse complement strand
TAAATTTAGGGTTTTACTCAAAAAAAACTAAGAAGCTTGAATTTTGTAATCAATTTCTAAAATTCTGTAGTACTAAATTGTTATCTGAAAAAAATTTAGAAAAGCTTCTTGCACAAAGATTGACCATGAAAGATGACAGCGATATTGTTTACATTGGGGAGAGTAAATCTAATTATAAAAGAGGAAATATAAATAAAATTAAAAGTATTAGAAAAAATTTGTCTAATCTTAAATTTGATAATTTTGTTCTATATTATAAAGATTCAATAATAGAAAAAAATTTAGAAAATAAATCTATAAAAATTGTAGCCAAAAATGCAAATAGCTTTGTAGCAATTTATGGTGAAGAGTTAGAAGGTTGGAGTATTAGCTATGATGGACTGATAACTAATAGTAACTTTAATTATCCTTTTGGATTAACAGGGTGTGTTAATATTTTTACAAAAAAAATTTCATTAAATGAAATTAAAATTCTTAATGCCAATTGTGAGGACGCAATTAATTTTGTAAATACAAGTGGTTACATTAAAAACATAGAGATTAAAAATTCAAAAAGTGATGCGATTGATGCAGATTTTTCAAATATACTTTTCAAAAATGTTTTAATTGATAAATCTAAAAATGATTGTGCTGATTTTTCGTATGGTAATTATAAAATTAATAAAATAAAAGTTAATGAGTGTGGAGACAAAGGAGTTTCTGTTGGAGAAGCATCAAAAATTGATATAAATAATTTAGAGGTGTACAAATCTGATATAGGTATAGCTTCAAAAGATAGCTCATTTGTGAATTTGAATTATAATAAATTTTTTGAAGTTGAGAATTGTGTGTCAATTTATAATAAAAAGATAGAATTTAACTCATCAACTTTAAATATGCTTGAAAATTCAGACTGTAAAAACAAACTTTCTGTAGAAAGCGGCTCAATATTAAAATTAAATTAATTATATATATGTCTTTTAGATTAGAAAAAAAAATTTTATTTCAAAAAAATAATTTATATTTGTTCAATAATTGGAAAAAAAAAAATAATGTTAAAGAAATTTATGAATCAAGGTTAATAAATTCAATTTACTTTGATAATTTAAATTATGACATGATGACTGATTCATTAGAGGGTGTTGTACCAAGACATAAATTAAGAATTAGAAGTTATCCAAACAGTGCAAATAAGAAAATTTACCTCGAGAAAAAAATTAGTAGTGTTGAAGGAAGATATAAAATCAGCAAAATAACCCATAATTCTATAAATATGATTAAATTGGGAATGCAAGATAAGAAGTATGGAAAAATTTTACCTACAAACGAAGTTACATATTCCAGGTCATATTTTTTGTATAAAAATTTTAGATTAACTTTAGATTACGATATATTTTATAAAAAGTTTGGTTCAAGCAATGCAATTATTAGAGATAATTTATTTGTTTTAGAATTAAAATCAAACGATATGGAATGTGATTTTGAAAAAATTGACTTTAATTTTAATTTTTCTACCACAAGATTCTCTAAATATTGTAGAAGTTTTAATTTTTTAAAATATGGATATCAAAAGGCTAAATATGAAATTTTTTAAAGAAATATTTAATATTATAAAAAAAAATTTAAGAAAAATTCAATATAATATTAGGTTATCAAAGTTTGAAAAACCTAATTTAGCTGAAGATAAAGATTATTTTTTAGTTCCAAATCTTAGAGCAAATGGGATAAATGTGTTTGATAAATTTTATGAACATGATAGTTCTGCAAAAAAAGTCTTAGACGATTTTAACTCAGTTAATCCTTCAATAATAAATAAAATAATTAAAGATAAAAAAAAAATTCATTATAAATCTAGTTATAGAGTATACATTACAGATTTGTTTGATAAGGACAGCCTAATGTCACTTGCCAAATCTGATCTTATAAATAGAAACATAAAACAATATTTTGGTTTTGCACCTGTAGTTAGATATATTTCTGTATGGCTAGATCGCACCAATGAGGAATATGATAAAGGAATTTATACACAAAATTTTCATAGAGATCATGATGATATTAAGTTAGTAAAATTGTTCTACTATTTGACTGATGTAGGCCCAGATAATGGTCCATTTCAATACATTAAAACTTCACATAAAAATCCATGGTTAGATTTTTCAAATTATACTGATAATCAATTATTTTCAGCAGAGGCAAAAAAAGGGTCCTTAGTATTAGCTGATACCAATGGTTTTCATAGAGGTCTAAAATTAAAAAATGGATTTAGGATACTAGTTTCTATTAGTTATAGCTCAAATTCACCTAAAGTAGGATTTCGAAAAAATATTTTTAATTAATTATGTCTATAAATTTTAATACCCTGCTTTTTTTTAAAAAAAATATTAAAAAAATTAGAAATAAAGATGTATTAATTTTAGGTGCTCAAAATCTTAATGAACAAAATTTTTCTTCAAATCAATGTAGAAAATTAGGAATAGATTATCAAAAAATTAAAAAACTCTTTAAAAAAAAAAAAAATTCTGACAATTTAAAAAATAAATATTTTCATAACAAAGAACTTCTAAAATATATTTTTAAATCTATTGGATATAATTCATTAAGGGACTTGGATTTTAATGGTTTAGCTGATTACAAAATTGATATGTCAAAAGATGTTAAAATTAATAAAAAATTTGGATTAATTTGGGATGGAATAAGTGAATATGCATTTGATTTTACGACATCTAGATCAAATACAATCAAATTATTAGCCAATGGTGGATCTGTTTTTTTTTATTTTGATCATACATCATTTAATAGATATCCAGTAAATTTAAGCCCTGAATATTTAGTTGATTTTTATTGTGAAAATGGAATGAGCTGTAAGTCAATTGATATAGTAAATTATCAAAACAAGTTTGTGAGTGAATACAAATTAAATTTTATTGATAAAGGTACTACTTTTTTTCAGAATTTAAGTTTTTTAAATTTTCTAAAATTCTTAATTTCTTTGATATCTAGCAAGATATTTCTTCCCAATGCAAAATATAAAATTGATCCATTAAAATATAAAAAATTAAAAAAAGGTAAATTTAAAAATTTAAAAAATTATAAAAATAAACATAATTTAATATCTAGAGTAATAATTAAATTGATTTTTATATTAAGACTAAATTATATTGGCAGGTATAATTTTAGATATGTTTTTGTTAAGAAAAATAATATAAAAAATAAAAATTATATCAGTTCAACTTTGCATTATTCAATTTTTAATCAGGAGACCTAATTTATAAATTTTATATTTAATGTATAAAAATGGAAATAATAGGTTGATTAATAAATCTTCTTTTTGTTTTATATATAAAAAATTACTAAATTCCCAACTTTTAGGTCTTAATAAATTGAATGTGTCTATATGAAACTTTAATTTTGGATAATTTAATTTTTTCATTAATTTACCTAAAGTTAAATTGATTAAATAAATTTCACTCTTATCTAAGATGTTATTATATTTATATTTTTTTCTTAGATTTACAGCTTTAAAATTTGTAGGAATTTTTCTTTCGCTAGAAGAGTTGGGTAAATTCCTAAAACTCTGTCCATTGAAAATACTTTGAGTGTTATTAATTTTTTTATTTTTAGAATTTAAAAATTTTAAAATTTTATTCAGCGTAAAGTTAGTTTTGTCACATAAATCCTCATATTTAATTAGTAAATGATTTTCTTGATTTAAAGAGTTAATTTTAAAATAAAAATCTAAATGTTTTCTCCACCTATTTTCAATGAAATTCTCTAAAAGAGACTTCTGATTTTGGAAAATTGTTTTGGATTTAAATTGTAGTCTTGACCTTTTTATAGACTCATAGTTAGTTAATGGATCTCTCACAAGGTGAATAAACTTCATAGTTGGAAAATTTTTCTGGTACTTTTCTATATTTTCAACATCTGTTGATTTAAATATAAGTATATTCTTAATTTCTTTTTTATAAAATTTATCGTATTGATAAATGTAGTTATTAAATAAATTTTGCAAAAAATTTAAATTTTTATTCCAAAACATTTTTTTTTTAAAATTTCTTAATTTTTTTTTTTTAAGGTTTTCTTTACAAGTTTGATCTAGTATCAGTAATTCTTTGTTAAAAAATTTTTTAAAAAAATTTTTTGAATTTCTTTTATTTTTACTGATTCTGAATAAATTAACTTCATTGGGGTACAAAACTAAGTTTTGATGACCATCTAAAAGTCTAGTAAGCAATGTAGATCCATTTCTTCCACAAGCAATTATATTAACAAACATTTATATTTTAGTTTCTTTAATAAAAATGATTAATAGAGTAATAAAGCATAATTGTAAATTATTTTTATGAAAATATTAGTAACAGGTGCTGCAGGATTTATAGGTTACCATACTTGCCTATCTTTATTAAAAAAAAAAAATACAAAAATTTTTGGAGTAGATAATATTAATAATTATTATGACACAAAGATTAAATTAGACAGAATAGAAATTTTAAAAAAAAAAAAAAATTTCTATTTCAAAAAAATAGATATAACTAATTTCAAACTTTTAAAAAACTATTTAACCAAAAAAAAAATAAATTATATTATTCACTTAGCAGCCCAGGCAGGTGTAAGACATTCATTGAAAAAACCAAGAGATTATATTGATACAAATTTAATTGGTTTTTTTAATATACTTGAAATTTCTAAAATTATTAATGTAAAACACTTGGTTTTTGCAAGTACAAGTAGCGTATACGGTTTAAATGAAAATTTTCCTTTTAAAGAAAATAGAATTGCAGACCATCCTATACAATTATATGCAGCAACAAAAAAATCTAATGAAGTGATGGCTCATAGTTATTCATATTTATTTAAAATACCTATCACTGGATGCAGATTCTTTACAGTATATGGACCGTGGGGGAGACCTGATATGGCACTTTTTAAATTTACTAAAAATATTATTGAAAATAAAAAAATAGATGTATTCAATAATGGAAATCATACCAGAGATTTTACCTATTGTGATGATGTAGCTAAATTATTAAGTAAAATTTTATTAAAAATTCCAAAGAAAAATATAAGATTTGATAAAAAAAAACCTGATCCGAGTACTAGTTTAGCACCATTTGATATAATAAATGTATCATCTGGAAAACAAGTTAAACTAACAAAATTTATAAGTGAAATAGAAAAAAATTTAAAACGAAAAGCAAAGAAAAATTTTTTACCTCTACAGATTGGGGATATCCCAGATACACTTTCTTCAAAAAAAAAAATAAATTCATACTTTAAGAATTTTAAATCCACTAATTATAAAGTTGGAATTAATAATTTTATAAAATGGTATAAATCTTACTATAAATAATGGTTAATCTAAAAAAAATAAATATTCTTCTTGATCAAAAAATAAAAAAAAATTTTTTCTTCATAGTATTTTTTAACTTTTTAATATCAACTTTAGAGTTTTTGAGTGTTGCCTCTATCTACCCTGCTTTACTTATTATTACAAACTCCAAGGATAACAGTAAAGTGGATAAGTTATTTTCTTTTTTTCAAATTGATATTTCAAATAAAAGTTTAAATTTTTTTTTAATTTTAATTTTAATTTTTATTATATTTAAAAATGTTTTTTCTATTTTCCTAAATTGGTATATCCATACATTTTTACTTAAGAACTATGATTTTGTTTCAAAAGTAACTTTAAATAAAATGCTTAAGTTTAACTATCTAGACGTTATAAATTTATCTTCGCCCATATTTATTAGAAATAGTAAAGATATAGTTTTGTCCTTTAGAAATTATCTTACAAGTTTGATTTTAATATCTACTGAAATAGTTATGGTTTTATCATTATTTTTTATCTTGGCAATTATATCATTAAAAATAACTTTAATATCAAGCTTTGCATTGTTAGTATTTCTTTCATTAATTTTAAAGATTTCAAAACATAGAATTTCTACACTAGGAAAATTGAGAAATGAAGGATTTGCAAATTTAAATAAATCTTTAATTGAAATTTTTAATTCTTTTAGAGAATTAAAAATTTATAGAAATATAAATTTTTACTTAAAAACTTATACCAAACATAATTTAGATTTTGCAAGAGCGCAAAGAAATATAGAATTTTTTATTGGTATAACAAAAAATTTATTTGAACTGTTGGTAATAATTTTTATTGCAATCATAATTCATTTCTCAAATTTTCAAATTAGTCTAGAAATTTTACCTACAATTGGAATTTTTACTTATGCTTTTTTTTAGGCTTTATCCATCTTTTACCAAGATATCAACTTTAAAAACAATGATAAATAGCAATGAGAATTCTGTAGATATTTTAATTAAAATTCAAAATCAAAAAACTGAAAAAGAAAAATTATTTAATAGAAAAAATAAAGATTTTAAATTTAATAATGTTTTAGAAATTAAAAACTTAACTTTTGGTTATGATAAAAACTTAATTTTTAAAAACTTAAATTTAAAAGTTAGAAAAGGATCAATAATTGGAATTTCAGGCAAAAATGGTTCCGGGAAAACTACTTTATGTAATTTAATTTTATCATTGATTGAGCCAAATTCTGGTAAAATTTTAATTGATAAAAAATATGATATTAAAAAAAACTTATCTGATTATAGATCAAAAGTATCATTTATACCTCAGAATATTTTTTTATTAAATAGTTCTATAGAAAATAATATCACCTTTAATGTACAGTCCAATGAGATTGATAAAAAAAAACTTGTTGATGTTATAAATATCACTGGCTTAAAGAAAATAAATAAATTAGTAAATACGAGACATAATTCTTTGATTGGAGAAAATGGATCAAATCTTTCAGGAGGCCAAAGACAAAGAATTGCAATAGCCAGAGCACTTTATAGAAATTCTGAAATTATAGTAATGGACGAACATACAAGTGCTCTAGATAGTTCAACAGAGGAAAAACTTTTGAAAGATATGAAAAAACTATTTATGGGAAAAACGATAGTAATTATATCTCACAAAAAAAAAGTATTAGAATACTGTGATATAAATTACTACCTTGAAAATGGAATTTTAAAAAAAATAAAAAAATAATTTAAATTGATTATATTAAATTTAATGATATTTCTCACTTAGGATATGGATCTTAAAATTGGAAAACTTAAAAATTGCCAAATTTGTAATCATCATAAATTGACTAAAATAATTAGTTTGGGCAAAATTACTCCCTGTGACTCTTTAATTGAAAAAAAAAGATTAAATTTTAAACAAAAAAAATATCCTTTAAATTTATTTAAATGTCAAAAGTGTGGATTGATCCAAATAGATTATGTTGTTGATCCAAAAGAATTATTTCATATTAATTACCCATATAGAAGTGGTATTACAAAAGATTTGAAAAATAATTTGGAGAAAATCTCAAGTCATGTTTCAAAAAATATAAAATTTCATAAAAAGAAATTTGTTATAGATATTGGGTCTAATGATGGTTCAATTTTAAAAGGTTTTAAAAAAATGGGATATAATGTTTTAGGAATTGAGCCCACAAACATATCTAAAATTGCAAATAAAGATGGAATAAATACTATCCAGTCGTTCTTTTCTCACAATTTGTCTAAAAAAATTAAAAAAAAATATGGTAAAGCATCTATTATTACTGCATCTAATGTCTTTGCGCATGTAAATAAATTAAGTGATTTTTTAAAAGGGATTCATCATTTATTAGATGATGATGGTGTGTTCGTAAGTGAGTCACATTATTTAGGGAGTATAATTGAAAAATTTCAATTTGACTCAATTTATCATGAGCACTTAAAATATTATTCTGTAAAACCACTTTTAGAACTTTT
The DNA here is from genome assembly GCA_902581925.1 of uncultured Pelagibacteraceae bacterium. GTDB lineage: Bacteria > Pseudomonadota > Alphaproteobacteria > Pelagibacterales > Pelagibacteraceae > Pelagibacter. The sequence continues at coordinate 13,820 of CACHQB010000016.1, read as the reverse complement.
TTCAAAACATAATTTTGTATTTGAGAAAGTTGAAAAAATACCGAATTATGGAGGCTCTATAAGAGTTTATGCAAGAAAAATTAATCATAAATATTTTACTGGTAGTTCTGTAAAAAAACTTTTGAATGATGAAATAAAAAAAGGTTACTACGATAATAAAACTTATTTTAACTTTGCAAAAAAAATTGAAAAATTTAAAAAAGAATTTCAAAATATAATCTTTAAATTAAAAAAACAAAAAAAATCTATAATTGGTATAGGTTGCCCTGGTCGAGCAATGACACTTTTAGAATACTGTAAATTAGATAATAATAAAATAGATTATATTGCCGAACAAAAAGAGTCATTAAAGATAGGACTTTTTACACCAGGTACTAAAATTCCTGTTAAAAATGAAAAACTTGCTTTTGACTCACCACCTGATTATGCAGTAATGTTATCTTGGCATTATGCAAAAAGTATTATTAAAAATTTAAAAAAGAAAAATTTTAAATCAAAAATAATTATACCTCTTCCCTATATAAAACTGCTTAAGTAAGTTGAGAAAGAAAAAAAAATTTTTAGTTGTATTTACTGGTGATTTACCTACTAAATTTTTAGGTGCATCTACTGTAGTTTTTTACCAATTTATAAAATTTCTTTTAGATAAAGACTATGAATTACACTTGCTTGCAATAAATACAAGAAAATATAAAAAAAAAAATATAATTAAATTTTTAAATAGTTTTAAAAATAAAAGAATTAAATCGTTTAATTATTGTTTTCTTAAAAATTTTTTTAATTTCAACAAATTTAATTTATTAATAAAAAAAATTAAAACAAGTAGTTTAAGTAAATCTCAAATATCAAAAATTAAAAAAATAAAACCTGATAAAATATTAGCGTTAGATATAACAGCAACTTCATTTGCTAAACAAATATTTGATAATAAAATTTACGTTTGGTTAGGCGATTTGAATTTTTCAACAACTTGGTATCATTTTTATTACAAATATTTTAATTCTTTAGCTTATTATACTTTTTTTTTATATATTAAGATTTTTGTTTTAAAGTGGAAGCATTTTTACAAAAATGTTTTATCAAATACAAATATCATATCAGGTTCAAACGCTAATATTAAAGAACTAAAAAAAATTGGCATTTATAGTGAATATCAACCTTATCCATGGCCAAAAGTATTTAAAAAACTAAAAGTTAAAAAAAGAAATAAACCAAGTTTTGTTTTTTTTGGAAACTTGGTAGGGTTGGGTTCAAAATCAGCGTTTAATTATTTATTAAACGAAATTTATCCCAAATATGAACTTTTATGGGGACAAGATGGATTTAATATATTTGTTTGTGGAAGCCATAAAATAGGAATGAATCATAAAAAGAAAATAAAAAAACTCAAAAATATTCATTTTTTAGGATATGTAAAAAATTTAAATGGGTTAGTTTCGACTTGTCATGCTTGTTTATTTCCAATTGACGTTCCAGTAGGAAACAGATCTCGTATAGTTACTGGTCTTGGAAGTGGTTGGCCAATAATTGCACATAAAAATGTAAGTATTGGTAATCCTCATTTAAAGAATGGGTACAATTGTTTATTAGCAGAAAAGAGCGATGATTTTGTAAAAATATCCAAACAAATATATAAAAATCATAATTTATCAAAAAATATTTCATTTAATGCGATAAAGACTTACAATAAAACCTATGAACCCAAACATTCTTTACAAAAATTTGAAAAGTTCTTAAATGATTAATGTTTCAATATTAGGATCAGGTAAATCTGCTGAAAATTTTATAAAATCTATAAAAAATATTCCAAATTTTAAAATTGATGAAATTGGTTGTAGAAATAAATTAAAAGCTAAGAAATTAATAGAAAAATTTAATTTGAACACAAAGGTTAATACAATTGAAAAAATAATTAATTCAAAAAAAACACAACTAGTTATCATTTGTTTGCCTTCTTATGTACAATTAAAAGTATTAAAAAAATTATTTGAACAAAAAAAAGATGTAATTTGCGAAAAACCTTTTACGTTAAATTTTAAAGAGGCAGAAACTGCTTTTCAAAAATGGAAAAAAAATAAAACAATTTGTTTAGTAAATTTTTGTTATAATTATCTAGATGCTTTTAAATATGTGGTAAAAGAGATTAAAATTAATAAGTTAGACATCAACACAATTAACGTTAGCTGGCAAACTTTTAAAAAAAAAAAAAATTTAAAATCTCATTGGAAAATAAATAGAAATACGGGAGGAGGGATGTTATATAATTATGGTTCCCATTTATTAAATTTATTTTTTCCTAATAAAACAAAATTAAATATACTTTCATCACATCAATTTTTCTTTAAAAAAAAAGCATTAAATATGTTAAGTTTTAAAAATAAACAATCAGATGAGATAACATTTTTTTCTATAAAAAATAAATTTATTTATAATTTTTTCCTATCAAATAATTCAAATCCATCTTCGGGCTTAAAAATAGAATTAATTGGATCTAAAGGTACTAAAATTATATCAAATAATTTAAATCATAGTCACAATAATTTTATATTAAGCCATTATTATTTTAAAGATAAGATAATTAAATCTAAAATTAAAAAGTTTGAGAAAAAAAAAATTTCTTTAAATGATCTATATTTTCAAACACTAACTAGTTATAAAAACATTAAAAAAAAAAGGATAGCTAAGTATAAAAATAATATATATGAAGGTGTCTGGAATTCTTTTCTTTTAGAAGAACTAACAAATTTTAAAAAATAAAATTGTGATAAATTTAATAAAAAAGTTAATTGGATTATTACCTGATTTATTGGAAAAAAAAACTCTTTTCATTATCAGAATGATTATCAATAAAAGATTTAGATGGATTATAAATAATTATTGGAAGTTTGGACAAGATAATAGAAGAAAAATATTTTTAAGTGCAGCAAGATATATGACAATTAATAGACCAATTAATGGATATTATTTTGAATTTGGATGTAATGAAGCCAATACATTTCGTATGGCTTATAATATTTTCAAAAATTTATTTAATTTGAAATATGTTGCATTTGATTCTTTTGAAGGATTACCAGAAATTGAGGATATTGATAAAATGGAGGTTTTTGAGAAAGGAAAATTAGCTTTTAAAGAGTCTGAATTTATTCAATTAGTTAAAAAAGAAGGTATGAAAGATGATGAGCTAATTGTAATAAAAGGGTTTTATAATGAAACTTTAAATGAAGAACTTGTAAAAAGATTAAGTCCAACCAAAGCAGCAGTTATTTATGTTGATTGCGATCTTTACACAAGTACAGTTGATGTTTTAAATTTTATTAAATTTTTTTTACAACCCGGAACAATATTAATTTTTGATGATTGGAATTGCTTTTATGGAGATAATGAGAGAGGCCAGAGAAAAGCATTTAAAGAATTTTTGATTTCAAACAAAAACCTTCAATTTGAAGAATTTATCAGTGATGCTGAGTCAAAAAGTTTTGTTTTTATCAAATATTTAAAATAATAAATTAAACCTAATGCTATTTAAAAAATTGATAAGTAAAAAATTAAAAATTTCAATAGTAGGATTGGGTTATGTGGGTCTTCCCTTGGCTTTATTATTTGGAAGGAAATTTTGCACATATGGAATAGATAAATCTTCAAATAAAATAAAAAATCTGAAAAAATTTAATGATCAAAATAATCAGTTTAAGAAGAAAAATTTTATAAATTCAAAATACATTAATTTTACGTCAAGTTACGAGTTTATCAAAAAAAGTGATGTAATAATAGTTTGCTTACCAACACCTATAAACAAGCAGAAAAAACCTGATCTTAGTATAATAAAAAAGGCAACTTTGGAAATTGCAAAAAATTTGAAAAATAATTCTATTATAATTTATGAGTCAACAGTTTATCCTGGAGTTGTTGAAGATATATGTAAACCCATAATAGAGAAAGTTTCGGGATATAAATGGAAAAAAAATTTTTATTTGGGATACAGTCCAGAAAGGGTAAATCCTAATGACAAATTACATACAATTGAAAAGATAGATAAAATTGTTTCAGCTGACAGTCCTTTAATTCTCAATTTTATTTATCAACTCTATAAAAAAATAATAAAGAGGAAAGTAATTAAAGTAAGCAGTATAAAAGTTGCAGAAACAGCTAAAGTAATAGAAAATACTCAAAGAGATATCAATATAGCATTGATTAATGAACTCTCAATTATTTGTCAAAAGTTAAACATAAGTACTCAAGAAGTTATTGATGCTGCTTCTACAAAATGGAATTTTATGAAATTTTATCCTGGTTTGGTTGGTGGTCACTGTATTGGTGTAGATCCATACTATTTAAAAGAAAAATCAATTGATTTAGGTTATTTTCCTAAAGTCATAAGTTGCGGTCGAGAATTAAATGACAGTATGGTTAAGTTTCTTTACAATATAATAAAAAAGAAAATTGTTAAAAAAAATATAAAAAAAATTTTATTTGTAGGGATTACTTTTAAAGAAGACTGTAACGACATCAGGAATAGTAAAAATATAGAATTAATTAAAAATTTTATAAATTCTAAATTTAGTATAGATATATTTGATCCAGTTATTAAAAATTATAAAATTGGAAACGTAAAAGTTAAAACTCAAAAAAATCAGTTATTAAATAAGTATAGTTGTATAGTCTTATTAGTACCTCATAAAGTTATAGTTAAGAACTCAAAATTTTTATTTAGCAAAGTATCAAAAGATGGATATTTTTTTGATGTTAAATCTAAGTTTGTAAAAAATAAAAATAGATTTAACAAAATAAATTATTGGAGCTTATAATTATTTATTAGCTTTTTTTTTTAAAACTTCATATTCAGCTAATAGTTTATCTTCTTTAACCATATCTTTAATTAATTTTTTAATATTATATTTTGGCTTCCAATTTAATTTTTTTCTTGCTTTTATCGATTTACCCAATAAATCTTCAACATCATTAGGTCTAAAAAATCTTTTATTAATTACAACAATTTTTTGATTGATTTTAATTTTTAAATTTTCGTCAAATATTCTACTTACATATCCATATTCATCCAAATTTTTGCCTTTCCACTTAATTTGGAAGCCAATCTCTTTACAGGTTAGTTCAATAAAATTTCTTACCGAAAACTGCTTCTCAGTAGCTATAACAAAATCCTCTGGTTTTTTTAATTGCAGCATTTTCCACATCATTTCAGAATATTCCTTTGCATGGCCCCAATCTCTTTTTGCATTAAGATTTCCTATTTCTAATTTATTTTCTAATCCATTTGATATTCTTGTTAAAATATAAGTTATTTTTCTTGTAACAAAATTTAAACCTCTTCGAGGAGACTCATGATTAAATAAAATTCCATTTACACAATACAAATTGTAAGATTCTCTATAGTTTTTGGTAATCCAATATGAAAAAAGTTTTGAGGTTGCATAAGGCGATTTAGGGAAAAATGGAGTATTTTCATCTTTCTTTTTATGAACGCTATCACCAAATAATTCTGAGGTCGAAGCTTGATAAAATTTAATTCTTTTTTTATTACTTAGATTTTTAATAATCTCTAAAATTCTTAAAGTTCCAAGTGCATTAACATTCGAAGTATATTCAGGCATATCAAAACTAATTTTAACATGAGACTGTGCAGCAAGATTGTAAATTTCATCTGGTAAAATTTTATTTATTATTTTTTCTAAACTAATTGAATCAAGTAAATCACCATAGTGTAAAAAAAATTTTTTTCCCAATATTTTTTTATTATCATGCAAGTGATCTATTCTAGAGGTATTAATACTAGAAGATCTTCTTCTGATACCATGAACAATATAATTTTTTTTCAATAGAAGTTCGGCCAAATATGATCCATCTTGACCGGTAATACCAGTAATTATAGCAATTTTATTTTTCAAAGTAGCAAAGTATTTTATTAAAAAAAAAGTTTAAGTTATTTAATTTTATATATAAAAACATTTGTAAATTAAATTATTAAAAATGAAAAGATTAAAAAAACCATTTTTGATTGCAGAAGTAGGTTCAGTTCATGATGGTTCATTTGGTAATGCTTGTAAGTTAATAGAATTGTCAAAAGAATGTGGTGCATCAGCTGTTAAATTTCAGTTACACGATGCAGAAAATGAAACTATTAAAAATGCTCCAAATCCCTCATATTTTAAATCTGAAAAAAGGTTTGATTATTTCAAAAGAACTTCATTTAATTCACAACAATTATTCAACTTAAAAAAACTCTCCCATAAATTAGGATTAAAATTTATCGTATCTCCATTTTCAATAGAGGCTGCAAATCTCTTAAGAAAATTAAATATTGATGGATATAAAATTGCATCAGGAGAGGTTACAAATCATCCTTTGTTAGAAGTTGTATCATCTTTTAAAAAGAATGTTTATCTTTCTTCAGGTATGAGTAATTATAAAGAAATTGATCAAGCAATAAATATTTTAAATAATAGTAACACAACATTATTGCAGTGTACATCGCAATATCCATGTCCAGCTGAGAAAATTGGATTAAATGTATTTAATAAATTTAAAAAATATGACTGTGTTTTAGGTTTATCTGATCATTCAATTGGAATTGCAGCCGCTGTTTCATTTATAGCTAACGGAGCAAGTGTAATTGAAAAACATATAACCTTTTCAAAAAAAATGTATGGAAGTGACGCATCTCATAGTATGGAGCCAAAAGAATTTAAAATTTTTTCAAAGGAAATAAATGATGCTTTTAAAATTTATCAAACGAATATTGATAAAAATAACATTAAAAAATTTTCAAAAATGAGAAAAACTTTTCAAAAAAGTATATACACTAAAAATTCAATTGATAAGGATGAAATTTTTAGTTTAGAGAATATTTCTTTTAAAAAACCAGATACTGGAATTTCTGCAAAATTATATAAAAAAGTTATTGGGAAATTTTCTAAGAAAAAATTAAAAAAAGATTATAAATTAAAATTTAAAGATTTAAAAATATGAGAAAAATTTTATTTTTTATAGGTTCTAGAGCAAATTATAGTAGCATCAAATCTGTTATGGCAGAAGTGAAAAAAAGAAAAAATTTGAAACTTCAAATAATTTTAGGAGCATCTGGACTCATTGATAAGTATGGTGATTTATATAAAGCACTTAAAAAAGATGGTTTTAATGTAAATAAAAAAATTTACTTTTTAATTGAAGGAGAAAATCCTGTGACAATGGCTAAATCTACTGGCTTAGGTCTTATTAGTATTGCTGATGCTCTGTATGAATTAAGACCAGACTTAGTTTTTACTGTTGGAGATAGATTTGAAACAATGGCAACAACTTTAGCAACAACTTACATGAATATTCCTTTAGCACACACAATGGGAGGTGAAGTTTCTGGAACAATTGATGAGAGTATTAGGCATGCTGTAACAAAGTTTTCTCATATTCATTTTCCAGCATCTAAAGATGCTGCAAATAGAATTTTTAAACTCGGAGAAAAAAAACAAAATATATTTAACTATGGATGTCCAAGAATAGATTTAGTCAAAAAGGAGTTAAAAAAAAATAGAATAAGAGAATTAAATAAATCTTTATTTTTAGAAGGTGTTGGTTTTAAACTTGATTTAAATAAAAAATTTCTAATTGTATCTCAGCATCCAGTTACTACTGAATTTGGATCATCAGAGTATCAAATAATAAATACTTTAAAAGCAGTGAATATGACAGGGCTTCAATGCATAGTTATTTGGCCAAATTCAGATGCAGGATCTCAAGATATAGCAAAAGGTATAAGAAAATGGAGAGAAAAAGTTGATACTAAAAAAATGCATTTTTTCAAAATGTTAAAAATTGAAGATTATATTCAGTTGTTAAATCATACCTCATGTCTTATAGGAAATTCATCCAGTGGAATTAGAGAATGCGCTTTTATAGGAACCCCCGTTGTAAATATTGGGACTAGGCAAAATGGAAGAGATAAAAGTAAGAATGTTATAAGTTCAAATTATGATGTAAGAACTATTTTAAAGTCAATAAATAAGCAAATAAAAATGGGAAGAAAATATAAATCTGATAATATTTATGGCTCAGGAAATGCAGCAAAAAAAATAGTAGATAAAATATCTAGTCTAAAGAATATAAGTATTCAAAAAATGATTAGATATTAATGTTTGTATTAGCAATAATTCCAGCAAGAGCAGGTTCAAAATCAATAAAAAATAAAAATATAATTAAAATTAAAGGCAAACCACTTATTCAATATACCATAGATGAAGCAAAAAAATCTAAACTGATAAATGAAATATACGTTTCATCTGATTCTACTAAAATCTTAAATTTAGCAAAATCAAATAAAGTCAAATTTGTTAAAAGACCAAAAAATATTTCTGGAGATAATTCAAAAACGATAGATGCTGTAAAACATCTAGCAAAATTTTATAAAAAAAAAAAAGGTTTTTTTCCAGATTATTTAGTTATTTTGCAACCAACTTCTCCATTGAGAAAATCATTTCATATAGATGAAGCTTTGTTGAAAATTATTAAAAATAAAAAAGCTGATAGTCTTGTGAGTTGTGTAAAAGTAAATCATAATTATGACCCTGAGTCATTAATGATTATTAAAAAAACAGGATACTTAAAATTCAAAAAAAAATTAAGAAGAAGGCAAGAAAAAAAAATATATTATTCAAGAAATGGAGCTGCGATATACGTTATAAAATATCCTGTGTATTTAAAAAAGATTTTTGGACCAAAAACAATTCCTTTTATAATGGAAAATAAGCATTCGATTGATATTAATGAAATAGAAGATTTGAATGAACTAAGAAAATTAATTAAATGAAAAAAATAGAAAATGTATATCTAGGTGGAGGTTTCCAGGATAGTCAAATTTTATGGGTAAGTAAAATTTTATATGGTTATGAAAAATATCCCAAAAAAATCATATTAGAGAGAAAATTTAATAAAGTTATTATGAATGATTTAAAAAAAACATTCCCTAATTCCAAAATATTTTTAGAAAAAAATAGACTCAAAGAAAATAATTTATTTTTAAAATATATTCACATTACTTTATTTATATTATTAAATTTTAATACTTTTATTTTTTTTTTTTTAAAATTAAATAAGAGAAAAGATAATTTTAAAAATTCGTATGAAAATCAGATAATAAACTCAATTTGGGATTCCTCTTTAAATATAATGGAGGATAATCAATTAAAACCTAATATTTTTCAAAAATTTATTGGTATATTTAGATCTATTTATGCTCTTAGTAGAGCTGAGAAATTGATAAATAAGTTTGGTATAAATTTAGCTATCTTAGGACATGCTGTATACAGCTCTAGGGCAATGATTGCTTATTTCAGAAAAAAAAATATTAAAATTTACTGTCAAGCTGCATATAATATTTATGATATTAGCAGAAAAGAAAACGCCTGGAATCAAATTTCACAAAAAAATTTTATATATTTAAAAAAAAAAATTAATAATAAAAATTTTAAAAAATACTGGCAAGACAGATTGCAAGGCAGAGGTAATTATTATGACTCAAAAGTTGCATCAAATTTAAAAAATAAACTAAAACATTATCCAAAAAATGTAATATTACTTCATATATTTAAAGACTCTCCATTTAATTATATAGATCCAAAAAGAATTTTTTATGATTATTTTGATTGGATAGATGAAACATTAAAGATTCTAGTTCATTCTAATGAAAAATGGTCTTTAAGACTACATCCAAATGCATCAAGGTGGGGTGAAAATCAAAAAATAATTGTTCAAAAATATCTAGAAAGATATCCTCAAGTAAAAAATAAAATTTTTATTGATAATTCATATGTATCTAATAATTTTGTATTTAATCATGTAAATAGATTAGTAACTTATTCTGGTACATCACATCTAGAAGCTTCATGTTTTAAAATTAAACCTATAATGATTTCAAGATCATCTTTAGAATGTATTAACAGCAATTATGTAAACAAACCAAAAAATATCAAAGAATATAAGAAATTTCTACTGTGTAACTCTTCAAATAAAATCTTTAGGCAGAGTAATAAAATTTCAAATTTATCCAAAGAATTATTATTTATAAGAGAAAATATACTTACATTAATAAATGATCTTAATGGTATATTTATTTATAGAAGTGATAATAAAAAAATTATAAAAAAAGAGTTTTTAAATATTTACAAAAATTTAAAGTATAGTCAGAATTATTTGAAACAATCAGGTAAAGATTTAAGAAATAGGTTTTCACATTGTTTCGCTAAAATTTATAAATCAAATTAAATGACATATAAAATTTTAATTACTGGTGGATGTGGATTTATTGGCTCAAATTTGGCAATTTTTTTAAAAAAAAAAAAATTTCAGATCAATACTTTAGATAATTTATCAAGAAAAGGATCTAAATTAAACTTAAAAAGATTGCAAAAATTTAACATTAAAAATTTTAAGTTAAACATCAATAATAAAGAAAAATTATTAAAATTACCAAAATATGATTTTATAATCGATTGTTCTGCATTAGTAGAAGTTAGTACTGAATTGAATAATATAGATAAAGTCTTGAGAACAAATTTTTTAGGAACTAACAGCATTTTGCTAAAATGCGTAAAAGATCAATCAAATATTATTTTTTTTTCAACAAGTAGAGTTTATTCTATTTCAAAAATAAATAGTTTGATTGATAATAAAAAATTAATAACTAAAAAAATTCATAAAAGAAAGAAACTACAAGTAAATGAAAAATTTCCAAAATCTAGTCCTATTTCGTTTTATGGTTTATCCAAGAAATCTTCTGAGCAATTAATTAAAGAATATGTTAATTGTTTTAATATTAAATATTTAATTAATAGATTTGGAGTTGTGGCAGGACCTTGGCAATTTGGAAAGGTTGAGCAAGGTTTTTTTAGTTTGTGGATATGGAGACATTTAAATAAAAAGAGACTAAATTTTATTGGTTATGGGGGTAATGGTTATCAAGTAAGGGATATTTTACATATAGATGATTTATGTGAAATTGTATTTATGCAGGTTAAAAAATTTAAGCTAGTTAATAATAATACTTTTAATATTGGGGGAGGACTTAAAAATAGTATTGATCTTAGAGATCTTACATATATCTCAAGAAAAATTACAAATGCAAATATTAAAATTAATAAAATTAAAAAAACTGATAATTCGGATATACCAATATATATATCTAGTAATAAAAAAATTAAAAAATTCTATAACTGGGAACCAAAAAAAAATATTTTAGAAATTGCAAAAGATATTCTAAATTGGCAAAAAAATAATTTTAAAATATTAAAAAAATACTTTAATTAATTAAATAATGAAAATTGCTATTGTTACAGGCTCAAATGGATTAGTTGGATCTGAAGCTGTTAGATTTTTAATAAAAAAAAAATATAGGGTTTTAGGAATAGATAATAATTTGAGAAAATATTTTTTTGGTAAAGATGGTGATACTAAATGGCAACTGAGTAATTTACAAAAATATAAATTATTTATGAATTATCCATACGATATTAGAAATTATTTAAAATTAAGAACAATATTTAAAAAGTATAAAAAAAAAATAGATGTAATTATTCATTGTGCAGCTCAACCATCACATGATTGGGCAGCTAAGGAGCCACTTACTGATTTTTCAATTAATGCAAATGGAACTTTAAATTTATTAGAACTAACAAGAAAATATACACCAAAAGCAAAATTTATTTTTTTATCTTCTAATAAAGTTTATGGAGATAATCCAAATAAAATTAAACTAGTAGAAACAGAAAATAGATACGTTCCAAAAGATCTAAATCTTAGAAGATTTGGTATCAGTGAAAAAATGAGTATTGATAATTCAAAGCATAGTATCTTTGGATCATCCAAAGTTGCTGCTGACGTATTGGTTCAAGAATATGGAAAGTATTATGGATTAAAAACTGTTTGTTTTAGAGGTGGATGTCTTACAGGTCCACATCACTCGGGTGCAGAATTACATGGATTCTTATCATATTTAGTCAAATGCTGTATTCATAATAAAACCTATAAAGTATATGGATACAAAGGAAAACAAGTAAGAGACAACATACATAGTGCTGATCTAGTTAACATGATTTGGGAATTTATAAAAAAACCAATCAAAGGTGAAGTTTTCAATGTAGGGGGTGGAATTAAAAATAGTTGTTCAATAATAGAAGCTATAGATATAATTGAAAGGATTTCTAAAAAAAAAATTAAAATAAAATTTATAAAAAAAAACAGAATTGGTGATCATATTTGGTATATTTCTAATTTAAATAAATTTAAAAAACATTATCCAAATTGGAAAATGAATTACAGTTTAAAAAAAATAATATCAGAGATTATCCTCCAGCAATTAAAAATGATTAATGAAGATTCTTAATATTTCTTATTCTGATATTTTTGGTGGTGCAGCAAAATCTTCTTATAGAATTCATAAAGCTATAAATTCAATAGAAAAAGATTTTAAAAGTAATATGTTGGTAGTTAAAAAAGAGAGTAAAGATAAAGAAGTATTTACTATTAATAACAAAATATTAAAATATAACTTTAAAATTAAAAATTATCTTGGGATTATTCTTAATAAAATCGATAACAATATAAATCCAAAATCATATAATTTCTTTAGCTCACCTCTTTTAAATATAATTAATAAATCTGATTTTGATATTATTAACTTGCATTGGATTAATGCAGAAACGTTATCAGTTGATAATATTTTAAAATTAAAAAAACCTTATGTAATTACAATGCATGATATGTGGTGGATTTGTGGGACAGAAAATTATTTATTAAATAATGAAACTTTTTGGAGAAATGGAAACTTTAAAAATTTTTTTTCCAAAATAACTTATAATAAAAAAAAAAAACTTAAACCTTTAGCTATTATTTGCCCAAGTAGATGGTTGACAGAAATGTCAAAAAAAAGTTTTCTTTTTAAAAATTCAAGAGTAGAACATATTCCGTATCCAATAAATCATAAAATATTTTATCCAAAAAAAATTTCTAAATTAAAAAAGCATAATTTAGAAAAAAACAATAAAATAAAAATCTTTTTTGGAGTTTTTGGAAATTCTGATGATAAAAGAAAAGGGTTAGATTTATTATTAAAATCGCTGAACAAAATTAATCCCAAAAAATTTGAGTTATTAATTGCAAGCAAAAAAAATTTTGTAGAAAAAGTTAATTTTAAAATAACATTTTTAAATTATATTCACTCAGAGAAAGAATTGTCTAATATATATAATCTTTCAGACATAGTAGTATTATCTTCTAGATTGGATAATCTTCCGAATGTTGCTTTAGAAGCGCAATCTTGTGGCAAACCGATTATTGCATATGATGTTGGAGGTATATCAGATATAATTACAAATGGAAAAAATGGTTATTTAGTTAAACCATTTAAAACTTTGTTATATGCACAAAAACTAGATAAACTTATAAATGACAAGAAAATAAGAGTAAAATTTTCAAGAAATGCATATCTTTCAGCCAAAAAAAAATGGTCAAAAGAAAAGATAAAGTTAAAGTATAAAAAATTATTTTTAAGTTTGAATTTAAATTAAATGATCATTGATCTATCTAAAATGAGATCAGGTTTTTGCGACAGATTAAGGCAAATTACTTTTTGTATAGCTCTTGAAAAACTTAAAGGAACAAAAATTAAAAAAATTTTTATTTATGAAATTAAAAATAAAGAGTGCCCTTATTATTTTTCCGAACTTCTAAAAGTTAAAAATTATAATGTTACCAATATAAAAAAAAAAATTTCTAACAAAAATTTGATAAGAATGACTCCGTTTAACTCTAAATTATCA
>CACHQB010000015.1 GCA_902581925.1 uncultured Pelagibacteraceae bacterium | reverse complement strand
TACAATTGTAATTAACTCATTTATATCCATATATGTTATTATATATCATGAAAAATATTTGTGACTGGAATAATTGTAACGAAATAGGTGAATATAAGGCACCAGTTGAAAAAGATAATAGTAGAAAATTTAGAATGCTTTGCCTTGAACATGTTAAAGAATTTAATAAAAATTGGAACTATTTTTCAGGAATGAATGATGATCAAGTATTGGATTTTTTAAAATCTGATATGACTTGGCACAAACCAACGCAAAGCTTTAGCTCCTCAGATAATTTTTTCAAAGTACTATGGAATACAACTTTGAGAGATGAGTTCGATAAAGAAAAAATAAATGGAGATTATAATCATATGCGTCAATTTAAATTCGATCACAAAGATATAAAAGCTTTTGGAATATTAGGGGTTTCTGTGGGTTTAAAGTGGAAGAAAATACAAGATAAATTCAAACTACTTGTGAAAAGATTTCACCCTGATATGAATTCTGGAAATAAAAAATACGAGGAAAAACTTAAACTTATAACATTGGCTTATACTCAATTAAAAAATACCTATAGAGAAAAAATTGACACCAAATCTTAATACAGAACCGGATATTAAAGTTTCATTAAAACAAACTTTTGGAATTGACTCAGAAATGGAAGTAGACGCATTTTCAAAAAAGAATGAATATGTTCCTGAAATTGATAGAAACTACAAGTTCGATAGAGATACTACTTTAGCCATTATTTCAGGATTTGCCTTTAATAAAAGAGTTTTAGTTCAAGGATATCATGGTACTGGAAAATCTACTCACATTGAACAAATTGCTGCAAGATTAAATTGGCCTTGTATCCGTGTGAACTTAGATAGTCATGTAAGCAGAATTGATTTGATTGGAAAAGATGCAATCGTTCTTAAAGATGGTAAACAAGTAACTCAATTTAACGAGGGAATTTTACCATGGTCTATTCAAAATCCAGTTGCACTTGTTTTTGATGAATATGATGCTGGTAGACCTGATGTAATGTTTGTAATTCAAAGAGTTTTGGAAGCTGAGGGAAATTTTACATTACTAGATAAAAACAAAATAATTAAACAAAATAAATTTTTTAGATTATTTGCTACCTCAAATACTGTTGGGCTTGGTGATACGACAGGTCTTTATCATGGTACGCAGCAAATTAACCAAGGTCAGATGGATAGATGGAATATCGTTACAACATTAAACTATCTTAGCCTAGATAGAGAAATGGACATTGTTTTATCTAAAAATAAAAACCTAAGTAACGCAAAGGGAAAAGAGAAGGTTGCTAATATGATAAAAGTGGCATCTTTAACGCGTAAAGGATTTATTGCGGGAGATATTTCAACCGTGATGAGCCCAAGGACAGTATTACATTGGGCAGAAAATGCAGAAATATTTAAAGACACTGGTTACGCTTTTAGAGTAACTTTTCTTAATAAATGTGATGATATTGAAAAAAATACTATCGCAGAATATTATCAGAGATGTTTTGGTGAAGAGTTACCAGAATCTTTGATTAATATTCAAATCTAATGAGCACCAAAGAAAATAATTTAAAAGAAAAATTCAAAATTGCTTTAACTTCTACTGCAAAAGTTATTGCTGACGATTTTGATGTAAAAAAAACAAGTTCTGAAGAAAAAAAAATTAAAGAATTTAATTTTCTAGAGATTGATAATTTAACTACTCCAGCTGATTTCATAAGATTACGTGCAGAAACAGACTCCTCTGCTTTGAAAAAAAAATTTTGTAATGAAAAAATTTACAAAAAAAACCTCCCCTCAAATTCATCTTCTAGATCTCTTTATAATATTGCTGAAAAAATACGTTATGAGACTCTTGGAGGAAAAATGCTGAAAGGAATCGAGAAAAATTTTCAAGAAAATTATCAACAAATAATAAATCGTAAGAGAAAAGATCAATTAAAAACTAAAGAGGATGTATCTGTTTCAGAGGCATTCGAACTATATATGCTTAAGAACTTTCATAAAATTAATCTAAATCCTCTAACAACAAAAATGCTTAGTTTTTGGGAAAAAGACTTTGAAAACGCCATAGAAAAACATAAAAAATTTTTACTCAAAAATCTTGAAGATCAAAATGTTTATAGTTCGAAGTTTTCGGAAATATTAGAAGAAATGGATATTTTTCAAAGTGAAGATGAAGAAGAAAGAAAAGAAGAAAATCAGGATCAAGGACAAGATAATCCATCAAATGAAGACGAAAATAATGACAAAGAAGATAATAAGGATGAAAAAGATGAAACCGTATCTGAGGCTTCAATGGATGCTGATTATAGTATTGATGAATTTAACTTAGACGAACAACTCTCGGACACAGAATCTGATGAACAAAGCTCAGAGCAAGTAGCACAAAAAAAAATAGACAATATCAATTTAGATTACAAGATATTTACTACACAATTTGATGAAGTTATAAAAGCTGAAAATCTAGAAAATGCGGATGAAGCAACAAAACTAAGAAGAAATTTAGATCAACAATTAATAGGCTTTCAAGATATTATAACAAAACTTGCAAACAAGCTTCAAAGACAATTGCTTGCAAAACAAAACAGAGCATGGGAATTTGATTTAGAGGAGGGATTATTAGACAGTTCAAAACTTCCAAGAATTATTATGGATCCTTATAATTCTTTATCTTTTAAAAAAGAAAAAGACTTAGATTTTAAAGATACGGTAGTAACTTTATTGATTGATAATTCTGGATCTATGAGAGGAAGACCTATTACTATTGCTGCTATATGTGCAGATATCTTGTCCAGGACTCTTGAGAGATGCTCTGTTAAAGTAGAAATTTTAGGTTTCACAACAAAAAACTGGAAAGGTGGGCAAAGTAGAGAGCTTTGGACAAAAAATTCAAAACCTAAAACACCAGGTAGATTAAATGATTTAAGACATGTCATATACAAAGGTGCAGACACTCATTGGAGACAAGCAAAAAATAATTTAGGACTGATGCTTAAAGAAGGCTTGCTAAAAGAAAATATTGATGGAGAAGCAATATCATGGGCCTACAATAGAATTAAAAAAAGAAAAGAAGAAAGGAAAATCTTGATGGTAATTTCTGATGGGGCACCTGTAGATGACTCAACACTGTCTGTAAATTCAGGGGACTTTTTAGAAAAGCATTTGAAAAAAATTGTTAAATTTATTGAAAATAAATCTGATATCGAAGTTCTAGCAATTGGAATAGGTCATGATGTTTCAAGATATTATAACAAAGCAATTAAAATTACTGATGTTAATGAATTAGGAGATGTGATGATATCTCAATTAAGTTCATTATTTGAAACTAAGAAAAAATATCATTAAATGTTAAATAATTCTCTATTCTTCCATCTAATATTAACTTCGGCACCACTACGTGTTTTGGAGTTTCTGCAGTTTACTGATGCAAAATTTTTTTCTAATAAAGTTTTTCCAATAAATAATCCAAGTCCTAAGCCTTCCTTCGACTTATCTTTAGAATAATTTGATTTTAAATAAGGTTCCCCTATTTTTGATATAATATCTCTAGGATATCCATCGCCATCATCTTCTATGGTAATCTCTGTCATCTCACTATCACTTTTTAAATTGATAAAAATGGTATTTTTAGCAAATTTATTGGCATTTCCTAAAAAATTTCTTAATCCATAAACTATTTCAATAGATTTACTTATTTTTTTTGGGTTCGAATCCTGATCAAAATTAAAAACAAAGTCTTTTTTACTAATTTCTTTAAATGATGAAATAATTTCACTTAAATAATCTCTTATGCTGATATCGTTGTCTATAAATTCATCTTCTTCAACAGGGTTAAGAGTTAAACGTTTTAGAATTTCATTACATCTATTAACTTGACTATTTAATAATTCTATATCTTTTTCTATATCTTTTTGACCCTTAAATTGTTTCATTAAATCATGAGCAATTATTGTTATTGTAGAAAGTGGAGTGCCTAAAGAATGTGCTGCAGCAGCAGCTTGTCCTCCTAAAGATAAAAGCTCATGTTCTTTAGCCATTACCTCTTCCATTTTACCTAATGCCTCTTTTCTTAATCTGGACTGTGTTCCAAATGTCATTGCAAAGTAATTTAAAAATACCAAAGCAATAATTAATGATATTGGTATAGAGTAATAAAAATAATGATTATTATGAAAATCACTATTTAAATTAATTGGTAAATCTTGATAACTAAAGGTTAAAAATATAATTATGATTATTGTTAAGATTACTAATAAAGTATTAGTTCTTAAGCTTAAATTAGACGAAGAAAAAACACTTGGTATCAATAAAAAAATTACAAATGGATTAGTTATACCTCCTGATAAGTAAAGAAGAACGCCTAATTGTAAAATATCAATAAGTAAGAATAAAAAGGCAGATCTATCTGATAGTTGTGTTTTTTTATAAATAAATATTAAATATAAATTACTTACTATACCAAGAAGAATAATTATATTTGATGTAATAAAATCAAAATTGGAATTTAGAAAAAGGTATACAAAATTTACTGCAATTAACTGTCCAATAATTCCAATCCATCTTAGGGTTATATAAGTTGATTTTTTAAAAGAATGATATTTTGAAGTTTCAAAAAACTTCATTTTTAGATATCAAGATTCCGAACATTTATAGCATTAGAAACTATAAAATCTTTTCTTAATGCAACATCATTACCCATTAAAGTGTGAATTAAACTTTGATCTTTTTTTAAATCTTTTGAATATTGTACTTGCAACAAATTTCTTGTTTCTGGATCTAGTGTAGTATTCCATAACTCTTCAGGGTTCATTTCTCCTAGACCTTTGAATCTTTGGATATTCATTTTCGATTTTTCTAAATCGAGTGCCCTAAAGTATTCTTTTGACCCTTTCTTAATTTTCTTTAATTCTTTATTATTATTAATTATGTAATCTTCTAACTCCTGCTCATCCTTAATATATACACCTTTAGAACCTTTATTAATTTTAAATAAAGGAGGTTGTGCTAAATAAACATGACCATTTTCAATCAATTTATTAAATGGCTTATTATTAAAAAAAGTTAATAGAAGAGCTCGGATATGAGATCCGTCTACATCAGCATCTGTCATAATAATTATTTTTCCATATCTTAAATCTTTTAAGTCAATCTCTTGCGCTTTAGGATCTAAACCTAATGCATTAATCAAAGTGATTATCTCATTAGATGAAATCATTTTAGACAAAGCTTTTGTTCTTTGATCAGAACCATTTCCATTACCATTACTATTTTTCTTCAAATTAAAATCTTCTACATAAGTATTAAGTATTTTCCCTCTGAGTGGTAAAACTGCCTGATTTGCTCTATTTCTCCCTTGTTTTGCAGAACCACCTGCTGAATCTCCCTCTACAATAAATAATTCAGTTCCTTCTTGTTTACCAATTTGACAGTCAGCTAATTTTCCAGGAAGACCACTTAGTTCGAGAGCACCTTTTCTTCTTACATTTTCTCTTGCTTTTCTAGCAACATCTCTAGCCATCGCAGCTTGAATAACTTTAGCTAAGATAATTTTTGCTATAGACGGATTTTGATCAAACCAAATAGATAATTTTTCATTTACTAATGTTTCCACAATCATCCTTACTTCAGATGAAACAAGCTTATCTTTTGTCTGAGATGAAAATTTTGGATCAGGAATCTTAGTTGAAAGTACACAGGTTAGTCCTTCCTTAATATCATCACCAGATATTGCTAATTTATTTTTTTTTAGTAAATTATTTTCATTAGCATATTTATTGATCACTCTTGTTAATGCACTTCTAAATCCTAATAAGTGAGTTCCTCCATCTTTTTGATAGATGTTGTTTGTGTATGGAAATATATCCTCTGAGTATCCAGCATTCCATTTTAAAGAACACTCTAATTCTATATTATTTTTTTTACCTTCGATGTAGATTGGTTTTCTAAATAAGTCATTTCCATTTTTGTTTTGAAGCTTCTCTCTTTTTTCATCTAAAAAATCTACAAATTCTAAAACACCACC
The DNA here is from genome assembly GCA_902581925.1 of uncultured Pelagibacteraceae bacterium. Taxonomy (GTDB): domain Bacteria; phylum Pseudomonadota; class Alphaproteobacteria; order Pelagibacterales; family Pelagibacteraceae; genus Pelagibacter. The sequence goes on along the minus strand of CACHQB010000015.1, from coordinate 18,162 downwards.
ATCAAATTTAAACTCTGATGTTTTTTCTTTCTTTTGGCTTGCATCGATAAATATTATTTTTATTCCTTTATTTAAAAATGCTAATTCTCTCATCCTTTTAATCAAAATATTGGAACTAAATTTTATTGAAGAAAAAATTTCTTTAGAGGGTAAAAAAGTTATTTGAGTTCCAGTATTTTTTGCTTTTCCTACTACCTTTAAAGGAGCTTTGGCTTCACCATTTTGAAATTCTAAGTAATGTTTTTTTCCATCTCTAAATATCTCTAGCTGTAATTTTTCTGAAAGCGCATTGACAACTGAAACACCAACACCATGCAACCCACCCGAAACTTTATACGAGTCATGATCAAACTTACCACCAGCATGAAGTTGAGTCATAATTACCTCTGCTGCTGATTTTTTTTCTCCTTTATGGATATCAACGGGAATACCTCTTCCATCGTCAATTACTGTAATTGTTCCGTCAGAATTGATTTTTACATTAATATTTTTACAATATCCTGCTAATGCCTCATCAATAGAGTTATCAACAACTTCATAGACCATATGATGTAAACCAGTTCCATCATCTGTATCTCCAATATACATACCTGGTCTTTTTCTAACTGCTTCAAGACCCTTTAAGACCTTAATTGAGTCTGCTTGATATGTATTTTTGTTTGTCATTTTTGTAATTTTGGAAAGTAAAAATTATAACATTTTTTTAAAAAATTGCTGGTTTATCTTAACAATTTATCCTCAAAATGATCAAATTATTATTGAAAAACCTTGTTAATTTACTGGCGGAGAGAATGGGATTCGAACCCATGAAAGAATTACTCCTTTACACGCTTTCCAAGCGTGCGCCTTCAACCACTCGGCCACCTCTCCAATAATTAATATATTATTAATAAGTTAAATTATATTATTTTAATCATGAAAAAAATAATTTTATATAATTTTTGTGTTTTTATATTTCTAATAATCTCAATTGAAATAATTTTTGGATATTGGTTTGAAGAAAATAATTTTGGTATTCATATGAGAAAACATAGAAATCAATATGAAAATTATGAAATTAAAATTAATAATCAAAATTACAAATTTATTTACAAAAGAAATTTTTATGGTTTTAGAGGTGAAGAATTAAATGATTTATCAAAAATTAAATATGTCTTTTTGGGAGGCAGTACTGGTAATGAAAGATTTCTTCCAGAAGAACTTACAATTGTAGGGAAATTAAATTCAAAATTTTTAAATACTGATAACAGAAAAGTGAATATTTATAATGCTTCTGTTGATGGAAAAACACTGAGAGGTCATATAAATGATTTTAAATATTGGTTTACAAAGTTAGATAATTTTAAACCTGAATACTTTATTATTTACTTGGGAATTAATGATAGTGTTTTAGATCAAGATTTAAAATATGATTTAACTTTTGGTAAAAAAAATTACAGGAAAATCAGCGATTATGTAACTAATAATAGTATCCTAGTTGAATTATTGAAGAAGTTAAAATGGAAATTTTTCAATTCTATAAAACTTAAATATGAAATCAATAACTCTGATAATATTTATAAAAGTAATTTTAGTTACATAGATTATTATGAAGCAAAAAAAATTCATAATATTTATGAATTAAAAAATAAATATTCAGTCCTTCATCAAAGATTTAATAAAAGATTAGAAGATATAATAAATCATTCAAATAATTTTAATTCTAAAATTATATTTATAACTCAAATTAAATTTAATGGTCTAAAAGATGAAAAACTGTTTTTACTTAATGAGATGACCAAAGAATTTTCAAAACAAAATAATATTAAAATTATAAAATTAGACGAACTGTATTATGGCGAAATAAATGATTTTTATGATACTGTGCATACAACAGAAAATGGTTCAAACAAAATATCAAATATTATTTTCTCAGAAATTATAAAAATTATTTTTCCTTAGATATTCTTAAAACACCAATAAATGCCTCTTGAGGTATTTCCACTCTTCCAAATTGTTTAGATCTAGCTTTACCTTTTTTTTGTTTTTCTAAAAGTTTTCTTTTTCTATCAGTTGCTCCACCACCATGAATTTTGGTTAAAACATCTTTTTTAAAACCTTTAATTGTTTCTCTAGCAATAATTTTACCTCCTATTGCAGCTTGAACTGGAATCATAAAGTTATGTCGAGGTATTAAATCTTTTAATTTTTCACAAACTTCTCTCCCAGTTTTTTGTGCAAAGTCTTTATGTATCATCATTGCTAAAGCATCAACTGGTTCTCCATTCACTAGAATACCAAGTTTTACTAAATCTCCTTGTCTATGCTCAATAATTTCATAGTCAAAACTAGCATAGCCACTAGTCATAGATTTTAACCTATCGTTAAAATCAAAAACAACTTCATTCAATGGCAACTCATAATTCACTACAGCTCTATTTCCCGAATAACTTAAATTAGTCTGAATTCCTCTTTTATCCTGACACATTTTTATAATCGAGCCTAAATATTGATCAGGAGTAATGATTGTTGCTTTTATCCATGGCTCTTCGATATATTTTATTACAGTTGGATCGGGTAAACTCGATGGATTTTGAAGATCAATTATGTTTCCGTTATTATGATGAACTTTGTAAACAACACCAGGTGTAGTTGTTAATAAATTAACATCAAATTCTCTTTCTAATCTTTCTGTTACAATTTCTAAGTGAAGTAAACCTAAAAATCCACATCTGAAACCCAATCCTAAAGCAGATGATGACTCAGGTTCAAAGGAAAAACTTGCGTCATTTAATTGTAATTTAGCTAAACCGTCTTTAAGTTTTTGAAACTCGGAACTATCTACTGGAAATAACCCACAAAAAACTACTGGTTTGCTTGGTTTAAATCCTGGCAAAGCTTCATCTAATGGTTTCGAGGCATCACAAATTGTATCTCCTACTTTTGTTTCTGATAAAACTTTAATTCCTGTTGTAATAAATCCAATTTCACCTGTTTTTAGTTCATTTATATCCACTGGTTTTGGAGTAAAAACTCCAACTTTTTCAACAATATATTCTTGATTAGTTGACATCATTTTTATTTTCATATGTTTTGAAAGTTTACCATCAATCACTCTCACTAAAATTACTACACCTAAATATGTGTCATACCAGCTATCAACCAATAAACATTTTAAATCTGCTGAACTTTCTCCTTTAGGGGCAGGTAACGTTGTAATAATTTGTTCTAAAATATCTTCTATTCCTTCTCCAGTTTTACCTGAACATGGAATTGCATTTTCGGTATCAATTCCTATAACTTCCTCAATTTGTTTTTTTGTTCTATCTAAATCTGACGCGGGTAAGTCAACCTTATTTAAAACTGGCACTATTTCATGGTTGGTATCTAAGGCTTGATAAACGTTCGCTAAAGTTTGAGCTTCTACACCTTGGGTACTATCTACGATTAAAATTGAACCCTCACATGCGTATAAAGATCTACTTACTTCATAACTGAAATCTACATGACCTGGGGTATCAATAATATTCAAAATATAATTTTTTCCATTTTTAGCTTTGTAATTTAATTTTACAGTTTGAGCTTTAATTGTGATTCCTCTTTCACGTTCAATATCCATAGAGTCTAAAACTTGAGCTTTCATCTCTCTTTCAGTTAAACCACCACAGCTATGAATAATCCGATCTGCAATAGTAGATTTTCCATGGTCAATATGCGCGATGATTGCAAAATTTCTTATATTATCAATTCTAGTCATTATTTTTTTTAGGAACGAATTTTGGCAGCAGTTTTATTTTCAACTGTTTCTATTATCAATTTATTAATTTTTTCCAAATCATTATCAGTTAAAGTTTTTTCTAATGATTGAATAGTAACATTTATAGCAATTGATTTTTTATTTTCAGGAATATTATCTCCTTCATAAACGTCAAATACTTTGACATTTGAAATTAAATTTTTATTAATACTTGATATTACACTTACTAAATTTTGCACACTTATTTTTTTATCAACAATAAATGCAAAATCTCTTTCAGATTTTTGAAAGTCGGATACTGAATATATTGTTTTTTGATCTTTTAAAGATTTTTTTGGCAATTTTAAATTGTCTAAAAATATTTCGAATCCTACTAAAGACTCTGTTTTAATATCTAGCGATTTGATAATGTTTGGATGAATTTCACCAAAATAAGCAGCCACTTTATCTTTTCCCTTATTTAAAAATACTCTACCTGATTTTCCTGGATGATAATAATTAGGGCTTTCATCATCTATATAAAATTTTGCCAAGTCATAGCCAGCTTCTACTAAAGTTTGTATAACATCTCTTTTAATATCAAAAACATCAATATTTCTATCTTTTTCAATCCATGAAAGTCTTGATTTTTTTCCAGCTGATAAACCACAAACAACTGTATTTTGTTCTCCAGGTTGTGAACCATAAAATATTGGCCCTATTTCAAATATTGATAAATCTTTAATTCCTCTATCTAAGTTTTTACTCATATACATTACTAAATTTGAAAAAATAGAATTTCTTAGTACTCCCAATTCAGAACTAATTGGATTTACAATTTTTATTTCTTTATTGGCTTCTTTAAAGTGATCGTTATATTTATTGTCTGTAAAAGACCAGGTAATGGCTTCCAGATAGCCTTTGGATGCCACTGCCCTTTGAAGAAAATGAAACAACTTTTGAGTTGAATTTAAAGTATTTTTTGATCTTTCTTTAATAGGATTTTCTATTTTTATTTTTTCATAGCCACTAATTCTTACAAGTTCCTCAACTATGTCAATCTCTTGAACAATATCTGGTCTCCAAGATGGAACTGATAATTTAAAGAATTTTTTTTCTTTTTTTAATTTAAAACCAAGTTTTTCTAAAATAATTATCATTTCTCTAGTTGAAATTTTAAAACCAGTAATTTTTTCAAATGTTTTTGGTTCAAATTTTATTACTTTCTTTTTATAAGATTCAATTTTTTGAATATCTATTTTACTAATTTCACCACCACAAATTTCTTTAATTAAAAAAGCTGCTTTATTTAAACCATCTTCAATAGATAACTGATCAATACCTCTTTCAAATCTAAATTTAGCATCTGTATCGATATTTAATTTCTTGGCAGTTTTTCTAATTGATCTTGGATCAAAATAAGCCGACTCTAATAAAACATTTTTTGTATCTAACTCTGTACCAGACCTTATCCCTCCAATAATTCCTCCTAGGCCTAAGACGCCTTTGTTGTCGCTGATTACACACATTCCATCCTCTAGTTTATAATTTTTATTATCTAGAGCAGTAAATTCTTCTCCTGATTTTGAATTTCTAACGATTATTCCCTTCTCAATTTTCTTAGCATCATATGCGTGCAGAGGACGATTAATATCAATCATGACGTAGTTTGTAATATCTACAATTGCTGATATTGGTTTTTGGCCTATAGAAATTAATTTATCTTTTAACCATTGAGGACTTTCTGTATTTTTGACATTTGTTATTAAGCAGCTACCAAAAGATAAACAGCCTTGATTTTTTTCTTTTGTTATTTTTACTTTTAAGGTCTGTTTTTTATTAGATTTAATTTTTTTATCTTTTTCAGGTTTTAAGTTTCCAAAACCTGCGGCTGATAAATCTCTCGCTATCCCCCGAACTCCAAGGCAGTCTGGTCTATTTGGTGTAATTGATAAATCGATAAGATTAGAACTTGATTTAGAAAAATAACTTTTTCCAATATGTTTTGCATATTTGGATGACGAAAGCTCAGTAATCCCATCACTTTCATCTGATAAATTCAATTCAGATTCGGAACAGAGCATTCCATATGATGTAATATTTCTTATTTTAGCAACAACAAGTTTTGTTTTGTTTTTTGGGATTATTGCGCCTGGTGGGGCATATACAGTAAGAAGGCCTTCTCTTGCATTTGTAGCCCCGCAAACAACTTTTTTGATTTCTTTATTACCAACATCAACATCACAAACTTTAAGTCTGTCTGCATTGGGATGTTTTTCTATTTTTATAATTTTTGCTACCTTAAATAAATCCAATCCTTCAGATAAATTTTCTATACTCTCAACCTCAAGACCTATGTCTGTTAGTTTCTCAAGAAGTTTATCTTCTTTAGCACTTATTTTTAAATGATCTTTTAACCAATCATATGTAATCTTCATCTGCTTAAACCTCTATAATTTGAAGGAACATCAAGTGGATCGAAACCAAAATGATTTAGCCATCTATAGTCACAATCAAAAAACGCTCTTAAATCATTAATACCATATTTAAGCATTGCTAATCGGTCTATACCTATTCCAAAGGCATATCCTTGATATTTAGAAGGGTCTACTTTTACATTTCTTAAGACATTAGGATGCACCATGCCACAGCCCAAAATTTCAAGCCACTTATCTCCTTCTCCAATAATTATTTTACCATCTTTTATTTCATAACCAATATCTACTTCAGCGGATGGTTCTGTGAATGGAAAATGGCTAGGTCTAAATCTCATTTTAATTTTTTCAACTTCAAAAAATTCTTTAATGAAATAATTCAAGCATCCTTTCAAATGCTCCATATTAATATTTGTGTCAATATGCAAACCTTCTACTTGATGAAACATTGGTGCGTGTGTTTGATCACTATCAGATCTATAAGTTCTTCCAGGAGCGATAATCTTAAATGGTGGTTTGTCTTTTAGCATAGTTCTGATTTGAACTGGTGAAGTATGAGTTCGTAACAAAACCTCTTTGTTTTCATCTAAGTAAAATGTATCATGCATATCTCTTGCTGGATGATTGTCAGGTGTGTTTAAAGCAGTAAAGTTATTGTATTCATTTTCAACATCAGGGCCTTCCTCAACACTAAATCCTATTTCAGAGAAAATAGATGAAATTTCATCAATAGTTTGTGATACTGGATGAACTTTTCCTCTAACGAATGGTCTTTCAGGTAAAGTTATATCAACTTTTTCTTTTTCTAATTTTTCGTTTATTTTTTTTCCTTCTATCTCATTAACTTTAGAAGTTATCAAATTCTGAAGTTCGTCTTTAGCTTGATTTAAATCTGATGCAAATTTTTTTCTATCAGTCTCTGGAATTAATCCTATTGTTTTAAATTTTGATGAAATTAAACCATTTTTACCAAAGAGCACAGTTTTGATCTCATTTATCTGATCAATGCTTAAATCATTTTTAAGCTTTGATATAAACTGATCTCTAATATTTTTTATCTCTGACATATTAGTAGATTATTTCCTTAAGAAATAAAAACAATAGAGAAGATTAATTTAAAGCTGATTGAGCTTTTTGTACAATTGTTTTGAATGCTTCTGGGCTATCGTAAGCAATTTCAGCAAGAATTTTTCTATCTATTGCAATACCACATCTATTTAATCCATTGATAAATTTTGAATAAGTTAAACCTTCAGCTCTAACACCAGCATTGATTCTCTGTATCCACAATGATTTAAAATCTCTTTTTTTATTTCTTCTATCTCTATAAGCGTATTGCATGGATTTTTCCATAGCTTGCTTAGCAACTCTAATAGTATTTTTTCTTCTACCCCATTGACCTTTTACAGCTTTTAAAACTTTTTTATGTTTGGCTTTACTAGTTACACCTCTTTTTACTCTTGCCATTATTAACCTCTTAAACTGTAAGGCATGTATGACTTAACAATTTTTCCATCTTGTTTAGACAATGTTGTAGTGCCTCTTAGTTTTCTTATTTGTGAATTTGTTCTTTTGATCATGCCATGTCTTTTACCTGCTTGAGCAGAAATGACTTTGCCCTTAGCTGATATTTTAAATCTTTTTTTTGCTGAGCTTTTTGTTTTTAATTTTGGCATAATTCTGCGGACTTATACAAAGAAAGGTATAATTTTACAACCTCTATTAAAGCTTATAAAGGCTGAATTACCATTATCATTTGCTTACCATCAAACTTAGGATGCAATTCTACCTTACCGATGTCCTTCATATCTTCTTTAATTTTGCCCATCAGTTCATTTCCCAAATGGGAATGCTGAAGTTCTCTACCTTTAAATCTTATAGTGAATTTGACCTTATCTCCTTTAGCTATAAATTTTTTAGCATTTTTGACTTTAAACTCATAATCATGGGTTTCTGTAACAGGTCTCATTTTAATTTCTTTTAAAGAAACAATTTTCTGTTTTTTCTTTGCAAGATTTGCTTTCTTCTGAGCATCATACTTATATTTACCCATATCCATTATTTTACATACAGGAGGATTTGCATTAGGTGCTATTTCAATTAAATCTAAACCCTGATTTTTTGCCATGGAAATAGCTTCATTGGTATTCATCACTCCAAGATTTTCTCCATCACTCGCTATAACCTGTACATCAGGAGAAGAAATTCTATTATTTGATCTTGGACCTCTGTCCTTAGTTTTTCTTTGAAAATAATTTTGTTTAAAATCTGCCACTTAGTTTGATGATGCTTTGTTTAAAGCAGAGAATGTTTTTAAGAATTGATCTATACCCATATTTTCTTGATTATTAGAATCTAATCTTCTAATCGTTACGGAATTGGAGTCAACTTCTTTTTTACCACAAATTAATAAAAGCGGTATTTTTGCTAGAGAATGATCTCTAATTTTATAATTTAAATTATGATTTTTTAAATCTACTGCAGAACTTATACCTGAATTTTTAATTTTATTTGATATCTCAACTGCGTAATCATTGAATTCTTCTGAAATAGGTATTACCATAGTTTGTAAAGGAGATATCCAGAATGGAAACTTACCTGCATAGTTCTCAATTAAAATTCCAATAAACCTCTCTAGAGAACCAAATAATGCTCTATGCAACATAACAGGAACTTTTTTAGTTCCATCTTTATCAACATAAGAAGCATCTAATCTTCCAGGTAAATTTAAATCTACTTGTAAAGTTCCACATTGCCAATCTCTACCAATAGCATCTCGTAAAACAAATTCAATTTTTGGACCATAAAATGCTCCCTCACCTTTATTTATAGTATATTCTAATTTAGAAGCTTTAACAGCTTCAAGCAAAGAAGCTTCTGCTTTATCCCATACTAAATCATCACCAACTCTTACTTCTGGCCTATCTGCGTATTTTAGAATTACATTTTCAAAACCAAGGTCTTTATAAATATCTAATATTAAATTTGTAACAATTAAACATTCACTAGTAATTTGATCTTCGGTACAAAAAATGTGGGCGTCATCTTGCGTAAAAGCTCTTACTCTTAATAATCCATGTAAAGCGCCTGATGGCTCATAACGATGAACTTTTCCAAATTCAGCATAACGTAAGGGAAGATCTCTATAACTTTTTAAACCTTGATTAAATACCTGGATATGACCAGGGCAATTCATCGGTTTAATTGCAAAAACTTTCTCATCTGGTGTTTCAGAAGTGTACATGTTTTCTCCATATTTTTCCCAATGCCCAGATTTTTCCCATAATTGTCTATCTAATACCTCTGGAGTATTTACCTCTTTATAACCAGCAGCATCTTGTCTACTCCTCATGTAGTTAATAAGCTTTTGAAATAAACTCCATCCTCTTTCATGCCAAAATACTGAACCAGGGCTTTCTTCTCTAAAATGAAATAAATCCATTTCTTTACCTAATTTTCTATGATCTCTTTTTTCTGCTTCTTCTATTCTTTTCAAATATTCATCTAGATCTTTTTGAGTTGCCCAACTCGTACCATATATTCGTTGCAACATTTCATTGTTAGAGTCTCCTCTCCAATACGCTCCTGATACTTTTGTAAGTTTAAAATATTTTCCAATTTTACCCGTAGAGGAGAGATGAGGACCTCTACATAAATCATGCCATTCTCCATGAAAATAAATAGATACATCTTCGTTTTCAGGTATCGCTTCAATCAGTTCAGCTTTATAAATTTCTCCTTTTTTTTTAAAATGGCTAATTGCTTTGTTTCTATCCCAAACTTCTCTTTTTGTTATTTCATTCCTATCAACAATCTCTTTCATTTTATTTTCAATTTTAACTAGATCATCCTCTGTAAATGGTTCTTTTCTAGCAAAGTCATAATAAAATCCATTTTCAATCACGGGTCCAATTGTAACTTGTGTACCAGGAAATAACTCTTGAACAGCCATAGCTAAAATATGAGCGGTATCATGCCTTATGGTTTCCAAGCCCTCAGAATTTTTTGAGGTAAAAATTTTTACAGAACAATCGTTTTCAATTAGAAAATCAAGATCTTTAAGTTCACCATCAACACTTATGACCATGGCTTGTTTGGCCAATGATTTACTAATTTTTTCAGCTACTTCCAGTCCAGTAACTTTATTAGGAAAATCAATATTGTTTCCATCAGGTAATGTTATTATCGGCATTTAATTTAATAATCTCTTATACTCTGAATAAGTAGAAAAGCACATTTTTTCAACATTAAATTTTTGAACTATGTTTTTTCTTCCCTCATTACCAATTGATTTTAATATAGTTTCATCCATGTAAAGAGTTCTTAAGATTTTATTACTTAATGATTTAGCATTTCCTGCTTCGTATAAAAAACCAGTTTTTTCATCAATTATTGTTTCATTAGAACCTCCAATGTTACTTGCTATAATTGGTTTTTCCATCGATTGTGCCTCAACAGCAACTCGACCAAAAGCCTCTGGTTCGATTGAGGCTGAAACAATAATATCAGAAACTTTATAAGCTAATGCCATATCCTTACAATGATCTATAAACCTTATTTGTTTAGACAGTCGATATTGCTCCGCAAGTCTTATTAATTTTTTCTTATATAAATCTCTACCTTGATCACTACCCAGAATGACTGCATAAAATGCTTCATAACCCAATTCTATATTCACTAAATTAATTGCCTCTATAAAAACTTCCTGTCCTTTCCAAGAAGTTAATCTACCAGGTAAAAGTATAATTTTTTTATTTTTTTCAATGTCCCATTTTTTTAATAATTTTTTTTCATCAACTTCAATTTTGGTTGTTGGGTCAAAGTAGTCAACATTTATTCCTCTAAAAATAACCATTAATTTTTTTTTCTCATTTAAATATTTTGAATAATTTTTTTTAATATGAGAAAAAATAAAATTAGATCCTGCAATTATTAAATCTGCTCTAGTCATAACTGAATTATAAATTTTTTTTATATTGCTCTTAAAATTGTATGTTCCATGAAATGTAGTTACAAATTTTCGTCCTGTGATTTTTGTTGCTAACAAACATGACCAAGCAGGTGCTCTACTTCTCGCATGAACAAGAGAAATATTATAAACTAAAATTATTCCAATTAAGATAAAAGCATTAATTAAAATTAGTATAGGGTTTTTACTCTGTACGGGAAGTCTAAATATTTTAACTTTTTTTCTATCTACAAATTTAAGCAATTCACCACCACTTGTTACAATAAATGATTTACAATTATTTTCTGGCAAATAATGCGCTATATCATAACAGCCTGTTTCAGCTCCTCCATAACCTAATTTTGGTATTACTTGTAAAACTTTTAAATCAGATGACATTTGATATGATTATATATTAATAGACAAAACTTATAAACGATTATGGCAAATTTCAGATTTCATCAAATATCAAATACAAAGAAAATTAGACATATTTCAAAAATTTTTAAAAATAGTTCTTTTATAGTTTTTTTGCATGGCTTTATGTCAGATCTTGAAGGAAAAAAACCAAATGCATTTTTGAAATTTGCTAAAAAAAATAAAATAAGTTTTTTAGCACTAGAATACTCTGGTCATGGGAAATCTTCTGGAAAATTTGTAAATGGAAATATTTCAAAATGGAGTAAAGAAACTTCAATTTTAATTAGAAAATATGTAAAAAAAAAAGAATTTGTGCTAATTGGTTCAAGTATGGGGGCATGGATTTCACTCAATCAATTCAAAATTTTCAAAAAACAGATTAAAGGATTTTTAGGAATAGGGGCTGCTCCTGAATTTTTAGAAAATTTAATGTGGAAAAAATTTACCAAAAAAATGAAGGAGGAAACAATACGTAAGGGTATTTATCAATTAAAACATGGCAATTATGAATATCCAATTACTCTACAATTAGTAAAAGATGGAAGAAAAAACAAAGTCTTAAATAAGAAAATAAATTCAAATATTAAAGTAACAATGGTACATGGTGAAAAAGATGAGACAGTCCCTGTCTCATATTCAAGAAAAGTTTTAAGATTATTTCCAAAAGCTAAGAAAAAATTAAATATTATAAAAAAAGGTGATCACAGTTTATCAAATAAAAAATGGTTAAATATAATTTTAAAAGAGCTTAAATTATTAATTTAGCTAACTTTTTTTATATCTTTTTTTAAAGTAATTGGATTTTTTAATTTATCCAACATTTCTTTAGGACACACCTGAACAAAATTATTTACTTCATCATCAAAGTTTTCAATTATCATTTTAGATAATTGAGACTCAGTTTCTTTAAAGTGCTCACTAACTAAATTTTTTAAATATTCTTTCCAATAATCTGTTTCTACATTTTGCCAAACTACTGACTCTGAATTTACTTTCTTTTCAAATTGTTGAGATTTATCATATATAAAGGCCATTCCACCTGTCATACCAGCTGCAAAATTATCACCAACATCTCCTAAAATTACTACAGTTCCACCAGTCATATATTCACATCCATTAGAATCGCATCCTTCAATTACTGTAACTGCACCAGAATTTCTAACTGAAAATCTTTCACCAGCTTGGCCAGCAGCAAAAAGTTTTCCTGAGGTAGCTCCGTAAAGAACTGTATTTCCTAAAATTGTATTTTCATTTGAAACTAAATTACTCTCTTCAGGCAATTTTATTGAAATAGTAGCTCCTGACAAACCTTTACCAACATAATCATTTGCATCTCCCTTTAATACAAGTTTCAACCCTTTTGAAGAGAAAGCACCAAATGATTGACCCGCTGATCCTTTAAAATTTAAAACTAAAAAGTTTTCATCAAGTTTTTCATAACCATATTTTTTATACAAATGATGAGAGATTCTTGTGCCTACTGCCCTGTTAGTATTTTTTATTTGATATTCTTTTTCAATTTTTTCAGAACTATCTAAAGCTTGTTCAATTTCTGGCCAAATTTCTTGGTCAAGAGTATTTGGTACACTATTAATTTCTTGATCCTCACAATACCTTGGATTTCCAGTATCAGCTTGAACAAATAAAGGATTTAAATCTAAATCGTCTAAATTTGGAGATCCCTTACTAACCTGTTTTAACAAGTCTGTCCTACCAATCACCTCATTTAACGATTTAAAGCCTAAATTTGCCAATATTTCTCTTACTTCACTAGCTATAAATGTGAACAAATTAACTACTTTTTCTGGAGTTCCAGTAAATTTTTCTCTAAGCTTTTCATCTTGAGTACAAACACCTACAGGACATGTGTTTGAATGACACTGCCTTACCATTATACATCCCATTGCAACTAATGCTGTAGTAGCAACACCATACTCTTCAGCACCCATCATTGCAGCTATCACCACATCTCTTCCAGTTTTAATTCCACCGTCTGTTCTTAATGTAACTTTATGTCTAAGATTATTTAAAGTTAATACTTGGTTTGCTTCCGTCAAACCCATTTCCCATGGTATTCCGACATACTTAACACTAGTCTGTGGTGTTGCTCCTGTTCCACCATTATGTCCAGATATTAATATTATATCTGCTTTTGCTTTAGCTACACCAGCTGCAATTGTTCCTACTCCAGAGGAAGCAACAAGCTTAACTCCAATTCTTGCTTTAGGATTTATCTGTTTCAAATCGTAAATTAGTTGTGCAAGATCTTCGATTGAATAAATATCATGATGTGGTGGTGGTGATATTAAAGTTACTCCAGGAGTTGAATGTCTAAGTTTAGCAATTTCCTCTGTAACTTTAAATCCTGGAAGCTGACCTCCCTCACCAGGCTTAGCGCCTTGTGCAATTTTAATTTCTATCTCATTACAATTATTAAGATAATTAACTGTAACTCCAAATCTTGCAGAAGCTATTTGTTTAACTCTTGAGTTTGCACTGTCACCATTATCTAAAACTTTAAATCTACTTGCGTCTTCACCGCCCTCTCCACTACATGAAGCGCCTTTGATCCGATTCATACCAGTTGCCAAAGTTTCATGTGCCTCTTTCGATAAAGCTCCATGAGACATGCTCCCACTTCCAAATCTTTTTAAAATATTTTCTATTGGCTCAACCTTAGAAATATCTATTGGTCCACTTAATTTTTTTTCTCTAAAATCAATTAAATCTCTAAGATTTATTGGTGGTAAACTATAAATACCATCTGCATATCTTTTATAAGCATCATAGGAATTAGATCCAACAGCGCTTTGAAGTAAATGAATTAATTTTCCCTGATATTGATGTGTTTCACCATTTTTTCGATATCTGTATATACCACCTATTGGCAAAATAGTTTCAGAACTTTCAAATGCCTCTTTATGGATCTCTCGGATTTTTTTCTCTATACCAGTAAGTCCAATACCTGAAATTTTAGAGACAACTCCTGGAAAATAATCTGCAACAATTGTTCTACTTAAACCTACGGTTTCAAAATTACATCCACCTCTATAAGAACTTAGGACTGAGATACCCATCTTAGACATAATTTTTAATAGACCTGCATTTACTGATTTTATGTATCTCCCCACACATTCATCAAAGCTAAATTGACCAAATAATTTCTTTTCATGACGCTGAAATAAACTATCAAATGCTAAATATGGATTTACAGTAGTTGCTCCAACTCCTATCAAGGTTGCAAAAGAGTGTGTATCCAAAGCCTCTCCAGATTGAACATTGATTGATACATATCCTCTTAATTTTTTTTCAATAAGGAATGAATTAATTGATCCAACTGCTAAAAGCATTGGTATTGGAAGTTTTGTGCTAGAAAGTTCTTTGTCACTTAAAATCAATTGAGTAACTCCCTGTCTTACTGCAATTTCAGCTTCTTTTTGAATTTTTTTAATTGAATTAAATAAAGTTTCTTCCTCAGAAAAAGTACAATCAATTATATATGAATTATTGCCAAAAAAATTTATAAATTTTTCAAACTGAGAATTTGATAATATTGGACTATTTAAAACATAAATATTTTGCTTTGTTAAATTATCAAAATTTAAAATATTTCCAAGATTTCCAAATCTTGTTTTCAAACTCATAACCTTGTTTTCTCTTAAAGAGTCTATTGGCGGGTTTGTGACTTGGCTAAAATTCTGTCTAAAAAAATGGTATAACGGTCTATACCTATCTGACAAAACAGCCAATGGTGTATCGTCCCCCATAGATCCAGTTGCTTCTTTAGCGTCTTCTGCCATAGGATGGAGTATGAGCTCAAGGTCTTCTAAACTTATTCCAAAAGTATATTGCCTTCTTCTTAAATCATCTCCTGAAAAAGAATTTTTTTCATCTGAAATAGTTAACTTATCATCTAGATCGATAATTTGTGAATTAAAGTGTTTATATTCTTTAGCTAAATAATCTTTTATTTGCTTGTTAGTAAATACTTTTCCTTTTTCTATTCTAACTCCAATTATTTCCCCAGGACCCAATCTTCCCTTTGACAAAATTCTTTTTTCATTTAATTCAATCATTCCTGTTTCAGAACCAGCAAATAATAATTTATCTTTTGTAATTGCGTATCTTAAAGGTCTTAATCCATTTCTATCATTTGCAGCTATAACCCACTCATTATCAGTTCCAGCAATAGCTGCCGGCCCATCCCACGGCTCCATAGTGCTGTTTAAAAAATTAAATAATTGTTGGTGATCTTTTGATAAAGTTTTATTTTTTTTAGACCATGCATCTGGAACTAACATAAGCTTCGCCAAAGGAGCGGGCTGACCAGATATATTTAATAATTCAAAAACATTGTCTAATGCAGCAGAGTCTGATGCTCCCTGTTGTATAACAGGTTTTAAGTTTTCAACATCATCAAAAAGGGGACTGTTCATCTCTTGTTCATGAACTTTCATCCAATTTTTATTTCCTCTATAAGTGTTAATTTCTCCATTATGCGCTATAGCTCTAAAGGGTTGAGCTAAATTCCAGCTAGGTGCTGTGTTAGTTGAAAATCTTTGATGAAAAATAGCAAACCTTGAAACAAATCTCTCATCTTTTAAATCAAGGTAGAAATCTGAGATAGCTTCAGCTAAAAACATTCCCTTGTAAATAATAGACTTAGAACTCAATGAACAAATATAGAAATTGTTTAAAGATTTTTTAAAAGCTTCATTTTCTATCTTTCTTCTAGTTTCATAAATTTTTCTTTCTAAATCTTTATTTGTTAATTCTGGATTATAAGGTTTAAACAATACTTGGATAATTTCAGGCATTGTTTGGAATGCTTTTTCTCCTAAAACTTTCGGATTAACTGGAACTTGTCTCCAACCGTAAATACTAAAATCATTTTTTGTTAATTCACTTTCAACAATAGTTTTGCAACTTTCTTGTGCTGCATAATCGTTCCGAGGCAGAAATATCATGCCCACACATATCTCGGAATTGTCATGAGTGTGTCCTGTCACTTCTATTTTTTCGATGAAGAAATCTTTTGGTATTTCAACGTGAATTCCAGCTCCATCACCAGTTTTTCCGTCGGCATCTACAGCACCTCTATGCCAAACGGCTTTTAACGCTTCAATACCATACTCCACAACTTTACGAGATTTTTTACCTTCAGTTGATGCAATTATACCAACACCACAAGCATCATGCTCCATGTCTTCTGAATAAACATTATTTTTTTTTAAAAGGTCAAAATTCTTTTTATAATTTTCCATTAAGCCACTCTTTTTTCCTCTTTAGATTTACTTTCTAAATAAGTTTTGATTGAGGCTGCTGCATCTCTTCCGTCTTTTATTGCCCAAACAACTAATGAAGCTCCTCTAACTATATCACCAGCAGCAAAAACCCCTTTAATATTAGTTTCCATAGTATCAAAATCTGTTTTAATTGTTCCCCACTTTGTTACTTGTAATTCACTACTATCAAATAAGTTTGGTAAATCCTCAGGATCAAAACCAAGTGCTTTGATAACCATATCTGCTTTTGTTTCGTAACTTGAGCCTTCCTGTATTTGTGGTTTTCTTCTTCCTGTCTCGTCTGGATCACCTAACTTAATTTGATCTACAATTATTTTTTCTACTTTATTTGTGCCTTTAAATTCTTTGGGACTTGATAACCAAACAAACTCAACACCTTCTTCCTCTGCATTTGCAACTTCTCTAGCAGATCCTGGCATATTTTCTTTATCTCTTCTATACAAACATTTAACAGATTTTGCCTTCTGTCTTATAGAAGTTCTTACACAATCCATTGCTGTATCACCTCCACCGATTACAACAATATCTTTACCTTCTGCATTTAAAATTCCTTTATCAAACAACTCAACATCATCTCCTAGACCTTTTTTGTTAGATGCTGTTAAAAAATCCATTGCAGGAAAAATATTATCAAGATCATTTCCAGGCAAATTTACTTCTCTTGCTTTGTAAACTCCTGTTGCAATTAAAATTGCATCATGTTTTTTTCTCAATTGGTCTAAGCTTGCATCCTTACCAACTTCGAAATTTTGAAAAAATTCAATTCCTCCATCCTTTAAGAGTTTTGTTCTACGTTCTACAACTTCTTTTTCTAATTTAAAATTTGGAATTCCATAAATTAATAATCCTCCTGCTCTATCATATCTATCGTATACAGTAATTTTATATCCAATTTTCCTTAATTGTTCTGCAGCAGCTAATCCCGCAGGACCTGCTCCTATAATTCCTACGCTTTGATTTTTTTCATTTGTTACCTTAATTGGTTTTACCCAGCCCTGAGCCCAAGCATTATCTGTAATATATTTTTCTACTGATCCAATAGTTACTGTTCCATGACCAGACTGTTCAATGACACAATTTCCCTCACATAATCTATCTTGAGGGCAAATTCGGCCACACACTTCAGGCATATTGTTTGTGCTTTGGGATAATTCATACGCCTCTTTTAATCTTCCTTCAGCTGTCAGTTTAAGCCAATCTGGAATGTTGTTACTTAAAGGACAATGAACTTGGCAAAAAGGTACTCCACATTGCGAACATCTACTTGACTGCTCTTTAGCTTTTTCACTGATATAATCGTTATAAATTTCATTAAAATCTCTCTTTCTTGTATCAACT
>CACHQB010000014.1 GCA_902581925.1 uncultured Pelagibacteraceae bacterium | reverse complement strand
TTATTTTTGAGTAATTCTATATTGATATTATTTGCTTTATCTAAAGCTGAAGTGTCATTTTTATTTATCATAGGTATTAAAGCAATATCATAAGGAGCAACAGACAATGGCCATTTCATGATTTCGTTTTTATCATCATATTTAGCCTCAATTATAGCCCCTACTAACCTAGATACACCAATTCCATATGAACCCATTTTAACAAAATCCTTTTTTCCTCCTGGTAAATCAACAGATGCTCCCATTGGTTTTGAATACTTGTCACCAAAATAAAATATATGACCTACTTCGATACCTTTTGTTATCAATTGATTTTCCTTAGAAACAATTTTTTCAAACTCTTCTTTATTAAACTTTTCATCAGTTACAGCATAAAACTGTTCATATTTTTTTCTCATACTTTCCAATGATGCTTTTTCTATTTCAGTATCATCACTATCAAGATCAAATATTCTTTTATCAGTGAAAATTTTACTTTCACCTGTATCTGCAAGAATAATAAATTCATGAGATAAATTTCCACCGATAGGTCCTGTGTCAGCAGCCATAGGTATTGCTGTCAAAGATAATCTTTTAAAAGTTCTCAAATATGAAAGAAAGAATTTATTATAAGAAAAAAAAGCTTCTTCATCTGATACATCAAATGAATAAGCATCTTTCATATAAAACTCTCTACCACGCATAATTCCAAATCTAGGTCTAATTTCATCTCTGAACTTCCATTGTATATGATACATAAGTTGTGGGAGTGATTTATAAGATTTTATTGAAGATCTAAAAATTTCAGTAACTTGCTCTTCATTGGTTGGTCCATATAACATTTCTCTATTTTGACGGTCGGTTATTCTTAACATCTCTTCACCATAATCATCATAACGACCACTTTCTTTCCAAATTTCGCTGGATTGAATTGTTGGCATTAATATTTCTTGAGCTCCAATTTTGTTTTGTTCTTGTCTGACAATGTCTTCTATTTTTTTCATTACTTTAAAACCTAAAGGTAACCATGAATAAATTCCTGCTGAAGCTTGCTTAATCATGCCTACTCTTAACATCAATTGATGAGATTTAATTTTTGCTTCTGAAGGATTATTTTTTAATATTGGTATAAATGAATTTGATATAAGCATCTCAATTAATCATATTTCTTAAATTTAAATATTCAAATTTAATTAATAAGTAAATTATTATGAAAATGACAGTAGTAATTCCAGTGCAATAAAGGAATTTTTTCAGCATTTTTGGATTTTCAGGTGAGCCGGGATCCTCACCATCAATTTTTACAGTCTTTGTTCGATTCACATCAATAGGTAAAATAGCAAAAAAAACTATCCACCATATAATTATATAGATAATAGCTAAGCCTGTTGCGCTCATTAAATTCTTACTAAATTGATATTGGTAAAAGGTTTTTTTCCTGTTCTTTCTTTAGAAAATTTTCTGCAAGCAATTTTTAATGCATCAATAAGATTGTGTTCTTGTTGTTTACTTCCAACTTTAAAAGTTCTTGATATTATTTCTATTTCTTCAACTAACCCATAAGTAAACTCATCTTTATCTTCGATTGGCAAGCCTCTAAAAGAAAGCACTGGATCATTATGTATGTTACCCTTTGGTGTTATCATAATAGTTACCTCTAAATATCCATTTGCACTTAAATTTTTTCTATCTTTTATCGATTGAGAATCTGGATCAACACTTACACTACCATCTAAATAAAGTCTGCCGCTTGGCGCCTTGTCATATACTTCAGGTTTTTCACCTGGATATAACTTAACGATATCACCATTTTCTACCTGAACTGGATGTGGCACTTGCATTTCTTTTGCAAAATTAATGTGTTCGATCATATGTCTATGTTCACCGTGCACAGGTATAACGCATCTAGGTTTTACCCATTGATACATCTCTTTAAGGTCTTCTCTATTTGGATGCCCAGAAACATGAACAAACTCAGTTTCTTCAGATATTACTTCTATTCCATCCTTAACAAGTTGGTTGTGAAGTTTATAAAGTTTTTTTTCATTACCAGGTATGATTTTTGAAGAAAAAATGACAGCATCGCCTTTTTCAATAAAGACATCTGGATGAACATAACTAGAAATTCTCATCATTGCACCCATTGGTTCGCCTTGACTTCCGGTACATAAATACGCAATTTTTTCTCTTGAAAAATTTTTAGCTTCTCTTGGATCAATTGGCTCAATTGTATTTTTTAAATATCCACATTGACGTGCAGCTTTATAAATACGATGCATTGATCTACCAACTAAAGAGATTTGTCTTCCTGTTTGTTCCGCACAATAAAAAGCTGTCTCCATTCTAGCTACGTTGGAAGCAAATGACGTTATGATAATTCTTTTTTTCAATCGAGACATAACGTTTAACATATTTTTTCTTACATCTAATTCTGAACCTGATCTACCGGAGCTAAAAACATTAGTTGAGTCACAAATCATTGCTAGTACACCTTCTTCACCAATTTCCTTTAATCTTTTTTCGTTTATATTGTCTCCAATCAAAGGATTTGGATCTACCTTCCAATCACCAGTATGCAAAATAACTCCTGCAGGAGTTTTTATTCTAAGTCCGTTTGGTTCTAATATAGAATGCGTTAAAGTAATGTATTCAATTTCAAATGGGTCTAAAGAAACTTTTCCATTTAACTCAACAATCTGTAAATCATTAGTTATATCGATTTGTTTTTCTCTAAATTTTTCTCTAATTAATACAGCTGTGAAAGGCGTTGCAAAAATTTTACATTGTAATTTTGGCCATAAATGAGCAATTGCACCAATGTGATCCTCGTGAGCATGTGTTAAAACTATTCCTAATAAATTATCTTTTCTTTCAACTATAAACCCAGGATCTGGATAAATTAAATCAACACCTGGAATAGTATCATCTGCAAATGTCACCCCTATATCGACCATAATCCATTTATGATCACTTGGCTTCCCATAGCCGAACAAATTCATGTTCATGCCTATTTCACCTGATCCACCTAAGGGACAAAATAATAGTTCATCTTTCATATTGTTAAATTAATTTTGAAATTTTTAATAAGCCTTTAATTGTTATATCTTGGTTATGACTTGCTTTCGTTTTTATTGAGTTTTTAAATAAATTTGAAAATCCACCAGTAATAATTACTTTAAAAGATTTTCCGGTCTCTTTCTTAATTAAATTAATAATATTGTCAATTAAACCTGCATAACCCCAAAAAAAGCCTGATCTAACGGCTGAGATTGTATTGTTACCTATGACTTTATTAATCTTTTTTAAATCTATTTTTGGTATCAAAGTTGCTTTATCAGACAAGGTATTAAGAGATAATTTAACTCCAGGAGCAATAATTCCTCCATAATAAGTATTTTTAATTAGTACATCGAATGTTGTTGCTGTACCAAAGTCTAAAATTATAAAATTATTTTTATTGTTCATTAAACTTATAGCATTAGTAATTCTATCTGAGCCTACCTGTTTATAATCTACTTTGATTTTTATAAGTGATTTTAAGTTTAATTTTTTAACTTCATAGCATTTTATTTTAACTTTTTTCGATAAAAATTGATTAATTATAGAAAATGTTTTTGGAACAACACTACAAAATAATATTTTTTCAATTTTATTTAATTGAATTTTATTTTTTTTAAATAAACTTTTAAGCTGCTTGTTGGTTACAGATTTTGATAAAAATGTAATTTTTTTTGAAATTTTATTATTTTTAGAAACAATACATAATTTTGTTTCCGTATTACCAATATCACCAAGAATATACATTATTAAATTTTATACAGTTTAGATAAATTTTTTTCAAAAAGTTGTTTTAGTTTATTTTCTACAATTAATTTACTAATACTTTTTTTAGTTACCTCTTGCAAGTTTGTGGCAGGATAATTCCTTATAATTGGATTTTTTTTAATATTTATGCCTATACCAGTAATTAAAAATTTTTTATCTCTTACAAATATGATTTCTTGTAAAATGCCACTAATTTTTTTTTTATCAATTAATAAGTCGTTTGGTTTTTTAAATAAAATTTTTTTTCTTGTAAATAATGAGAGTAATTTTTTGACTAAAAGACAATTGACTTTTGTTATAGCATTAATCGATAGTTTCGTTTTATTTAGTTCATTAAAAAAAGAGACAAATAAATTTCCTTTTGATGATATCCATTTTCTTCCATACTGTCCTCTACCATTTACTTGTGTTTCAGCAACAACCATACCTAAGTTGTATTTAGTTTCTTTGACAATTCTGATTGCAGTATTATTTGTGCTTTTAACTTTTTTAAATTTAAATTTTTTTAATTTCATCAAATAATATTAATTCTTGAAACAACTTCTATTAACTGACTTGGGAATATGAAGTATAAAAGGATTAATATCGTTGAAACTGTAAGTGAAAATTTTAACCATAAACTATGGTCAGTATCGTATTTGTCTTTTTCTTTATCAAAGTATATGATTTTTATAATTCTTAAGTAATAGAATGCTGCAACTACAGTAGATAACAAACCTACTATAGCTAAGAAATACATTGATTGTTCTAACACTGCTATAAAAACATAAAATTTTGCAAAGAAACCAGCAAGGGGCGGGATACCTGCTAAAGAAAACAGTATTACAAGTAAACATAAAGATAATATCGGATGGTTTTTTGATAATCCCGAAAGATCACTAATATCCTCATAATATTGATCCTTTCTTCTTAACATTAATAGACAACAGAAAAGAGCTAAATTCATTACAACATATATTGAAATATAGATTATTGAACTTTGAATTCCTTCATTAGATGCAGTAGCTAATCCTGCTAAAGTATAACCAATATGACTAATAGAACTGTAAGCAATTAGTCTTTTAATATTAGTTTGTCCTATTGCTGCAACTGCTCCAAAAATCATTGAAGCAATTGATAAGAAAACAATTATCATTTGCCACTGATCGATTAAATTTAAAAAAGGAACATACAAAAACCTTATAAATAAAGTTAAAGCAGCTATTTTGGGTACCATTGTAAAAAATAATGTTACAGTTGTTGGAGATCCCTCATAAACATCAGGTGCCCACATATGAAACGGAACTGCAGAAATTTTAAAAGCTAAACCAACTAAGATAAACACTATTCCAAATGTTAAAACATATTCATTAGAATTTAGTTGATTTGATATTATATCAAAATTAGTTGAACCAGAAAAACCATACACCAATGAGCATCCATACAACAATAATCCTGAGGATAATGCACTTAAAACAAAATATTTTAAACCAGCTTCGGATGATTTTAGTTGATCTCTATTATATGTGGCTAAAACATAAAGAGCTAATGATTGCAATTCTAAACCCATATAAAAAACAATTAAATCATTTGAACTGATCATTACCATCATACCCAGAATAGAGCTCAAAATAAGAATAGGGTATTCTATGTTGTATATTTTAAATGTTTTTAAATATCTTGAAGAAATAACTAAAACTAAAAAACCTCCAACCAATGTTATTATTTTCATTAGTGAAGACAAACTATCAATCACAACACTTTCATTAAATAAAGTTTCCCTGCTGACAGAGAAAGTTTCATTAATTGTTATTATAGCTGTAATTAAAATTGCGAATAAAGACAAAATAAATGTGATTTTAGAACTATCTTTTTTAAACACACCCAAAACAAGTAAAAACATTATTGAAAGTGAGATAAAAATTTCAGGTAATACTAAATTTAAATTTTCCATATTATTTACTAGCTATATTTGAGTTATGCATATTAATTAGATCGGTCACAGAAACTTCAATAGTGTTTATTAATGGATCGGGATAAAAACCAAAAAATAAGATTGGTGCAGCTAAGCAACTTAAAATAAAGTATTCAGATCTATTTAAATCTAAAATTTTTTTAAGATCTTCGTTTATTAATTTTCCAAATACTACTCTTTTATATAGCCACAACATGTATGCAGCTCCTAAAATCACCCCAATACTTGCTATAACTGCCACTAAAAAATTATCTTTAAAAGCTCCCATTAATATTAAAAACTCACCAATAAAACCACTAGTTCCAGGTAAACCTAGAGATGCCAAAGCAAATAACATAAATAGTATTGAATATTTTGGAATTACAGAAACTAGTCCGCCATAAGTACTTATCAATCTGGAATGCATTCTGTCATAAACTACACCAACAGTTAAAAATAATGCTGCCGAAACTAATCCGTGACTAATCATTTGAATTATACTTCCTTCAATCCCTTGTTGTTGCAAAGTGAATATACCCAAAGTTACAAAACCCATATGCGCAACTGATGAATAAGCAATTAACTTTTTCATATCTTCCTGCATTAAAGCTATCAGTGATGTAAATATGATTGCTATAACGCTCAGAGTGTAAATTAATGGTGTAAATACTTCAGATGCAATCGGGAATAGACCTAAAGAAAACCTTATAAAACCATATCCAGCCATCTTTAATAATATGGCAGCTAACAAAACAGATCCAGCGGTAGGAGCCTCAACGTGAGCATCGGGTAACCATGTATGAACTGGCCACATAGGTGTTTTAACAGCAAAAGAACTAAAAAATGCTAACCACAATAGATTTTGATATTTAACATCAATACCAATTTCATATAGTTGAATTACGTCAGTTGTTCCTGTAATCCAATAAATTGAAATTATTGCAACCAACATTAAAACAGATCCCAATAGTGTGTATAAAAAGAATTTGAATGCTGAATAAACTCTTCTTGCGCCTCCCCAAATACCAATAATTAAAAACATTGGGATCAATCCGGCTTCAAAAAATAAATAGAATACAACTAAATCAAGTGCACAGAAAACACCTATCATGAAACTTTCCATGATTAGAATTGCAATTAAAAAATCTCTTAATCTATTTTTGACTGAATTATTTACAGATATAATACAAATGGGAGTTATAAATGTAGTTAAAATAATAAATAAAATTGAAATACCATCTACTCCAACTTTATAATTAATAAATCCTTCAATCCATACTCTATCTTCTACAAATTGAAAACTAGATGTTGATTGGTCAAAAGAAATCCACAGATAAATCGAAATTAAAAAATTTACTACAGTTGTAAATAAAGCAACATATTTAGCAGTTAAATTATTTCCTTCTTTATCTTTAGTAAAAAATAAAAATAAAGCACCAACTATTGGCAATAATATTAAAGATGAAAGAATAGGAAAATTCATTATTTAACTATTAAAAAAGTTAGTAAAGCAGAGAAACCTAATAACATTACAAATGCATATTGATAGATAAAACCACTTTGAAATTTAGTTGCTTTGATTGAACATTTTTTTATAAAAGAAGAAATTCCATCAGGACCAAAACCATCTATTATAGTTCCATCACAAAATTTCCATAAAAATAGACCTAGTTTTTTTGAGGATTTAATAAACAAAACATCATACAACTCATCAAAATACCATTTGTTAACTAAAAAATTATACAAAGGTTTGTTTATAGAAACTATTGAATTAGGAAGCTCTTTGTTTTTTACAAATAAGTAATAAGCAATTGGAATAGATACTAAAACTAAACAAGGTGTTAAAAGTAAAAACCATAAAGGTGGGTGCTCAGCACTCAAAGGCTCTAAGAACTTAATAGACTCTGCCCAGAATAAATTCTCACCATGACCAATAAATAGTCCTTTAAATAGAAAACCAGCAAAAACAGCTCCTATTGAGAGAATAAATAATGGAACGAGCATAACCAATGGGGACTCATGTGTTTCCTCTATTTTGATCTCTTTGTTATTATACTCTCCATGGAAAGTTTTAAATATCAATCTCCATGAATAAATAGATGTTAAAAATGCTGTAATTATTCCAATTCCAGCTGCATAATAACCAGTGGTATTACCTTTTAAATATGCAAATTCTATAATTGCGTCTTTAGAATAAAATCCTGATAAAAATGGAAAACCTGTTAATGCAAGTGTTCCTATTATCATTAAAGTATATGTATATGGTAACTTTTTCCATACACCTCCCATGTTATTTATATTTTGCTCATCTTTAAATGCATGGATTACTGAACCAGATCCTAAAAATAATAAAGCTTTGAAAAATGCATGAGTAAATAAGTGAAACATAGCAACATTGTATGCACCTACTCCAGCTGCAAAAAACATATAACCAAGTTGGCTACATGTAGAGTAAGCAATAATTTTTTTTATATCTGTTTGAACTAAAGCGACGGTTGCTGCAAAGAATGCTGTAGTCATTCCAACGATAGTTATAAAATTTAGTATCAATGGTGAATATTCATAGATTGGAGAACATCTTACAACTAAGAAAACACCAGCTGTTACCATCGTTGCTGCATGAATTAATGCAGAAACAGGTGTTGGACCTTCCATAGCATCCGGTAACCAAGTATGCAGTAATATCTGTGCAGATTTACCCATTGCTCCAATAAATAAAAGTAAACAAATTAGATCTATTGCTTTAACTTCAAAACCTAAAAAGGATAAATTTTTATCTACAACAGTTGGAATTTGTTGAAAAACTTCAGAGTAATTAACAGTTCCAAATAAATAAAATATTAAAAAAATTCCTAAAGCAAAGCCAAAGTCACCTACTCTGTTTACAACAAATGCTTTTATTGCTGCAGCATTTGCACTTTCTTTTTTAAACCAAAAACCTATTAAGAAATAAGAACAAAGACCAACACCTTCCCAGCCAAAAAATAATTGAATAAAATTATCTGATGTTACAAGCATCAACATAGCAAAAGTGAATAATGATAAGTAAGCCATGAATCTTGGCTTATGAGGATCATGAGACATGTAACCAATTGAATAAATATGCACTAAAGCAGATACGGAAGTTACAACTACTAACATTACTGCTGATAATGGATCAATTAACATTGACCAATTTACATCAAGTGAACCCGAGCTTATCCATGTAGCTATGATAATATTTTCTTCATATTTATTTACGATTACTTGATAAAGGACATAAATTGATAAAAGTGCAGAAATTGAAACCAGAGCACTTGTTACTATTTCAGAATTTCTATCACCTATATATCTGCCAAAAAAACCAGATACAATTGAAGCAATAAGTGGAAGAAATATAATCGATAATTCCATGGTTATCCTTTTAACTTATCTATTTCTTCAACTCGTATTGTTCCAGAGTTTCTGAAATACACGACAATGATTGCTAATCCAATAGCTGCTTCTGCTGCTGCAACAGTAAGAATGAATAAAGTAAAGACTTGTCCTGCCAAATCTCCTAAATAAATAGAAAAAGCAACTAAATTGATATTTACAGCAAGTAATATCAATTCAATACTCATTAATATAACAATGATGTTCTTTCTGTTTAGAAAAATACCAATGATTCCAATTGAGAAAATCACAGCACCTAGAGTTAAATAATGTCCTAAACCTATCTCAGTCATCTATTTTAACTCCTTTATTACTTTGAACCTCTAGAACCTCAACACCTTCTGCTCTTTCTCTTGATATTTGCTTGATATAACTTTGTTTTTTAACACCTGATCTTTGTCTAAAAGTTAATACTATGGCCCCAACCATGGCAACTAAAAGGATCATTCCACTTATTTGAAACACGTGGATATAATCAGTATATATAACTTGACCTAATGAATGGGTATTACTTACACTTGTACTAGCAAGTGAATTATTAATATCAAAAATTTCTGGTTTATATTTCCAACCACCTATTACAATTATAATTTCAAAGAAAATTAATGTACTTATAATTAGACCAACTGGGATATGTTTTGAGGTTGCTTGACCTGCAAACCATTGATTTTTCTGTTGTGCTACATTTAACATCATCACTACAAATAAAAACAAAACTGCTACAGCTCCAACATAAACAATTAGCATTATCATTCCCAAGAATTCAGCACCAATCATTATGAAAAGACAAGAGATGCTTATGAAATCAAGAATTAAGAAAAATACTGAATGAACAGTATTTTTAGAGGCTGTTACCATTATAGCTGAAACAACAGCAATTATTGAAAATGTATAAAAGAAAATAGCATGTGCAATCATTTTATCTATGGATATTGTCAGCTTTAATATTAGCCTCCAAAACATTCTCCCATCTGTCGCCATTATCTAATAACTTTTCTTTAGTGTAATAAAGTTCTTCTCTTGTTTCTGTTGAAAATTCAAAATTTGGACCTTGTACGATTGCATCTACAGGGCACGATTCTTCACATAGACCACAGTAAATACATTTCATCATGTCAATATCGTAACGTGTAGTCTTTCTACTTCCGTCTTCTCTCGCAGCTGACTCGATAGTTATTGCTTGAGCAGGACATACTGCTTCACATAATTTGCAAGCAATACATCTTTCTTCTCCGTTTGGATATCTTCTCAAAGCATGCTCACCTCTAAAACGAGGACTTATTTTACCTTTTTCAAAAGGGTAATTAATTGTTTTTTTTGGTTTAAATAATTCTTTAATAGCAATTAACAAACCGCCAATGAAATCTGTCATTAATATTGTTTTAAAAAATCTTGTAATCTTCATTATTAATTCACAGGTAAAAGGTTAAAATAAAATAAATAGCTAGCTGTTAATACCACCCAAATTAAAGAAAGAGGAAGAAAAACTTTCCAACCAAGTCTCATTAATTGGTCGTATCTATATCTTGGTACTATCGCCTTAACTAAAGCAAAAAGGATGAATAATAGAAGAATTTTTAAAATTAACCAAATTGCACCCGGCACTAATGTAAATGGATAAACATCAATTGGTGACATCCAGCCACCTAAAAATAATATTGCTCCCATTGCACACATTAATAAAATATTTGCATACTCTCCTAACCAGAACATTGCATACATCATTCCTGAATATTCTGTTTGATATCCAGCAACCAGCTCTGCTTCTGCCTCTGGTAAATCAAAAGGTGGTCTGTTAGTTTCAGCTAAAGCTGAAATAAAGAAAATTACAAACATTGGAAATAATGGAATTACAAACCACATATTTTGTTGAGCAATAACAATGTCGTTTAAATTCAATGAACCAACACAAAGTAAAACATTTATTATTATTACCCCAATTGAAACCTCATAAGAAACCATTTGCGCAGCAGAACGGATTGCTCCAAGAAAAGGATATTTGGAGTTTGATGCCCACCCACCCATGATTATTCCATAAACACCTAGTGAAGAAACAGCAAATAAATAAAGAATTCCAACATTAATATCAGCCAAAACCTGAGTCGCACTGAATGGGATTACAGCCCAAGCGATTAAAGCTAAAGTCATCGTGACTATTGGAGCCAATATAAAAATTACTTTATTTGAGCTAGATGGAATAATGATTTCTTTAAATATATATTTTAAAGCATCTGCTAAAGATTGTAATAACCCAAACGGACCAACAACGTTAGGTCCTTGTCTTTTTTGAACAAAAGCCCAAACTCTTCTATCAAGCCAAACTATCATTGCTACAGAAACAAGAACAGGAACTAATAAGAATAAAATCTTATAAACTTCTTGAAAAATTATACTCAAGTATTCCATATTAACCTTCTGTACCTGTTGATTTTAAATTTAATTTTGAATTATTACATTCAACCATTGTTTTTGATGATCTAGCAATTACATTTGAAAAATAATAGTCTTTTACATTGATTGTTAAATTTTCATTTTGAAATTCATTAGTAGAATTACTAACCTCATTTACTTGTTTTTCTTTTTGTAAATTTAAATAGTTAAACATGCTGCTTTCTAATTCATCTTTGTCATTAAATAATTTTCTATTATTCATAAATTCAGCAAGTTCGTTAATTATTTGCCAATCTTCTTTTGCCTCGCCTGGTGGATACGATGCTTTATAGGCTTTTTGAATTTTTCCCTCTAGATTTGTAAAGTATCCATCTTGTTCAGTGTAAGCAGAGCCTGGTAAAATAATATCAGCAGATTCAGCACCTTTGTCACCATGACTACCTTGATAAATTATGAATTCGTCTT
Organism: uncultured Pelagibacteraceae bacterium; assembly: GCA_902581925.1. Lineage (GTDB taxonomy): Bacteria > Pseudomonadota > Alphaproteobacteria > Pelagibacterales > Pelagibacteraceae > Pelagibacter. The sequence goes on along the minus strand of CACHQB010000014.1, from coordinate 17,319 downwards.
TTTTATGAAATTCTAAATTGTCTTGGCCTACAAGATAAACAATATCAAATTTATGTTCTTTTAAATCACTTATTAAATTATTTTCATTATTAATTAATCCAAGATCAATATTTCCTACTGTTGATGCATCAGTTGATAAAATATTTAAAGAGTTCCATTCGTCTGAAATTTTATTATTTTTTGATAAAAATTCTTTTGTTTTATTAAATAAAAATTCAGAAGACTTCAATCTAAGTAGAGACTCACCAATAATGATTATTGGTTTTTTTGAATTAATAATTTCTTTAGATATATCATGATTTCCTTCAAGAATATTATTTAAAGTTTGGGTTTGACCATCTAAACTTTGATAAGGATAAGTTAAATCACCAACTTCATTAAGTGAAATTATTTTTGTATTATTTTTTAAATAAGCTTTTCTAATTCTAGCATTTAAAATAGTTGCTTCGTACCTTGGGTTTGCACCTACTAACAAAATTAAATCTGCTTCTTCAATACCATTTATAGAAGAATTGAATAAATAGTTTTCTCTTTTTGAAGTATTTATAAATCTGTTATCAGATCTTGAGTCGTAATTTTTAATATCAATTGTTCGATCAAAAAATTCTTTAAAAATATAACTAGTCTCCATATTGGTTAAATCACCAACAAAACCACATATTTTTTCTTTTGAGGTGTTTTCAAATTTAGATTTAATTATTTTGTACACTTCATCCCATGATGCTTTTTCAAACTTGCCATTGTATTTGATAAATGGAGTGTCTAATCTTTGATGCAGAAGACCGTCACAAGCATATCTTGTTTTGTCTGAGATCCATTCCTCATTAATATCTTCATTTATAATTGGAAGCACTCTTTTGACTTCCCAATCATATGTATCTATTCTTACATTTGATCCAATTGCATCCATTACATCAATTGTTTCTGTTTTTTTTAGTTCCCATGGTCTAGCTTCAAAAACGTAAGGTTTTGATGTTAAGGCTCCTACTGGACATAAATCTACAACGTTAGCAGATAATTCGGATTGCATAGATTGTTCTAAATAAGTAGTAATTTGCATATCTTCCCCTCTGCCTATAGCACCTAGTTCTGGTACTCCCGCTACTTCTGTTGCAAATCTTACACATCTCGTACAATGAATACATCTGGTCATTTGAGTTTTAATCAATGGTCCCATATTTTTTTCAGGAACTGCTCTTTTGTTTTCTTTAAATCTTGATTTGTCTACACCATAGTACATTGATTGATCTTGGAGATCACATTCACCTCCTTGATCACACACTGGACAATCTAAAGGATGGTTAGCTAACAAAAATTCCATTACTCCCTTACGAGCTTTTTCAACAAGAGCAGTATTTGTTTTAATATTCATACCCTCAGAAGCAGGCATAGCACATGAAGCAATTGGTTTAGGTGATTTTTCCATTTCAACTAAACACATTCTGCAATTACCTGCTATCGATAATTTTTCATGATAACAAAATCTTGGAATTTCAACACCAGCTTTTTCACAAGCCTGAAGAACAGTTAAACCCTCTTCAACTTCAACTTCGATTTCATTAACTTTCAATTTAAGCATTTTTTTTATCTAATAAATGTTGATCAACTAAATATGGAATATTGTTTTTCTTTTGAACAATAGGATCCAAATTATTTCTTTTTTCAATTTCTTTTTTAAAATGTCTAAGTAATCCTTGAACCGGCCAGGATGAACCCTCCCCAAATGCGCAAATAGTGTGTCCTGCTATTTGATTTGTAACATCTCCTAGCATATCCACCTCATCCTTGGTTGCATCTCCTTTTGCCATTCTCTCAAGCATTCTCCACATCCAACCAGAGCCTTCTCTACAAGGTGTACACTGACCACAACTTTCATGTTTATAAAATCTTGCTATTCTTGCCATGCATTTAATTATGTCCTGATCTTTATTAATGACCACTATACCTGCAGTTCCTAAACCACTTTTCTCAGCCATAAGTGAGTCAAAATCCATAGTTAATGTTTCACATTTCTCTTTTGGAATTAGTGGCATTGATGAACCACCAGGAATTACTGCTTGAAGATTATCCCAACCTCCAATAACACCGCCTGCATGAACTTCAATTAATTCTTTTAAAGGGATGTTCATTTCTTCCTCAACATTGCATGGTGTATTTACATTCCCAGATATACAAAATATTTTTGTCCCTGTATTCTTTTCTCTTCCAAGAGAAGCAAACCATTTTCCACCTCTTCTAAGAATTGTTGGGACTACGGCTATAGTTTCTACATTGTTAATAATTGTTGGACATCCATAAAGACCAATTAGAGCAGGGAATGGTGGTTTTAATCTAGGTTGACCTTTTTTACCTTCGATACTTTCCAATAAAGCTGTTTCCTCTCCACAAATATAAGCACCAGCACCATAATGAATATAAATATCTAAATCCCAGCCAGTACCTGCTGCATTTTTACCTAAAAGTTTTTTCTCATAAGCTTCATCTATTGCAGCCTGAAGTTTTTGACCATCAACAAAGTATTCTCCTCTTATATAAATATAACAAATATGTGCTTGCACTGCATAAGATGCAATTAAACAACCTTCTATTAACTTATGAGGCTCAAATCTTAGAATATCTCTATCTTTGCAAGTTCCTGGTTCAGATTCATCACCGTTAATAACTAAGTAATGTGGTCTAGATCCAACTTCTTTTGGTGCAAATGACCATTTTAAACCTGTAGGAAAACCTGCCCCACCTCGACCTCTTAATTGAGACTCTTTAATTTCATTAATTATCCAGTCTCTTCCTTTGTCAGTAATTTCTTTTGTATTTACCCAATCACCTCTCTCTTGCGATGAAGATACATCTGAACCTTTATCGTTATATAAATTTTGAAAAATTCTATCTTGATCTTTAAGCATTTTTTAAATCCGTTAAGGTTTTTCTATTATTTTCTGGTTCATTATTTACTCTTCCTCTGTATGAACCAGGTTTTGGAGTTTCTCCATTTAAAATTTTTTCTAAAATATCTAAAGCTTTTTGTTTATCTAAATCCTCATAATAATCATCATTAATTTGCATCATTGGTGCATTGACACATGCTCCCAAACATTCAACTTCCATCCAAGAACAGCTTTTATCATTTGATAATTCACATTCGTTTTCAGAAATTTTTTCTTTACAAGCCTCAACTAATTGATTTGCTCCTCTTATCATACAGGGTGTTGTAGTGCATACTTGAACAAAGTATTTACCTACAGGAGATAAATTATACATTGTATAAAAAGTAGCTACCTCATAAACTTTAATATAAGGCATATCTAAAAACTTAGCGATGTACTTCATTGCAGCTAATGGTATCCAATTATTATTTTGTCTTTGAGCAATATAAAGTAAAGCCATTACTGCACTGTGTTGTTTTCCTTCAGGGTATTTTGCAACAATACTATTTGCTGCCTCTAAAGATGAAGCATTAAATTCAAAACTGTCTGGCTGATCTTTAGCAGGTCTTCTTAAGCTCATCTGTCTACCTCACCGAAAACAATATCTAAAGAACCTAATACCGCTGGAACATCAGCTAACATATGGCCTTTAATTAGATAATCCATTGATTGTAAATGTGAAAATCCTGGTGCTCTTATTTTACATTTATAAGGTTTACTTGATCCATCAGATATTAAGTAAACACCAAATTCTCCTTTTGGTGCCTCAACTGCCGTATAAATTTCATCTTTTGGAACTCTGTATCCCTCTGTGAAAAGTTTAAAATGATGTATTAAAGCCTCCATTGATTGTTTGATTTCTGTCTTAGGTGGTGGACTAATCTTTCCATCTAATGATTTAATTGGGCCTTTTTCCATTTTAGCAAGACACTGTTTAATAATTGATACACTTTCTTTCATTTCTTCAATTCTACATAAATATCTGTCGTAACAATCTCCGTTTTTTCCAACAGGAATTTTGAAGTCTAAACTTTCATAACAGTCATAAGGCTGGGATTTTCTCAAATCCCATGGAACACCTGAGCCTCTAATCATCACTCCTGAAAAAGAATAATCTAAAGCATCTTCTTTTTTAACGACTCCAATATCAACATTTCTTTGTTTAAAAATTCTATTATCAGTTAGTAAACTTTCTAAGTCGTTAATTATTTTTGGGAATGTTTCGCAAAATTTTGCTATATCTTCTTCTAGACCTTTTGGTAAATCTTGATGAACACCTCCTGCTCTAAAATAATTTGCATGAAGTCTAGATCCTGATGCTCTTTCATAAAATGTCATTAACGTTTCTCTTTCCTCAAAACCCCAAAGAGAAGGTGTTAGTGCACCAACATCAAGAGCCTGTGTTGTAACATTTAAAATATGACTTAAAATTCTTCCAATCTCGCAAAATATAACTCTTATATATTGTGCTCTAATTGGCACATCTATTTTAAGTATTTTTTCAACTGCTAATGCGAAAGCATGTTCTTGATTCATTGGTGCAACATAATCTAAACGATCAAAATAAGGAACTGCCTGCATATAAGTTTTATTTTCTATAAGTTTTTCAGTTCCTCTATGAAGTAAACCGATATGTGGATCTGCCTTTTCAACCACCTCACCATCAAGCTCTAAAATTAATCTAAGCACACCGTGAGCCGCAGGATGTTGAGGTCCAAAATTTAAATTTAAATTTTTAATTTTTTTTGTCATTACTCTCAATTTCTTCTTTAATATATTTTGTTCCTTCCCAAGGACTTTCGTAATCAAAATTTCTATAATTTTGCTCAAGCTTCACTGGTTCACTAATTACTTTTTTATGATCTTCGCTGTATCTGACTTCTGAGTGACCAGTTAATGGGAAATCTTTTCTTAATGGGTGACCTTCAAACCCATAATCAGTTAGTATTCTTCTCAAATCAGGATGATCTTTAAAAGATACACCATACATATCAAACACTTCTCTCTCCATCCAATTTGCTGATGGAAAAATACTAGTTAATGATGGAATTACTTCATTTTCAGCAATTAAATATTTTACAATTAATCTTTGGTTAAATTCATGGCTTAAAAGCAGGTATACTAGTTCAAACCTTTGATTTTGTTCAGGATAATCAACAACAGTTATATCAATCAGTTGCCTAAATTTAGTATCTTGATTTGTTTTAAGAAACAAAATGACATCAATTATATCATCCTTATCTACTTCTATATAAATTTGGTTGTGTTTTATCTCTGTATTATTAATTTTGGTAGTTAACTCAGAATTAATTTTTTTTTCAAGATCCTCTAAATTTTTCATAACTATCTTATAAAAGATCCCTTTTTTCTAATTTTTTTTTGTAATTGAAGTATTCCATACAACAAAGCCTCTGCTGAAGGTGGGCATCCTGGCACGTAAACATCAACTGGAACAATACGATCACATCCCCTTACAACTGAATATGAATAATGGTAATATCCACCTCCATTTGCACAGCTACCCATAGAAATTACATATCTCGGTTCCGGCATCTGGTCATAAACTTTTCTTAAAGCCGGGGCCATTTTATTTGTTAATGTTCCCGCAACTATCATAACATCGGATTGTCTTGGGGAACCTCTTGGAGCAGCACCAAATCTTTCTAAATCATATCTAGGCATAGCTGTTTGCATCATTTCAACAGCACAACAAGCTAAACCAAAAGTCATCCAATGAAGTGATCCTGATCTTGACCAGTTAATTAAATTGTCAAGAGAAGTTGTTATAAAACCATTCTTACTAAAATCTTCTGCAAGTTGTTTAAATTCCTCAGGAACTTGATCTATTTTATTATTCATTGTGGTTTATAATTTTTATTCCCAGTCTAAAGCACCTTTTTTCCATTCATAAATAAAACCTATTGTAAGTATGAACAAAAAAATCATCATTGATGAAAAACCTAATAATCCAATATTTCCAAGTGATATTGCCCATGGAAATAAAAATGCTATCTCTAAATCAAAAATAATAAATAAAATTGCAACTAAATAAAATCTCACATCAAATTCCATTCTTGAGTCCTCAAAAGGTTCAAAACCACACTCATAAGCTGAAAGCTTTTCAGGATCAGGTTTTTTTGGTGATAGAATAAAGTTTACAACCACAAAAGCACAACTTAAGCCAAGAGCTAATACTAAAAATATTATTATTGGTAAGTAATCTTTTAAAAAATCAGATAACATGGAAATCTATATATCAGTTTTTATCTGTTGTTGAAGGGCTGATACGTCACATTTTTATTAATAATAACATGCAAAAATGCGAAAAAGTGGCGGGAGTGAAGGGACTCGAACCCTCGACCTATCGCGTGACAGGCGATCGCTCTAACCAACTGAGCTACACCCCCACTTTGTTGTTTTGGTGGGCAGTAAAGGACTCGAACCTTTGACCCCCTCGGTGTAAACGAGATGCTCTACCAACTGAGCTAACCGCCCAAAACAAGGCTACTTATTACATCAACACTTAAATAATGTAAATTAATTATTATTGAATACTAGCTTGAGATTTATCGTCTTTTTTAGATATATCGACCTCAACCCACTCTGTAGGTTTAAGTTCTTTGGTCAAAGCTATCTTTATAACCTGATCAGCATATTCAACTGGGGTGATCTTAATATCGTCTATAATTTTTTTAGGCATATCTACAAGATCTTTCTCGTTCTCTTTAGGAATCAAAACTTCTTTTATTCCAGCTCTATGTGCGGCTAATAATTTTTCTTTCAAACCACCTATAGGCAATACTTGACCTGTTAAAGTAACTTCACCAGTCATAGCAACATCTCTTCGTACAGGAATATTAGTAATTGAAGAAACAATTGAAGTTACCATTCCAATACCAGCAGATGGACCATCTTTTGGCGTAGCTCCTTCAGGGACATGAATATGAAAATCTTTCTTCTCAAATATTGGTGGTATAATTCCATATTCCAAACATTTTGATCTTACAAAAGATTTAGCTGCTTTAACTGACTCTTGCATTACATCACCTAATTTACCAGTAATTTGCATTCTTCCTTTTCCTGGCATTGTAACAGTCTCAATTTTTAAAATTTCTCCACCATATTCAGTCCAAGCGAGTCCTGTAACTATACCAACTCTATTCTCAGTTTCCAATTCTCCAAACTTAAACTTAGGAACACCTAAAAAATCAGATAAATTTTTATTATTTATTCCAACCTCTTTTTCTTCACCAGCTACAATTTTTTTAACAACTTTTCTTGCAAGTTTAGAAATTTCTCTTTCAAGATTTCTTACACCCGACTCTTTTGTATAACCTCTAATTACTTCTTTTATAATGTCATCTTCTAACTTCATTTCTTTTTCTTTAACACCGTTATCTTTGATTTGTTTTGGTAATAAATACTTATTTGCGATACTAATTTTTTCATCCTCAGTGTAGCCTGCTAATCTAATTACTTCCATCCTATCTAGTAAAGGAGGTAAAATATTTAAGGTATTAGCAGTCGTTACAAACATCACATCAGATAAATCGTAATCAACTTCTAGATAATGATCATTAAATGTTGTATTTTGTTCAGGGTCTAAAGCTTCTAATAATGCTGAAGACGGGTCACCTCTATAATCATTTCCAATTTTATCAATTTCGTCTAATAAAATTAATGGGTTTTTTGTTCCAGCTTTTTTCATCATCTGAATAATTTTTCCTGGCAAAGATCCAATATAAGTTCTTCTATGACCTCGTATCTCTGCTTCATCTCTCATTCCACCAACTGACATTCTAACAAATTGTCTATTAGTAGCTTTTGCAATTGATTTTCCTAATGAAGTTTTTCCGACACCTGGAGGTCCAACTAAACACAAAATTGGACCTTTAATTTTTTCCATTCTTTTTTGAACAGCTAAAAATTCTATTATTCTTTCTTTTACTTTCTCTAATCCAAAATGATCTTTATCAAGAATATTTAAAGCTTTCTTTAAATCTATATCTACCTCACTTTTTTTGTGCCAAGGAAGTTCTGTCATCCAATCTAAATAATTCCTTACAACTGTTGCCTCGGCAGACATAGGGCTCATATTTTTTAATTTTTTTAATTCTTGTAAGCATTTCTTCTCTACCTCTTTTGGCATTTTGGCTTTTGTAATAGCTTTATTCAGACTGGTTGTTTCGTCTTTACCGTCTTCAATTTCACCAAGTTCTTTTTGAATAGCCTTTAGTTGCTCGTTTAAATAATACTCTCTTTGCGTTTTTTCCATCTGAGTTTTGACTCTGCCCCTAATTCTTTTTTCAACACCAATAATACTTGTCTCATTTTCCATTATTTTAATTATGGCATTTAATCTTTTCTTTACATCAACAGTTTCAAATATTTGTTGTTTTTCAGAAATAGTGGCTGTTATATGAGATGCAATGTTATCAGCTATTTGTGATGGGTCTTTTAACTGTTTAATTGTATTTATAGTTTCATTAGAAATTTTTTTATTTATAGTTGTTAATTTTTCTAATCTTCTTAAAGCTGTAGCTGCTAAAGGAAACAAATCCTCATCTTTAGGTAAAACATCATTATAATGAGTGTAATCACAAATTATAAATTTTTCATCGTCTTTAAAATCTAAAATTTTTACTCTTTTAATTCCTTCAACCAAAACTTTAACTGTTCCATCTGGTAATTTTAACAACTGTAAAATACTCCCTTCACAACCATACATAAAAACATCTGTTTTCTTGGGGTCATCGATTTCAGAATTTTTTTGAGTTACTAAGATAATTTTTTTATCTTGTTTCATTACTTCATTAAGTGCTGAAATAGACTTATCTCTACCTACAAATAAAGGAATTACCATACTAGGAAAGACTACAATGTCTCTCAAAGGAAGCAGAGGCAATGAAATTTTAACATCCATACAAACAATATGGATATTATATTTTATAATGCAATAGGTATTTATTACTTATTAAGGATATTAAGCCGCTGTGGTCTTATTTGACTTAGATTTATTGTCACCTTTAGCATGAACTAGGATTGGTTGTGATTGTCCTTTCGCTGCACTAGCGTCAACAATAACCTCTTCAATATTATCTTGACTCGGTAGATCATACATTGTTTTCAACAAAATATTTTCTAGAATTGATCTCAAGCCTCTTGCTCCAGTTTTTTTGCTAATTGCTTTTTGTGCTATTTCTTTTAGAGCATTTTCTTTAAATGTTAGTTTAGCACCATCCAATTTAAACAATTCTTGATATTGCTTTGTTAAAGAATTTTTTGGTTCTTGTAATATTTTTATTAAAGATTTTTCATCTAAATCTTCAAGAGTTGCTATCATTGGGAGTCTTCCAATAAATTCTGGAATTAATCCAAACTTTAATAAATCCTCAGGCTCTAATCCTTTCATCCATTCACCAGTTTTTTTATCTTGTGTATTTTTTACATCTGCACCAAAACCAATTGAAGTTCCTTTATCTCTTTGTGAAATAATTTTATCAAGTCCAGCAAATGCACCACCACAAATAAATAAAATATTTGTAGTATCTACTTGCAAGAATTCTTGTTGGGGGTGTTTTCTACCTCCCTGAGGTGGAACACTTGCAACTGTTCCTTCCATAATTTTTAAAAGTGCTTGTTGAACACCTTCTCCAGATACATCTCTTGTAATTGATGGGTTTTCTGACTTTCTACTTATTTTATCAACCTCATCAATATATACTATTCCTCTTTGAGCTTTTTCAACATTGTAATCTGAGGCTTGTAACAATTTCAAAATAATATTTTCAACATCTTCTCCAACATAACCTGCTTCTGTTAGAGTGGTTGCATCAGCCATCGTGAAAGGAACGTCTAAAATTCTAGCAAGAGTTTGTGCTAGCAATGTTTTTCCACAACCTGTAGGACCTACTAAAAGTATATTGGATTTTGATAGCTCAACATTTTTACTTGTTTTGCTTTCATAATTTAATCTTTTGTAATGATTGTGTACTGCAACAGATAATACTTTTTTCGCATGAGCTTGACCAATTACATAATCATCTAATACTGAACAAATTTCTTTTGGAGATGGAAGACCATCTTGATGTTTTACAAAAGTATCTTTGCTTTCCTCTTTTATAATGTCCATACATAGCTCAACACATTCATCACAGATGAAAACAGTTGGGCCAGCAATCAACTTTCTTACTTCATGTTGGCTCTTGCCACAGAAAGAACAGTAAAGAATATTTTTGTTATTTGTTGTCATTTTAATTTATATAACGAATCAATTTAATTACTCTATTATAGAAGACTCACACTAATCAAGTTTCGATTAATGATGTCTCAATATATTGTGTATTAAGATCTTTTTTCTACTACTTCGTCAATAAGACCAAAAGACTGAGCTATATCTGCTGTCATAAAATTGTCTCTTTCAAGAGCAGATTTTATTTCATCAACACTTTTTCCAGTATGTTTCGAATAAATTTCATTAAGTCTTTTCTTTAAAGATAACACCTCATTAGCATGAATTTCAATATCAGTTGCCTGACCTTGAAAACCTGCAGATGGTTGATGAACCATTATTCTTGAATTCGGTAAAGAAAATCTTTTTCCTTTAGTTCCTGCTGCCAGCAAAAAAGAACCCATTGATGCAGCTTGACCAATGCATAATGTGGAAATATCTGGTTTTACATATTGCATTGTATCATAGATACCAAGACCAGCTGTAACTAAACCTCCTGGACTATTAATATACAAATAAATTTCTTTTTTTGGATCTTCTGCCTCTAAAAATAGTAATTGTGCTGTAACTAATGATGCAACATTGTCGTTAATTTGACCTGTTAAAAAAATAATTCTTTCTTTAAGTAGTCTTGAATAAATATCATAAGCTCTTTCACCTTTACTAGATTGTTCAACAACCATTGGTACAAGATTGCTCATGTGTTCTGTTAATTTTGTTGTCATAAGTTGATTCGTACTACTTATACAACTTGAGATTACTTTTTGCTAACTTTTTTTGTTTTTTTAGCTACTGGCTTTGATTTTGCCTTTTTAACTACCGGTTTTTTTTCTTTAGCAGATGTTTTGGATGATTTTTTCTGAGTTTCCTTTTTTTCTTTATTATCATGTTCAATGTTATGAGCATCTTTTAAAATCTTTTCAGCTTGATCTTTTAAAATTTCTTTTTTGTTTGGTTTGCCTTTTTCTTTAATTAAATTTAAAATTTTCTCCTCGTATACAGTGCCTCTAAGACTTGCTAATGCAGAAGGATTTTTTTGATAAAAATCCATAACCATTTTTTCTTGCCCAGGCATCATTCTTAATTGTTTTTGTACTTCAGCCTGAACTTCTTGTTCTGTTACTTTAATCTGATTTTTTTCACCAAACTCATTTAAAATCAGTCCAGTTTTAATTCTTGTTTTTGCTTTTTCTTCAAGATTTTTTTTATTTTTCTTAGCTTCTTCTTCTTGCATGCCTTGAGAAAGAATTTTTACTTCTTCTTCAACTAAATTTTCTGGAACTTCGTCTAGATTAATTTTTTCTATTTCTTTTAAAATTTGGTTTCTAGATAATTGATCTAAAGAATTTTTATATTCATCATTAATTTGTTTTGAAATTAATGTTTTTAAATCTTTAAGATCTTTTGCACCTAAATTTTTTGCAAATTCATCATCAATTTTAACTTCTTCTGGTTGTTTAACACTTAAAATCTTACAATTGAATTTAGCTTTTTTATTTACTAATTCTTTTTCAGGGAAGTTTTCTGGCAAAATTGCCTCTAAAATTTTTTCATCGTCTTTCTTTACTCCAATCAATTGTTCATCAAATCCTTTAAGGAATAAATCTTTACCTAAAGTTAGCTGAGTGTTCTTTCCTTCGCTTCCTTTAAAGTCCTTCCCATCAACTGTTGCTTTGTAGTCTAAAGAGACTAAATCACCTTTTTTAGCTTTTGTATCAGGGCTTACTTCCTTAAAATTTGGTTGGTTTTTTGCTATTTCTTTTATTCTTTTATCAGCTTCACTCTCATCAATCTTTACAGTGTATTCGTCAAATTTAATATTTTCTAAAGATTTAATTTCTACTTTTGGTAACTCCGTTACTGATAGAACATACTCAAGATCTTTATCTTCACCATATGTTTTTAAGTCTAGTTTTGGTTGACCAGCTGGTTTAATTTTTTTTTCTTCTAGTGCTTTAGTTGATGTTTCTTTTAAAACTTTATCTAAGACTTCTCCAAAAACTGCTTTACCAAATTGTCTTTTTAAAATTTCTTTTGGAACTTTACCTGGTCTAAATCCTTTAAGATTTACACTACCTTTGATCTCTTCATATTTTTCATCCATATAAGAGTTCATTGTCTCTTTATCAATAAAAATTTTAAGATCTTTATTTAAACCTTTTTTATTTTCTACTGTAACTTTCATAATATCTTAATGGTAGGGCGAAAAGGACTCGAACCTTCACATGTTGCCATATTGGTTCCTAAGACCAACGCGTCTACCAATTCCGCCATCGCCCCACAAATTACGAGGTTTTATATATTATTGAAACTATTTGTCCAATGACAATTGTTAAAAAATTATCTATTTATCTAATAAAATTTATACTAATTTATAAAAAATGATTATTTCGCCTTGCATAAGCATTTGTAAAACTGATCCATCAACAGGCTACTGTTATGGTTGTGGAAGAAGTAATGAAGAAAAACGACTTTGGAAGCTAGAAGAAACATCTGATGATTGGAAAAAAGAAAATATTATTGAAATTGAAAAAAGGCTTACTGGTTGGCAGCTTGAGAGCTTTAAAGAGTCTTACTCTTATAAAATCAAGAATGGCATGTCTCTTTTTAAGAAAAACTTAATTAAAGAGTAATTAAATATGAATAAAGTTAAAATTGTAAGTATTATCTATGCTATAGGTATAATTATTGGTGCTTTATTCTTTGATGTTTGGGGAGCAGATACCACTCCTTTGAAAACATTGTCTGTATTTGCTTGGACTGTAATATTTATTATAGCTTTATTTTTTGTCGATAAGAATGAGAGAAAATAAGTTTTTAATATTTTTTTTATCATTTTTTTTTATATCTTTTAATTCTAAATCGGAAATTATTGTATTAAAAAAATGCGATCATAAAGAGGATGGATTTTTAAAAAATGAATACATTTTAAATCTTAATGAACTAATTATGACACGTAATTACGTTTACAATGAAAAAACTTATCAAAAATATAAGATCACTGATTTAAGCGTTAGAAAGAAAAACTCATATGTGAGAAATATTTATGAAGAAGATGGAAAAATACTTACATTAAAACATGGGTATCCACAGTTTTATACTCAAATTTTATTTGAAAAAGATAAACCAGAAATATTTGTTAAAGCTGTTTTAAATGAAGTTGAAAGTTTATCTAAGATCTCTACATGTGAAATAATAGAAAAATTTGATCAAGAAAGTTAGTTTTTATTTTTTTTTTCTTCTTTATTTTTTATTAGAAATTTTTTCTTGAGTTCAAATCGGCTATTTGTAATGTTTGAACGATGCTTTGCGTATGCTTGCTTTTGTGCTTGCCTCATAGCTCTTTTTGATGACATAATTATTTAATTTAGTATTCAATTTCTAAAGTATCAATAACTTTTAAGCTTTTATCTGATACAACAATCTCTCCAGATGAAGGTGCATAATTTAAAATTTCAGAAATTATTACATAATGTGTAACAAAAATTAAATTTGTATCTTTATCCCAAGCGCTTATAAATTTATCAAAATCAATAATTTGCTTTTTTTTATTATTGGCAAATTTTGCACTAAAAAAAGAATTAAGAAAATTTTTAGTTTCATATTTTTTAAAAGCAATAGATGCAGTTTCTTTGCATCTGCACCATTCACTAGAGTAGACTTTTCCAATTGAAATTTTATTTTCCCTAAAAAAATTACCAATTTTTTTTGACTGAACTCTACCACTATCACTTAAATTTCTTTGAGTGGAACAATCATTAATATCAAAATTATCTGGATCACCACCACCAGGAGCATAAGCATGTCTTATGAAAATTAATTTTCCACCTTTTTGCAGTTCTTCAATTAAAGTTTTTTTTGAATCTGCTTTAACTGAAGGATTAATGCATATAAATATTATGACTAAATAATTTAAAATTTTCATTTATGAATATTAAAATAGATAGTTTAAATAAAACAATTCTTAAATGTAAAAAATGTCCAAGGCTTGTTGATTTTGTAAAAAAAATTTCAACAGAAAAAAGAAAACAAAATATAAACGAAACCTACTGGGGAAAACCAGTTACAGGTTTTGGTGCAATTGATGCAAAAATTTTAATAATTGGATTAGCACCAGCAGCACATGGGGGGACAAGAACAGGAAGAGCTTTCACAGGTGATAAATCTGGAGACTTTTTATTTAAATGTTTATTTAAAGCTAAAATTTCAAACCAACCAAATTCAGAAAATCTAAATGATGGTCTTAAATTAAAATCAACTTATATAACTAATATTTTAAAATGTGTTCCTCCAGGAGACAAACCTAGAATAGAAGAGCTTAATAATTGTTCAAAATACTTTGATAAGGAGATTTATAATTTAAAAAAATTAAAAACTATTATTGCATTAGGAAAAGTGGCATTTGATAATTGTGTTAAATTTTATAAAAAAAAATACAATTTAAAAAAAAAGATAAAATTTATTCACGGAAAATCCTATTTACTACCAGGAAATATTAAATTAATTGCCTGTTATCACCCTAGCCCCAGAAATGTAAATACTAAGCTTGTATCTGAAAGAATGATTTTAGACTTATTTAAAAAAGCTAGAAAAATATCTATGAACTAGAAGTATAGGGTTTAAAGTCTGATAAGATTTTTTCTGGAATTTTAATAGGCTTAAATTTTTCATTTATAAATACTAGATGAATTTTAGCTTCTAAGATCAGATCCTCATTTTTAAATATTGATTGATTCATTAAAAAAGAAGTTTTTGAAGTAGATTCAACAAAAGATTTGATTTGTAAATTATCTTCTAAATATACAGATTTTTTATATTCAATATTGCATGATTTAACAATTATAAGAGCACCAAAATCATTTTTTATTTTTGTATTGCTTAATCCAATATTTGATAGTGCCTCAGTTCTTGCTCTTTCTAAATATTTTAAATAGTTAGCATAGTACACGACTCCACCAGCGTCTGTGTCCTCATAATACACTTTAACATTATGAGTAAAGTTTTTATGCATAAATTAATAATATCAAATAAATAAAATTTTAATAGAAACTAAGATATAATATCTTAGATGAAAATTTATATAATTTGGTTAATCGGAGTAATTTTATGGAACTTTGGATTTCCAAATGCAATTCCAATCGCTGATGTTATCGCAGCTATTTTATTATCATTTTTAAGTATTGGATTAAAAAAGTATCTAAAATATTAATTAATCTGCTGAAAAATAAATATTCTGAAAATAAGAAATTGATTTCATTTTAGAATTATCAGTATCTGCCATTATAGCCAAACCATCTAGTTCATTCACATCTAGATCATGAAATTTTTTAAAATCTTCTTTAACATTAGCTTTCACTGTTACCCATTCATTTAAATTGTCTTTAGTAGTTGCTAATACATTGTCTATTGATTTTTTTGTATATGGACTGGGTCTATTTTCACCAACTTCACTATTACTTGAAAAAACATAATTAATTGCTCTATTTGATAAAGGTGTAGCTCCAGTTTTTTTAATCGCAAAAACACGAGCAGCATAATCATGTCCTTTTTTCGTATTCTCTTTAATTCCACGAAGGTCCTTCTCAATTTTCCATGTAATATTGATAAAAGGTGTTTTATTTAGGTCAATTTTGATCTCTTTTCCTAGGCCTGAAGCAGCGTTATCTGCTACGGCTTTTAAATAATTACCATTTTCGTTTGATCCAACAGTATAAGAAGTCTTGTTATCTGCTCCTCTTACTTTACGGATCTCAAGTGCTGATAATTCTTTTTCAGTAAATTCAAAAACTTTTACAGTTTCTGCATGTGCGGAACTAAGAAAGATTAATGATATAACAAAAATATAAAAAATTTTTAACATGATCTTCTTATAGATAGATTATTTATAAATTCAATATTCAGTCACAATTTCAACATTCTAAATTCAAAATTGATTGTTAAATAAGTAATATGAAAATAATTTCTGTATTTATACTTCTTATCTATTGGTCAATAATGATCACAGCACCAGTTATGGGTAAAAATTCTTATAAAAATCAAAATAAAGATCTAAAAATAGTTTCAAATTTTTAAGACTAGTATGTGGATCTACCACCACTGATATCGAAAACCGCAGCCGTAGAAAAAGTGTTCTCTTGAGAAGAAAGCCAGCAAACTAGTGAAGTAAACTCATATATTTCAAGAAATCTTCCTCTTGGCACCTTTGACAGCATTCTTTGCACGTGCTCTTTACTCATTTGATCTAAAATTCTAGTTTTAGCGCCTGCTGGAGTGACAGCGTTTACAGCTATATCTTTGTCAGCTAATTCTTTACCTAAAGCTTTAGTTAATCCAATTGTACCAGCTTTTCCAGAGCTATATGCGCTTGCATTTGCATTACCATCTTTGCCTGCAACGGAAGCAACATTAACGATTCTTCCATAGTTGTTTTTAATCATATTTGGGACAATTGCTCGACAGCAATTGAAAGTACCCATTAAATTTATCCGGACTATTTTATTCCACATATCGACATCATACTCCCATAAAGGACCTGTAGGACCTGTTATCCCAGCATTATTGATTAAAATGTCTATATTTGATTTTGAGGTTATGTCTGCAACGTTTTTCTCTACATCTTGATAATTTGATATATCAACAACACTGTAAAATAAGTTAGGGTTTTTTACTTCATCAACTGCTGATTTAAGAAGCTTTTCATCGATATCCCATATAAATACTTTCGCACCAGACTCTAAAAATCTTTTTGCAACATCTAAACCAAACCCTTGGGCTCCACCAGTAACTACAGCTGTTTTATTTTTAAAATCAAATGTGTGCATTAAAATTATTTTTTTGCTAACAAGTAGTATGTTATCCAGGCAACAAATGCACCTATTATCCAGGCATAAGATTGTAAAAACATTAAATTAGTATTCCAAATTGTAGAAGCTGAAAAAATAAATCCTAGTATTAAAGAATAAACACCTTTTATATGCCAACCACCTGAATAATAATAAGCGCTCTCTTTATCTATAGAATATAGATCTTTATTACTTAATTCTTGATTTTTAATTAAATAATAATCAGCTGCCATCACTCCAAATAAAGGACCAAAAAAAGCACCAAAAGTATCAACAAAGGACAAAATTCCTATTTGGCTCAATATAGTCAGCCAGAAAATTG
>CACHQB010000013.1 GCA_902581925.1 uncultured Pelagibacteraceae bacterium | reverse complement strand
GAACAAAAAAAATAGTCGAAAAAGTGTTATCTCAAATTAAAAATTTGCTTTCAGAAGCTAATAATGTTGAAAGATCTTCACAACCAGTAAGTCATCTAACTTTAGCTCTTCAATGTGGTGGGTCGGATGGATATTCAGGTATAACAGCAAATCCTGCATTGGGAGTTGCAGCAGATCTTTTGGTTAAAAAAGGTGGAAGTTCAATTTTATCAGAAACTCCAGAGATTTACGGAGCTGAACATTTATTAATTAATAGAGCGAGCTCACAAGAGACTGCTGATAAACTGATAAAAAGAATTGAATGGTGGAGACATTATACTTCAATTAATAACAGTTCTATGGATAACAATCCTGCACCAGGAAATAAAAAAGGTGGCCTTACAACTATATTAGAAAAATCCTTAGGTGCTGTTGCAAAAGGAGGAAACTCTATCCTTCAAGATGTATTGCATTATGCTGAACCTTTAAAAAATAAAGGTTTTAATTTTATGGACTCTCCAGGTTATGATCCAGTATCAGTTACAGGTCAAGTTGCATCAGGTGCTAATGTAATTTGTTTTACAACAGGACGGGGATCCTGCTTTGGTTGCAAGCCAGTTCCAAGTTTAAAACTTTCTACGAACTCAGCGATGTTTGAAAGAATGTCTGAAGACATGGATATTAATTGTGGAACAATTGCTGAAGGAAAAGAAAAAGTTGAAGAAGTTGGTCAAAAAATATTTGAATTAGTTGTGAATACTGCCTCAGGAAATAAATCAAAAAGCGAAATCAACGGCTACGGTGACGAGGAATTTAATCCTTGGCAAGTTGGCGTTGTAATGTAATTAACATTTCTTGTGCCTCAACAAACATCATTAATTAATGTAATTTTATTAGCTGCTGGCGGTTTTTTCATGTTTGTTTGTATGGACTCCATGGCAAAATACCTTGGGACTGTTATGCCAATTACCCAAGCAATTTGGGGAAGATTTTTCTTCCACCTAATTTCTTTAATAATATTTTTTTTAATTTTTAAACCAAAAGTAAACTTAAAAAAAAATTTTAAAGTTCAAATAATAAGATCAACTTTAATGGTTACTGCTACTTCGTTTATGTTTTATTCTTTGCAGAAATTTGATTTAGTAGATATTTATGTTGTTTTCTTCACAGCTCCTTTAATTGTTTCATTACTTTCTGCATACTTTTTAAAAGATATTTTAACACCTAAGGGTATAATTTTGATGTTACTTAGTTTTGGATCAATTATTTACTCATTAGGTCCAAGTATGAGGATATTTAGTATTGATTTAATTTTTCCAATAGTTCCACCCATTTGTTGGGCTCTATATCAATTTTTTACTAAACTAGTATCAGGTGATAATGATCCTTTTGCCGCTATTTTTTATACTTCTATTCTTGGTGCAATTATTTTTAGTATATTTATATCTTTTAATTGGGTTCCATTAGAAAAAAATATCTTCTGGCTATATTTAATATTACTTGGTGCAGCAGGTTTTGTGAGTCATTCTTTGATTATTTATGCAATCCAGCTGTCTAATTTATCTTTTGTTACAAATTTTCAATATTCTCAATTAGTTTGGTCAACAATTATAAATTTTTTAATATTTGGTGTACCATTCGATTATAATAAAATTGTTGGTGTGATAGGAATTATAGTTTTTGGTATAATGTTTATTCGAACAGAGGGAACTAAGAAAAGTTAATTGATGAGATAATTATGAAAAATATTGGATTTATTGGTGTTGGTTATATGGGCTACGGGATAGCCAAAAATATTTTAAAACATAAAAACAATCTTTTTGTGATTGCTAATAAAAATAGAAAACCAATTGAGAAAATTATCAGCGATGGAGCTGAAGAATTAAAATCTTTTGAAGATTTTTCTAGTAAAAATTTAGATGCGATGTTTATGTGTGTTACCAATACACCCATAGCAAAATCTATATCAGAAAAAATTTCTAATATTTTGGATAACAAAACTTTAATTATTGATATCACTACACATAATAAAACTGGGTCAATAGAAACAGAATCAATATTTAAAGCAAAAAATATTAATTATGTTGAATGTCCAGTAATGGGGGGACCCGTTCAAGCAGAGGAAGGTATACTAGGGGGGATTGTTGGAGCATCAGATGAAAATTTTAAAATTGCTGAGCCATACTTTAATTTTTTCTGTAAAGAATATTTTCACTTTGGACCCGTTGGTATGGGAGCAAAATCTAAACTTTTAAATAATTTTTTATCCCTTGGAAATGCTGCTTTAGTTAATCATTTAGCTAAAAGTGCTACAGAAATGGGTTTAGATTTAAAAAAAGTATTTGATGTTGCAAAACTTGGTTCTGGAAACTCTGCAGCACTTAATAGGGTTTTTGACAATCTGTTAAAAGGAGACTTTACTGGCTTCAAATTTACAGCAAGTAATTCAGTAAAAGATTTAACTTATATTCAAGATTTATTAAAAGAATTTCCTGAAGCTGAAAAAGTTGCTGAAGTAAATAAAAATTATTTCCAAAAAGCTGTTGATGACGGTTATGGTGAAAATTTTATTAGTGAATTGATAAATAAAAAATAGTTTTAGGAAGTAATTTAAGTTACCGGGAATCTACTAAAGCACTAGGTTGTATTCAATAAATATATTTACTCAAAATTAAAATAAATTAATTGAAATTGTGTTAATTATAATTACCCTTTTTATAGAAGGAGGTTTATGTTAATACTTTCACCACCTGATACTTAGCTGAAAAGCTTTTCACTTGAAAAATATAACGAAAAATAAAATCCTCTCGGATTTAAATGCCAAAGAGGCGATACAAGGGAGCTCTTTAGGTATACACTTAAAGAGCGAACCCTTTAAAAACTAATTAATAGATTTTAATATTTTTAGTGGAAGTGGAGCTTCTGGGTATTTTCTTTGACACAACTTTTCATAGTTTTCACAAAAACTCATGATAGTTTTTTGAACTTCTTTTTTATCTTTATTTGAAAGATTAAGCTTTTTAATTAATTCACTGCAATTTTTTTCTAGTTCTTTTATTTGTTCTCCTGAAAAAAATTCTCCTGTTTCTATTTCCCAATAAGTGTCTTGAATTTCTTCATCGCTTAAATCATTAAGTTTTTTCTGTAATAATTTGATAGTCTCGTCCTTAGTTTCCTTATCTCTCATAGGAGAATTCTTAAGTTTTCCAAGGCATTTATCTCTTAATCCATCAATGAAATGAAAATAAGGTTTACCTTCTGAAAAATCTCTAAAGTGATTTGTATTAAAATATTTATCAATAGCTGTTTCTGTTGAAACCTTCTCTTTACCCTTAATTATAGCTACCTGAACATAAACTTCTTGGCTAATATATTCTTCAATATGATCTTTAACTTTTTGAGGTATCATTCTTACTTAATAATTAATGTTCTTCTCTGTACCTGTTGTGACAAGCCTTACAATTGCTCCACATAAATTTAGTTAGTGTGCCTCGAATATCATCTGCATCCTCGATTACTGATACAAGTTTTGTCATATCATCTGAGGCTTTTTGCATTAATGCATTGAAGTCATCTTTTTCATCCCAAATTGTTAGTAAAGCTTCAGTATCAAAACCTTCTTGTGTATTTTCGGGAAATAAATTTATTAAAACTCTGTAATTTTCACTCATTTCTAGCATAAGTTTTTTTGCTTTTTCAAAATCTCCTTTTGACGAGAAAGCTTGTACTCTTTTGGCTGTACTATAGTTTTTACTAAACAATGCTTGTCTACTTTTAATGATTTCTTCAACTGTTAACTCAGCATTACTAGATGAGACGAAAAATACGCTTAAAAATAATAATAAAATTATTTTAATATATTTTTTTATGTGGTTAAATAAGAGATGCATGTAACAAATACTTTAGCAGAGTATGGCATTATCTCAAAGGTGTTACATTGGCTCAGCGCAATCATTCTTTTTATACAAATACCTTTGGGGTTTTATCTGGTGGATTTAGATTTTGGTGAACAACGAATAACAATTGAGGATATTCACGTCACGCTAGGTTTAACTGTTTTTTATATAATAATAATAAGATTAATAAATAATATACTTAATCCAACTCCAAAATTAGATCCAAGTATTTTTAAAGGACAAAGGTTTCTTGCAAAGATGAACCATGTTCTTTTATATATTGCTATTTTAGCAATAACAATTTCAGGAATATTAAAAAAATTATTTAACGGTGAAACACTAACAATATTGTTTAGAGAAATTCAAATTAATGAAAATTTTGATTTAGCAGACCAGTTTTATGAAATTCATATTCTTTCAAATTATACACTTATCGGTTTAATAGTGCTTCATATAATTGCTGTAATTATTCACAAACTATTTTTTGGGGACAATTTATTAAAAAGAATTCTTTAATCTTAGTGACAAGCAATTCCAAATTTTTTTAATCTCCAATAATTATAAGGCCAAGGAGTTAAAAAACCTACAATCAGCATAATCGGCACCACCCACCACGTTAAAATTGCACCTCCGGTTAAAACATAGTCAGTCAAGTTCATCATAATTTCCATACTGATCATTGAAATTAAACTCATTCCGCAAGCAGTTTTGAATGCGTTAATAAAATTAAAATTTTGTGTCATTAAAATTATTGTTTCTAAAATAATACTTGTGATCAATCCGTTAATGATTGCTAAAATCATTATTCCTAAAACTGGAAAAGGAATTTGAGTTAACTGAAAAAATAATATTGTTCCAAAATCACCAATTGCACAACCAAGTACACACCAAGCTGTATTTTTTGCGCTTCTTTTCCAGGTATGTCTACAAAACCAATGAAATGTAGAGGTATTCATTATAATTTGATATTAATGATAAATGATTTTTAGACAAGTTTTCGATAATAAATCATCGACTTATACTTATTTAATTGCGTCGGCAAAAGGTCGCGAAGCGGTCATAATTGATCCAGTAATTGAAAATGTTGAAAACTACATTAAGTTACTTCAAGAATTAGATTTAAAATTAGTTAAGGTAATAGATACCCATATTCATGCTGACCATGTAACTGGTGCAAGTAAACTTAAGCAAGCAACAAATTGTTCTACACTTATGGGTGAACACACACCTGCTGATACTGTAGAAATTAAAGTAAAAGATGATGAAATAATAAAAATTGACCAAATAGAAATTAAAGCGATGTACACACCTGGTCATACTTCAGATAGCTATAGTTTCTTGATGAATAACTATTTATTTTCAGGAGATACTCTTTTAATTAATGGCACTGGTAGAACTGATTTTCAAAATGGCAGTTCAAAAGATGCCTATAATTCCATCTTTAATAGATTATTAAAATTACCTGAGAGTACTATTTTGTATCCTGGTCATGATTATAACGGCAAAGAATCTAGTACAATTGGTAATGAAAAAAAATTTAATCCAAGATTACAGGTTAAAAATGTTGATGAGTATGTCGAACTTATGTCAAATCTTAATTTAGCAAAACCAAAATTAATAGATATTAATGTAAGCAGAAATATAAATTTAGGTGCTAATTAAATACTACAAATATTAAAAACCAATAAGAAACCAATCCAGCTAAAATTGTTGCTATAATATTTTTGGAAAAATAACCTACAATTACCGCAACTAATGCACCAAAAATTTTAGGATCATTTATTTCTATAAAAGTTCCAAAATCATTTATAAATATTCCTGGAAATATTATCGCTGGGAATACTGCGGAAGGAACATATTCTAAAACAGCTTTAATTTTATCTCCCAACATATCTCTGCTAATTAAAGCGATCATAGTCATTCTAGTAAAATAAGTTAATATTCCAGCAAAAATAATTGATGTAAGTGTCATTTTTTTAACCTCAACAATAGTGCAGCTACAAACAAAGCAATTAATGGTGAAATAATTATGTAAGATTTAAATGGAGCATCAAAAAATAATAGTGAACTTAACCCACAGGTAATCATAACAATTACATGATCTAATTTTTTTAAATCTTGAACAACAATTGCTATAAACGTTAGAGGAATTGCAAATTTTAAACCAAGTTCTTCAGGAACAAATGATCCTAAAACAATACCTGATAAGGTTGCAATTTGCCAACAAACCCACATTGTACAACCTGTTCCAATTAAATGATAATGTAAAAATTCTTCACCTCTATTTTTTTTAAAAAATTTATTAGATTCAGCAAAGCCTTGATCTACAACAATATAAGAAATTAATAATTTTTTTATAAAAGATAATTTTTCTAAATATTCAGACAAAACAGCTCCATATAATAAATGTCGAGAATTTATAATTCCAACAGAGGCAACGGCAACTAAACTAGATGCACCTCCTGATAACAACTGTAAAAAAACTATTTGTGAAGCTCCTCCAAAAATTATGAAAGACATTGTGTAAACTAAATATGGGTGAAATCCAAGCTCAACTCCTATAGCACCACAAATTATTCCAAATGGAATTACTGAAAGCATATGTGGAGAAATATCCAACATCCCTCGAGTAAATAATTGTTTTTTACTAAGCATTTGCTTGTTTTATTAAAAACAAACTATGTGATCAATATTAATCGGCCTTTTAATTCCAAACTTTTCGTCAGCTTCATGTTGATGTTCATGATGAGAATGAACAAATACTGGTATTAATAAATCACTATTAGTTTTTAAGGTATAAATAAAGTTGGTTCCTCTAAATTTTCTATCAACTACCTCTAATTTTAGATTGCTTTTATCGTCGTGCTCAAGATCCTCTGGCTGTAATAACAATTGTACTTTAGATCCTTTTGGATAATGCTTAATAAAATTTCCATTAATTGTTCCAAGATCTTTATTTTCTAATGAATTTTCTCCTGTTACTTTTGCTGGTATTAAAATTCCACGATTTAAAAAATTTACCACTTCGACTGAATTTGGGAAATGATAGACATTATAAGGGTCATCAAATTGTTTTATTTGACCATCTAATACAATTGCACACTTGTGCCCTAAATAAAAAGCTTCGTATGAATCATGTGTAACGATTATTGTTGTAATCTTTAATTTACTCAAAATTTTTTTTAATCTAACTTGAATTTCTTCTTTAAAACTTTGATCAACATTTGATAACGGTTCATCTAATAACAAAAGATCAGGTTGTGTTAGTAAAGATCTTGCAAGAGAAGCTCTTTGGGCCTCACCAGCACTTATTTCATGAGGATATTTTTTAAGTATTTTTGAAATATCCAGTAAACCAATAACCTCTTTAAAACTTAGTTTTTTTTTCTTTTTTGTTTTATTTCTCTCAGTACTTATCAATATATTCTTTTCAACAGTGTAATGTGGAAATAAGCTATTATCTTGAAATGCTAAAGATACATTTCTATTCTCAGGCTCAACATGTTTGTCTTTAGAAGATATTAATTTTCCATTTAATTTAATTGAACCTTTCTCAACTTGCTCCAATCCAGCTATTGTTCTTAGGATTGTTGTTTTTCCAATTCCTGAAGGACCCAAAATACACAAAGTTTCTCCTTCATTTTCAATCACAAATGAAGCATTTTTAACTTTAGTTTTTCCACCAATTGTGAAATCAACATTTTTTATTTCTAAAAAATTATTTTTCATTTTCTCTCAAAATATATTTAGATGTAAACATAATAAATATAGTTGCAATTAAAATTAAAAATAATGATGGTACTGCTGCAGCTTCTAACAAATCTTCAGAAGCAGATATATAAGCGGTTGTTGCAAAAGTCTCGAAATTAAATGGTCTTAAAATAAGGGTTATTGGCAACTCTCTTATTATTTCTAAAGAAATCAATATAGCTACAAACAAAAGAGAATTTCTTAAGAAAGGAACATGGATGTTTAAAAAGGTTTTTTTCTTTGAATAACCAAGTAAATATGAACTTTCATCAACTGAAATATTTATTTTTTCATAGCCTGACTTAATTCCATTAAATGCTAATGAATAAAATCTTACAAAATAAACTATAATTAGACCAAGAACAGACCCGATAAAGATTTTTTTAATAGATAAAAATCCTAAAGTCTTAACAACATTATCATCAAACCAGGCTACAAATGTAATAAATGCTACTGCTAAAATTACACCTGGAATAGCATAACCTGAAATAGATATTGTAGATAAAAAATTTAAAACCTTGTTTCTTGAAACTCTATTTCCATAATTTGAAATTAAAGAAAATAGAATCAGGACTATGCTAGATAAAATCACCAAATATATTGTATTCAAAGTAAGTGTAATTACATCAATATCAAAAAGATTTTCTGGAAATTTAATCGTCCAATATAACATTTGGCTTAAAGGAAATAAAAAACTTAAAAAGAAAATAATAAAACAAAACAAAAATGCAAAAAAAGATTTTTTTCCGGATAAAGTAATTTTTTCTTTTTGTTTAAATCCACCTCTTGAATTAAAATGATATTTAGCTTTTTTTCTAGAAAAATTCTCAATTACAAAACATGCAAATATAAATATTAGTAAGAAAAATGACAATCTATTTGAAAAAGCTAAATCATCAAATGTAATCCATGAATTATAAATTCCAGTAGTTAAAGTGTTTATTGAAAAAAAATCTACTGCACCAAATTCTGCTAATGTCTCCATCGCAACAAGAGATAACCCGGCGACTATAGCTGGCCTTGCAGCTGGTAATATCAAAGAATATAGAGATTTAAATTTTGAAAAACCTAAGCTTCTTCCTAAATCAATTAAGTTTTGAGATTGATATAAAAATGATGCTCTAGAAAGAATATATACATAAGCGTATAATGAAAATGACAGCGAAAGTACTGCTCCAAGAAGACCATCAAACTTTGGAATATGTTTATTGTATTCCCCTTCTCCAAATAAAGTTGTCAAGATTGTAAATGCTGTTCCATAATTTTCAAAAAAGGCTGTCAAAGAATATGCATAAATGTAAGGAGGAACTGCAAAAGAAAGTATAAGACCCCATTTAAAGAAATCACTTAAAGGAAATTTATAAAAAGAAACTAAGTATGCACACGTTGTCCCAATTAAAAAAGTTAATAACAAAACACACGTTAATAAAATGAAAGAATTAAAAACATATTCAAATAAAAAAGTATCTTTTAATATTTGATAATAATTTGAAGTTTCTTCAAAAAAACTAAAAAAAACTGTAAAGATTGGAATTAAAACACCTATAGAAATCAATAAAGATGATAGAAACCATATGTTTAAATTTTTTAACATTAAAGGTCTTATAATATAAAAAAATTTTTTTAATATGAATTTACTTTGATGCAGAAAGATATTTCAATGTATTTTCTGGTGTAGTTTCTATATACGGGTCGTCATCTGAACCTGAATTATTAATTCCTGGCTCCTGCCACCATTTTTCAACAACACCATCATTAATAATTGCCATATATCTCCAACTTCTTTGGCCAAATCCATCATGGTCTTTTGAAATTAACATTCCCATATATTTTGTAAAAAGCCCTGATCCATCTGGTATTACTTTAACATTAGAAATACCCATTTTTTTTGCCCAAGCATTCATGACGTATGAGTCATTTACTGAACAACAATAAATTTCGTCAATGCCGAGTTTTTTTAATTCATCAGCATTTTTTTCAAATCCAGGTAATTGTTGAGAGGAGCATGTTGGTGTAAATGCACCAGGTAAACTAAATAAAATTACTCTTTTATTTTTAAAAAAATCTTCAGTGGATTTATTTGTCCACTTCCCACCAATTGCACATGCAATTTCATTGTCTGAAGTGTCGCCTTCTCTAATTCTAAATGTTACTTGAGGTATTTTAAATCCTTCAATCATATTTTTTTAATGCCCACGACAATTTTTAGGAAAGGGTAAAGATCCTAAAGGAGAGTGACGTGGGCACCGTCTAAAGAAATATATCATCATTTAAAAGGAGTGAGGATGTCTAGGGCCTCGTCTTTTTCAATCTCTGATAATTTTCTATTATTTATTTTTTTTTGAATTTTTTCACACTCTGATGAGCATGGTTCACATGTTATCTGACCCTCAAGTGAACCTCTCATGACAGAAGAATTACTTAAATCAAAATTAAATAAATTCTTTTTCATTATATGTTACTTCCAACCAGCAGCTGTCATAACTTCTAATGCAGCAGCTTGATTTTTTCCATAACTAGAAACTTTAGTTACTAGATCTTGTTTAAAATCTAATCCTAAATTATTTACTACTAATGGACTTGGGGAAACTCCACCAATCATAGGAAACTCAAAAGTATTATTCGTAAAGTGTTCCTGAGACTCTGGTGATAATAAAAAGTCTACAAGTGCAATTGCATTTGCTTTATTAGGCGCACCTTTAACTAAAGCAGCGCAGCTAATATTCATATGTGTTCCTCTATCATTTTGATTAGGGAAAAACGCTTTAACTTTTTTTGCGGCTGCTTGTTGCTCTTCACCTTTATTACCAGACAACATAAGTGCTAAATAATAAGTGTTTGCTACTGCAATATCTGCTTCCCCTGCTGCAACAGCCATAATTTGAGCTCTATCATTCCCTTTTGGCTCTCTTGCCATGTTAGCAACAACACTTTTTGCCCATTCAGCTGTAGCTTTTTTTCCATTATTTTCTATTAATGAAGCTACAAGAGATTTATTATAAATATTGCTTGATTTTCTTATTACTAATCTACCTTTCCATTTTGGATCAGCTAAACCTTCGTAAGTTAAACCAGATAATTCAGCACCACTTACTCTTTCGGGTGAGTAATAAATTATTCTTGCTCTTTTTGCTACTCCAACCCACTTATTAGTTCTAAAGTTTTTTGGAACAGATGCTTTGATTGTTGCAGATGATAAACCACCTTGAAGCAAACCTTTAGCTTCCATTGCACCACATCTTCCAGCATCTGCAGTGATATAAAGATCAGCTGAAGAATCTGCTCCCTCTTCGGCTATTCTTTTTTCTAAGGCTCCTGATTTACCATTAATTAAATTTACTTTAATACCTGTAGCTGCTGTAAATTTTCCATACATTTCAGCATCAGCCTTATAGTGTCTTGCATTGAATACATTAACTTCATTTGCAATCGCGAAAGTTGATACAAATAAAGATGTAATTAATGCCAAAATTGATAATTTTCTCATTAAACTCCTTAATTATTACGTTATTGTTGAGAATGAGAACTATTCTCAATGAGAATGATTATCAATCGCAATAGTGTCGCATGTTGAGATTTGATAATGATTTAGGGAGTTTTTGGAGATTTTCTACTTCCAATCGCCTATTTTACTGAATAGGAAATTTCTAAATGCTTGCACTCTAGCTGTATTTTTTAATGATTGAGGATAAACAAAATGTGCCTCGGTTATTGGTCCCTCTACTTTTGGAAGTACTTTAATTATATTGCTTGTATTCGATACCAAATATTCTGGTAGTGCTGCCAATCCTACTCCAGATTCAACGCCATAAAGTAATCCGCTTACACTGTTTACTTTCATAATAGATTTTCTTTTCTTTCCATCATGCATACCTATTTTCAATGCCCAATCAGGATTGTAAACTGGTGAAGGTGCACCTTTTCCAAAAGAGATAAACTTATGTTTATTTAAATCATTAACTGTTTTTGGCATTCCATTTTTTTCTAAATATTTATTTGATCCATAAATATAGTACTTAATATCAACTAATTTTTTTTGAATATAATTTAGCTGCTTTGGTCTCCTCATAAAAATACCAATATCAGCTTGACGAGTACTTAGATCTAATTCTTTGTCATCAAAAACTAGCTCGATCTCAATCTCTGGATTAAGCATCATAAATTCTTGAATTCTTGGTGTTAACCAATGTGTTCCAAAACTTCTTACAGTAGTGATTGTTAATTTTCCTGTTGGTTTACTTTTTTGATCACCAAGTGATGTTTCAACTTCTTTAAGTTTGCTTATTACTTCATGAGCAGTTTTAAAAACATATTCTCCATTTTGTGTAAGTGTCAAACCTCTTGCGTGTCTTTCAAACAATTGAACTTTTAAATCTTGCTCTAAGGATTGGATTTGTCTACTTATAGCAGATTGACTAAGATTCAAATTAACAGTAGCGTTTGTAAAACTACCAGCCTCTGCTACAGCATGAAAAATTTTTAATTTATCCCAATCCATTATTTATTTAAATCTACTAATACCCTTCCAGAAATTTCACCTTTTAAAATTTTTGGATAAGTTTCAATCAATTCATCTAAACTTACTGTTAAAACTGATTTTTCTAATATATCAAAATCAATTAATTTTGAGGCTTCTCCCCAAATAAATCCTCTTCGTCTAATACTACAATTAGCAGAGTCCATTCCCCAAACTTTAATCCCTCTTAACATGAATGGAAGAAGATTTGTATTGAGCTCGTTACTATTTGCATTTCCACAAACTGCAATTATTCCATTTGATTTTGTTTGTGCTATTGCATTTGCTAAAATTTTTCCACCAACTGTATCAACCACACCATCCCACAAACCTTTGTCTATTGGTCTTGGATCTTTATCAAATTCTGCCCTATTTATAATGTTTTTTGCACCTAATGATTTTAAAGAATCTGACTTAGAATCTTTTCCAGTTACTGCAGTAACATTGTAACCTAATTTAGTTAAAGCCATAACTGCTACACTACCAACTCCACCTGTTGCACCAGTCACCAGAACATCATTAACTTTTTCTCCTAACAAAATACTTTCTCTTGCCTGGATTGCAAAAGCGCTCATTAATGATGTGAAGCCTGCTGTACCTAAAATCATTGACTGTTTACTTGTTAAACTATCAGGTTTTTTTATTAAAAAATCTGCATTTACTTTTGCAATTTGTGAATATCCACCAAAAAATATTTCCCCAACTCTAAACCCAGTTAAAATTACCTCATCTCCTTCTTTAAATTTTGAATTTTCACTTTCAATTACTTTTCCTGAAAAATCTATTCCTGGAATATGTGGAAACTCTTTGACCAATCGTCCACCATTTTTTAAAATCATTCCATCTTTATAATTAAGATCCGAATAATCTACTTTAACTGTTACATCTCCGTGCTTTAAAAAACTCTTATCAATAGATTTAATCGCACGTGTGAAGTTTTCACCTTCTTGATTAAGTATCAGTGCTTTAAATTGGTCAGACACACTAGTCTTTTAACTCAGTGCTGATAAATCGTAAATATCTATTTTGATAACTCAAATCTTCTTTAAATTGACCTAAGTAAAAATTAGTTACAGTTGTTGCTTGTTCTTTTTTTATACCCCTCATAGTCATACACTGATGAGTTGAATCTATGGTTACAGCTACACCTTTTGCATCTAAAGCTTCCATTAAGCTATTTGCGATCTGAACTGTTAATCTCTCTTGTGTCTGAAGTCTTTTTGAAAATATTTCAACTACTCTCGCAATTTTACTCAATCCCACAACTCTCTCATTTGGTATATAGGCAACATGTGCTTTTCCTATAATTGGAGCCATGTGATGTTCGCAGTGACTTTGTACTGAAATATTTTTTTGAACAACCATATCACTGTAACCTTCAACATCACCAAAAGTTTTATCTAATACTTTTTTTGCATCCTCATTGTAACCTTGAAAATATTCTTTGAATGCTTTTACAACTCTTTTAGGAGTTTCTAACAAGCCTTCTCTTTTAGGATCTTCACCCATCCAAGATAAAATGGTTCTAATAGCTTC
Source organism: uncultured Pelagibacteraceae bacterium (assembly GCA_902581925.1). Taxonomy (GTDB): domain Bacteria; phylum Pseudomonadota; class Alphaproteobacteria; order Pelagibacterales; family Pelagibacteraceae; genus Pelagibacter. Next base: position 18,909 of record CACHQB010000013.1, on the reverse strand, counting down.
TTCAGCTTCTTTATCTGAAACCTTTTTTGTATCTAAATTTTTGTCGTCTGAGTCTTTTACTAATTTCATAGCGCCTTTTTATACAGTAAATACCTGAATTTAAAAATATTTAATATATTTAGATATGTGCTACATAATCACCCTTTATGTTCAAAAAAAGAGAAAATATCTATGATATTGAGGAAGGAAATCTTCTATCACCAAAATTTGATAATGATGGATTGATTCCAGTCATTACTATGTGTTCAAAAACAAAGGATGTTTTAATGCATGGATATATGAATGTGGAAGCTCTTAAAAAGACAATAGAAACTAAAGAGGCACACTATTTTAGTAGATCGAGAAAAGCTATTTGGCACAAAGGTAAAACAAGTGGTTTTACACAAAAAGTTACTGAGATAAGAATTGATGATGATCAAGACTCAATATGGTTAACTGTTGATATTGGTGATGGAGCTAGTTGTCATGTTGGTTATAGATCATGTTTTTATAGATCAATTCCTATGGGACCAATAGAAAACGGAAGAAAAGTTGAAATGGAATTTCTTGAAAAAGAAAAAAAATTTGATCCTGAAGAAGTTTATAAAGGTCAACCAAATCCAACTAAAATTTAAATGAGTGAAAAACAAAAAAATGTTCTAGGTGAAGACCTTGAGGAATGTTCAAATGATCCTTTAACAGGATGGTTTCGCGATGGTTGTTGTAACACTGACGAGAATGATCATGGACTTCATACAGTTTGTGCTAAAGTTACGACCGAATGCTTAGAGTGGATGAAAGAAGCAGGTAACGATTTAATTACTCCACATCCTGAATTTGGGTTTCCAGGTTTAAAAGATGGAGATGGATGGTGTTTGTGTGCTAGTTGGTATGCAAGAGCAGTTGAAGCAGGTAAAGGATGTCCAATATTTTTGAAAAGAACCCACGAAAACACTCTTAAATATGTACCTATTGAAACTTTAAAAAAGTTTGCAATAGACTTGTCCTAATTTACATATTTCCATATCTTGGACCACCGCTACCCTCTGGAGTAACCCAAGTAATATTTTGAGAAGGTTCTTTAATATCACAAGTTTTACAATGAATACAATTTTGAGAATTGATCACAAATTTGTTTACATCATTTTCTTTTTGAACTTCATACACACCTGCAGGACAATATCTTTGAGCAGGTTCATCAAATTTTTCTAAAGTATAATTTATTGGTAAATCAGGATCTTTAAGCTTTAAATGAACTGGCTGATTGTCTGCATGATTGGTTCCTGTTAAATACACTGAACTTGTTTTATCAAAAGTAATTACGTTATCATACTTTGGATAATCTATTTTAGGCATTTGGTTTGCAGGTTTTAATGTTTCATAATCAGCATGTTTATGTTTAAGGGTAAAAGGAAGTTTTCCTCTAAATAAAATTTGATCTATTCCTGTAAAAATAATTCCTAAAATTAGCCCCCAACTAAAACTAGGTTTTACATTTCTAGCTTCATAAAGCTCTTTATATAACCAACTATTTTTAAATTTTTTTTCATAAATTGATAAATCTTTGTTTTCTTTTAAATGTTCATTAATAGTTTCGGCTGCAATGATCCCACTTTTCATCGCTGTGTGAGAACCTTTAATTTTTGGCATATTTAAAGTTCCGGCATCACAACCAACTAGTAAAGCTCCAGGCATAAACATTTTTGGCAAACTTTGAAATCCACCTTCAATTAAGGCTCTTGCGCCGTAAGAAATCCTTTTTCCACCTTCTATTATTTTTTTTATTGCTGGATGCGTTTTAAATCTCTGAAATTCATCATAGGGAGAAAGGTGGGGATTTTTGTAATCTAAACCGATTACATAACCTAGAAAAACTTGTTTATTTTCTGCGTGGTACATAAAACTACCGCCATAAGTATTGTTATCTAATGGCCATCCAGCTGTATGCATAACAAAGCCTTCTTCGTGATTTTTATCTTCTATCTCCCAAATTTCTTTGAAACCAATTCCGTATTGTTGAGGATCTTTACCTTTGTTTAATTCAAATTTTTCAATCAATTGTTTACCTAAATGACCTCTGCACCCTTCTGCAAAAACAGTTACTTTACCTAAAAGCTCAATACCTGGTTCAAAACTATCTTTTTTATTACCATCTTTATCTATACCCATATCTTGAGTTGCAACACCTTTAACAGATCCATCTTCGTTATATAAAATTTCACTTGCTGGAAATCCTGGAAAAATCTCTACACCTAGATTCTCAGCTTGTTCAGCAAGCCATCTACATAAATTTGCTAAACTGATAATATAATTTTTATGATTTTGTTGTACGGCAGGTAGTAGCCAAGTTGGCCAACTTAAAGATTTAGTTTTTCCTAAAAATAAAAATTTTTCTTTAGTTACTTTTGTTTTAATTGGAGAATTTAATTCTCTCCAATTTGGTAATAATTCTTCCAGTGCACGAGTTTCAAATACATTTCCACTTAAAATATGAGCTCCAATCTCTGATGCTTTTTCTAATAAACAAACATTTAAATTTGGATCTAATTGTTTTAACTTTATTGCAGTTGATAATCCTGATGGTCCTCCACCTATGATTACAACATCATATTCCATCGATTCTCTAGACATACTCTAGTTTTTAACTGTAAGGATTATTTTTGTATAGTGTTTAATTTGTTCAACTCTTCCATGAACTGAGGTAGTGCCTCAAATAAATCAGCTTCAAGTCCATAATCTGCAACACTAAAAATTGGCGCTTCACCATCTTTATTAATTGCAACTATAACTTTACTTTCCTTCATTCCTGCTAAATGCTGAATAGCGCCTGAAATTCCAACAGCGATATATAGATCTGGCACTACTACTTTTCCTGTTTGCCCCACTTGATGATCGTTGCTTATGTATCCAGCGTCTACAGCCGCTCTTGATGCTCCAATTGCTGCACCTAGTTTGTCAGCAATTTCTGTAATCAATTTAAAATTGTCTCCACTTTGCATTCCTCTACCACCTGATACAACAATTCTTGCTGTTCCAAGTTCAGGTCGATCAGATTTTATTTCCTCTCTTTTGATAAATTTTGTATTTGAAAACTCTTCACTAGCATCTACTTTTTCAATTGGAGCTGATCCACCTGTACTCTCACAAGGATCAAAAGAAGTAGGTCTGATAGTTATACACTTTTTAGCATCATTGCTCTTAATTGTTGCAAAAGCGTTACCAGCATAAATTGGTCTTAAAAAAGTATCTGGTGATATTACTTTAATAATATCACTTACTTGCGATGTATCAAGATGAGCAGCAATTCGTGGCATCAAATTCTTTCCAAATGTATTTGCTGAACAAACAATATGAGAATAATTTTCTGCAAGTTTAACAATCACCGGAGCAAAATTTTCTGCTGTGAAGTTTTCATAGTGAGCTCCTTCCACACTCAATACTTTTTTTACTACTGGAAGTTCAGATAATTGTTTTGCAGCATCTGCAGAGTTTTGACCAATAATTACAGCATGAACATCTGAGTCAATGTGAGATGCTGCTGTAGCTGCATTAAGAGTAAATGGTCTTAACTCTTTATTATTGTGCTCTGCTATAAGTAAAATTGCCATTAAATTACCTTCGCCTCATTTTTTAATTTTTGAACTAATTCTGCAACATTTGCTACTTTTATACCTGCTTTTCTTTTTGGAGGTTCCTCTACTTTTAATTGCTCTAATCTTGGTGATACATCTACGCCTAAATCAGAAGCTACAATTTCCTCTATAGGTTTTTTCTTAGCCTTCATTATATTTGGTAGTGATGCATATCTTGGTTCATTCAGCCTAAGATCACAAGTTACAATAGCTGGAACATTTATTTCGATTGTTTCAAGACCTTCGTCTATTTCTCTAGTTACTTCTAATTTATTATCTTTAACATCTATCTTTGAGGCAAATGTTGCTTGTGGCCAATTTAATAAAGCACTCAACATTTGGCCTGTTTGATTACAATCATCGTCTATTGCTTGTTTGCCCATAAATACTAAATCTGGTTTTTCTTTATCTACTATTTTTTGTAAAATTTTTGAAACAGCGAGTGGTTCTAAAATTCCATCGACTTTCACATGAATGCCTCTGTCTGCACCAACCGCTAAAGCTTTCCTAACAGTTTCTTGAGCTTTTTCTTCACCGACAGTTACTGCAACTACTTCTGTAGCTTTACCTGCCTCTTTAATTTTTACAGCCTCTTCTATTGCATTATCATCAGGAGGATTGGTTGACATTTTAACATTGTCAGTAACTACACCAGTTCCATCTTCTTTAACTCTGATTTGAACGTTGTAATCAATAACCCTTTTTACAGCTACTAAAATTTTCATTAAGCTCTTAATAAATTATTTTCTGAATCATATGGACTCTCATCTAAGACAGTAGCGTCGTACATTTCACCCAATATATCAACTTGTAATTTGTCGCCCACATTTGAACAATCTGGCTTTACCATTGCAAGAGCTATTGATTTATCTAATCTAAAACCAAATTCACCCCCGGTTGCTCTTCCAACAACTTTTCCGTCTTTAAAAATTGGATTATTTCCAAGCACATCTGCATCTTTAGTATTATGGACCTCTAAAGTGACCAATTTATTATCAAAACCTTTTTCTCTCCATTTGTTAAGTGCTTCTAACCCAATAAAGTTTCCTTTATTTGGATGAACAAATCTATCAAGACCAGACTCATATGGTGAGTATTCAATTGATAATTCTGTACCAACTAGTTTATAAGATTTTTCTACTCTTAAACTATTCATTGCTCTAATCCCAAAAGGTTTAATTCCTAATTCTTTTCCCGCTTCCATTAATTTATCAAAAATATGGTTTTGATATTCAATTGGATGATGTAGTTCCCAACCAAGCTCACCCACAAAGTTTACTCTCATTGCATTTACTGGAGCATATCCGACATTTACATTTTTAGCAGTCAACCATTTGAAATTTTCATTAGAAAAATCGTCCTTTGAAACCTTTTGCATTAATTGTCTTGCTTTTGGACCAGCTACTACCAGAACTCCTGTACTATTTGTTAGATCTTCAAATATTACAGACCCATCATCTGGCATCCATTTTTGTATCCAATCATGGTCTAATCTTAAATTTGCTCCAGCAGAAACTAGATAATAACTATTTTCTGCTTCTTTCATTATTGTAAATTCTGAATGCACTCCACCTTTAGTGTTCAAAGCATGACATAAATTTATTCTTCCAATTTTCTTAGGAAGTTTGTTTGCAACTAAATAATCTAAAAATTCCTCTGCTTTAGGTCCCCTAATTCTACATTTTGCAAACGCAGTCATATCTAAAAGACCTACGTTTTCTTTAACATTTTGACATTCTTTTTTAATAGCATCAAACCATTTCGATCTTCTAAATGACCAATCATCTTTTTGTTCCATTCCATCTGTTGCAAAGAAATTAGGTCTTTCCCATCCAAACTTCTGACCGAACACAGCACCTAAATTTTTCATTCGTTCATAACAAGGAGCTGTTCTTAAAGGTCTTGCTGCTGGTCTTTCTTCATCTGGATAATGGACAATAAATACATGACTGTATGCTTCTTCATTTTTTGCTTTCAGATAAGATTTAGTTGCATAGTTCCCGTAACGTCTTGGTTCAACTCCTAACATATCAATTGTAGGTTCGCCATCAACAATCCATTCTGCTAATTGCCAGCCTGCACCCCCTGCTGCTGTTATTCCAAAACTATGTCCTTCATTAATCCAAAAATTTTTAAGTCCCCAGGCTGGTCCAACAATTGGATTTCCATCAGGAGTATAACAGATTGCTCCATTATAAACTTTCTTCACTCCAACTTCTCCAAACGCAGGTACTCTATGAATTGCTCCTTCAATGTGCGGAGCTAATCTGTCTAAGTCTTCTTGAAATAATTCATATTCAGAATTTTTTGATGGCCCCTCTACATAACAAGCTGGTGCACCATCTTCATAAGGGCCTAAAATTAATCCTCCAGCTTCTTCTCTCATATACCATCTGCTGTCACTATCTCTTAAGACTCCCATTTCTGGTAATCCATCTTTTTTTCTTTTTTGAATTGCAGGGTGAGGTTCTGTAACAATGTATTGATGTTCAACAGGTATTACTGGAATATCTAATCCTACCATTTCACCTGTTTGTCGTGCAAAATTTCCTGAGCAAGAAATAACATGCTCACATTCTATTGATCCCTTATCTGTTTCTACAACCCATCCATCTTTAGTTTGTCTCATCGATAGTACAGTTGTATTTCTATAAATTTCAGCTCCTCTGTTTCTTGCACCTGTTGCTAATGCTTGTGTTAAATCTGCTGGTTGAATATATCCATCTTCAGGGTGTTGTATTGCACCAACTAAATCATCAGTATGACATAACGGCCAAATTTCTTTTACTTGTTCTGGTTTCAAAAATTTAACATCTACTCCGATAGTTCGTGCGACACCTGCGTATTGATGGTATTCATCCATTCTATCTTTTGTACTTGCTAGACGAATATTTGAAACAACACTAAAGCCAACATTTTTTCCAGTTTCTTCCTCTAATGTTTTGTAAAGATTAACTGCATATTTATGAAGTTGTCCAACTGAATAACTCATATTAAATAAAGGTAGTAGTCCTGCTGCATGCCAAGTTGATCCTGAGGTTAATTCTTTTCTTTCAACTAGAACAACATCAGACCAACCCTTTTTTGCTAAATGATACAGGGCACTTACCCCTACAACTCCTCCACCTACTACTACAACTTTAGTTTTTGTTTTCATTCTGCGATTCCTACTAAATTTTTAATTGTTACGAAACAAAAATGTATATGTAACAATCAAATTGAGCTTCCAAGAGGTATCGGACTGGATACCATTGTGGTTAACCAACAGTCTTTCAAAGTTCCCTCAGAGGTATACTTTTCGACTTGCCAATTGAATTTGTGATAAATTTTGTCCTTATCAAGAATAATAACTTCAAATTGAGCCCATTTGTCACTACTTCCAAGCTCAGTTATTGTGTGACTTAAGTGGTTAATCATCATCCCATAAGAGTCGCTTTTTATCATCATCTTAAAGTTGCTTAAGGGTCCTGTTACTCTCTTATTATTTGGGTGAGCAAATTTCCAAGTTTGTACTATGCCGCTATCTTTATATTCAAGATCATTTTGTTGAAGCCCACTTAATTGAATTTTAATAACTTCTTTCGGGCTTATAGTGCTATTGGGGCTTAATAATTCAGCGTAAGAAAATGAAATAAAGAAAAAAAATAAAATTACAGCTTTAAAGATTGTTAGCAGTTTTTCTAACATCATTCAAAAATTCTTGTCTCTTTGCATCACTAACAAAGGGTACTGCAAAATATCTTCTATATACAATGTTATATATGCCACACATATGGAATACTCCTCTTTTTAATCTTCTAATTGGTAAGTTTAAAAAAAAAGTTGTAATTGCTAATCTTGGTGAACCATATGTGCAGAATATTATAGCTTTTTTATCTCTTAATTTTCCAATTGGATAACCGTAATTTCCAACCAACTGTTTAAATCTAAACGCCCAAGGTGGGGCTAAAACTTTATCTATCCAACCCTCAACTATCGCTGGCATCCTAAAATTCCAAATTGGAGCAATTAAAACAATTGTATCACTTTTTTCGATTCTTTTTCTATGATCTAAAACTTCTTGATCAGGTTCCTCTCCAGCAAAAACAGGATCAAATTTCTCTTTATATAAATCAACAACATCAACTTGATTTCCATTTACTTTTGATTGTTTAACAAATTCATCTCGAATTGCTGCATTAAATGAATTGTCATTGTAGTGTCCATACACTAGGAAAATTTTTTTCATTTTATAAAATTTTTATTCTGTAGTTTTGTATTTACTGTTATTAATTATAAATACAAATACAATTGGAAGAATCAAAGTTAAAAGTGTAACAACAATCAATAAAATTCCAAGTTCAGAATAATCAGCAGTGGTTTGTATTTCGCCAGAAACCTTGTCTTTAACCTCTCTTGTTACAGTAAATATTTCATTTAAATATTTTGTTCCTAGCGCACTCGCTGATAATGCTAGATTCGTAAAAGATGCAAAAACTGCAAAAAAAGTTGCTTTTAAATGAGCTGGAGCATTTTTTGCTATCCAGGCTAGTAAAGGTATCATTGATACTTGCCCAAGAGGAGACTCTAATGCAGTATTAATTAATGCAATAAACTTTGCATCAACTACCCCGCCTGTTAATGAAGCTGTCCAATTATGAAAACCATAATACATTCCAACACTAGGTAAAAATAAAATTGCACCAGCAACACTTAAAACAACAATTATTTTAGCAATTGAATTGTTTGCCATAAATGGTCTTAATAAAACAATGCCAGCCAATGTTAAAATTGACGCGAGAAGTGATAAAATAGAAAAAAATTGCTCATTAAATCCAAGTTCGTCAATTTCAAACCAAGTTAAACCAGGGCCAGGACCTGGCATGGCTCTAAATACAAAAATAATTACTGCTGTACCTACAATTGTTAATCGTAGTTCCTGAGGTAATTCCTTAATCAGTTTAAACATTAAAAACAAAATGATTATAACTGAGCCTATAAAAACAATTTCTTGTGCAAACGGAACTTTAAAGGAACCAATAGACAATGTGAAAATAACAAAAACTAGACTTCCTCCTAATATCCACCAGTTTATTTTTGTTTTTTCGTTACCTCTTTCATCTTTAAATTCTAGACCTTTAGATTTCAAAGTTTGTATTTTTTTATGTCTTAAATAATTAGCTAAAATTACACCCAGTATAGAAACTAAAGGTATTACAAGAGCATAAATGTAGATAGTTCCGTATAAATCTATCTTATCGGTCTGCTCTAAGCTTTCCACGTCCCTAAACAAAATTACATTAACTAATGCAACAAGTACTGTGCCGCCAATAATGGCAAACCTTCCAAGTGTCTGCATTGTTGTATGCATTATTTTTATTTGATCTTTAGAATAATCATTTCCTATTTCATCAACCAAAGGAACTGCCTCAACTGTCATAGCATCGGCTACAACGTCCTGAACCACATAACCAACTGGAGCTAAAATCACACTTATCACAAACCATGTTTCCACCGAAAATACCTGGGACATATCTTCAGTATGAATAATCAATCCATACATAATTAGTAAACTAAGAGCTATCAATGAAGCTCCAAAGTAGACCATATAATTTTTTCTCTCCCAGATTAGATCTACTAAATGTCCTAATGGCATTTTTAATGCCCAAGGAATTCCAGCCCAAAAACCTAGGCCTGCTAAAAATGCTGCTGATAAATTTAAATAATCTTTAACAAAAAATGTACCAACAATACCTGTTAAACCAGAAATACCTGCAGCCATATAAACCATTAATGGAGGTAGATAAGTCCATTTAAATTCACGACCCAAATCTAAAAATGTGCTGTCTAAAAATTTAATTATTTTGCTCATTAGTCACTTAAAACTGGAAAAGCTTGTCTTACTTTTAAAAAATATTTTTGATATTCCATTTTAGTACATTTGTTTTCAATATACTTAATATCATTTTTTTTCATCAATTCTTTTGCCTTTTCGTCTCGTATACCGAGTTGTAACCATAAAACTTTAGCGCCAATTTTAACTGCATCTTCTGCAATAGTATAAACTTCTTTTGATGGTCTAAAAACATCTACAATATCAACCTGATCATTAATATCAGATATTTTAGCAAAAACTTCCTCTCCTAAAATTTTTTGACCCTCAGCTCTAGGATTGACAGGATAAACTTTAAATCCATATTTTTGCATATATTTCATAACTATAGTTGATGCTTTTGTTGGATCATTACTTACTCCTACCATTGCAATTGATTTATATTTAGAAAGAACTTCTTTGATATCACTCATTTATTATTTTTTAATTTGTTTTTCACAAAATATTTTAGCTTCAGGAACTGTCATTGGTTTTTCTAGTTTTTGGCTACCAGCAATACATGCATCTATCGCTCTTTTTTGATTATGATCTTTAAAATTATAAATTACAAACATTCCAACAATAATAAAAAGAACTATTAAAACATTCTTTATCATTATTTATTTTTCCATTTTGGTTTTCGTTTTTCGAGGAATGCAGAAATTCCTTCTTTTGCATCCATTGCCATCATATTAAGGGTCATCATTTTACTTGTATACTCGTAAGCTTTACTTAATGGCATTTCTAATTGTTTATAAAAAGCTTGCTTTCCAATTTTTATTGTTAAATTAGATTTAGAAGCAATTTTATTTGCTACTTTTAACACTTCGCTGTTTAATTTGGCTTTTGAAAAATTATCATTTATCAACCCTATTTCTTTTGCGTAATTTGCCTTGATAGCTTCTCCAGTTAGCAACATTTTCATCATAGGTTTTCGATTTATCTTTCTACTTACAGCAACCATAGGTGTACTACAAAACAAACCAATATTTACACCGGGAGTAGCGAACAATGCGTCCCTAGTACTATAAGCTAAATCACAACTTGCAACCAATTGACAGCCAGCGGCAAATGCTGCTCCATGAACTTTAGCAATTACAGGTTTTCTACCTTCAACAATTTGAAGCATTACTTTTGAACAAAGATTAAATAATTTTAAATATTTATTTCTCTTTTTTAAACCTCCAACCTCTTTTAAATTATGACCTGCACTAAATCCTTTACCGGCACCCTCTAATATTATTACTTTAACTTTTTTATCAGCATCTAATTTTTTTAATGCCTTTAATAAATCTGAAAGATTTTTGAATGATAAGGAGTTATAAGTTTTTGGTTCATCAATAATAATTGATGAAACTTCGTTGTTATTTTTTTTAATTTTAATGTTACTAGTCATTTAATCAGTCAATCCATCGGATCTAGCCTGATTTCTTTCTATATGAATTGGTAAAACTTTACCATAAATAGCTTTAGAATGTTCTGGAGTGTTTACTCTCCATGGATCTAAAACATAAGCTGGAATACACATATACCTTGATTTTTGGCCTTCAACTTTTGTTACCCTATGCAAAGTAAATCTACCTTTAAATATTTGTAAATCTCCTGGCTCTAATTTCAATTGTCTCACTCTAGTTCTATCTCCTGCTATAACTTTTTGAACTTCTTCGAAATTTTCATTTCCTGGTTCTCTAATATTTGGACAGTACTCAAATACTCCTCCCTTCTCAGGTTTTTGGATCATTAAACTAAGTGTAAATTCACAACTATCAAAATGCCATGGGAGTACTCCATCTGGTTTCATAACATTGTACGCATGACATGCTAAAGGATCTGCCCATCTGTAAATAGGAGAAACATCTAAACAAGCAGATACAAATTTTAAAAGTTCTTCAGTTTCGTATAAATATTTCATTTCGGAGTCTTTTGGAAAACAATCTGAATTTAAATATCCATTGTATCTATTCATAAAAGTTCTTTTTGGATGATCTTTTGGTAATAAAGGATCATCCTTTGCATACAAGTAAGCATTTATACTCTCTTTAGACATATAAACTTCTTCTAATTGTTTTTCTAACTCAGAATTCATTACCTTAAGCGATTTAGGCAAAATAAAGTTTGGAATTGTTGAACAACTATGTCGATCAAGTTCTTCTTTACATTTTTTAACTAGATTTTTAATTATTGGTGAATTTAAATCGTGTATTGGATATTTTTCTAAATCTACAATAGTCTTGAGTCTATCGTTCATTTAATTTTATTTTAACTTTCCCTCTTCTCTCATTTTTGCTCTAATCTTGGTTGCTGATATTTTTTGAGTTTCTTCATCCAAAACTATTTCCTCAATCTTATATCCAACTCCTCTACCATAACAAATATTTGTAATATTAGGTACTAACATTATTTTAAATTGCCCTTCAAATTCAGGATTTAATTTATCTTCAATGTTTTTTTTCACTGTTTCAAAATCAAAAGGATTATCATCTACACCTTGCACATCCCTAATTTGAATACAAACTTGTCCAGTTTTTTTAATAATTTCTTTAAACAAACTATAATGTCCATCGTGAAAAGGTTGCCATCTTCCTAGCATTTGTGCTGTTGGTTTTTTGTCATCCCATTGATGTGTCATTTTTTTATCTCCTCTATTATTTTTGGTGCCCAACTTTTTGCATCCTGAGTTGTTACATGAAAATCAAAATTCTTAGGATTAACAAACATTTGATTGGTGTCTTCAAATCTTCCTTCTTTAATTGTATCGACCCACACTCTAAAATCTGCTGGAAATAAACTTCTTGCTTCAGGGGTTGGTGCAATAAAATCAGCAATTACATAATGACCTTCTGCTTTTATTTTCAATGCTGCTTCAGCCATTCTTTTCGCCTGTCTTACTCTTCCTTCTTCAGAAAAATCCCAATCATTTGCAGCTTTTCTTACTTCATCTGCATTTAATCTTTTTGCATTTAAAAGTGGTGCCATTTCATCTGCAAGAGTTGTTTTTCCAGCTCCAGGCAAACCCATAACTAAAATAATTTTCATTAAATGTCTTCTAACGGATGATGGGACATTAATTCAAGTCCATTTTCACCAATTAAGTACTGTTGTTCAAGTTTTACACCTTCTTTGCCACCAACTTTACCAATATAACTCTCAAGTGTGATTGTCATGTTCCTCTCAAAAGTTCCACTTTCTTCTCCACCATCAGTTGGATATCTTATTTGAGGCCACTCATCACACAAACCAATTCCATGAATCATACATGAATACCTATTTCCATAATATTCATCAGGCAAAACCCAAGATTTTTTTATAAATTCTTTAAAACTCATTCCTGGTTTTATTAATCTAAAATTATGATCAATTTGATTTCTAGCCATTGAATATAGTTTTTTTTGCTTATCATTAAATTTATGTCCAACTACAAAGGCTCTTGATATGTCAGCACAGTATCCATAGGGACCAACCATATCTGTATCAAAAGCAACAATTTCTCCCTGTTGCATAACTTTATTACTACTCTCTTGCATCCATGGATTTGTTCTTTCACCAGAAGATAAAATCCTACACTCAATCCACTCTCCTCCATTTTCAATATTTGTCTTATGTAAAATTGACCACAATTCATCTTCAGTCATGCCTGGTTTTAGATCTGATCTCATCTTAGATACACCTTTTTCTGCAACTTCGATTGCTGCTTTCATGCATATTAATTCATCAGGTGATTTTATTACTCTTGCTTGTTCTAAAATCAATTTCGCATCTACAACCTCAATACCTTCTTTATTTAAAGCTGCAACCGCAGGACCATTTAGAACATCGATTGCAATTTTTTTTGTTTTAAAATAATTTTTTGATAAATCTTTAACTTCATTAATCCATTTTGATAATTGTAGATTTGCTTGGTCTCCATTGCTAAAATAATCCCATGTGATTGCAGGTCTTATTTCGTCAATTAGATTTAAATGCTTTGATAATATTTCACAATTAAAATACTCATAAAGAATTGTTGGTCCATTTACAGGAATAAAACAATATCTTGTTAAATTATGCATATTATAGACACTCATGTTGACTGTATCTAAAGCATAACGAACATTCACTGGATCAAAGAGAATACAAGCCTCTAAATTGTTTTTTAATAATTCTTTTCTGACCCTATCTAAACGATATGATCTTAATTTATCAAAATCAATCTCATCTTCTCTTAATCTTTTTTTGGTAATAAAATTTTGTCTTGGTTTTATCTCAGGAGCTATTTTTCTACTAAACCTCATAATACCCTATACAACCCTAACCATGCGTTAACATCTTTGCTAGCAATATAGTCAGATTTAAAAAATTCTATTTCTTCCCACCTCTTGCTGTCTTTCAGTATATCAATTTTTTTATCAAAACCATACTCTTCATGAATTCCTTCATTAATTGTGAAACAAATTAAACCACCTGGTTTTGTGACTCTTATAAATTCATCTAATGCATTTGGCTTTACATGCCCAAAAGTAAATGTTCCAACACACATTACTCCACCATAAAAATTATTCTCAACTTCAATTGGTTTGTTTAAATCAATCTTTACTAATTTTTGATAAAGATCTTTTGGTACAGTATCTAATAAAGTTTGAGATAAATCGGCTCCATGAAAATTTTTAAAACTATATTTTTTAAGCTCCAATCCAACTAAACCTGTTCCACATCCAGCATCAAAAATTAAAGTATCTTTATTTTTCTCATATTTATTAAATGTTTCTGCGGTTTCTTTAGGCCCTGTATAGTTCCAATCAACCATGTCTTTATTATATTTATCTTTGTCTCCCCACTCATCGTAATACTTCATAACTTCATCAGTAGTTTTAAGCTTATAAATTGGAATTTTGTTTCCTACGTCTTTTTGAGCCATTAGCTTCTCATTTTTTGACCACTTGGATCATAAAGTGGTTCTTTAATAATTGAACAATTAAATAAATCTCCATTTATCTCTACTTGAATTTTATTTTCAGAATTAATGTTTTTTTGATCAATAAAGGTAAATGCTACACTTTTATTTACAAAATGAGCAAACCCACCCGAGGTTACATATCCAATACTTTGGTCTCCATTCATGACTGCTTCATTATTTGTTACATCAATGTCATTTGTTTCAACAATTAATGGTATAAGTTTATTTGAAGAATTTTCCTTTTGTGCACTTTCTTTACCAATAAACTCTTTATCCCAATTTATAAAAGCATCTAAGCCTGTCTCTTTTGCTGTAAAATCTGGTCTATAATCTAAAGTCCACGCTCCCCAATTTTTCTCTAACCTCATTGACATTAATGCTCTTCCACCAAAAGGTTTAATATTAAATTCTTTACCAGCTTCCATTAATTCTTCAAAAAGTTTTAATTGATAGTGAGGTGCTACATAAATTTCATATCCAAGTTCGCCAGTAAATGAAATTCTATTTATTATTGCTGGTACACCACCAACAAACATTCTTCTAGAATCTCTAAATTTAAATTTTTCATTTGAAACATCGTCTCTTACAATTTTTTCTAAAACTTTACGTGAGTTAGGTCCTGCAATAGACAAACCATGATACTCATCAGATATATTAGAATAACTTAAATTAAATTTATCTAAATGACTCTCAAACCAACGTCTATGCATTTCTTGAGCAGCTCCAGAACCAAACACCATGAATTCATTTTCATCTAAACAAGCCACAGTTAAATCACCACATAACTTTCCTCTATATGACAACATTGGGGATAAAGATATTCTTCCTGGCTTTGGGAGTCTTCCAGCCATTATGTGATCTAAAAATTTTCTAGCATCAGGACCTTTGAATTCATGTTTTGAAAAATTGGCAACTTCTATTAAACCAACATTTTCTCTTACATTAATAACTTCTTTTGAAACATAGTCATGTGATCTTGATCTTTTAATAGTAGGCTCTTCATGAGCATCTTCTTTATTATTTGCAAACCACAAAACATTTTCCAATCCAAAGCTATCTCCCATAACAGCACCTTGATTTACAAAACGATCATACAGCGCAGTAGTTTTTTGTTTTCTTCCCTTTGGTAAAGTTTCGTTTGGAAAAGTCATAATAAATCTTCGCTCATAATTTTCTGAGGATTTTATTGTCCCATATTGAGGTGATGCATAATCTCCAAATCTTGCAACATCCATTGCCCAAACATCTATTGATGGTTCTCCGTCAATAATCCATTCTGCTATACATTTTCCAACACCACCACCTTGACAAAATCCAGCCATAACACCAACAGCAACCCAATAATTTTTCATTCCTGGTACTGGACCAATAAGAGGACTTCCGTCTGGACCAAAAGTAAAAGGACCATTAACTATATTTTTTATACCTGCACGCTCTAAAGCTGGCATTCTTTCAAAACCAATTGCTAATCTATCTTCTATATTATCTAACTTTGGCTCAAGTAACTCATGCCCAAAATTCATTGGTGTACCCTCTACTTTCCAAGGTGTTGATTTTGGCTCATAGGTTCCAAGCAACATTCCTTTTCCTTCTTGTCTAAAGTAAATATTTCCCTCAAAATCTGTTCCTATAGGTAGTCTTTGATCACCCATTGCTTCGATTTCAGGAATAGGTTCAGTGATTAAATAGTGGTGCTCCATTGGTTGAACAGGAAGGTTGATCCCAGCTAATTGCCCAACTTCTCTTGCCCATAAACCACCAGCGTTAATTACTATTTCAGCATTAATATTTCCCTTTTCAGTAAAGACATCCCAAGTCCCGTCTTCTTTTTGTTTCGTATCTTTAACAACAGTATGCGTGTAATATTTTCCACCATGAACTTTTGCAGCTTTTGCAAAAGCATAAGTAACTCCTGATGGATCAACTTCACCATCAATAGGATCCCATAATGCTAGCAAGTATCTAGAGGGATCAATTAAAGGATGTTTCTTTTTTACTTCCTCTAGAGAAATAAACTCTTGATCAAGTCCCATGTATCTTGCTTTTGATCTTTCTCTTTTTAAATATTCAGCCCACACTTCGTTTGATGCTAAATAAAACCCTCCACTAGGTTTAAATCCAGTTGAGTGACCAGACTCTTTTTCTATCTCTTTATACAAGCCTATCGTATAAGCCATCATCCTAGAAATATTTGGATCTGAAGATATTACATGAACATTTCCTGCTGCATGCCAAGACGAACCAGAAGTAAGCTCGTTTCTTTCAAGCAATATACAATCCTTTAATCCAAATTTAGATAAATGATAAAGAATAGAGCACCCTACTACACCACCTCCTATGATTACTACCTTCGCATGCTTTTCCATTAGTATTTAATTTCCTTGTTTACTTTTTTTAGAGATTTATCTGTACCATGATGGAAATGTTTGCTCATATCAGGCATATATTTCATTGAAATTGGTTTTTTTCCAATTGCAACTGACATTTCTCTTACGTGATGTGCTTCTGCTCCACAACATATACCAACAAAATTTATTTTGTTCTGAACACAATCTTTTGCAAACTCTGCCATTTCAAATCTGTTACAAAACAAATTATCTAAAGCTACTGGGAATGCATTTCCCCCTGGAATACAATTGCAACCATGATCAGTTATATTTAGAAAACCAGGTTCTTCCTCTGTTGTTCTGTATGGTACAGGAAGTCCAGCAACGTGACATGAAACTTTTTCTCTAACTTTTTTTAATAGTTTCATTGTCATTTTAGGTCCTCGATAACAATTTAAACCAACTACATCTGCACCTAAATCTTCCATCATTTTGCAAGCATCTTCAGCGGTATGACCTTCTCTAGTTTTGTCCCCTCTAGGAATTGCAAAATTACAAACTGCAATAAGTCCAGCATCTTTAATTGCTTTTAATGCTATCTTCATTTCTTCTGTCCAATTTATTGTTTCTGCAATTACAAAATCAACACCAGCTTCTTTCGCCCAAGCTATCTGTTCTTCATACATTTGTTGACATTGTTTATGAGTATTAGCATCACCAGGATCAAATACGTTTGTATTAGCTACATCTCCACAAACCATTAAATCTAAATCTTTAAATTCATTCGCAGCGTCTTTCGCTATCTTAAGAGCATTTTTTTGGAGTGGCTCTAACATATCTTCTTTGCCAATAATTCTCAGTTTTTCTCTATGACCATAATAAGTAAATGCTTGAACAACATCTGATCCAGCTCTAATAAATTCTCTATGTAACTGAGTTACTACCTCAGGATGTTCTAAAACTACTTCAGGAACAAATGGACCTGCTGAAAGATAACCTCTTCTTTCCATTGCAAAAAGGTATCCTTCTGCACACATAATAGGTCCTTCATTTAATCTGGTAATAAGATCTTTTTTCATAATTTATCCTTTCATTTCATTATATTGTTTGCAACCCATTTGTGGAAATGATGGGTGGGATTATCCATCACAGGTGAAAAATTTCCCCCATTATAAGATGGTGATTTTCTCCCATCTTGCATTCCCTCAATTATATTTAAATCTTCACTTTGAACTCCTTTCCAAAGTTCAAAGTTTTGTTTTCTAAGTGATTTAAATTTATTCGAATTTGCCGCTTCGTTACCAACATAAAAAATTTCCATATGTTCTTTTGTATATTCATTATTTACTGGTTCTAACCAGTAGGCGTAAAAATGGTCTTTATGAATCCCAAGCATTACATTTGGGAAAAGAGCAACGTATTCAGCAATATGCTCTTGATCTTTTGGCCAGTTTGGAAATGTTGGAAATTTTAAGTTACTTTTAAACCTTGGATTATAAACCATAGTGCCTTGCCCAGCAAAACGATTAGGTAATCCTTGAATATGATAATGATCATCAATTTTTGAGTAAGAGTTTAATCCAGGATGAACCCAGGGTAGATGATAACTTTCGCAATAATTTTCTATTGCAAATTTCCAATTACATTTAGCATTTAAATTAAAATAACCATAATCTTTTGAATAAACAATTAAGTCCCTGTCTTCTATTGGCCAAAATTTTTTCCATCTGTCACTTAAAGGTTTAATGTATTTTTCGAAATTGATTTCATTTTTATTTAAATTTACAAAAATTAAATCTAACCAAACATGAGATCTAACTTCCTTAAGACCGCTTTGTGATTTACTAAATTTATTACAATTATGTTTATTCATTCCACCAATATGTGGTGTGGCTATTAACTTGCCACTCATGTCATATGACCAAGAATGATACGGGCATCTTATTACATTCTTAATTTTACATTTTTCTTGAAGAATCTTAAAACCTCGATGACTACAAACATTATGAAAAACTCTAATTTTATTATTTTTATCTCGTAAAATAATTAATGGAATTCCTAGCATGTCAAATGGTTTCGCGTCTCCAATATCTGGTAAGGAACTACCAACACCAATTACCACCCATTTATTTTCAAAAATTTTTTTTCTCTCAATAGATAAATAATCTGGATCAGTGTAACACTCAT
>CACHQB010000012.1 GCA_902581925.1 uncultured Pelagibacteraceae bacterium | reverse complement strand
TATACTAGAAAAACAGGCGAACTTATTCACGAAATCACAACGAATATAAAACAAAAGGTTAAAGAAAAAGATATTTCTTTTTATAGTTGTAAAAATAACAATTAAGACACTTAAGACTGAAGACTCTATTTCTAATATTTGATAATATCTAGACATGAAGAAGTTAAGCTTGGTAATTTTAGTCTGCTTGTTTTCACAAAGTATTTTGTTAGCAAATGAAAGGGATATTAGACTGGAACAATTGTTTAATGAGTTAAAAGCAAATAAATCAAAGGTAGCTCTTATAATAGAACAAGAGATCTGGGCTTTATGGAGCACACATCCTACAGATGAAAAACTTACAGCAAGATTAGAGGAAGGTTCCCAGTTGGTGAGAAATCAAAATTATTCTAAGGCAAAAGATATTTTTACTGAAGTTATTAATCTCGATCAAAATTGGGCTGAGGCATGGAATAAAAGAGCAACTGTACTCTATATTCTAGGAGAATTTCAAAAATCACAAGATGATATAGATCAAGTCTTAGCTTTAGAAAAAAGACACTTTGGAGCTTTAGCAGGGCAAGGCTTAGTAAATATTCAGCTAAAGAATTATGAAAAAGCGATTAGAAGTTATGAACAAGCGCAAGAAATTTATCCTGCTATGAGATCGCCAAAAATAATGATCAAACAAATAGAAGAATTAATTAAAGAGCAAACAATATAATGTGTGGAAGATATGTAGTAAAAAATCCTGTTACTAAAACTGGTAAATTGGTTAAATCTGCAATTCAAGTCGAAGATAATGAAAACTATAATGCTCATCCATATCAAAAATTACCTGTGATAAAAAAATATAAGAATGGAAATACTTTAGAAAATTTACAATGGGGTTTAGTCCCTGGATGGGCAAAAGATAAAAATTTTAAAGCTTTGATTAATGCAAGGTTAGAGACTATTGATGAGAAAGTTTCTTTTAAAAAATTGATTAAAAATAATCGATGTGTTGCTGTTGCCGATGGTTTTTATGAATGGAAAAGAGAGGAAAAAGAAAAAACTCCACATTATTTCACTCGTAAAGATACTAACTCTATTTATTTTGCAGGTATTTTTGAAAAAGAACAATTTTGTTTAATTACTGAAGATGCAAAAGATAATATTAAAGAAATTCATCATCGTCAGCCAGTAATTCTTAATCAAACTGATATTAATCGTTATTTAGATATTGAAATTCAGGGATCAGCTTTTTTAAAAGAACGTAAGATACCTGATCTTATTTTTCATGAAGTTTCAAAAGATGTTAATAAACCAACTAACAATAGCGCTTCTTTGGTGCAACCAGTTTAAAATGGCGTCAATTTATCTGTTTATTGAATGTTGTGAATAATAAAATAAAATAATAAAATTAATTATGCTTAGTTATATAGTACCTTTTTTAATTTTAATTCTTGTTGTTGTTTTTATACATGAATATGGACATTATTATTTCGCGAGAAAATATGGAGTAGGTGTTACTGATTTTTCTATTGGTTTTGGAAAAGAATTATTTGGTTGGAATGACAAATCTGGTACAAGATGGAAAATATGTGCAATTCCTTTAGGTGGATATGTAAAATTCTTTGGAGATAGAAATGTTTATTCTCAAGCTGATCATCAAGAAATTTTAGAAAAATATAATGAAGGGGAAAGAGAAAAATTATTTATTTTAAAACCTTTATACCAGAGAGTTTTAATCGTATTTGGTGGTCCTTTAGCTAATTTTTTACTAGCTTTAGTAATATTTTTTTCAATTTATACTTTTATAGGTAAAGATTTTACTCCAGCAGTAATAAATGAAGTCCAAAAAGATAGTCCTGCAATGGTAGGAGGGCTAAAAGCTGAGGATATAATTTTAGAAATAGACGATAATGAAGTTAAAAGCATTATGGAAGTTTCTAAATTTATCACAATGTCCACTGGTGATTTTATAGACTTTAAAGTTAAACGCTCTTATGATGAATTAATATTAAAAGTTAAACCCGATATTGTTGAAGGTGATGATGGATTGGGAAACAAGATTAATAAAAGAATGGTTGGTATTAAGCTTGGTGCATATAATAATAAAGTTAACCATGTTAAATTAGGACCTGCTCAGGCTTTATATCACGCAGCTTATGAAGTTTATTTTGTAAGCGTTTCATCTCTAAAATACATCGGAGGAATGATTTTAGGTAAAGCAGATACTTCTCAATTAGGAGGCCCAATTAGAATTGCTAAAATTTCTGGACAAGTTGCCACTTTTGGAGTGTTGGCATTTATTAGTATGATGGCTTATATTTCAATAAGTCTAGGTCTTATTAATCTATTTCCTATACCAATGTTAGATGGAGGACATTTAATGTTTTATGCTTTTGAGAAAGTTTTAGGTCGACCTTTATCTCAAAAAACACAAGAAGGTTTTTTTCGAATCGGATTGTTTCTGTTGCTATCATTGATGTTTTTCACCACATTTAATGATCTAAAAGACCTAGGTTTATTTAGATAAATCACAGTTCAAAAAGTTCAAAAAAGTCAATAAAAACAATGTTTATTTAAGTTTTTACAAGATATTGTGTATTTAAAAAAACTAAACACTAAAAAAAAGCTTGATTTATCAACGTTTATGACAAGTATAAATATAACCAACGAAACCGGAGCTAAAATGAATAAAAAACAACTAATTGCTAAGCTTTCTGGCTCATTGAATTTGAGCAAAGCAGATGCTGAGCGAACTTTTGATACAATTACCAACACTATTTTAGATGCTCTAAAAGGTGATGATTCAGTAAAAATTGCAGGATTTGGTACGTATAAAGTTGCTAAGAGAAAAGCAAGAGTTGGAAGAAACCCAAGAACGGGTGAGCAGATTCAAATCGCTGCTTCTCAAAAGGTAAAATTCTTACCAGCTAAAGCTTTAAAAGAAGTATTCAATAGATAATATTTTTTTTTAACAGCCCTAACGTTTTAAAAACACGTTCAGGGCTGTTACTATATGCAAAAACTGCATACCCAATTTTCCTAATCAGCGTTAGTTTTAAAAATTAATAAAACTATAAGACACCATTTAAACAAGTGGAGGTCTAATGACTAAAATAATAAAAAAAATATCAGTGCCGCTTATAAGTTTAATATTTTTATTAAACATGAGTAGTGCAGGTATGGCAGAGACAACTGTCTCTGGAGAAGTTCAAGCGATATTTAACTCGCTTCTATTTTTAATTTGTGGTTTCCTTGTCATGTTCATGGCTGCGGGTTTTGCGATGTTAGAATCTGGTATGGTAACTTCAAAAAGTGTATCAGTAATTTGTGCTAAGAACATTGGTCTATATTCAATTGCTGGAATTATGTTTTGGCTTTTTGGTTATAATTTAGCTTATGGAATTCCTGAAGGAGGATATATTGGAACATTTACACCTTGGTCAGATGCAAGTGCAGTTGATACAGGTTATGCTGATGGATCAGACTGGTTCTTCCAAATGGTATTCTGTGCAACAACAGTTTCAATTTGTTCAGGTGCTATGGCTGAAAGAATTAAGCTATGGCCGTTTTTCTTATTTGCAGCTATTTTAGCTGGAGTAATTTATCCAATCGTTATGGGTTGGCAATGGGGTGGAGGCTGGTTAGCTGAACTAGGCTTCTCTGATTTTGCTGGTTCTACATTAGTACACTCTACAGGAGGTGCGGCCGCTTTAGCAGGTATTATGTTGTTAGGTGCCAGATATGGAAGATTTGATAGCAAAGGTGAGGCGAGAGCAATTAAACCTTTTGCTGCTTCTTCAATTCCATTGGTTACAGTTGGAGTATTTATATTATGGTTAGGTTGGTTTGGATTCAATGGTGGATCTCAACTAGCTATTGGAACATTTGATGATGCAGTCGCTGTATCAAGTATATTTATCAATACAAATCTTGCAGCTTGTGGTGGTGTAATGGCTGCTGCAATAATCACAAGATTAATGTTTGGTAAAACAGATGTAATTCAAATGTTAAACGGAGCAATTGGTGGTCTTGTAGCTGTTACAGCTGAACCACTAGCGCCATCGCCTTTAGCAGCAATTTTTATTGGAGCTGTAGGTGGATTGATCGTAGTATTTGGAACTAAATTATTATTCAGTTTCAAACTTGATGATGTTGTAGGCGCAATTCCAGCTCATATGTTTGCTGGAATTTGGGGAACATTGGCAGTGCCATTAACAAACGCTGATGCATCGTTTAGTGCACAATTAATAGGTGTACTTTCAATTAACATTTTTGTGTTTGCTGTGTCTTATATAATCTGGTCAATAATGAAAGCTACGTTTGGAATTAGATTAAGTAAAGAAGCTGAAACCAAAGGTACTGATGTTACAGAAACAGGAGTAATAGCATACGCAATACGTGACTAATTGCATGCAATGCAATATAGAGGCTCTTCGATCTCCATGTCGTTATCTCATTGAAGAGCCTCTGTAAAACAAAATTAACTAAAATCTCTCTCTCTCTAGTTAGTTAAGTAAAGGCCCCAGAAATGGGGCCTTTTTATTTTACACATGTTCAAATAGCATAACTCTTTTGTCCTATGAGCAATTCTTTATTTTAAAAATTTTTATAATAAGCATCTCTTAACAAGGAGAGATAATGACTCATATTTTAAAAACTTTTATTATAAGTTTAATTACTTTATTAAGCTTATCTAACTTTGCTTCGGCAGAAACAACAATGTCAGCTGAAGGACAATACATTTTTAACTCACTTGGATTTTATCTAGGTGGTGTATTAGTTGCTTTTATGGCTGCAGGTTTCTGTATGCTTGAAAGTGGGCTTGTAACTACAAAAAGTGTATCAACAATTGCAGCCAAAAATATTGGTAAATTTGCAATTTGTTCATTAATATTTTTTCTATGTGGCTATAATTTAGCTTACGGTATTCCAGAAGGTGGTTTTATTGGATCTTTCTCAATTTGGAGTGATTCTTCTGAACTAGCTACTGGTTATTCAGATTATTCAGACTGGTTCTTTCAAACAATGTTTGTATGTGCAACTGCTTCTATAGTTTCAGGAGCTGTAGCTGAAAGAATTAAAATTTGGCCTTTTTTCATCTTTGCTGCAATCATGGCTGGAGTAATTTATCCAATTTCAATGGGTTGGCAGTGGGGCGGAGGTTGGTTAGCAACTTCAGGCTTTTCTGACTTTGCTGGATCAACTTTAGTTCATGCGTGTGGTGGTGCCGCTGCATTAGCTGGAGTTATAGTTTTAGGAGCAAGAGAAGGAAGATTCTCAAAATCAGGTGAAACTAAATCTTTAGTACCGTTTGCTGCATCCTCAATTCCACTAGTAACTCTTGGAACATTTTTGCTTTGGTTTGGTTGGTTTGGTTTTAATGGCTTTAGCCAATTAGCTATGGGAACTTTTGATGATGTTAATGCAATTAGTAAAATTGCTGTGAACACTCATTTAGCAGGTGCCGCTGGAACAGTTGCTGCAGCAGTTGTAACAAGATTGCTTGGTGGAAAAACTGATATCGTTATGATGTTAAATGGTGCATTAGCTGGATTAGTTGCAATCACAGCTGAACCTTTAACTCCAAGTCCTGTATTAGCAATTGTAATTGGAGCTATTGGGTCATTGATTATGTACTTTGGTACAAAATTTTTAGAAAGTAAAAAAATCGATGATGTAGTAGGTGCAATCCCTGTACACATGTTTGCAGGTATATTTGGAACTTTAGTTGTTCCAATAAGTAACCCAGATACAAATTTTGGAACTCAGTTAACCGGAGTAATTGCAGTATGTTTGTTTAGCTTCATACTTTCTTACATTACATTTAGAGTTCTTAAAGAAACTATTGGTCTTAGAATTAGTGCTCAAGCTGAAAAACTTGGTACTGATGTTGCAGAAGTTGGAGTGAAAGCTTACGCAATAAGAGACTAAGATATCTCTCAAAAATATATTAAGGCTCCTTAGAAATAAGGGGCCTTTTTTATTTTTTTACAATATTTTGAAGAGCTTCTAATACTTCTTTCGCATGGTCTTTCACTTTAACATTATCCCAAACCTTAAGTATTTTGCCATTTTTATCAATTAAATAGGTCGATCTAATTATTCCCATAAATTCACGGCCCATAAATTTTTTCTTACCCCAAACTTTATACTTTTTAAGAACTTTTATTTCTTCGTCAGCAAGTAAATCGAATTTGATTTTATATTTATTTCTAAATTTATCATGACTTTTTAAACTATCCTTTGAAACTCCATATACTTCACAATCTAACTTTTTAAATTTAGAAAGAAGTTTATTAAAATCATTAGTTTCAATAGTACATCCAGGTGTGTCATCTTTAGGATAGAAGTACAAAACAACATATTTTCCAATTGAATCTTTCAATGAGTATTTATTATTTGTTGTTGATGGAACTACAAATGATGGAGCTTTAGAGTTAATTTTTAACATAATTTTATAGCAATATAATCTTTTTGAGGTAATTTAAAATAAATTTATGACTATTAAAACAATTCAAAATTTAGTTTCTGAAGCTATGGGTGAAATTAAAACAATTGATGCTGATGAAGCTTATCAAATGGTACAAAATAAAAATTGTAATCTTATTGATATAAGGGAAAGTAATGAGTTAGAAAACACCGGTAGTGTTGAAGGAGCAAGTCATATTCCAAGAGGAATGCTTGAAGTATATTTAGATCCTAATAGCCCAATATTTCAAAATGGAGAAATAGACCAAAATAAAGAATTTGTTTTATTTTGCGCAGGAGGTGTAAGATCAGCTTTGGCTGTGAAATCATTAAAAGATATGGGATATCAAAAAGTATCTCATATTGATGGCGGGTTTGGCTCTATAGCTAGCAGTAAATTTAAAATAATTTAATTAGCACCAATTTCTTCTAAAGCATATTCAAGCCTATCTTGTCCCCAAAAAATTTTATTATTTACTATAAAGGTTGGAGTTCCAAAAACTTCTTTTTGAAAAGCATCAGTAGTTAATTTAATCAATTGATCTTTAACAGATTGTTTTTTTATAGATTGAAAAAATTCATCGCTATCAATATTTAAATCCTTTATTAATTTAGACATATACTCAACATTCGATAAGTCACGATTATCTTTCCAATAAGCATCAAAAAAACAATTTAAGTAATCGTTTTGCTTATCCTTACTAACACTGATATATCCTCTCATTATGTTTAGAGAATTTATTGGAAAATTAGAATTCCATTTGAATTCAATATTATTTTTTTCAGATACCAAATTGCAATCGTTTATATTATTTTTTAATTTGTATTTATTAAATGCAGGAGAATCAATTCCAGCTAGCTTATGAAGACCACCTAAATAGACTGGTTTGTAATTAAATATGAAATTTTTATGTTTAAGAATTTTTTTGTGTGCAATATATGCATATGGGCTAATTATATCAAAATAGAAATCTATATGATTACTCATATAAACTAATTCTTTTTGCGTAAAAAATTCTTATTATCCAGTATAAAAACAAACCTATTGGACCAATTAAGTAAGTAACAATTAATGGCACAGCCATTAAAACTTTATTAATAGAAAACTTTTGATAATCTTTAACAATCCAACCACCAATAAATAAATTTATTGCTATAAAGTGTGTCCAAAATATCATTATATATAAATGATCTTCAAATAATCTAGATAACTCGTTTAGACCTAAGTAAAGAGAGAAATTTCCATCAAAATCGTAACCAATTAAATAAGATTTATATAAAATGAAGATATAAACACCACTTAATATAAAAAAGGGAAAAATTGATGTTACAAAAATTCTACTTAAATGTGATTGAGGAAACACTATCAAGATAAACCAAAAAGGTAGAACACCAAGGTTGATCCACATGTAAAGTGTCTCAATTGTGAAATAAGTATAAATTTGTTCAATCATATAGATATATTATATTAAATCTAACAATGATTCCTATAAGAAATAGAAAAAAAACGCTTCAAGTAACTGTTGATGAGATGCGTAATTTTGCCTTTGCTTATGTTGAAAAGTATGCTCCTTCAAAACAACAACTCAAAACTTATTTATTAAAAAAATACATGAAATTATCAGCGTCTGATGTAAGAAAAAAAGATGTAAATAAATTGATTGATATTGTTTTGTCTGACTTAGAAAAAAACAGATTTATAAATGATCAATTTTATTCTGAAAGTAAAGCCAAAAGCATGATTCAAAGAGGAAACTCAATTAATAAGATTAGAAATTATCTAATTGGAAAAGGAATTAATGAAATATTTATTAAAGATACAGTTGATAAAATAAAAGAAGATAATTCGGATCAAGATTTTTTTTCTGCAATAAAATTATGTAAAAAGAAAAGAATTGGTCCAGCTAGAGCAGAGGATAATAGAACTTTATTTTATAAAAAAGATATATCTTTACTTGCAAGAAATGGTTTTGATTTTGAAACATCAAAAAAGGTAATGGATATAGAAAAAAATGAATATCTAAAAATAATAAATCTACTTTGACTTTTTGTCTTTTTCTTCTTTTACAAGCAGATTTATTTTATTTCTTATGTAATTTTTTACAAAAACAAATACCAATAATCCAAAAATTGAAACAGAAACAATAATTATTAGTATTATTCTTAATTGTTCATCCATTATAAAATATTTTTATTTTTCAAAATTATACTTGGATTTTTTAAATCTTTTTTACCATACAAAATTTCATTTCCTTCAAAATCAGTTACAGTTCCACCTGAATGTTCTAAAATTGCATGACCAGCAGCTATATCCCATTCATATGCCCTGGGTTCAGCAACATAACCATCATATTCACCAGCAGCAACGACACAGAATTTTAAAGAACTTTTCATTCTAACATTTTCTTTTACTCCCAAATCATCATAAAATTTTTGAATTTCAGGTTTTATTTTAGTTGAGTATGAAATAAATTTTAAATTTTCTGATTTCTTGGCAATTTTATTACTTAAATTTATTTTTTTACCGTTGCTAATTTCAAAAGCACTACCTTTTTCATATGAATAAAACATTCTTTTTTTTGCAGGAGCATTTATTAATCCTGCAACAGGTCTATTATTAATTATCAAACCAGCGTTAATGGTAAATTCTTCTAAATTATTAATATAATCGTAAGTTCCATCAATGGGATCAACAAGCCAGAAATCTTTTAAATTTAGGTTATCTTTATTTTCAGAGGTCTCCTCTGAAATAATAGGTAAATTAGGAGTAATCTCAGAAATTTTTTTTGATATAAATTTGTTTACTTCCAAATCACCATTACTTACTGGTGTATTGTCTGATTTTATTTTTTTTACCAAACCCTTTTTTCTTAACTGAATAGCTAAATCTCCAGCCTCTAAAAAATTATCAATTAAATTTTCAACAATCTCTTTCAAGTTAAACATCATTTTCCGAGTTTTTTTAATTCAACTTTTTTTGCATTAATTACTTTTTTTCCAGCATTTTCAAAATTAACTGTCACTTTATCGTTAATTATAGATTGAACTTGCCCAATTCCCCATTCTTTTTTTTGAGGATTAGTGACTTTGTCACCTGGTTCATAATCTAAAATCATTTAATTTAACTTATATTGTAAATAAGTATAAATACCACCTTATGAATAAAGATTTAAATTCTATTGGTTTAGATAAAAAACCTTCAGATACTACTATAGTTGTTGCAATGTCAGGTGGAGTAGATTCTTCCACTGTAGCAGGTATCATGAAAAAAGAGGGATATAATGTAATTGGAATAACTTTAAAACTTTATGATGACGGTAAAGAAGTAGCTGCATCAAAGCAATGTTGTTCAGGTCAAGATATAATGGATGCTAAGCGTGTTGCACATAAGTTAGGTATAGAGCATAAAATTTTATATTTCCAAGACAAGTTCAAGCAAGGTGTTATAGATAATTTTGTTGAAAGTTATTTAAAGGGTGAAACTCCAATTCCATGTGTTCAATGTAATCAAACTGTTAAATTTAAAGATTTATTTGAAGTTTCAAAAGAACTGAAAGCTGATGCATTAGTTACTGGTCATTATGTGAAAAGTATTACAGAAAATAAAACTACAAACATGTATAGAGCAATAGATGAAAATAGGGATCAAAGTTATTTTTTATTCAATACTACGAGAGAACAATTAGATTATTTAAGATTTCCATTAGGTGGAATGTTAAAAGATAAAACTAGAGAAATTGCAAAAAATCTAGACTTAAACGTTGCGGACAAACCTGATAGTCAGGACATATGTTTTGTTCCAAATGGTGATTATGCTTCAGTAATACAAAAGTTTAGACCAGACTCCTTTCAGAAAGGAAATATAAAAAATTTAGACGGTGAGGTAATTGGTGTTCATGATGGAATTATTAATTTCACAATTGGTCAAAGAAAAGGAATTAAAGTTTCAGATAAAGAAGCACTTTATGTGTTAAAGATAAATTCGGATAAAAATGAAATAATAGTTGGACCTAAAGAAAAACTGGGAAAAAAAACGATTTCTTTAAAGGAAATAAATTTATTAACTAACAAAGAGGATTTAGATCAAAATTTATTTGTTAAAGTTAGATCTACTGGAAGTCTTCTAGAAGCAAAAGTTGATCTTATAGATAAAAATAATGCTAAAGTTAATTTAGCAATTCCTGAAGATGGTATTTCACCTGGTCAGGCATGTGTTTTTTATCGTAAAGACCAGTTTGGCCACAAAGTGCTTGGTGGTGGTTGGATTAAAGAATAGCAGAAGAATTATTTCTTCTTATTTTTTCTTTTAGCTCTTCTTTTTTTTGACCCTTGTTTTCTTCGGCCTCTATGTTTCTTTGGGTAACTCATTTAGTCCTATTTTAATTTTATTGACGTTTTTCATGGGATATAGCATTGTCTTAATAACATATCAAATTTATTATGGGTAATTCCTTTAAGACTTTCCTGAAACATACAGCTAAAGATTTTCATAATCAGTCAGTAAATCCTCCTGTGGTTAGAGCTTCTACTATTATTTTTAAATCTATGCAGGATATTAAAAAAACTCAGAATAAATATTTGAAAGATCCAGTAAGTGGAAATTTTGATTACGGTCGA
This sequence comes from uncultured Pelagibacteraceae bacterium, assembly GCA_902581925.1. GTDB lineage: Bacteria > Pseudomonadota > Alphaproteobacteria > Pelagibacterales > Pelagibacteraceae > Pelagibacter. The sequence continues at coordinate 23,938 of CACHQB010000012.1, read as the reverse complement.
CAGGGAACATCCACAACATATGCTTTACAACAAATTTTAAGAAAAATTGAAGAATGTTATAAGGTTTATTTAACCCCTACTGGTTTTGGTGCAATATTTCTTGGTGTTTTAAGCGTTGTGAAACCAGATGATGAAATACTTGTTACAGATTCAGTTTACTCGCCATCAAGACTTTTAACAGAAACATACCTTAAAAAATTTAATATCAAAGCAATATTTTATAATCCAAATGACTTTAATGATCTAAAAAGTAAGATTACAAAAAAAACAAAGCTTATTTTTGTTGAAAATCCTGGAAGCAACACTTTTGAATTTCAAGATTTATCTAAAATAGTTGCATTGGCAAAAAAAAATAAAATTTATACAGCCATAGATAACACTTGGGGAACACCTTATTTTCTGAAACCAATAAAGCTAGGTTTTGACATGTCGATTGTCTCTGCAACGAAATATTATTCTGGTCACTCAGATGTAATGGGTGGCAGTTTAGCTATAAGTAAACGAGTTTTTAAATTAGTAGAAGCAACAAATAAAGTTTCAGGATTAAGATTAGGTCCTGATGATGCGTATTTAATTCTAAGAGGTATTCGAACCTTAGATGTGAGATTAGAAAAACATCAGGAAAATGCACTTAAAGTCTCCAAGTTTTTATCAAAACAGAAAAAAATAATTAAAGTTTTTTATCCATATAAAAAAGGTAGTCAAAATTATAAATTATGGAAAAGATATTATTCTGGAGCATCAGGTTTATTAGGATTTAAAATAAAATCAAAAAATAAAAACTCAGTGTTAAAATTCGTTAATTCTTTAAAACTTTTTGGGTATGGATTTAGTTGGGGAGGTTTCGAAAGCTTAGCACTTTATCAAACACACCAAGCATTAGGTAAGAGACAATTTACACATATAAATAAAGATGAACATATTATAAGGATGCATATTGGACTTGAGGATCCTGAGGACATAATAAATGATATAAAACAAGCATTAAAATTTATAAAATGAGTTCAGAAAGTTTTACTATTAGCAAAAAAGCACTAATCACTTTAATTGCTGCTTCTATAGTTGTAATTATTTCTTTAGGAATAAGACAGACTTTTGGGTTGTTTTATTTTGATTTTAATACTGACTTAGATATTTCCATTTCTCATTTTGGTTTTGTTATGGGATTGCAGTTATTACTTTGGGGAGTATTCAGTCCTTTGTTTGGTGTAATTACTGATAAATATGGAGGAGCGGTTGCAATATTTATTGGTTTTGTTTTTTATTTAGTTGGGGTTTTGCTTTTTTATTCTGGGTATAATACTGGAGGTTATTTTACTTTAACCATAGGAGTGATGATTGGAATAGGCTTAGGCTCCACTGCAATAGGTATCCCGGTATCAGTAGTAGCCAAACATTTTCCAGCATCTAATAGAACTATCGCAACAGGAATTGTTACATGTGCAGGTTCATTTGGATATTTTGTATCACCTTTGCTTGTAAGATATTCCTTAGTTGAAACAGGCTGGGAGAATACTCTTTTATATTTTTCTCTTCTTTTAGGATTAGGATTAGTGGTAGCTTTATTTGTTAGTACTCCAAAAATACCTGTAGGAGTTAATCAAGATAATAATCAAACAGCAAGAGAGGCTCTAAAAGAGGCATTTGCAAACAAAAGTTTTATTTATCTCACTTTAGGTTTTTTTGTTTGTGGTTGGCATATTGCTCTAGTAGCAACACACATTCCTACCTATATGGCAGATAAAGGTTTGCCTGATTGGACACCTGCAATGGTTTTAGCTTTGATAGGAGTGTTTAATATGGCCGGCACTATTACAAGTGGTTATTTAGCAACAAGGTATAGTAAGAAAAAAATATTAAGTGCAATATATCTTTTAAGAGGCGTTTCAATTATCTATTTTATTTTCTTACCACCAAGTATATTTAATTCTGTAGTTTTTGGAGTTACTTTTGGTTTTTTATGGCTATCCACAGTTCCTCCAACAAATGGAATTGTTGCACATATATTTGGTACAAAATATGTTGGACTTTTATATGGAATAGTTTTTGTAAGCCATCAAATTGGTTCTTTCCTAGGAGCATATCTAGGTGGTGTATTTTATGAATTAAATGGAAATTTTGACTATGCATGGTACGGATCTATCGCATTATCAATTTTTGCAGGTCTGATACATTTACCTATAGTAGAGAAAGCAATTGAAAGAACTCAGTCAGCATAAGTTTAAATTTAACCCTTATTTAGAGGATCTGTATCAATCAGATAAACCTTTAATTATTTATAAAGTAGAAGATGGCTATAATATTTATACAGATTTTTCAAAAAAGATCATATTAACAAAAAAAAATATACATAAATTTCTTAATTCGTTAGAGAAAAAAAAATATAACAAAGAAACAGATTTATATCTTGGATTTTTTGGTTACGAAATTTTATGTAATTTGATTGGTATTAATTTAAAAAATAAAAAAAGGATAAACTTTTATAAAGGAATTTTTTATAAACCTGAGACTATAATTAAAATTAGAAAAGATATTAAAGTTATATCTAATATAAAAAAACATACATTTAACTATCAATTCAACAAAACTCAAATATTAAGTCCTTTTAAGATTAATATTTCATATGCAAAATATAAAAAAATATTTGAATTATTTTCAAAAAAAATAAGAGAAGGTGAGACTTATCAAATTAAAATTTGTACAAAATATAAGAATAAATCATTAATTAATCCTGTTAATTTTTTTTGGAAATTGATGCGTCTTAATGCGTCCCCAGAGTCATTTATGATAAAAGACAAGGATTATTCTATAGTAAGTTGCTCACCCGAAACATTAATTGATAAGAAAAAAAACAAAATTATAACAAAACCAATAGCTGGAACTTTTAAGAAAAAATTATTATCAAATAAAAATATAGCTCTTAAATATTTCAAAAATAATGAGAAAGAAACAAAAGAACACAACATGATAGTTGATATGGAAAGAAGTGATTTATCAAAAATTTGTAAGCCTGGAAGTGTTAAAATACTAAAAAAAAAATACGTTGAAGAATATAAGCATCTTTTCCATTATGTGACTTCAATAGGTGGGATAATAAATAAAAATACAAAATTGATTGATATCATCAAAGCTATGATGCCCGGAGGATCTGTAATTGGTTGTCCTAAGATAAGAACGTTAGAACTTCTAAATAATCAAGAAAAAGAAAGTAGAAATATTTTTACAGGAAGTTTTGGGTTTATTAAATTTAATCAAGATATGAAGTTTAATATTATAATTAGATCTATATTAAATTACAAAAATCAATCAGAGATCTCTGCTGCATCTGGAGTAGTATTAGATAGTTCACCTAAGAAAGAATTCAATGAAAATTATATTAAAGCAAAATCCTTATTGGAGTTATTTAAATGATTTACATTATAGATCATCAAGACTCTTTTACTTGGAATGTTGTTCATCAATTTGCAAAATTTGATAAAGTTTTTTGCTCAAATTATTACGAGGTAAATAACAAATTACTTGATAAAAGTGATGTGATTGTTTTATCACCAGGACCTGGATCACCAAAGGATTATCCTACAACTTCGAAAATTTATAAAAAATATAAAGGAAAGAAAAAAATTATTGGTATTTGTCTTGGTTATCAAATGATTTTGTATAATGAAGGAGGTAAAATCATCCAACAAAAAAGAATATATCATGGATTTCAATCCAAAATAAAAACAAATAATCAAAGTAAAATCTTTAAAAACAATCAACAATTTAAAGTTGGTAGATATCATTCATTAAAATTAATGGAGCCATTCAAATCGAATTCAATTAAAATAATTATGAGATGTAGTAAAACAAAAATACCTATGGGCCTTGAGGATAATCAAAACAAAATATATGGATTTCAATTTCATCCAGAATCTTTTTTAACAGAAAATGGTAACACTCTTATTAAAAAAATCTTATCAGCTTAGTAATCTTAAAGAAGTTACTTTCAAAGATCTCTGGGGAACTAGAGGTGTATTCACTACAATGCGAATGGTTGGAAAACCTCCTAAGTTAATACTTTTAAAACCGCATTTAGAAAACTTAATAAAATCTACAAAAAAATATGGAATAAGAAAAAACAATTTAAAAAACATTATTAAAGATTTAATTAACAAAAATACTCTATACAAAGGTTCTGATAATTTATTTCGTATAGCATTAAATAAAAAACTGATATCAGTCTCAATTAGAAAAAGACCAAAACCAAAAAGTAATTTTAATCTTTTATTGTTTAAATATAAACGAGTAGAACCAAATTACAAAAATCTCTATTATAAAAAAATATTAGCAAAATTAAGCAAAGTTGATTCAACTAAATTTGATATTGCTCTGGTAGTAAAGGATAAAATTTTAGAAACTGGTACTTCAAATTTAGTTTTTGTTAAAAATGGAAAGATTTTTTCACCTAAAAAAAATTGTTATTTTGGAAATACACTTAAATTTATAAGCGAGAAAATTAAAATTAATTTTAAAGATATTTCTATTAAATCAATTAATGATTATGATGAAATAATACTTATCGGATCCGGTAAAGGAGTAACATCAGTTTCAAAAATAAATGATCTTAAATGGAAGAGAAGAAAGAGCAATTGCTACACTAAGTTAAATAAAATATATAATTCTCTTGTTAAAATATGAAAGATCCAAACAACCCTTGTATATTTTGCAAAATCAGAAAAGATGAGCTTCAGTTTGAAAACCAATTGGCTTACTCATCCATAGATAGCTATCCAGTCTCAGAATTTCATAGTCTTATCGTTCCCAAAAGACATGTAGAGACTTACTTTGAGCTTACTAAAGAAGAAATTCAGGCATGTAATGAGTTAATTTTAAAAACTAAAGAAAAAATTTTAAAACAAGACTCTAGTGTTAAAGGTTTTAATATAGGCACAAATGCAGGAAAATCTGCAGGCCAATCAATTATGCATTGTCACATTCATCTAATTCCTAGAAGAGAGGGGGATGTAGAGAATCCGCAAGGTGGAGTCAGGTCTGTGATCCCAAAAAAACAACATTACAAAAGAAAGTAAATATTTTTTAATTGTTATTAAAGACAAATTTATCAATAGTTTTTGTTGATATGATGAGTTAACTAGATTAGAAAACTTTGAAATTATTTAAAAATAATTTAACATAAGGGTAAGATGCTTGAAACAAATCCATTTTCGTTATTATCAGAGGTAGTTCCTACTGTTGTTATGCAAGGTTTTATAATTGCAATGGTTCTTTTAATTGCTTTTGGAACAATTATTCAGATGATACACCACAAAAATTTAACTTATTTCTTTAACAATGCAAAAAAAGCAAAATTGCAGGCAACAAGAGAGGTTGGAGCTGCTGAGAAGGCAAAAATTATTGCTAAGACTACAGTTTATGACATTGGAACAACATCAGAATTAGGTTTTGGAAAAAGAAGATTAGCACATGTTCTTGGTATGTATGGAACTATAATCTTTTGGATTGCTTCAGCTATGTTAGTGTTTTGTTATACAGGTGCAGACAAAACTTCTTCTACATTATGGTCAATGCTATGGCATGTAGGTGCAATACTTACATGTGTTGGTGGATTTTGGTTTTGGTTTTTTTTAAGAGTAGATGTTTCTGCTGAGGCACACCCTTGGTATAGAATTATTAAAGCTGATTTGTTTGTTCTAGCATTATTAGCATGTTCAACTTTTGGACTAGCTTGGTCTTATACACAATTTAATGGTCAAGTCGGTTTGTCATTCTTATTTTTTGCATTGTTTGTAGTTTCAAATTTAGTTTTATTTGGTGGAGTTTATTGGTCAAAATTTGCTCATATGTTCTATAAGCCTGGAGCAGCAATACAAAAAAATTTGGCTGAAGCAGACGGCTCTAGAGATAATTTACCACCTCCAGCTGATGCTCCTGAGCAATTTGGCCTAGGAATAAAAAGAGAAGAGCCAAAACATTATTAATATGATAACAAAAAAGGAAAGAAAATAAATTATGTCAACTTTTGTATATATGACTAGATGTGATGGATGTGGTCACTGCGTAGATATTTGTCCATCTGATATAATGCACATTGATGAAAATATAAGACGTGCGAAAAATATAGAACCTAATTTTTGTTGGGAATGTTATTCATGTGTAAAAGCATGCCCAAATCATGCGATTGACGTAAGAGGTTATGCAGATTTTGCTCCAATGGGACATAGCGTTAGAGTAAGACGTGAAGAAGAAAAAGGAACTATTTCTTGGAAAATAAAATTTAGAAATGGAACAACAAAAGACTTTGTTTCACCAATAACAACAAAACCATGGGGAAAATTTATTCCTAAACTTGCAGATGGTGAAAAAATAAAACAAGGAGAATTAAATTCACAAAGACTTTACACCGAACCTGAAGGACTAAATATCGATGGTGAACTTCCTGCAGTTCCAAAAGAGTCATTTAAAAAAGGAGTTTATTACTAATGGCTAAGCACAAAACTCATTACGAAGACTGTGATGTATTAGTTGTTGGTGGAGGAATGGCCGGCACTGGTGCAACTTTCGAAGCAAGGCACTGGGGTAGAGATATGAAAATTGTTTGTGTTGAAAAAGCAAACATAGATAGAAGTGGGGCGGTAGCTCAAGGTCTTTACGCAATTAACTGTTACATGGGCATGCAGTGGGGCGAAAATCAACCTGAAGATCATGTCAGATACGCAAGAAATGATTTGATGGGAATGGTTAGAGAAGATTTAGGGTATGACATGGCTCGTCATGTAGACTCAACTGTTCATATGTTTGATGAATGGGGTCTTCCTATGATGAAAAATGAAGAAACTGGAAGATATTTAAGAGAAGGTAAGTGGCAGATAATGATCCACGGTGAAAGTTATAAGCCTATTGTTGCAGAAGCAGCAAAAAAATCTGCAGACAAAATTTATAATAGAATTATGATTACTCATCTTTTAATGGATGAGGCTCAAGAGAATAGAGTGGGTGGAGCTGTTGGATTTAATATGAGAACAGGTGATTTTCATGTATTTAGAGCAAAAGCTGTAATTGTTGCAGCAGGAGGAGCTTCACACATATTTAAGCCTAGAGCTGTTGGAGAAGGTATGGGAAGAACTTGGTATGCTCCTTGGAGTAATGGTTCAGCTTACGCATTACCAATTGCAGCTGGTGCAAAAATGACCCAAATGGAAAATAGAATTGTGTTATGTAGATTTAAAGATGGATATGGACCTGTTGGCGCTTACTTCTTACATTTAAAAACATATACACAAAATGCAAACGGTGAAAACTACGAGAAGAAATGGTACGACCAGACTAAAGAATTGGTAGGTGAATATATTGATCACCATCCAACACCTACTTGTTTAAGAAATCATGCTTTTATTCAAGAAACAATGGCAGGTGGTGGGCCAATCCATATGGTTACCACTGAGGCTTTTCAAGACCCACATTTAGAAACTGTTGGTTGGGAAAATTTCTTAGGAATGACAGTAGGCCAAGCTGTTGTTTGGGCATCTCAAAATATTGACCCGAAATATACAAATCCTGAATTAACAACGTCCGAACCATACGTAATGGGTTCTCATGCTACTTGTTCTGGAGCTTGGGTAAGTGGACCAGAAGACTTGTCTCCACCGGAGTATTTCTGGGGTTATAATAGAATGTTAACAATTGATGGATTATTTGGAGCAGGTGATACTGTAGGTGGAAGTGCTCACAAATTTTCGTCAGGCTCATTTACAGAAGGCAGATTAGCAGCAAAAGCAGCTGTAAAATACATTGAAGACAAAAAAGCTGATGGTTTAAAGGTATCAGATGAACAATGTGAAGATTTTAAAGCTAAAGTTTACAAACCTTTAGAAAACTACACTGTAGCTCAAAATGAGATTACAGGAGGAACAGTATCTCCAAGCTATATTTCACCTATTCAAGGTTTGCAACGTTTACAAAGAATTATGGATGAATATGTAGGCGGAATAGCTACAAACTATATGACAAATGCTAATATGTTAAAAAGAGGATTAGAGTTGTTAGCTTGGCTTGAGGAAGATCTTGAAAACGTTGGAGCTGAGGATTATCACCAACTTATGAGAGCATGGGAACTTAAACATAGAGCCTTAACTTCTCAGTGTGTAACAGAACACACTATGTTCAGAGAAGAAACTAGATGGCCTGGATATTATTACAGAGGTGACCATATGAAACTTGATGACGATAATTGGCATTGTTTAACAGTTTCAAGAAGAGATCCTAAAACTGGTAAATTTAGTATGGAAAAAGTTCCTGTCTACCATATAGTGGATGAGAACGAGAAGAAAAAAGCTTCGTAGTATATTATTTAATTAAATCATATGGATATTTTATCTAAATCAGATGATGAAATATATGAATTAGCAAAACCTATCTGGGATAATTTAGTTAAATCATCTAATCTTAAGGATTATGGTGGGTTTACTAGAGATTTCTCTACTCAAATGCTTTTTGGAGCTAACGAAGTAGAGCTTGGTAAACAGTGGGCTAATAATAAGCTAATCACTAATCTTAAAGAGACTTTTGAACCTTTCGGTTGCCTTAGAAGAGGAGATCACATAACCATTCTAATAAAGCAAACAAATAAAGAGATCCCAGGAGAGTTTCTTGGAAGATTAGTCTTAGGGATTGAAGACGACACGGTTAAGGTTTTTGGTGCAACAATCTATTAAGAAAAAAAAATTACCCAGCTTTAAATAATTGTTTGACAAATTTCGTTGTGGGTGTAATGACGGACTTGATGTTACTTTCTAACATAAAAATTATTAGTAAACTCTCAAATTTTAAAACTATATTTATTAAAGCAGGAATTATAGCAAGCTTAACGGCTTACTGGGGAGTGATTTTAGTTGGAACTTTTATCACTTTTAACTAAGTTGTTTTTTAACAACTTTTAAATTTTTTATGGAAGTATTTTTACCGATAGCTCAAGTTTTTGTTAACCCTATCGAGATACTTTTATTGAGCGCAATTGTTGGAGTTCTCTCAGGCCTATTTGGTGTTGGTGGTGGTTTTTTAATGACACCTTTTCTAATTTTTTTAGGTATACCTCCTGCATACGCAGTCGCCAATGAAGCAAATAATATTTTAGCTACATCAGTTTCAGGATCTACTACTCACTATTTAAAAAATACTTTAGATTATAAAATGGGTTCAATGATTGTAATTGGAGGTGTAATTGGAACTTCTTTAGGAATTTATACTTTTACATATTTTAAAGGTATTGGAAAGATTGATACAGTTATCTCTCTGGCTTACATGTATATATTAGCAATAATTGGAACTTTAATGTTGGTCGAAAGTTTAGGCGAAATAGATAAAGCAAAAAGAAACATAGTTGTTAAAAAAAAATTACACGTTCATTATTGGATACATGGTCTCCCATTAAGAATGAGATTTCCAAAGTCGAAATTATATGAGAGTATTTTTACTCCAATTATAATTGGTCTATTAGTTGGTTTTATTGCAGCTATCATGGGAATTGGGGGAGCGTTTATTTTAGTTCCCGCAATGATTTATATAATTAAGATGCCAACTAAATTGGTTCCAGGTACATCTTTATTTGTAACAATTTTTGTGAGTGTAGTCGTTACTTTTCTTCATTCATTTAATTATGGATCTATAGATTTATTACTTGTTTTAATGTTAGTTATAGGATCAATTATAGGAGTTCAGGTTGGGCAAAAAATAGGAGAAAAAATAGATAGTTCTGGTTTAAGAGCTTTATTAGCAATTTTGTTACTTATAGTGGGTATAGCAATAGCATACGATACATTTTTTGCGGATCAAAATATAAATGGAGCAGCTAAAGCAACTATTTCAGATTTAAACTTCTTTTCTCAATTCATAATTGATTTTTCAAAAGAAATGCCTTTCTTTTATGGACTATTTACAATTATGTTTGCAATAATTTTAGGTGTTGGAGCTGCTTTTATAAGGCGATTTATTTCAAACTTTAGAAAAAAATTATTAGTTAAAACTTAATAAAAATAAATTAGATATAATTCGATAGTTGTAATACAAACCAATCCAACAGTCGCCATACCTACAAAACCAACAATAAAAGGTTTGTAGCCCATATTTTTAATTTCTTTTAAGTTGGTCGAAAGCCCTATTGCTGCCATCGCCATCGTTAAAAATATTTTTGAGGACATTTTAATACCTTCAACTGTAACCAACCATTTATAATTATTTGAGTACATTAGATCACCTAAATTTCTAATTATTATCATAGCTACAAACCCTAATACAAAGTAAGGAAAAATATTAATTATTGAATATTTTTTTTCTTTTGTTTTTCCTCGATTATATAGCAATGCAAATAAAGGGATCATGATAATTAAAAAGGTATTTCTTATTAACTTCGTGACTGTTGCAATATTTAAAGTTTCAGGACTATTATATTGTTGGTCATAAATTAATCCTGCAGCTGCAACTTGAGAGGTTTCATGAATAGAGGTTCCCAAAAATAATCCAATTAGCAAAGGCTCACTTTCAAAATAAAAGTTAGCAAAATAAGGATAAATAAGCATTGAAAGTATTCCAAATAATGTAATATTTGCAATTGCATATGATACTTCATTTTTTTTCGCACCTATAACCGGAGCAGTAGCCATTATCGCAGTAGTACCACAGACAGTACTGCCTATTGAGATTAAGTAAGCCATCCTTGTTGGTATTTTAAATTTTTTAATAAGAAGTTTAATTACTATTAATACACTTACTATGCAGATTATAATTAATGGAATTGCGATTACTCCAAATTCTAAAAATTCAAATGGTTTCAATTGAATACCTAAGCAAATAATACCGAGTTTTAGAATATATTTTTGTGTAAAATCTAATCCTCTTAAAAAACTTTCTCTTATTTGAAAAATATTTCCAAAAAACATCCCTAGTAAAATAGCAATCATCGCAGTAGATATTGGGCTTTTTTCATAACCTAAAAGCTCAATACCAAGAATATTATTGAAACCTTGTGATAAAGTATAAAGAACAAATGCCAATATAATACCTGGTAATACTACCAGGTATTTTTTTATATTCATTTGAATTAGTTACTGATTACGCACTTCTATAAAGCTTGGTCATTACGAATTCTTTATGACCTAAAGCTTCAGCACAGGTTAATCTTCCGTTAGCAGTTCTAATTGTTGCTTTAATCAATTCATCTCCTGCTTGATCTAAATTCATTTCTCTTGAAAGAATTTTTGAAACATCACAATCAATATGTTCACTCATACTAACTGCTGTTAATGGATTTGCTGTTAATTTTACAACAGGCTCAATTGGATTTCCGATAATATTTCCTTGTCCAGTTGGAAATAAATGAATATTAAATCCACCAGCAGCTTGTAAAGTTACACATTCAGCAGCAGCAGAAGAGGTATCCATAAAATATAAACCTGGCCCTTTTTGTGGTTCTTCAGCTGGTGTCAAAACATCTACAAATTGTCTTGATCCAATTTTTTGAAAATTACCAAATGCTTTTTCTTCAATAGTAGTTAAACCACCTGCGATATTACCAGCTGTTGGTTGGCTTTCAGACAAATCATCTGTAGCTTCCTTCAAAATAAAGTCATTATATTCATTCCAGGTTTTTTTAAATTTTTCTTGAGCTTCTGGTGTTTTACCTCTTTTTTCACAAACAGTTTCAGCACCAGTTAATTCAGAAGTTTCGCCAAAACATAAATGAACACCTAACGGCTCAAGTTTATCCATCAAATTTCCAACAGTAGGATTAGATGCAAGTCCTGATGTTGTATCAGACTCTCCGCATTTAACAGAAATCCATAAATCACTAATTGGGCATTCTTCTCTTTGTTTTTCAGATGCCCACATTGAAAATTCTTGAGCTTTTTTTGAGGCTTTCATAATTGTTTCAATGTCACCAGCTCCTTCAATACTAAATCCTTCTACTGGTTTTCCAGTTTTAGCAACTTCATCTACAATCCTTTTTGTCCATTTTGGTTCAATTCCAATAATGATTGCAGCTGCAACATTAGGATTTTTTGCAGTTCCAATCATAGTTCTAAAATGTAATTCTAAATCTGCTCCAAACTGTAGTCTTCCGTAAGAATGAGGAAGAGCAATTGTTCCTTTAATATTATTTGCCACTGCTTCAGCACACGCATTTGATATATCATCTACTGGAAGAATGATTACGTGATTTCTTGTTCCGGCTCTGCCGTTTTCTCTTTTATAACCTAAAAAACTTTTTGGGATTTCCATATAATTACCACTTCTTCGTTTTTACATTATGAACATGCACATGCTCACCTTTTTTAATTGATTTAACTACTTTTCCAATATCGTGACCATATTTAATAATTGTGTCACCTTCATTAAGGTCAGTCATAGCTATCTTATGACCTAAAGGAATTTCATCTGCTGATTGAATACTAACAGTTTTGTCATTTTCCATTACCCAGCAAGAGCAATCTTGTTTTGGAGTGATTTTTTCAATTACAACTACTCCAACGTTATCTTTTTCATCATGAATTATAATATCTGTTGCCATATCGTGTCGATTTGTTTATTTGAATTTCGTAAAATCTTATATATTAATCGCAAAAATTAACAAACGAATTTTATAAATACTTAAAATTACACTTTAGAGAGGTTCTAGTTTTATGACAAAAATGACAACGGAAGAAGCTTTTGTAAAAGTTTTACAAATGCACGGTATCGAACATGCATTCGGAATTATCGGTTCAGCCTTTATGCCAATTTCAGATATTTTTCCTGATGCAGGCATTACTTTCTGGGATGTTGCTCATGAAACAAACGGCGGTTTAATTGCCGATGGTTACACAAGAGCTACTGGTAAAATGTCAATGGTTATTGCTCAGAACGGACCTGGAATTACTGGTTTGGTTACACCAATTAAAACAGCTTATTGGAATCACACTCCTCTTTTATTAGTTACACCGCAAGCAGCGAACAAAACAATGGGGCAAGGTGGATTTCAAGAAGTAGAACAAATGAATTTATTTAAAGACATGGTTTGTTATCAAGAAGAGGTAAGAGATCCATCAAGAATGGCAGAGGTACTAAATAGAGTTATAGAAAAAGCTATAAGAGGATCAGCGCCAGCACAAATTAATGTTCCAAGAGATTATTGGTGTCAAGTAATTGATATCGACCTTCCTCCAATTGTAAGACTTGAAAGACAAGGTGGAGGAAATGATGCTGTAGCTAAAGCAGCTGACTTGTTATCTAAAGCAAAGTTTCCTGTAATATTATCTGGAGCAGGAGTTGTTATTGGTGGCGCTATTGAGGCTACAAAAAAACTTGCAGAAAAATTAGATTCACCAGTTTGCTCAGGCTACCAACATAATGATAGTTTTCCAGGAAGTCATCCATTAGCAGTTGGACCTTTAGGATACAATGGATCAAAAGCTGCAATGGAATTAATTTCAAAAGCTGACGTAGTATTAGCATTGGGAACAAGATTAAATCCATTTTCTACTTTACCTGGTTATGGAATTGATTATTGGCCAAAGAATGCAAACATCATTCAAGTTGATATTAACCCTGATAGAATAGGTTTGACAAAAAAGGTTACTGTAGGAATTAGTGGTGATGCAAAATTAGTTGCTGAACAAATTTTTGAAAAATTATCATCAAATGCTGGTGATACTGACAGACAAGTTAGAAGAGATTTAATTCATCAAACTAAATCAGCTTGGTTGCAAAAACTCTCGAGTTTAGATCATGAAGATGATGATGAAGGAACAGTTTGGAATAAAGAAGCTAGAGAAAGAGATGCTGACAGAATGTCGCCAAGACAAGCTTGGAGAGCGATTCAAGCAGGAATGCCTGATGACGTAATTATTTCAAGTGATATAGGAAACAACTGTGCAATTGGTAATGCTTACCCAACATTTGAAAAGCCAAGAAAATATTTGGCACCAGGATTATTTGGTCCATGTGGCTATGGTTTTCCATCTATATTAGGTGCAAAAATCGGTTGTCCGGATACTCCTGTCATTGGATTTGCTGGAGATGGAGCTTTTGGCATTAGTATGAATGAAATGAGTTCTTGCGCAAGAGAAGAGTGGCCTTCAATTACTATGGTAATTTTTAGAAATTATCAATGGGGTGCAGAAAAAAGAAATACCACACTTTGGTTTGATAATAATTTTGTTGGTACCGAGTTAGATCCAGAATTAAGTTATGCTAAAGTTGCTGATGCTTGTGGTTTAAAAGGTGTAACAGTTCGATCTATGGAAGAAACTACAAATGCTATCAAACAATCATGCGAAGATCAAAAGAAAGGGATTACAACCTTTATAGAAGTAATTTTAAACCAAGAACTTGGTGAACCTTTTAGAAGAGATGCTATGAAAAAACCTGTTAGAGTAGCAGGTATCAAGAAAGAGGATATGAAGAAGCAGCCTTCATTAAATTCTTAAAATCTTTTAAATAATAAGCAATTATCGTAATCTGCTTATATGGAAGTTATAAATGATAATAGCTGTAGTTGGATTAATGATCTAAGTCCAAGAAATAACATTAAAATATTATCATCTGATTTAGATTGTGATTGGTTAATTGTAGGAGCTGGTTACACTGGATTATCTGCAGCAAGAAAATTAGGTCAGTATTGTCCTAATCAAAAAGTATTATTAGTTGATGCTCAGTTAGCTGGTGAGGGTGCAAGCTCAAGAAACTCAGGATATCTAGTTGACTCTACTCTTAATGATGGTTTTAACTCAAACAAAGAATTAGATAATTATAAAAAAAAAGCAGATATTTATAAATTAGGAATAGAAGCTGTTAGAAGATTTATTAAAGAATATCAAGTAGATTGCGATTGGAATGAATGTGGGAAGTTTTTTGCTTCATCGAAAGTAGAAGATAAAAGAATATTAGAAAATTTCTCAGGTACTTTATCCAAATTGGGTTTTGAGCATAATTTATTCTCAAACAAAGAACTCAAAGAAAGATTAGGCACCAATTTTTACAATATTGCTCTCTACACAAAGGGAGGTATTTTGTTACATCCTGGCAAATTGACTAGAGCAATGATTGATACACTGCCAGAAAATGTAAATCTTTATGAAAATTCCTCATTATTATATTGGAAAAGGAAAAATGATGCGCTTATTTGTAAATTTAAAAATGGTTCAATTAAAACTAAAAAGATTATTTTTACTACAAACGGATTTCTGAAGTCCTTAGGAATAAAATCAAATTATAATTTTCCCATTACTTTAACTGCTAGTATGACCAGATCTTTATCAGAAGAAGAGTTTGTATCTATTGGTGAGCCTAAAGAATGGGGTGTGTTACCTGTTAGACCAATGGGGGCCACAATAAGAATGACTAAAGATAGAAGAATTTTAATTAGAAATACTGCAGAAGTTTATAATCCTTTTCAAATGTCTAAATCTGTATTAAATAAAAGATCATTAAAACAAAAAATAGGCATTAAAAAAAGATTCCCACAATTACCAGGTGATATCATTCAATCTTCGTGGTCAGGAATTGTTTCAAGAACCAGAAATAGTTCTCAAATTTTTGAAAAAATAGATGACAATATATTTGTTGCAGGTTGTTATAATGGTTCAGGTATTGGAGTTGGTACTTTGTTTGGAGAGCAAATAGCTATCAAAGCAATTAATGAAAATACAAATGAGATAGAAACTATTGAAGCAAGAAATAAACCTACTTGGCTTCCTCCTGATCCATTTTTAAGTTTAGGAGTTAGAGCTAGATTGATTTATGAACGTTTAAAAGCAAGATCAGACATTTAACCTAACTTTTAGTAGTTTGATTAATAACAAATATTCCCGACGTTGTAATTATTATCGCACCTACCATTGTAAATAAATCTGGAATATCCTCATAAAAGAAAAAACCAAAAATTATTGCCCAAAAGATTAATGTATAATGAAATGGTTGGATGATACTAGCTCTAGCATTATTAAGAGCTAATATTTGGAAGTATATACCTAAGGAAAAAAAAATCCCAATTGGTAAAAAGAATAATAATGAATTAAAATGCACAGGTTGCCAAAAGAAAAATGCCATTATAGAGGTTACAAATATTCCAACCAAAGAAGAATAAAATAATGACACTTCAGGGGCATCATATTCTGTCATTTTTTTTGTAGCTATTTGATAGAGACCTAGAAAAAAAGCAGCTATTAACGGGATAAGCGATTTTACACTAAAAACATCAGAACCAGGTCTAATAATAATTAGCACTCCAATAAACCCAATGAAAATTGCCAACCAAGTTTTAATTGTAACTTTCTCGTTTAAAATAAATACAGACAATACCACAATTATTATTGGTGCTAATGCCCCAATACTGTGTGCATTTGCTAAAGACAAATACTTAAAAGATAAAACAAAAAAACCAGATTCTAAAATAGATAATAAACTTCTTATAATTTGTAATTTTAAATTATTAGATCTATAAAAATTAATAATTTTTGTTCTTCTAGCCTCTAGAATACTTAATATGAGTACAAAGATATATTTTATAAATAATAATTGAAATATAGAATAATATAATACTGCACTTTTTTGAATTGCATCTAGAATTGAAAAAGAAAAATAAGCCAGGATCGCAAATATTATACCTAGTGTTTCTTTTGATTTATAATTCACCTTTTTTAAATTTAATTACTTAATACAGACATTGGATCTAGTCTCGTTTGAAACCAATTCACTCTAAAATCCAAATGCGGTCCTGTTGATCTTCCTGTTGATCCTACAGTTCCTATTATATCACCCTGATTTATCTGATCACCAACCGAGACTAATACATTTTCTAAATGAGAATATATTGTTGATATCCCATGACCATGATCCATTATAACTGTTCCACCAGTATAATATAAATCATCTTCAGCCATAGTAACTACACCCGAACCAGAAGATTGTATCATTGTTCCTTGTTTAGCTGCAATATCTATTCCATAGTGTGGCCACCTTGGTTTACCATTTAAAATTCTTTGACTACCATAAACACCACTTATTATTCCTTCGACTGGCATGATAAATTTTTCTTTAAAAAATTGTAGATTAGAATTTATTGCTCTTGCTTCTCCAATTGCATTATTTTCTTTTTTAATTCTTTTATAAACAGACTCGGGTGGGGTTACTTTACTTTCTTCCAAACCATCTATTCTTTGTATATTGTATTTTCTTTTTAAAACTTTTTTTGTAATTATTGATTTTTTTCCATTAATAATTTTTGTGAATGTTAAGTCGTATTTTTGATCTCGATCTATACCAAAGACAAAAAAACCATCTTTTGAAACTTTAACCTCTTTTTTTCCAACTAAAATTTTAGCATTGGTATCAGTTTTACCTAATATAAAATGACCTTGGAGAAATTTACCTTGGAACTCAATAGCTTTTACTGGCGATATAAAAATTAAAAAAATAAAAAAAAGTCTATAAATTATTGAGCTGTCCATCCACCATCTATAATTATTGATGTTCCCGTAATCATTGAAGATGCCGAGGATGCCAAAAAGCATACTGTTGTAGCAACATCACTTTCAGTAGCTGCTTTTCCCATAGGAATATTTCCAAGGGCTAATTTTTTAAATTTTTTGTTTTTAAAAAAATTTTTTACCATTGGCGTTTCAACAAAAGTAGGAGCTACCGTATTAACCCTGATATTTTTTTTAGCTAATTCGACGCCCATGCCTTTGGTTAACCCCTCAATACCAAATTTAGTCATATTATATACGTTTCTACCACGCATACCAACGTGGCCTAGTTGAGATGACATATTTATAATTGATCCATTTCTTTTTTTATTTTTAAGCATTTTTTTTACAACAAGTTGCGCTACGTTAAATGCCGCCTTTAGATTTAAATCTACAAGGTAATTCATACTTTTTTGTTTTATTTGCTCAAAAGGTTCTGGAATATTAGTCCCCGCATTATTAACCAATACATCAATAATTTTTATTTTATCTAATTTTTTTTTTAAATCTTCATAATTCATTACATCGCACGAAACCTTAATAATTTTTCCTTTAACTTTTTTAATATCCTTTTCTAATTTATTAAGATCTGAGGAAGTTCTGCTTAAAGCTATAACAGTTGCACCTGCCTCAGCTAATGCAATTGAACATGCTCTTCCAAGTCCTTTGCCTGCACCAGTAACTAAAGCATATTTGTTTTTAAGATTTATTTTTTGAAGATACATTAAAAGAATAATATTTTAATATCTGTGTAAATCAACTCAACAGCTACAATTAAAATAGCTAATAATCCAAGCCAAGCTATCCATTTATATTTTTTAATCCATCCAGAAATTAAAGTTGCTGCAGTTGCCATTAAAACAATTGACAAAACTAACCCAAAAACAAGAAGTCCATAATGTTCCCCAGCTGCACCTGCTACACCCAGGACATTATCTAAACTCATTGTAAAATCAGCTAATAACACAGTCCAAATAGCCTTTAAAAAACTAGAGCTATCTACTTTTATGTCCTCTTCGTTCTCTGAGCCTTTTATTACATCCACATAAAGTTTGTAAACAATATAAAGAAGCAGCAATCCTCCTATTAACCTTAAACCTGTAATTTGTAAGAGATATGCGGTAAGCAATGTTAAAATAATTCTTAAAATAACTGCACCACCAATTCCCCAGAAGATAACTTTTTTTCTTTGTTCTGGTGGAAATTTAGATGCAACCATTCCAATTATAATTGCATTGTCTCCAGCTAAAACTAAATCAATTAAAATAATTTGAGTTAATATTGCTATTTGTTCTGGTGTAAAAAATTCTGCAAACATTACTGCTGTAGTATCATGTCTGCACCTTTTTCTGCAATCATAATAGTAGGTGCATTAGTATTTCCTGAGGTGATATAAGGCATTACTGATGCATCAATTACTCTTAAGTTTTTGACTCCATGAACCTTTAACTGATCAGACACTACTGCATTTTCATCTTTACCCATTCTGCAAGTACTTACAGGATGGAAAATTGTATTAGCATATTTTCCCGCTTCAACAGCTAACTGCTCATTGTCAGTAATATTTATACCTGGTCTTAATTCTTCTGGCCCATAATCTTTATAGGCTTTTGACTCCATAACTATTTTTCTTACTATTTTAAGAGACTTACCTGCTATTTCTCTATCTTCATCTGTTGACAGATAATTCATTTTAATTTTTGGAGGAATTCTTGTATCTGAAGATTTAAGTTCAATAGATCCTCTGCTTGTAGGTCTTACGTTAGTAATGGTTGGTGTGAAAGCAGGAAATTTGTGTAACGATGATTTTCCTAAAAGATCTGTACTAGCAGGAGAAACATGAAATTGTAAGTTAGGAGTTTCTAAATGTGGATCACTTTTTACGAAACCACATAAATAACTAGCACCAACTGTAAGTGGACCAGTTCGTGTTAAGAAAAATTTTAATCCAGTAAATATTTTCTTTGTGAAACTATAATAAATATCATTTAAAGTTTCTAAATTTTTTATCTTATATACAGGTCTTAACATTAGATGATCTGTTAAATTTTGGCCTATACTTTTCTGGTCCATTATAACTTCAATGCCGTTATCTTTTAGTAATTTAGCAGGACCCAAGCCTGAAGCTTGAAGTATATGTGGAGATCCAATAGTACCAGCGCTTAATATGATTTCGCTATTTGCTTCAACAGTATTCAACTTGTCACCAGTCCAAAAATTAACTTTTTTGGCAATTTTATTTTCGAATTCAATATTTTTGATGTGAGCTTTAGTTATAATTTTTAGATTACTTCGATTCTTTACTGGATTTAAATACCCAACTGCAGTGCTACACCTAAAACCATTTTTTACCGTTAAGGGAAAATATCCCATACCCTCATTATCACCATTATTAAAATCATCGGTTTTTTTATATCCAAATTCCTCTGCAGCTTCCAAAAATAAATCTAAAACTTTAAAAGTAGATCTAATTTTTTCTACTTTTAAAGGTCCACCAGCACCATGAAATTCATTTTTTCCAAACTGGAAATCTTCAGATTTTTTAAAATAAGGAAGAACATCATCCCATGACCATCCTACATTTCCTAATTGTCTCCAATAATTATAATCATTTGATTGCCCTCGAATATAAAGCATTCCATTAATAGAAGAACTTCCTCCAAGCGTTTTTCCTCTTGGGTAAGTCATCTTTCTATTGTCACAGAAAGGCTCTTCCTCTGTATTAAAACACCAATCTGTTTCAGGATTATGCATTGTTTTAAAATACCCTCCAGGAATATGAATCCATGGATTAGTATCTTTACCACCTGCCTCTAAAAGCAAGACTTTATTCTTAGGGTTAGCTGAAATTCTGTTAGCAAGAACACATCCAGCAGATCCAGCACCAACAATAATATAGTCAAAATTATCCATTACTTAGAACTCTTATAAATTAAAATTTTTCATTTGTAATAGTTCTGTACACAAAAAAATTAAAATAATCCAATATTAACACTTGTTTTAGATTTCATTCTTTGACAAGCTTTCTTTTTTAAAAATAAAGAGAGGGAAAAAACGATATGAGAAAAATCATTTCAATGTTATTTGCAGTTGCTATGGTATTTGGATTTATTTCAAACGCTAATGCTGCAAAAACACTAAAATGTCAGACAGTTCTTAACACCAAGGCTGATGAAGTTAAAATGTTAAAAGACTTTACTGACACTGTTACAACTTTGACAGGCGGATCTCTTAAGTTTGAAATTATGCCTGCAGGAGCAGTTGTTGGTGTAAAAGAAACTTTAGATGCTGTTGATAAAGGACTTATCGACTGTGGATTTGCTTGGACACACTATTGGTCAGGTGATCATCCTGCCGCTATGTTATTTGGTTCGCCAGTAGCTGGTGGCGGTGTTGGTATTGACAACATCGCATTCTTATCATGGTTTCAGTATGGTGGAGGAAAAGAGCTATACGACAGACTATGGAAAGAAATGGGAAGAGATATCAAAGGATTTATGATTCAACCAGTTGGACCAGAAGCATTAGGTTGGTTTCCAAAACCAATTAAAGATATGGCTGACTTTAGAAAATATAAGTTCAGAACTCCTCCAGGAATTCCAGGACAAACATATAAAGATATCGGTATAGCATCTGTTGCTATGGGTGGTGGAGATATTCTACCAGCTTTAGAAGCAGGAACTATTGATGCTGCTGAATGGTGTTGTCCAAAACCAGACTTAACGTTTGGTTTCCAAAAAGTATTAAAGCACTACTACCTACAAGGTTTACACCAAGTAGTCGTAAATGCTGACTTTTATATTACTGGAAAAACATATGAAGCTATGAGTGCTCATGAGAAGAAGTCTCTAGAAGTTGCAGCAAATGCATCTCTAGCGAAATCTCTAAGTTACAGAATCTATGAAAACGGAAAAGCTTTAAAAGAGCTTACAGAAGTTCATGGTGTAAAATTAGAAGATACTCCTTCTGATTACTTCACAGAATACATGGCAGCTGCTAAGAAAAGTTTGGAAACAAACGCAGCTAAAAATGCATTCTTTGCTGAAGTTTGGGACTCTATGAAAGAATTTGCTGATATCGCAGTTCCTTTCTGGAGTGGTGCTCAAATGTCTAATGCGAAGCTAGGAATGGCTCACGCAGCAACATTAAAGTAATCATTAAATAATCTTTACGTTAGAGCGGACTTAATAGTCCGCTCTAATTTTTTATACAAAATTTTATGGCAGACGAACCAGGCAAATTAGATATATCGGATGAAATGATTGCCGAAAGGCGAGGTGGTTCAGGAAAAATGCCAAGTGATATGCCACCATGGATGGCAAGTTCAATTGTAAATATAGATAAATTTAGCAAATGGGTTGGTAACGTTGTTTGTTGGATATTAATGCCATTAATTCTTGCAATGACTTATGAAGTTCTTGCTAGAAAATTATTTCATTCCCCAACAATTTGGGCTTACGATATAAGTAGATTTTTATATGGTGCACTTTTTATGTTGGGTGCTGGTTATGCACTTTCTAAAGGTGTTCATATAAGAGCTGATTTTTTATACAGAAATTTTAAAACTAAGAATCAAGGAACAATTGATTTTTGGTTATATATTTTATTTTATTTTCCAGGCTTAATAGTATTTCTTTACATGACTATTGGATATGTAGGGGAGTCTATTCAAAGAGGTGAGAGAGGAATGGATACAACCTGGATGCCTTATATGTGGCCAATTAAAAGTTGCCTACTTATTGGAATAATATTTTTACTAATCCAAGGTATTTCAGAATTATTTAAAAGTTATTGGGCTGCAACAAGAGGAAAATGGCCAGGAGTAGATGAATGATAGCAGAATTAATTGATCCAGCCATTTTAGGTTTTATTTTAGTTGGAGTAATGCTTTTTGCAATCTTTGTCGGATTTCCAATTTCTTTTACATTAATTTTCTTAGGTTTTGTATTTGGGTATCTAGGATTTGGAAAATTAGTCTTTTATTTAATGACCCTCCAGTTCTCGATGGTCATGACCGAACAAACCCTCGCCGCCGTCCCGCTCTTTGTCTTTATGGGCATTATGATGGAACAAGCAGGACTAATGGAAAGATTGTTTTCTTCATTCCAAATGATGTTAGCTAAAGTAAGAGGTTCTTTGTATTATGCAGTTTTATTTGTTTCAGTTATTTTTGCTGCAGCAACAGGAATTGTTGGTGCCTCAGTAACCATACTGGGAATCATGGCTGCAAAATCAATGAATAGATCTGGTTATGATGTAAGACTTGCAGCTGGCACAATTACAGCTGGTGGTACTTTAGGAATTTTAATTCCACCAAGTATTATGCTTGTTGTGATGGGTCCAATTATGGAAATTCCTGTAATTGACTTATTTGCTGCTGCTATAATACCTGGAATTCTTCTTGCTAGTTTATACGCTGGCTACACAACAATAAGATGCATGATAAATCCAAAATTAGGACCTGTAATTCCAGAAGAAATGAGGGCAGCAAGCATGAAAGAAGTTTGGATTGAATTTTTCTTAGGTTTAGTTCCACCTGCAGCTCTCGTCTTTGCTGCATTAGGTAGTATATTGTTTGGTTTTGCAACACCTACAGAAGCAGCAGGTTGTGGTGCTATGGGAGCTTTATTGCTTTCATTAGCCTACAAAAAATTAACTCTATCTAAACTTCAAGAGGCACTAGTTAAAACTTTAGAAATTACTGCTTTAATTATGGTTTTAGTCGCTGCATCAAACTTTTTCGGGGCTGTATTTGCAAGACTTGGTACTCCAACTTTGTTAACTGAATTTTTGTTAGGATTAGAAATGAATAAATATTTAATCCTAGGAATTGTTATGGTTGCAATATTTTTATTAGGTTGGCCATTAGAATGGGTACCAATTGTGATGATTATTGTCCCAATTCTTTTACCATTAATTGAGGCTTTAGGCTTTAATTTAACTTGGTTTGCAATATTGGTCGCTGTAAATCTCCAGACCGCCTGGCTATCTCCACCTGTAGCTTTGTCTGCATATTTTTTAAAAGGTGTAGTACCTGAATGGGATTTAAAAGATATTTATTATGGAATGATGCAATTTATGGTTCTACAAGTTATAGGCTTAATTTTAATAATCATATTTCCTAAAATTGCGTTATGGCTACCAACTCTCTTATATGGACAGTAGAATTTATTAGTTTAAAATAAATTAAGTGAATCAACCTAAAGTAAAATATTCTCTATCTAATTGGGACTTAGTCACAGTTAATCCAAATTATAAAACTTGGAATTGGAAAGATCTATTTTGTTTTTGGGGCGCTAATGTACAAAGTGTAATTGGTTTTTCTTTAATATCCTCTTTATACTTAATATATAGTTTAAATATTTTTGTAGTTTTTTTTGGAATCATATTAGGATCTTTTTTTGTTTATTTATTTTCAAACATTATCGGAAAACCTTCACAAA
>CACHQB010000011.1 GCA_902581925.1 uncultured Pelagibacteraceae bacterium | reverse complement strand
ACATCAAAATTTTCACCAATTTCAGCAACCTTTAATTTTCTTTTAAGCCAGTCTTGATCACTTGATGTTAGTTCTGAGTCTACAGCATCACTACCATATGAACCAATTTCTCCACCTACGAAAATTGTCCCATCATACATAGAGTCACCTAAATTTATTCCCACATCTCCAAGGATAATTATTCTTCCTCTTTGCATCATAAAACCAGTAAAAGCACCAGCGTCACCACCAATTATTATAGTTCCACCTTTCATATCAATACCAGTTCTGGCACCAACACTACCCTTGCAAATTAAATCTCCACCTCTAATTGCCGCACCAAAACAAGATCCAGCATTCTTCTCGATTACTACTTTACCAGCCATTAAATTTTCTGCACATGACCATCCAACTCTTCCATTAATTCTAACTATTGGACCATCACAAGAACCCATTCCAAAGTATCCTAAACTTCCTTCAAAAATTAAATTAAGTTTATTTAAAATACCAACTCCAAGACTGTGTTTACCTTGAGGGTTTTTTATTACTATTGTTCCATATCCTTGGCTCATTAAGTTATCAATTTCTTTATTAGCTTCAGGAGCTGTCATATCTTTAACATCAAGCTCAGTTCTTTTATTAAAATCTACGTCGTATGTACCAAAGTAGTAAAAGTTTTCTGCTTCATCAGGATTAAAGAATTTTTGTTGAGTTCTTCCTGTTAAAACCTCAGTGTGCATACCCATTGATTGGGCTTTTGATTTTTTCGACACAGTTTTTAGATTTGCCATACTTTCACCTCCCCATCAAATGGATCATATGTATCAATTTCTTGTGGTAACACAGACCTAATTGCAATTTCCTCTGATCCCATTGCTACTAAATCATCAGATTCATACAAAACCAAAGGTTTTGCAGCCATTGTATCTTTGGCCATACCTAAGGAGTCTTTAGTTGCAACAAAGTATGTAAAAACTCCATCAAGACCGGTTAATGACTCTTTCATTCCTTCCTCTAAAGTTGCACCATGTCTCATTTTTTCTGCAATATAAACTGCAATTAATTCTGAGTCACACTCAGACATAAATCTCATTCCTTTGTTTTCTAAAACTCTTCTGTTATTCCAATAGTTAGTTAATTGTCCATTATGCACTACAGATACATCGCTAAATGGATAGCCCCAGAAAGGGTGAGCAGACTTAATATCTACACCTGACTCAGTTGCCATTCTAGCATGACCGATTGCATGTGTTCCAACTACTTTATCTAAACTATATCTGTCACAGACCATTTTAGCATTTCCAAGATCTTTAATTACTTCTAAAGATTTTCCCATAGATAGAATTTCAACACCTGGAATACTTTCAATTCTTTGTGAAAAGTCTAATAAATCTTTTGTATCATAGTCAATCTCATATCTTAGTGAGTAGGGAAGAGTTCTCTCTTCTTTAACCACTTTAGCTCCCATCTCAGCTAGAGTTTCGTCTACAATTTTTTTTCTTTCATCGTAAACAGATACATCTTCCATAACCGATGAACTTCCTTCTCCTACGTTTTCTCCAACTTTAAAACGCATAATGAAGTTTTTTCCATCTGTATCTCCATATAAAGCGTACCCTGTAGAGTCTTCTCCTCTATGTTTTAATGCTTGGAGCATTCCTTGTAGTTCGCTTCCAACATTCGAAGATTTTCCTCTATGAATTAAACCTGCTATCCCACACATATATTTATACCCTTTCTATCTATTTCTGTGACCTACGGTAGACAATCAAGATAAGTATCCAGATCCCATTGTGTTGTTGCACCAAGAAATCTTTCCCACTCATCGTTTTTATACCAATGGAAAACTTTATACATTTCATCTGGCATTGCAGACTTGATTACTTCATCCTCTGCCAATCTATCCAAAGCTTCACCTAAACTTAATGGAAGTTTTTTAACATCTTTGCCAGCTTTTTGAGCTTCATAAATATTTCTAGACTCAGGAGCTGCTGGTTTCATTTTTTTAGTTATACCCTCGTCGCAAGCTTTTAATAATGCAGCACCTAATAGATAAGGATTGTGCATTGAGTCTACTGATCTGTATTCAAATCTTCCTGGAGCAGAAACTCTTAAACCACAAGTTCTGTTTTGATATCCCCAATCAGCATAAACGGGAGCCCAAAATCCTTGATCCCATAATCTTCTGTAAGAATTTACAGTTGAAGATCCAAGAGCAGTTAATGCTGGTAAGTGCTTCATTATACCTGCAATAGATTGTAAGCCAACTTTTCCTGGCAATTGCATATCTTTTGTATCCGGCATGAAAGTATTGGTTCCACCTTCAACATAACTAAATACCTCTTCTACACCTGGCAGAGTTTTATTTCCAAGTTTGTTAACTTTTATCTTTCCACCTTTCCATAAAGACATGTTTGTATGACAACCGCTAGCAGAGACACCCATAAATGGTTTTGTCATAAAGCAAGCTATTAAATTATGTTCTCTAGCAACTTGAGCACAAATTTGTCTGTATGTTGATAATCTATCTGCATTTCTTAAAACGTTATCGTAAGTCCAGTTTAATTCTAATTGTCCTGGAGCATCTTCATGATCTCCTTGAATCATATCAAGACCCATTGCTTTTGCATATTCAATTACTTTCATAAATACTGGTCTCAATGACTCAAATTGATCAATGTGATAACAGAATGGTTTAGAAAAACCTTTTCCAGTTGGTGTGCCATCTTCATTTTTTGTTAACCACATCATTTCAGGCTCTGTTCCAACTCTTAATTCTAGACCATGTTTTTTCTTGAATTCATCCATGAAAATTCTAAGATTTCCTCTGCAATCTGAGGTTAAATGACCGCCTGGATTTTTTCTTTCTTCTCTGTTTCTAAAACAAGTTACAAATACTCTTCCAACTCTTTTATCCCATGGTAATTGAACAAAAGTTTCAGGATCTGGTATTCCAACAAGCTCCATAGCCTCAGGACCATATCCAATATAATTATTATGACGATCTAAGAATAAATTTGCGGTAGCACCGTAAACTAATTGAAATCCTTTTTCTGCAGTTCTTTCCCAATGATCTGCGGGTATACCTTTACCAACAACTCTACCTGTTACAGAAATGAATTGATAATAAATATATGTAATGCCAAGCTCGTTAATTTTTTCTCTAACCTTCTTAACTAATTTTGCTCTACCTGGCTGGTTAACATGTTTCTCTAGATCTGTCATTTTCACCCCTTAATGAATTTAATTTATCCAAACGTAGCTGAAAATTTTATTTGTGTCTAGGCTTTGAGTCTAGCTCCAAGGAAACGGACTGTTCGAAGTAGGGTGAAGTTCTCCCTTCTCGTAACGGTTGAATCTAAATGGTTTTAACAAATCACTTTCAGTACCAAGAATTTCTTTTGCAACAAGCTCACCAACTCCGATCATTTTGTAACCATGGTTTGCATCTGCAATCATGTAAACATTTTCAAAAAATCTGTCAAAGATTGGAAACGAGTCTGGTGTCATACATCCAAGACCACCTGAAGGTCCTTTTCTATATAAATCCGATTTACCCTCAAATCTTTTTTGACAATGAGCTAATGCTGAGCACCACATTTCACTAAATGCATCTGTCGTTTGATACTCAGGAGAATCCAATCCGTAAGGGTCAACGTTAACTTGATCAAAATGTTTTTTAACTATGTAAGGAGATGTTCCACCTTGTACTCCTAGACCTTCAATATCAGGTTTATAATAAATTCCCCAAATTTTATCCGTAATTAATTTTTTTGTTTTGTCTGAATATAATGGAGCTGTAGAGTCTACGTGAACTACAGGTGGTTGTTTACCATCATTTGTTTTTAAAAAATCTGGCTCAACTCCAATAACTCCTTCTTGTAAAAACCAATATGTCCACATGTCAGTCTCATGCATCTTACCGTCTTTACCCAAAATATTTGCAGTCTTTGGTAGTTCTAGCATGTTCCAAAAATCCCTTGCCCATGGACCTGCGCCAATTACTACTTGTTCGCACTCAATGTTTCCTTTGTCAGTTTCGACACCTGTAACTGCTTGACTATTACTTCCTCTTTTAAAACCAGTTACTTTTACACCTTTCATTACTTGAACACCATTTGAAGTAGATTTGTTTTCTAGTGCTTTAATTGAATCCTTGTTGAATGCATATCCACCTTTCTTTTCATGAAGAACAGAGGTTATACCTTGAGCTTGCCAATCATCAAAAATACCTTTCATGTAATTTGCACAATCTTTTTCACCTTCTATAAAATCTGACTCATAGCCAATTGCTTTTTGTTGCTCGTAAATACTTGCAACATCTTTATGCATCACTTCAGGTGATATCTGCAAATAACCAACAGGATTATATTTAAATGCTTTAGGATCACTCTCCCAAACAGAAACTGAGTGAGCCATCAATTCTCTCATTGCTGGTTGAAAATAATTATTTCTTACGACACCACATGCAATTCCACTTGCACCAGCAGCGGTATCTTTTTTTTCTAATACAATTATATCACCAGGATTTTTGTAAGTTTCAGAAAGCTTCCAAGCAGTACTTAGACCATGAATTCCACCACCGATAATAACTACTTTAGCTTTCGAAGGTAATGTCGTCATAATAAAACATTATTTTTTGGCAGGTACAATTAATATAATTTTTTATAGAACTAAAAATTATATATAAAAAATAGATACTTAAATTTTTATTAAAAAATGGCTAATAACTTATGTTTTTTAAGGTGACCAAATAATCATTAAACTCTTTTATAAATGATTCACTGGGCATTATATTTTTTATTCTCTGGTCTGCTGAAGTTTTTTCAAGTCTAAAGAATCCTTTCTCACAAGCCTCGGTGATTATCAAAGCTGATTTAGGTCGAGAAGTTTTAAAAAGTTTTGTTTTTAATTCTTCTACTGATAATTTTTTACCTTCTTTATAAGCTGACATTACTAGCAACATCATATGATAATGAGACGGTGATTTTCTAAAAAAATAATTACTTGATGTATGAGATTGTCTCATTTGATCTTCCCAAAAATCTAAGAGAGTTTTCTTTTCTTTTGACATAGCTATTAAGCTTTGACTCTGGATTTAGTTGGATCATAGAACGGAAAACCAACAACTTTAGCACCAATCCTTTTTTGATGACCATCGATTTTACCTATTTCAACTTCAGTACCAATTTCAGAGTACTGGACATCTATTCTGCAAAGAGCAACATTTTTATTCAAAGTAGAGGACAGGCATCCACTGGTAACTATACCAACCTGTGATCTTCCAATATGAACACAGTCTCCATGACCAGCTATTTCTTTGCCAGCAAGTTCCAATCCTACTAATTTTTTTTGAGGGTTTGCCTTTCTTTTAACTAATTCTTCTTTACCAATGAAATCTTCCTCTTTTGTTTTCAATGGAACAGCAAAACCTATACCAGCTTCAAAGGGATCTTGTTCACCGTCAAACTCAGCACCAAATAAGATTAAACCAGCCTCAATTCTAAGTTTATCAAGAGCCGCAAACCCAGCTGGAATAAGCCCATCATCTTTACCCGCTTCCATTAATTTATCCCAAACTTCGGGAGCATGTTTTGGATGACACCAAACTTCATAACCTAATTCGCCAGTGTAACCTGTTCTAGAAACGATTAATGGGATACCTTGAAGTTCTTCTATTCTACAAATTGTAAATCTGAACCAGCCCAACTCATCTATCGAAGGCTGTGTTGGTGGTGTAAAGATAATTTTTTTTAAAATTTCTCTACTTTTAGGACCTTGTAAAGATACATTGCTTATTTGGTCAGTAGAGTTTTTAACAATAGCATTAAAGTTTTTTTTCTTTGCAATCTCTTTAAGCCATTCACCACCATACTCATCTCCACATATCCATCTAAAACCTGTTTCGCTTAATTTTAAAAGAGTTCCGTCATCGAACATCATTCCATTTTCGTAACACATTGCAGAATACACAACCTGTCCAACAGAAAGTTTTTTTATATTTCTTGTAAGAGTGTAGTTCATTAACTCTTCAGCATCAGGACCAATTATTTCAAACTTTCTTAACGAAGATAGATCAATTAATACAGCATCATTTCTGCAAGCATTGTATTCATTAACCAAACCATGTTTGGTGTAATCATTTGGAAGCCAAAATCCTCTAGCATCAACAAAGTTTCTAGTTAATTTTGAAGTTCTTTCATAAAAGCCAGAATTTCTAGTAAGTTTATTTTCGGAGTCTGTTTTCATTCTAAAACCAAATGACTTTCTAAATTCTTTATTTTTATCGTAAGTTCTAACAAATATATCTGTAGGATTCCATGAATTACAAGGATCTATATCGCTTGGACATGCAGTTGTTCCTATTGTTAAATCTTTTAAAGCCTTAAACATTACGTAATCACCAGGTCTTGAATAAGATTCATCTGAAATAACAGAATTTAATCCTCCAGCAGAAGTGTTAAAAAACAAATTGATTGCATGCCAACCTTTTTGTTTCTGAACACCATATTTCGACATACTCTCAGTTAAATTATCCGAACAGTTTGGGTGACCAAAATATCCCGCATCTTCATAATACTTTGAAGTACATGCAAGATTAAAAGTATCGTGTTTTCCAACAGTATCTCTTATTACCTCAACAAGTGGCTCATGGTCTGTGTCATAAAATTTAGAGAACAAACCTGGTCCTGGGAAAGTATTACCCATGAATGTTCTCGTAGTTTGCCAGTCTAATCCTTTTTCAATTCCTTTTTCTAATTTTCTTGTATCGAATGCGACAAAGTCAGAGCATTGTCTGCCAGTTGGACTTATCACTTGAATATAATCTCCCTCTTTAACCTCATAAGATATTGAAGTTTCTTTATTTATATTTTCTTCATAAGCAGGTTCGAAAACTGGATCAGGAATTACATTTAATTCCTTATCATTAACAATTTTAGCTCTTTTAACAAATATGGTTAAATCAGTTGGTGGATTTTGTTTTGTAACATCCATATCTTTGCCAGGAGCTGAAAATATCGCGTAACATTTATCTTTTGATTTTAATTTAATTTTCTCACCAGGCTTTGTGTCTAAATCAAATATAATTGAAGATTTTGAATTCGAAATTTTTAAATTTCTTTTTTTTAATTGATAGTTGGTAGCTAAAATTGTTTCATCTTTCCCACTAAGAATATTTCTTATGAAGTTTTTTTCATTGTTTGGTCTAAGATTTAATATTCCAACATCTGAATTTCCATCTTTATCAAAACAAATAATCTCACATATTTGATTTCCTTCATTATTAATTATTTCTATTTCATCATCAGGAAAAATTTGAAAACCGGTTAGACCTCCACCATTGACAATGTGCCTTTCAACCCCAGGTGGCAAAACATTTAAACCTGGATATTTTATCTCTTTACTTGTTCCTAACATTTTTAAAAATATATTATTGATACTTAGATTATCACCATTTTTATTGTTTAAATATATATATATTTTTTAGAACTAATTATCCTTTACCTGCATGTTCTTTTTGTCATAGACTGTTAGATATTAATATTAATAGAGGGGTATATATGAAAAAAATAACATCATTATTTTCTGCTCTAATATTAACATTTGCTTTAACTTTAACTAGTGCAAATGCTGATAAAAGCGGAGTAGTAAAAATCCCAACTCACAACTGGTCAAGCCAATTGGTAGGAGCTGAAGTAGTTGGTGAATTATTAAAAATGGTTGGTGAAAAAGTTGAGTATATCAACATGGATTCACAAGCTGTTTATCAAGCCATGGCTGATGGAGACATAGACTTGGTTCATGAAATATGGGAAGGTGCTTTCGGTGCATCATACGATAAAGCTAAAGCAGGTGGAGGAATTGAAGAAATTCTTACACATGATGCAGTAACTAGAGAGGATTGGTGGTATCCAAACCATGTAGAGAAATTATGTCCAGGTTTACCTGACTGGAAAGCACTTAATAAATGTGCTGACCAATTTGCTAGAGCTGACTCAGGCGGAAAAGGAGTTTTCATTGGTGGTCCAGTTGACTGGTTAAAGCACGATGCTGAAAAAGTTGAAGCATTAGGAATGAACTTTATGGTTAAAAATGCAGGATCGGCTGATGCAATTTGGGCAGAGTTAGATGCCGGTGTTGCTCAAGGTAAAGCAGTTGTAGTTTTTAACTGGTCGCCAAACTTCATAGGTGCAAAATATCCAGGAAAATTTGTTGAGTTTCCAAAGCATGATCCTGCTTGTACAAAGGATCCAGCCTGGGGAATTAATAAAACAGCACTATATGACTGTGGTAACCCAGCTAGTGGTTATTTAAAATTAGCAGTAAATGCTGACTTTAAGAATAATCATCCAAATGGATATAAATTACTGAAACAGATGAACTTTTCTGGTCCAGACATCGACAAGATGGCAAATTACAAAGACACAGACGGACTTGAAGTATCTGCTGCCGCTCAGAAATGGTTAAATGATCATAAATCTAAGTGGGAGCCTTGGGTTGCTTCATCAAAATAAGTAATTGAAAATATATAAACGAACCGATTTTTATAAGTCGGTTCGTTTTTTTTTATTTTATGATAAATTAAAATTTAAGCATGAACAAAGAAGCAAAAATATCCTGCAAAAATATCTGGAAGTTATACGGTGAAGCTCCAGAAAAGTTTCTAAAGAATACAAATAACAACCCTACAACAGAAGAGATTAAAAAAAATAATTATATACCTGCTGTAAGAGATGCATCAATAGATGTTAATACAGGTGAAATACTAGTTATTATGGGACTAAGCGGTTCAGGAAAATCAACATTGCTTAGATGTATGTCAAAATTAATTGAACCAACTCATGGTCAGGTATTTTTTGAAGGAAATGATTTGTTAAAAGCGTCTGAAAAAGAGTTAATAGATATAAGACGGCATAAGATGGGTATGGTGTTCCAACACTTTGCACTTTTGCCTCACCGAACAGTTTTGCAAAATGTTGCATTTCCACTTGAGGTTCAAGGACAAGAAATTCAAAAAAGAGAGGAAAGAGCAAAAGATGTAATAAAGCTAGTAGGTTTAGAAGGAAGAGAAAAATATTATCCAAGGGAATTATCAGGAGGACAACAACAAAGAGTTGGTCTTGCGAGATCTTTAGCAGTTGAACCAGATGTTTGGTTTTTAGATGAACCTTTTTCTGCATTAGATCCATTAATAAGAAAAGAAATGCAAAACGAGTTTTTAAGACTTCAAAGTATGTTAAAGAAAACGATTGTTTTTATTACTCATGATTTTGACGAGGCAATTAGATTAGCAGATAGGATAGCAATAATGTATGAGGGATTAATTGTCCAAGTAGGAACACCCGAAGAATTGATTACAAAACCAGCTACTGATTATGTTGCAGAATTTACAAAAGATATACCAAGATCAAAATTATTAAATGCAGAAAGCATTATGAATGAAAAAGATAAAAAACCTTACGAAAACAAAGTTAATTATAATGATAAAATTGAAAAAATTGCATCAAAAGTTTTAAAGTCAGAAAGTATTTTTTCTGTAGTTGATGACAACAAAGAGGTTATAGGTTCAGTGAGTAAAAAAGAATTAATTAAAGCTTTATTTGCTGAAGACAAAAATGAATAAAATTAAAACCATTTTTAGGGGAAAATTTTTTTTTATATTTGCGCCTTTCATTTTCTTGTGGCTCTTACGTTATATTATTCCAAATTATACTATTTCATCTAAAACACCCCATTGGGCTTACATTCCACCAAAAAGTTGCTTAGGTGGCTGTGGATCAATAGATGGTCTTATACCCTTTGTTGATTGGACAAATGCATTAATTCAATTTTTAAGAAAGTACGAAATATTCGGTTTGTTCACTTTTAGAGATTTTACAAGAGGCATTGCTAACTATGTTGATAAATTTTTAGATTTTACAGAAGCAGTTTTACACAAAGGTTTTCCAAGTTATGATGTAGGACCTTTACCTTGGATATTTATTTTAACTCTTACAATTATATTGGGATTTTATTTAAGAGGCTGGAGATTAGCTTTATTGGGTGGCGCATGTTTTTCATATTTAATATTATTTAGCAAAAGAGGTATTTGGGAACTGTCTATGAAATCCTTGGCAGCCATCTCTGTTTCAGCACCTCTAGCAGCATTAATCGGACTGTGTTTAGGTATACTTGCGGTAAAAAGAAAAAGATTTGCAAACTTTTTATGGCCAATGCTTAACATTTTACAATCGTTACCTCATTTTTCATATTTAATATTAGTAGTTATATTTGTTGGAATAGGCACAAAAGCCGGAGTAATAGCAACTGTTATATTTGCATTTCCTCCCATGGCTAGATTAACGATATTAGGCTTACAAAATATATCTCAAGAAATAAAAGAGGCAGGTGTCATGGCGGGCTGCACAAAGTGGCAAATGTTATTTAAAGTTGAGATTCCAGCAGCCAGGTCTCCAATAATGTTAGGGATAAATCAGGTTATTATGCAATGTCTTGCTATGATTGTTATAGCAGCATTTATTGGTCAACCAGGTCTTGGTCATGATTTATTAATTCGGTTACAAGGTTTAAGATTAGGTGAGGCTTTTGAAATTGGTGTTGCAGTTGTTTTGATTGCAATTACACTTGATAGGTATAGTCAAGCTTTAGCATTAAAAGAACCAGAGCGAAGAGAGGGAAATTTTGTAAAGAGAAATCCATATTTATGCGCAACTTTTTTTGCAATTATAATTTGCTCTATCTTAGTTTTTCTTTTTCCATTTTTTAATGAATATCCAAAGGAGTTAACAATTTCAGCATCTGTATATTTAGATAATGCCATTAAATCATTCACAAGATCTTTGTTTGTGCCGTTAGGAATATTTAGAGATTGGATGTTAATATATTTTTTGATGCCTCTTAAAGCTGTATTTCAATCTATGCCATGGACTGGAGTAATTTTATTTGTCGGAGCAATTGGGTGGAAACTTGGTAAAATGAGACTAGCGTTAACAGTAATGTTATTCGTATTTTTTATAGCATCATCTGGCTATTGGGTAAGGGCAATGATCACGGTGTACATGGTTTTTGCTTCATTAATTATTTGTGCTCTAATTGGAATACCATTAGGAATATGGGCATCTAAGAAAGAAAGTAGAACAAAGATCGTTTTAAATATTTGTGATATTTTTCAAACATTTCCGTCATTTATATACTTGCTTCCAGCAATAATGTTATTTCAAATTAGCGATGTTTCGGCAATATTTGCAATAGTAATATATTCTTCAATACCAATGGTTAGGTACACTGTTTTTGGTTTAAGAAATGTACCTCAGCAAATTATAGAAGCATCTATTACCTCAGGGTGTACAGATAGACAACTATTATGGAAAGTAAAAATGCCACTAGCTTTTCCCGAAATAATTCTTGGAGCCAATCAAACACTAATGTTTGCATTATTTATGGTTATGATTGCAGGATTTATTGGAACAGTTGATTTGTCTCAAGAAATATTTAGGGCTTTATCATTTAGTGACGGCGGCAAGGGTTTAATAATTGGTTTATGCGTGGCATTTATAGGTTTAACTGCTGACAGACTTTTAGTCGAATGGTCATCACAGATGAAATCAAAATTAGGTTTTAAAGTTTAATTTTAATTTTTTTTGATGAAAAAATTTATAGTATCAATTGATCAAGGAACGACTTCATCTAGAGTGGTTTTGTTTGATATTAAAGGAAACATTAAATTTATTTCACAATATGAATTTAAACAATACTTTCCTAAAAATGGATGGGTAGAACATAACCCAAATGAGATTTGGTCAACAACCCTTAAAGCACTTAAGAATGTTATTAATAAGGCCAATAAAATCAGAGGCCATATTATTAGTATTGGAATTACCAATCAAAGGGAAACAACAATTTTATGGAACAAAAAAACAGGAAAGCCAATTTATAATGCAATAGTTTGGCAAGATCGAAGAACCCAAGAATATTGTAAAAAACTTAAAAACAAAAAATATGAAAATGATTTTAGAAAGAAAACAGGATTATTTATTGATCCCTATTTTTCAGCAACAAAAGTAAGGTGGATTTTAGATAATGTAAAAGAGTCAAAAAAATTATTAAAATCAAATAATTTATTATTTGGGACAGTTGATACTTTTTTAATTTGGAAATTAACTAAAGGAAAACAACATTTAACCGAAGCTACAAACGCAAGTAGGACAATGTTGTTTAATATTAATAATAATAAATGGGACCATGAGATTTTAAAAAAATTAAATATTCCAAAGAGTATTTTACCCGAAGTAAAAAATTCAGCTGATGACTTTGGCAAAACTGATAAAAAAATTACTGGAAAAGAGATTCCTATATCTGCTGTTTTAGGTGATCAACAGGCTGCTGCGGTTGGTCAAACATGTTTTGAAAAAGGTTCAATTAAAAGTACTTATGGAACAGGAGCTTTTGTGATTATGAATACAGGTTCCAAAAAAATAAATTCAAAAAATAAATTGTTAACAACAATATGTTATCGATTGAATAATAAGACTACTTATGCTTTAGAGGGATCAATTTTCATAGCAGGCGCTGGTGTGCAGTGGTTAAGAGATAAAATGAAATTAATAAAAAAAGCACCAGAAACAGAAAAAATAGCAAGATCATCAAGCATAAATGATGGCATGTATATCGTTCCCGCTTTTAGCGGCATGGGTGCACCTTATTGGAGACCAGATGCAAGAGGTTTAATTACAGGTTTAACTAGAGATAGTAATTGGCAAAGTTTAGTAAGAGCAACAGTAGAGTCCGTTGCTTATCAAAGTTATGACCTTTTTAATGCTATGAATAAAGACGGTTTGAAACCTAGAATAGTAAAAATTGATGGTGGTATGGTTGCAAACAATTGGTTTTCTCAATTCTTGTCAGATACAATAAGTCTAAAAGTAATTAGACCAAAAGTATTGGAAACTACTGCTTTAGGTGTTGCTCTCTTTGCTGGATATCAAGTTGGTGAGTTTAAATCGTTAAATGAAATCAAAAATATTTGGCAAAAAGACAGAGCTTTTTCTCCAAAAATCAAAAATTCATTGAGAAATCAATTATTACAAGGATGGAAACTAGCAATTAAAAAAACTTTGGCATAGTTTTAGGTATGAAGAAAGTTTTAATTATTGGAGCTGGAGCAATGGGAGCAGCATTTTCTTTTCCATTGTTAGACAATAACAATAAAGTAACTTTAACAGAGCCGTATAATGCAAAACTTTTAAATAAACTTATTAATAAAAGGAAATTTCATCCTAGTTTAAAAATTACTTTGCCAAAAAAATTACTAATTAAAAGATTTTCATCTCAATTACTATTTGAAAAATGGGATTTAATCGTAGTAGCCGTAAGTTCTGTTGGAATAGAATTGGTAAAAAAATATTTAAAGAACTTAAATAAAAAAACTTATTTACTGATTTTAACTAAAGGACTTAAATTTGATCGTAAAATAAAAAAAATAATTACAATGTCAGAACAATTAGATTTAAGAAATAAAAAATTAAATATCTCTGTGTTAAAAGGACCTTGTTTGGCAAAAGAATTGGCAAGAAAAATAAAGAGCTATACAGTTATTGCAAATAAAAATGTGAGGATAGCAAGACAAATAGGAAAACTAGTTTCAGCAAAATATTATAAAACCGAATACTCTTCAGATGTTAGAGGAATAGAATTTTCCTCTGCTATAAAAAATATTTATTCTATGGTTATAGGATCAGGTGAAGGGAATAATACCTCTTCAGCATTATTTAGAAAATCATTTGATGAAATGGAATATTTAATTCAACATTTTAAAGGTAAAAAGGAAACTGTAAGAGGCTTAGCAGGTTTAGGTGATTTGTATGTTAGTGCTGTAGGAGGAAGAAATAGTAAAATGGGAGAATATCTTGGAAAGGGCTATACTTTTACCCAAGCAAAGAAAAAATTTATGAAAAATGATACAGTGGAAGGCGCTGATTTAGCAATAGAAATAGCTCCTTTTATATTAAAAAAAATTAATAAAAGAAAAATTCCACTAATGTTTTCTTTGTTGATAGCAATTGTTAAAAATAAAAAATTAAAAATAAATTATTAATTATTATTATGGTCAATTGGAATTATCCCACCACTATGTGGATAGGAGAAAAAAGAATTGAAGACTTATCTTTGGCTTGTAAAGAGCTAGGTATTTCAAACCCATTATTTGTGACTGATAAAGATTTAATTAATTTAGATATTATAAAAAATATAATATTTAGTTTAAAAAAAAGTATTAAAAATTTAACTACTTTTTCTAATTTTACGGGAAATCCAATTGGAGAAAACGTAGAGGAAGGTGTCGAAGTTTATAATACCTCGGACTGTGATGGTGTAATAGCTTTAGGAGGAGGAAGTGGTTTAGATGTTGGAAAAGCTATAGCATTTATGTGTAATCAATCTAGACCCATTTGGGATTTTGAAGATATTGGTGATTATTGGACTAGAGCAGACAGTTCTAAAATTTCAAAAATCATAGCAGTTCCTACTACTGCTGGAACTGGATCAGAAACTGGAAGAGCATCTGCAATTATCAACAAAGAAACTGGTGCAAAAAAAATTATTTTTCACCCTAAAATGCTACCTTCAATTGTGATTTTAGATCCTTTGCTTACTATAGATTTATCTCCAAGATTAACTGCAGCAACTGGAATGGATGCTTTAGCACACAATTTAGAAGCTTTTTGTGCACCAGGTTACCATCCAATGGCTGATGGTATGGCAATAGAAGGAATGAAACTAATTAAAAATTCATTAATTAAAGCATTTAAAAATGGAAAAGATGTTAATGCAAGAATGGATTTGCTTTCTGCGGCTTCAATGGGCTCGACTGCATTTCAGAAAGGACTAGGAGCAATTCATTCATTGAGTCATCCTGTAAATGGTAAATTTAATGTTCATCATGGTTTATCTAACGCAATATTTATGCCATATGTTTTAACATTTAATAAACACTCAATTGAAAATAAAATAATATCGATTTGTGATTATCTTAATTTAAATAAAAAATTTGATAGTTTTTTAGATTGGATTTTAGAATTAAGAAGTAATTTAAATATTCCACACAAATTGTCAGATGTAATGGATTGTAATAATATTGATTTAGATGAACTTTCCTTAATGGCATTTGAAGATCCATCAACCGGAGGAAATCCTAAAAAATTAAGTCAAAATGATTTAAAAGAAATGTATATAAAAAGCATTTCTGGAGAATTATTTTAATGAAAAAAATATTGATAGTAGA
This sequence comes from uncultured Pelagibacteraceae bacterium, assembly GCA_902581925.1. Lineage (GTDB taxonomy): Bacteria > Pseudomonadota > Alphaproteobacteria > Pelagibacterales > Pelagibacteraceae > Pelagibacter. The sequence continues at coordinate 20,984 of CACHQB010000011.1, read as the reverse complement.
AGGAAACTTAAAAGAAGAAAATCAAAGTTTTTCTGTAGCTGGAATTCAAACACATACGGAAAGCCTTAAAGATAGTTTGGCGTATTTTACAGATAAATTGGAAACCCACGTGGTTAATCCTTCTTCAGATGAAAATATCGATAAAAATATAGATGCACTCGAAAGTTACGATGGTCTTATTTGGGGAGGAAGCAGTTTAAACATCTATAATAATACTCCAGAAATAAAAAGACAAATTGATTTCATGAAAGAATGTCAGAAAAAAATCAAAAAAATTCTAGCAATTTGTTGGGGCATGCAAGTCGCTGTGACCTCAGCAGGAGGAGAAGTAAAAAAAGCGACAAAAGGATCTCATAGAGGTATTGCATCAAATATAGAAATTAATGAAAATGGTTTGAGTCATCCACTTTATAAAAATAAAGATAAAAAATTTAATACACCAGCTTTTAATTTTGATGAAGTAGTAACAATGCCAGAAAATTCAATTTTATTAGCCTCAAACTCAATAAATAACGTGCAAGGAATAAATTTTAAAGTTGGTAACTGTAATATATGGGGTCTCCAATACCACCCTGAGATTACTTATAATAAAATGATTAATCTGATTATTTTTAGAAAAGAACGATTATTAGAAAGAGGGGCTTTTAAAGATCAGAATGAGATCGATAGTCATATCGAGCATATTGAAAGAGAAAATAAAAAACTAGATAAAATTTCAAGAATGAGAGAATTAGAGAACTGGTTAAATTATCTTGGATTAGAATAATCCTTCAATCTCACCTTTGTCATTTAATTTTATAGAGTCTGCTGCAGGAACTCTAGGTAATCCTGGCATTGTCATTATTTCACCGCACACAACAACGATAAACTCAGCACCAGAAGAAAGTCTTACTTCTCTCACAGGCAAAACATGTCCTGTGGGTGCACCTTTTAAATTCGGATCTGTTGAAAAACTATATTGAGTTTTTGCAATACAAACAGGTAGCTTACCATAACCTTTTTCCTCAAAATCTTTTAATTGTTGTCTCACTTTTGTATCTGCTACCACCTCAGAGGCACTATAAATTTCTTGCGCAATTTTTTCTATTTTTTTGAACAACGGAAGCTTATCCTCATATAAAAATTTAAATGTATCTTTTTTATCTTCACAAATTTCTGTAACATTTTTAGCTAGTTCAATAGTTCCTTCGCTTCCATTTGACCAATGAGTGCATTTAGAAGCTTTAACACCCTGTGTTTCGCAAAAATCTAACAAAGTTTTCATTTCATCTTCTGTATCTGTAATAAAATGATTAATAGCAACAGTAACAGGTAATCCAAATTTTCTAATATTATTTATATGTCTACGTAAATTTACCATTCCCTCTTTTAGAGCTGATACATTTTCTTTTTTTAAATCTTCCTTAGCAACTCCCCCATGCATTTTCAGCGCCCTTATAGTTGCAACGATGACAACGCAATCTGGTTTAAGACCAGATTTTCTGCACTTAATATCCAGAAATTTTTCAGCTCCCAAATCAGCTCCGAATCCCGCCTCTGTTACAACATAGTCAGCTAATTTAAGTCCTGCTTTAGTTGCGATTACAGAATTACATCCATGAGCTATATTTGCAAAAGGGCCACCGTGGATTATTGCTGGGTTATTTTCTAAAGTTTGAGTTACATTTGGTCTTATTGCTTCTTTAAGCAAAACAGTCATTGGACCTTGTGCATTTAAATCTTTTGCATAAATCGATTGTTTATCTCTTGTATATCCAATTGTAATATTGCCAATTCTATTTTCTAAATCTTTTAAGTCTGTAGCTAAACAAAAAATAGCCATTAATTCAGATGCAACAGTGATATCAAAACTATCTTGTCTAGGATAACCATTGGCTACTCCTCCAAGATCAACAATTATTGATCTTAAGGATCTATCATTCATATCCATTACTCTCCTCCAAACAACTCTTCTAACGTCAATATTAAGTTTGTTGCCCCAATAGATATGATTATCAATTAATGCAGACAATAAATTATGAGCAGATGTAATAGCATGAAAGTCACCAGTAAAATGAAGATTGATTTGTTCCATCGGCACTACTTGTGCATAACCACCGCCAGCTGCTCCACCCTTCATTCCAAAAGAAGGTCCTAGACTTGGCTCTCTTAAACAGACAATTGATTTTTTTCCAATTTTATTTAATCCGTCATTTAAACCAACTGACGTTGTAGTTTTACCCTCACCTGCTGGAGTAGGGGTAATTGCTGTAACTAAAATTAGTTTGCCATTTTCTTTTTTAAGAGTATTTAAATATTCCAGATTTATTTTAGCTATATGTCTACCCATTGGACTGAAAGCAAAATTTTCATCTGGTACACCAACTTTTGACAGAATATCTTTTATGGGTTGCATCTTAGCCTCTCGAGCTATTTGGATGTCAGATTTTACTTCAGCCATAAATAATCAAATAAATTTAAAGTTTTTTATCTGTGACTTCTTATCCTTTTTTGGTATTTTTGGAAACTTCTAAAAAATATATATAAAAAAAATAAGCACTATTTAAATTGATTGTTATAAAATTATATAATGCAAAAATATTCTATATTTAACTTAGTTAAAAACGCATTTTCTAACCACGAAAATTGGGATTTGGCTTGGAAAGACCCAGCACCTAAAGAGGAATATGATGTTGTAATTATAGGTGGCGGAGGCCATGGATTAGCTACAGCCTATTATCTAGCCAAAGAACATAATATTACCAATGTAGCAATTATAGAAAAAGGTTGGATAGGTGGTGGAAATGTTGGACGTAACACTACGATAATTAGATCAAATTATATGCATGATGAAAATGGTCTTTTCAGCGAGTTTGGAATGGATTTATGGAGAAAGATGAGTCAAGATTTAAATTACAACGTAATGTTTTCTCCAAGAGGAATTATTAATCTTGCGCACTCAGATGCTCAAATGAATGCATATGCCCGAAGAGGAAATTCAATGAGATTAAATGGAATTGATGCAGTTTTACTTAATAGAGAACAAGTTAAAGAAATAATTCCAATGGCTGATTTTTCTGAAAATGTAAGATTTCCCATTTTTGGAGGATTAATGCAGCCAAGTGCAGGAACTGCAAGACATGATGCAGTTGCTTGGGGGTATGCGCGTCAAGCAGACTCTATGGGGGTAGATATAATTCAAAATTGTGAGGTGATAGGTTTCGATGTTTCCGCTGGAAAAATAAAGGGAATAAGAACTTCACGAGGAAATATTAAAGCAAAAAAAGTTGGTATTTGCGTTGCGGGTAGCACAAATATTTTAGCAGAAAAATTAAATATGACATTACCAATTGAAACTCATTTACTCCAAGCATGTGTTTCTGAACCAGTAAAACCAGTTTTAGATAATGTAGTTACGTTTGGTGCAGGACACTTTTATGTAAGTCAATCAGACAAAGGCGAGATGGTAATGGGTGGTGATCTTGATGGTTATAACAGTTACGCTCAAAGAGGAAATCTACCAACATTGCAACATGTATTAACTGAAGGAATAGCAATGATGCCATTTTTAAGTAAATTAAAAATGCTTAGAACATGGGGTGGTATTATGGATATGTCAATGGATGGATCACCTATAATTGATAAAACACACATTGAAGGTTTATATTTAAATTGTGGATGGTGTTATGGCGGGTTTAAAGCTACACCTGCTTCGGGCTGGACATTTGCTCATACGATTGCACAAGATAGAGTTCATGAATTAAACGCTGGTTATAGTTTAAATAGATTTAGTACAGGTAATCTTATTGATGAAAAAGGACTTGGTACTAAAACTTGGATATCATAAATGCTTTATATAAATTGCCCACATTGTGGAATGAGATCTCAAAATGAATTTTCGTACGGTGGAGATGCGAGTGTTAAAAGACCTGAACTTAATAAAGAAGTTTCTGATCAAGAATGGGATGATTTCGTTTATAATAGAAAAAGTTTAAGAGGAAAGCATTTAGAGCTGTGGCAACATATTTCTGGATGTAGACAATGGATAAAGGTTGAGAGAGATACTGCAACCCATGAAATTTTCAGAACTTTTAAAGCTGACGAGGAAGTTGCTTAATGACCCAAGCTTTTAGAATTGATAATGGAGGATTAGTAAATAGGGAAAAAAAATTATCCTTTAAATTTAATGGTAAATCCTATTTTGGTTATGAAGGGGATACATTGGCATCAGCTTTATTGGCAAATGGAGTTCATTTAGTTGGAAGAAGTTTTAAGTACCATAGACCAAGAGGTTTCTTTGGCGCTGGAGTTGATGAACCATATGCAATAGTTCAACTATATAGAAATGGTGAAACAGAGCCTAATATAAAAGCTACAGAACAGGAGTTATTTGAGGGTTTAGAGGCAAAAAGTGTGAATTGCTGGCCAAGTGTAAATTTTGATATTGGTGCAATAAATAATTTTTTAAAAATTTTTCTACCAGCTGGATTTTATTATAAAACTTTTATGTGGCCTAAAAGTTTTTGGTATCGAATTTATGAACCATTTATTAGAAAAGCAGCTGGCTTAGGTGTAGCATCAACGAAACATGATAATGAAAGATATGAGCATAAGTATGAATATTGTGATTTATTAATTGCAGGCTCAGGACCCTCAGGATTAGCTAGCGCATATGCTGCAGCAAAAAATGGAGCTAAAGTAATTTTAGCTGAAGACAAACCAAGATTTGGTGGATCTTTACTAACTAGCGATGTCAATATTGGCAATCAATCAGGAAAAGATTGGGCCGAGGGATTAATTACAGAACTCAAAACAATGCCAAATGTTGTTGTAAAAAATAGATCTCAAATTTTTGGTTACTATGATCACAATATGCTTGTGATGTCGGAAAAAGTTAGTGATCACTTACCTGAAACTAAAAAATATCACCCCAATAAAAGACTATGGTATATTCGTGCTAAAGAGGTTTTAATTTCTTCTGGATCAATTGAAAGACCAATAGTTTTTGGAAATAATGATACACCAGGAGTTATGCTTTCTTCAGCTGCTAAAGAATATTTAAAAGTATATGGTGTTTTAGTTGGAAAAAAACCATTGGTATTTACAAATAATGATAGTGGATACGAAACAGCAATTGAATTTAAAAAACATGGAGTAGATCCTATCGTTTTAGATACAAGAAAAAATCCCGAGTCAGAAATAATTGATGAAGCAAAAAATTTAGGAATTAATATAAAGAATTCATATGTTGTGGTTGCAGCACAAGGATATAAAAAAGTAAAGTCTGCAGATATTGCGAGTATTTCTGAAGATAAAAAAAAACTAGGTAAAATAGAAAATATACAATGTGATTGTATTTGTGTCTCTGGTTTTTGGACTCCAACTATTCATTTAGCTTCACAATCAGGAAATAAAACAAAGTTTAAAGAAGAAATTGATGCATTTATTCCTGGACAATCAAAACAAAATGAAACTACTTTAGGTGCAGCCAGTGGAATATTTTCGCTTGAGGAAACTCTAAAAACTGCATTTACAGCAGGAAGTGAAATATCAAAAAAAATTACAAAAAAAGATAATGAGGTAGCTATTCCAAATGTAGTTGAAAAGCAATCTTCTCAACATGATAAGTTTTGGTGTGTTCCGTTGCCAAAAGGTAAAAATTATAAAAGATTTTTAGATTTTCAAAATGATGTAGCAGTATCAGACGTAGAAATAGCCTTGAGAGAAGGTTATCGATCGATTGAACACGTTAAAAGATATACCACTCTTGGCATGGCAACAGACCAAGGCAAAACAAGTAATTTAAATGGTCTTCAGCTAGTTTCTGAAATTGAAAACAAAGTTGTTCCTGCAGTAGGTCATACAACTTTTAGACCTCCATATACTCCAGTTTCTATTGGCGCAATTGTAGGAAGAGAAGTTGGAAAACATTCAAAACCAACAAGAAAATCACCAATGCATGAATGGCATAAAAAAAATAGTGCAGTCTTTGTAGATGCGGGTGTTTGGTTAAGACCAAGATATTACAAAAGAGGAAATGAAAATTTATTCGAGGCATCTAAAAGAGAGGCTAAAAATGTGAGAACAAATGTCGGAGTTTGTGACGTAACAACTTTAGGAAAAATTGATGTTAAAGGTCCTGATGCAGCAGAGTTATTAAATAGAGTTTACACCAATGCATGGCTAAAGCTACCAGTCGGTAAAGCTAGATATGGTGTAATGTTAAGAGAAGATGGAATTGTTATGGATGACGGAACAACTACAAGAATTTCTGAAAATCATTATCATATGACTACTACCACAGCTCAAGCAGCAAATGTTCTTTCGCATTTAGAATATTATTTGCAATTAGTTTGGCCTGAATTAAATGTGAATGTAGTTTCAACTACAGAGCAATGGGCTGGAGCAGCCATCGCTGGACCTAAATCTAGAGATTTACTACAAAAATTATTTCCAAATTCTGATGTATCAAATGAAGGTTTACCTTTCATGGGCTATTTGGAGGGAGATTTATTTGGTGTTAAAGCAAGAATATTTAGAATTTCGTTTTCAGGAGAACTTGCTTATGAAGTAAATGTTGAATCTGATTATGGAAATTTTATGTGGGAAAAAATCATGGAATTTGGTGAGGAATTCAATATTCAACCATATGGAACAGAGGCATTGTCAACTCTTAGAATTGAAATGGGACATGTTGCTGGATCAGAACTTGATGGTAGAACAATTCCATATGATAATGCTTTAGAAGGTCTTGTTAGTAAAAAGAAAGATTTTATTGGAAAAAGATCATTAAAACGATCTGCATTTACTGCTGAAGATAGACAAAGAATAGTAGGGGTGGTTCCATTAGATAAAAAAACAAGTATACCTGAAGGATCTCATTTAGTTAAAGATTATAAAGCACCGTTACCAAATCCAAAATTAGGTCATATCTCTGCATCATGTTGGAGTGTTGAATATGACAATCCTTTTTCTTTGGCAATTTTGAAAGATGGAAAAAACATGGTTGGTCAAAAGCTTTTTGCGATGTCACCACTTAAAAATAAAGTAATACCAGTTGAGATAGTTTCATCACATTATGTAGATCCAAAAGGTGAGAGAGTTAGATCATGACATTAATTTCAGCTTTATCAAATGTTCATGTGAAAGGTCAATTTGGAGATTGTGAAGGTAAAAATGAAAATGATATACTTAAAATATCTGAAATTAAAAATTTACTAATTGTTCAAATAGTTCAGTACAAAAGTTCTTCAGTTTCATTTGAGAGTATTGATATCGATGGTCTAAAGTTAAAAAATGAACCTCTAACTGTAGTGTTTAATGAAACCACAAGGATAAAGTGGAATGGACCAAAAAATTGGCTTTTAGTTTCAACAAACAAAGATTTAATAAAAAATATATTAGATAAATTTAAAGATGTAGACTTTGCCGTAACAGATTTATCTCATTCAAGAGCCATTATTGAAATCGAAGGAAATGATACGATTGAAGTTTTGAAAAAAGGATGTCCTTTTAATTTTAATTCATTAGAAAAAAACAATTCAATAAATTCAACTTATAATGGAATAGCTTTCACCGTTGATAAGCTAGATGAAAATCCAAATAAAGTAAGGTTATTTGCCTTAAGAAGTTTTGGAGAATCTTTGTATCACTCTATTACAGATGCATCTCTAGAGTTTGGATTTAAATCTATATAACCTTAAATCTTTAATCTCTTGTAGCAATATAAACGCCTATAGAAGTTATTAGAAATCCAATTAAATCTAAGCTAGTTAAACTTTCATTTAAGAATAGCCAGGCCATAAAAGCAGATGTTGCTGGAATTAAAAAAAATATAGATACAGTTTTACTTGCAGAGTTATTTTTAATTAAATACATCAATATTGTAAATGCACCAAATGATACCAAAAATATTTGATGACTCATTGCAATAATAAACGTTTGTGAGAAATCAATATACGGATCAACGAACAAAATAATTATTAATAGATGAAATATACATCCACCAATTGCTTGGTTCATGTTACTTACAGACAAAGGTAAGTTATTACTTAGTTTTTTTTGCCATAATGTTGAAAATGTAATTGCTAATAAAGCTATTATTGTTGATATCAATCCAGCTGCTGGAATTTTAGAACCAACATCAAAACCTAGCACAAGTCCTGCGCCTATAAATCCTAACAAAACTCCAGCCCACTGTTTTACTGATACTTTTTCATTTAAGATTGGACCACTCAATGCATTTGTGAGGACTGGTTGCAGAGTTACAATTAGTGCCGCTATTGCTGTAGGCATACCTATTGAAATTGAGTAAAAAACACCACCAAGATAAAAACCATGAAATAACACACCACTAAAAAAGGATTCAAAAAAATTTTGTTTGCTAACTAAAATTTTTTGTTTTGAATAAATAGAAAATAAAAAAAAACCAAAAGCAACTAAAGCAAATCTAAAGGCTAATGCAGTAAATGGATCGCTGTTATCTATAATAGGTTTTGTAGTTATAAATGCGGAAGACCATAGAATTATAAATATGAAAGGAAAAATTTTAATCATTATATTCAATAAACAAATAAATAAACTAAAATCAAATAAATACCTATAATGAACAAATTAGACGTAGCATTAGAAGAACAAATCACTTAGGTTATTTATATGATCTTAAAATTTTTAAGAATTTTTACAATTATTGTATCATTTCTCTTTTTAACAGGTTTTGTCTCTTTTTTTTCAGTTCTTGGTTCTGGTATAACAGCTGTTACTTCAGGAAATTTATATAAAGCAGGAGCACAATTCATAATTAATCAAAGTATAGAAAAAGAAACTGGAAAAAATTCTCTTACTTTAATTAAAGAAGAGATAAATAAAAATTTCATTAAAGAAGATATAAAAAAACAAAATTCATTAAATGAAGACTTGCGACAATTAGTTGAAAAAAGAATAAAAATTACTAGAAAAAAATTAGAAAATCAAAATTTAAAAAAATTAGTCAAGAAACGAATAATACTCACTAGATCGAAACTTAATTTAAATAATATTACTCAATAATATTTAGATATATCAGGTTTTCTTGTTTAGTTTCTTTACACCACATTTCATAGCTTTCACAAACTCTCCATAAATGATCAAAAGCTCGTTGTGAAATTTCTAGTGGAAAATGACTCTTGGTATAATAAAGCTTTGGTATCTTCAGTAAAAATTTTACCATAGAATCTTTTTGAAGTTCTAAGAGTCTTAAAGTTTCTCCATTTATTTTTTTTTTAGTAATTGAATCAATAAATTTATTATTCTTAAGTTCTAAAAACCATTTATCATGAAATTCTCCAGAACTTAAAATGTCGTATTCTTTTGTAGTCATAAAAAATTCTAATGCCTGTATGTTATTGATCTCAGGATTTTGTTTTTTAATTTGAATTATATTTAAGTAAACAAATTCAGCAGCTCTTAACACATATGGCTTTTCAGTATTATTAGGCATATGTTAATTTTTATGCTTAACCATAGCTGAATGAGCTAAAATTAAGTTAGGATCTAAGAATACTTTTGAGGATTTAACATTTTTAAATGATTTGTAAGCAAAAATTGCAATAGGTAACTCTGTACAACCTAAAATAATTTTTTTGCACTTCATTTTTATTAAGGAGTCAATTGCAGGCTTAATTGCTTTTGCTGCAGCTTTTACGTTGCCCATTTTAACTAATTTAATTGCTTTATTGACTGAGAATTTTTGTATTTTTAAGGATGGCTCTATTAATTCATAATCCTTATCAAAAAATTTTTTATAAACACCAGTTTTAAGAGTACCTTCAGTTGCTAAAAGACCAACTTTTGAATTTTTCTTACATTTATTTTTTGTAAATTTGAAAACCTCTTTTGGCATATTAATTATTGGAATATTGATTTTCTTTTGTAAATCATCGAACCAATAATGAGCCGTATTGCAAGGTATAACTATAAATTTACATTTATTCTTTTCTAGAAGCTTACAACCTTTAAGCAAGCTCTTTAAAACTTTGTTATATTTTGATCTACTTGTTTTATTTGTAGATTTGTTTGAAAGATTTTTAGTTTGAGAGCCTATGGACTCAGGTCTGCCTGGAATATTTGACTTATTATAAAGTAGAAACAATGGATACTCTTGATCAATTTTTCCTCTATTCAAAACAGCAAGCTTGTTACAAAAATCAAGGCCAGCTTGAGTTCCCATTCCACCTAAAATCCCAATCATAATTTTGATTAATTTATTATTTTTTCAACTTAATTCTATAATTAATAATTGTGTTTAAAGATTGTTATTAAATAAGGTATTGGCTGAATAATAAATTTACTAAAGTAAAATAAATTTTTCAGCCAATAGGAAGTGTGAAATTATGCAGTTTTTAAGTTAACTGCTGAAGGACCTTTAGGACCATCTTCAACATCGAAAGTCAAAGCTTGACCCTCATCTAAACCGTTCATACCAGCATCTCTTACTGCTGAAACATGTACAAACACATCTTTTTCTTTATCTTCTCTTTCAATAAAACCAAAACCTTTGGTTGGATTGAACCATTTTACTTTACCTTGTAGACTCATATTTATCTTCTTACTTTTTGTTATATTTAATTATTACTTATAATTAAGTAATATTGGCTTTCTTTAGATTTTATTAGGTTTTGTCAACAAAATAGATCAAATATTAAAATATTTTTTTAAATATCATCAATAAGCATAGTTAAATAAACAGAATTGATGTCTTCTTTATAGTGTGCAAAAGGTTCGCACTCATTGAAACCAGTTTTTCTGAAAAGTTTTCTTGCTGGTATAAAAAAATCACCCGCTCCTGTTTCAATACTTAATCTTTTTATTTTAAGCTTTTTAGCTTCATTGATTAAATGATTAATTACATTAATCCCTTGGCCTTGCTTTCTAAAATCATTATGAATTCTTATAGATTTAAATTCTCCATGTTCTTTATCTAAAAATTTTAAAGCACCACAACCGATCAGTTTTTTATCATCCCATAAACTCCAAAATTTAATTGATGGTACTTTTAATCCAGGAATATCTAGGACGTGAGCGCTTCCTTCTGGAGAGGCAGCTCTAAGCTCAATAAAATGTTTGGTTAGAAGCTCATTAACTTCTGGATTATCAAAATTACCTTCTATTGATTTTAACATTTATACTAAAGTTGTGATATGACCCATTTTTCTTTTTTCTTTTATATCTTTTTTTAAATAATCAAAGAAAAATTCATTATCATTAAACTTTTGCATATTTCTATAATGAGTAATCTGATCGCCAAGTAAATTCATCATTTTAGCATTAGATATTTTTTTTAAAGGAATTTGTTCTAAACCACACACAGCTCTCACATGATTTTCAAATTGACTCACATTAAAAGCATTTATTGTTAAATGTCCTGAGTTATGTACTCTAGGTGCAATCTCATTAACGTAAAGATTATCATTTCTATCAATAAAAAATTCTACACATAAAGTTCCTACATATTTAAGTTCCTCAGCAATTAACATTGCCCATTCTTTAGATTGAATAAAAATCTTTTCATTTATTTCAGCAGGTATTTTTGAATATTTTAAAATCTGATCTTCGTGAGTATTTTCTATTGGTTCATAAATTTCATATTTATTATTACTAAACCTTGTAATTATAATTGAAATCTCTTTTTTTAACTTTACAAGTTTTTCAAGAATATATCCTTTTGAAAAATCAATATTCAATGAATTAAGTTCATTACTTGATTTAATTGGATATTGACCTTTGCCATCATAACCAAGTGTTGTTGTTTTTAATATTCCTGGTAAAAAATCTTCTAAAGCATCTATGTCAGATTTTTTTTCAATTGAAACATATCTTGTTGTTCTAATATTTAATTTGTTCACAAAATCTTTTTCAGCTAATCGATGTTGAATTAATCTGTTAACTGATGGTTTTGGTAAAACAGGTTTAAATTTATTTATTTCATTTAATGTTTCAAATGGAATATTTTCAAATTCATAAGTGACTAAATCAACCTGATCTATAAATTCTGATATTTTTTCCTTATTATCATAACTTCCATTAATAAATTGGTTGCAAAAATTTTGTGCTGGCGCATCTATGTCATCACAAAAAACAACAGTTTTTACATTTAATTTTTTAGCTGCTATTGCAAGCATACTTCCAAGTTGACCACCCCCAATGATACCAAGAGTAATTTCTGACATTTTATTTTGGAGATTTCTTTACTGATTTAGTTTGTGATGTTCTAAAATTTTTAAGTTTTTTTCGAACATTTGAATTATTATTAGCAATTATTGCTGCAGCTAATAAAGCAGCATTAATAGCGCCATCCTCTCCTATAGCAAGCGTTCCTACAGGAATTCCTTTAGGCATTTGTGCAATTGATAACAAACTATCCAAACCTTTAAGTTTTTTACTTTCAACAGGAACACCAAGTACTGGCAAATGTGTAAGTGCTGATATCATACCTGGAAGATGAGCAGATCCCCCAGCACCTGCAATTATTACTCCTATATTATTTTGCTCAACTTTTGCAGCATATTCATACATTCTTTTTGGTGTTCTGTGAGCAGATATAATTTTTGTTTCAAATGAAACTCCAATTTTTTTTAGGGTTTTTTCGGCTAGTTTCATCACTTTATAGTCAGATTGACTTCCCATTATGATTGAAACTTTTAATTTATTATTTTTTTTCATGAAAATTGATCAATCTGTTTATTTCAAAATTAACTTAAAATTTCAATAAAATTAATAGTATTTAAAATACATATTGATTAGAGTTAAGCATAATATGAATTATAAAATCGATAATCTTCAATATTGTAACTGGTCTAGAAAAATCTTTGAGATCAACAGATCTGCTGGCTTAGATGCAGTTCATGTTACCATTGTCTATCATGAAGATTTTGATGAATTACAACTTGAAATAAAAAAATGGGAAAAATTATTTCATGAAAACTCTGATTTAATTTTTCCTGGTAAGAATTTTCACGATATTGATAAAGCTAATAAAGAAAACAAAACTGCAATATTCTTTGGTTTCCAAAATTGTTCGCCAATTGAAGATGATATAAAGTTAGTTGAAAAGGTTCATGAATTAGGATGTAGATTTATGCAACTTACTTATAATAACCAATCTTTGCTAGCAACAGGTTGTTATGAAAAAGTAGATAGCGGAGTTACAAATTTTGGACGTGAGGTTATAAGAGAAATGAATAGAGTTGGCCTTGTGGTTGACATGTCACATTCTGCAGAAAAAAGCACTCTAGATGCAATTGAGTTAAGTGAAAAACCAATAGCAATTACTCATGCAAATCCATCTTTTTGGCATCCAGCTAAAAGAAACAAATCCTCAGATTTATTAAAAAATTTGAGTGATAGTGGCGGTATGTTGGGTTTATCATTATACCCTCATCACTTAAAAGATAATACAAATTGTACTCTAGTTAGTTTTTGTGAAATGGTGGCAAAAACAGCTGAAATAATGGACGTAAAAAAAATAGGAATAGGATCAGATCTTTGTTTAGATCATCCAGATACTGTTGTTGAATGGATGAGAAATGGTTCTTGGTCTAAAAGTAAAAATTATGGTGAAGGTTCGAAAAAAAAACCAGGTTTTCCTAAACAACCTGACTGGTTTCTTGATGCAAGAGGGTTCTCAAATATTGAAAAAGGTCTAAAAAAAGCAGGTTTTTCAGATACCGAGACACATGGAATACTTGGAAATAACTGGTACAATTTTTATAAAACTATTTAATTATGAAAGTTGAATTAAGAGACCCGAATAAGATAATGAAATTATCAAGGCTAGGATCTTTTCATCAATCAAAATTATCTTTTTTAAGAAGTTTTCTTAACGAATTTAAAGAGTGGGAGTATAAAAGAGATTTATTTAATTTAAATGAAAATGGTTTTGGAGAAGCTGTTTATTCATTTAAAAAAAATAAAAGAGTTTATTCTTTAATTTGTTTTGCAAATGAAATCAAAGATGAAGAAAGATCAGACAGAGTTATTGCAACAAAATGGGATGCAGCTTTTACATTACATGATGGAGTTCCTACAAAAAAAGATATTGAAAGATTAAAAAATGAAGTTCCAAAACAAGAAGTTGGCAGACTTTCTTATAAAGAATTAACTTTATCGAGAGCAAACAAATCAGTAAGAATTTATAATCATGTAGTTGAAAGTTTGAGCAAAGGTAAGCAGCCAGATTTAAACTTATTATCAAAAGTAGGCTATTTATATAGGACTACAGCAGTATATGGCTCAGGCAAATTTGGTCTTGCAGATCGATTCAGAATTAAAAATCGTGAAGAAATTAATGGTCCATTCAGATTAGAAATGATGCTGGTTTATTTGGTAAGACAATTTACTTTTGATCAAGTTAATCATGTTGCTTATCATAAAAATCCAAAAACAGCTGTTAAGCTAGATGATAATATTTGTAAAAACTTGGGAATAGGTAATTCCACAGGCTTGGGTATGGCTCCATTTATAGTCAATCACCCAACTCTATTAAATAATTGGATTTTAAGTAGAGAAAAAGCACTTAAGAAAATTAGAGAAATCAAAGATGTAGAAAGTCAAGATAGCGATTTGTTTATAGATTGTGTAAAAAAATCATTAAAAAATATTACAAGCTGGAATACTGATAGCGAATATCAGCAAAAAAAAATTTCTTCATTATTAAAGGATGTTGAAAAATTCATAAATTTTATAGATAAAGATTTTAATTTTAAGAGCGAATATCCTTTTAACAAAATCTATCAATGGTTAGAGGACAATACTTGTGAGGAATGTATTGAATACATAGTGTCAATAATGATGGAACCTTATAATGATATTATAAATCCTTTGGTAAAAGAAATGAGTTCAGACGAAGAAAAATATTTTAATATTCCAACTTATAGAAAAGTTGATGAATTGAGGAATATAATTGAAGCAAAGTATCCTAATATTCTAGATATTAATTTTGAAAAAAAAGAAAACAATAAAAATTTTTGGTTTATTTCAAAAAATAAAGAAGAACCTAGATTGGCGGATCGTTTTGAAGAATATGGATCAGAATTAGAACAGCCTTTAGCAATAGCAAGAGATATAAAAAAACTTTATGACAAATTATTAGTCTCAAAAAATAGTTTAACTATTGCTGAGTTTTTAACGTCAAACTCTGAATTAAGACATGTTGTAAGGAGGGCATTCATTGTAGAAAAATTTCCTTATTCAGAAATACAAGATAATACAATTGGAAAAGATTTAATGCCAATTGATATGCTTAGATTAAAATTGTCTTTCTTTGGGGCATTAAAATTTGATCCACGATCTGACAAATGGTTAAGAATTTGCATGTTTCAAGGAGCTCCACTTCCAAACGAGTTAAAAAGTTATGACGAGCAGTGGGTATATAAAACCAATATTTAATAATGAAATCACTTAGTGAAATTGAAACTACTGTTAAAAGAGCTTCAAAGGCAGCAGGATATTCTTGGGGAGTTTCCGAGGAAACAGGAAAAAGTATAAGATTGTTAGAGCTATTTAGTTTACCGGGTATTAAGCACCTTAATGAATATTTAAATAAAAAAAATAAAAGTAAATTTGAAAATTTAAATTTAATTAGTGAAAATAATTCCTCATCAAATAATCCTTACTGTCCAATTACTTTAGGTATTAGTTTTTTAGATCAAATAAATGTTTTAGAAAAATTAAAAAAAATTGATTTTAAAAATGTTGCTTATCCAATTATTTTTATTTCCTTCATAAGTCGTTCATCAGAAATTATTGGAAAAAAAATTTATATAAAAATAGATGAAAAAAAAATGTTATTAAATCTAAATGTAAATATTATTTCAAATTTTATTGATCAAGAATTTCCAAAGATAGCAAATAAAATTGAGATCAATCTACTTGAAAATGAAGATAACTTTACAGACGATGAATGGAATAATTTATACAAATTATCCGAAGAAACTTTTGTTGAAGAGAGTGACAGTTTAAAAGAGGGTGCGGCAGGCGCAGGTTTGACAGATAATGATTGATAAAAAAGATGAAAAAAATCTAAAGGTAGATACTGAAGAATTAAACAACATTTGTGATGAATGCAAAGAGGAAGACGAAAGTGTAACTCAAAATTTAATTCTTACTGGGTTTAAATTATGTAAATCTTGTAGAGTATCTAAGACTATTTTTCCGCTTTAACTGATTTGACTTACTGGAAGCATATTCATTCTACTCATTACAAATGAGATAGATAAAAATGCAATGATTAAAAAGGATAAAAGTACAATCCCAAAAGATTTAAAATTAGATTTTAAACTTAATATTTGTTTAGTTGAAATTATTAAACCTGCAAAAATCCAGAACTGTGTAAGAAAAATTATTGGTATCATTAAATCTGGTGTGACCGCAAAAAATCTTAATAAACCAGGGGCATGTGCAAATCCAACAGCTGTTAAAATTTTTTTGAATGAAACTTTGGTTTGCTTATCAGGAAATAATTTAACTCCAATTACAAAAATAAAAATCGCCCATATTAGCCAAGTAACTATTGCAGTTAGACCAGACATTGCAATAGCTGTTTTAATAATGGTGTTAGCTGCTACTGCGCCAGCGATACCATCTAGGATCATTATAATCCCAGCAAAGTATATTGATGCTTCTCCAAAATTTTTATTATCCGAATAAAGAGTTTTGTCTAATTTAATTGACTTAAAAATTATATTTAAAAATTCAGCAAACATTAATTTTTTTTATTTTTATTTTTTTGAGCCTTACAAGAAACAATTAATGGAAATATTATTAAAGCAATAGCAATTATAATGCAAACTGCTATTAGAAAACTTTTGGTCATTAGAATTTAAAAGGAGAGCCAAAATTAGCTCTCCTTTAGTAAATTTTAGCCTTTTACAACTTCTCTTGTATTGGCATTGAATGACTCTTTGAATGGAATATCCACAACTACAGCATCTACAGGTGTTCCTGGAGTATCTGAGTATTTTTCTGGAAGATGAACTTTAAACTTAGTTCCAACTTTATTTTTTGGAAATCCATTAGGATTTAAAGTTCCATCAAACGGAACATATCCCATAGCAATATTAGTTTTCTTTTCCGGATGCCACCATGGTGAAGTAATAAATCCAACTGGATCCCCACCACTTTCTGGCGATACTAACCAAAAGTCAGGCGCGTAATCATCAATTGGTTTACCACCTAGCTCCATTCCAACTAGTTGAAGTTTATATGGTTTTTTTCCAGCTTTTATATCTGCTCCCATTTTCTCCAAAGCAGCTTTACCTACATAATCAGCTTTTTTATTCCATTCACCTTTACCAGATAATGAAACTTGATAACCTAAATTACATTGAAACGGATTATGTTGTTGATCCATATCTTGTCCCCAAGAAAGAATACCCGCTTGGATTCTTCTATGGTGTGCAGGCGCAATAACCATCAAGTTATGTTTTTTTCCCGCATCTAATACTGCATTCCACATATCTTCAGCATACAAAGTTGCATTTCTTAAGTAAATCTCATAACCAGCTTCACCTGAAAAACCAGATTGAGAAATTACACAACTTCTTCCACCAACTGTTGCTTCTGCCAATCCATAGAAAGGCATATTATCAAAATCAACTTGGTCACCACAAAGGTCTTGCATTAAAGCTTTTGATTTAGGACCTTGAATTTGTACTGGACATGCATCGATTTCTTCAATTGTGCAATTAAATTTTCCATCCGCATTTACACCTTGTAAATACATTCCAATATCAGAATCTGATAATGAAAACCAAAATTCATCTTTTGAAATTCTTAAAAGAATTGGATCATTCAAAACTCCTCCATAAGCATTACACAAGATTACATATCTTGCTCTCATAGGAGAAATTTTTGTTGCATCTCTAGTTATAACGTAGTCAGTAAATTTTTCTGCATCTGGACCTTTAACTCTTATTTGTCTTTCAACAGCTACATTCCACATTGTTACATGGTTAACGATTGCATCATATTCAACCATTGCACCACCGTCTTCAGGTTTTACATAACCTCTTGGATGATAAATTCGATTGTATACGGTTGCTCTCCAACAACCTGCCTGCATTGATAAATGCCAATAAGGTGACTTTCTTACCCTTGTTGAAATTAATAATTCAACTTTAGTTGGCCCACTTTGTCTTAAATTATATGGTACTTCTCTGTCAGATTGATCAACAGAAGTAGCATGTTTTACTTTAGTATAGTCAAATTCTTTAGACATAACTATTCTCCTTCAACCACTTGTTAGTTTCCTTCAAGCCGCCGAATGTATAAATGTGGAAGTTATCAGTATGCGATTTAACTTTCCCAATTAAATCATTAGGGTCTTTAGGTTTCAATAAATCTAATGCCTTAGTAAAATTAGATTTAAGAAAGTTTAAGGAATTTTTTGCCCCAACAATATTAGCAAATTTAATTAAACTAGATATTTTTAATGGCCCAGTAATTCCCACATGCACTGGTACGCTTTGCTTAGAAATAAAATCTATAATAGGCTGAGGATCAAGTAACCACTGTGTTACAATATAGTCAGCGTAAGGCTTTTTATCTATCATAGCTTTTTCTAAATCTGAGTCGGATATATCAGGACTCCCCTCGGGATGTCCAGCAATTCCTATTTTCATTTTTTCAAAATAACCTGTCTCTAAAAGTTGAAATGAACTATCAAATTTACCTGCTGGCTCTCTTCCACCTCCAATAATTAAGGCTTGCTTTACGCCTCCATCTTTGCATCTAGATACATAATCTTTAAGCTCTTTTTCATCATGGATTGATCTGGCAGGAAAATGAGGTACCGGGTTAAATCCTTTCTTTACAAGCTCTACTGCTTTATCAGCAGTCTCTCTGTAGTCACCTCCAGGTAGCATTGTAATATAGACATCAGACAATGCTGGTACTGTATCAACCTCTGTTTTAGGTCCTATTTCCAATGAAAAATTCATAGTGAAGATCTTTATTTATTTTGAAATATGAGTCTAGAAAATTCGATGTTACAAAGTATCAATTATTTTATCTGGCCTCTATGCTTTTGGATCCTTCTTCCATATTCTTGAGTGACCCTATCAAAGACAATTGCGAGAGCAACTATTGCCAATCCATTCATCATTCCAAGAGCTAAATATTGGTTAGAAACAGCTCTTAATATTGGCACTCCAAGACCTTTTACGCCTATCATAGAAGCAATAACTACCATAGCTAAAGCCATCATTATGGTTTGATTTACTCCAGCAAATACAGTTGGTAAAGCTAGTGGAATTTGAACAGATTTTAATTTTTGTGCTGTAGTTGCCCCAAAAGCTTCACTAGCCTCTAAAGTTTCTTTGTCTACCTCTCTAATACCCAAATTGGTTAATCTAATTATTGGAGGAACTGCATAGACACAAACAGCAATTAATCCTGGCACTTTTCCAATTCCTAATAACATTAAAATTGGGATCAAATAAACAAAACTAGGAATGGTTTGCATCATATCTAATACGGGAAGTATTGCTTTTTCAGCTCTAGAAGATCTAGCCATTACAATTCCTATTGGGATACCAACAACTATGCAGATGATTGTGCAAACAGTAATTATAGCGACTGTTGCCATACAATCTTCCCACATTCCAAAATAACCAATTAATAAAAAAGCAATTGCACTTCCTACCACTAATTTCCAACTTCTTGAGCCTAACCAGGCTAATCCACAAATTATTCCAATAATTATTATCCATGGTGTAGATAATAATAATTTTTCTAATGATACTAAAAAAAACAATAATGGATCAAAAAATGCTTCAATACTGTCTCCATATTCTTTTGAAAAATTTCTAAAAGCTAAGTCTATACCTTTTCTTAGCTCCATTTGAGATCTTCTTCCCAGTTCTGGAAATTCAGTAAAAAATTCCATAAATATTAATTTTACGAGCCTATATTAAATAGGCTCGTAATTTAAAGTTAATTATAAACTTTTTTTGATTTTTTTTGCAGCATCAGAAGATACCCACTTAGTCCAAATATCTTCGTGCTTAATTAAAAACTCAACTGCAGCATCAGAACCTTTAGCTTGGTTGTCAGCCATATAAACCAACATTCCATTCATCACTGTGCCTGGAAAAGTTCTACTTTCAACATAATTTAGAACGTCTTTTCCACCAGTTTTAGCAAAGTTAGCACTTACAATTGAGTTAACCTCAGATTTTGTCCAAGCTGTTGGCTTTGGATTTGCACAGTCTTGTTCTGCAAGAGTTATGCAATTGTCCCAATTATCTCTACCTGCAAAAGGAACACCAAAATCAACTGGCTGTAAATTATATTTACCAACCATTGATGTAGGATTCCAATAATATCCAAACCAAGGCTCACCAGAGTCTGAAGCTTTAGCAATTGAACCATCTAAACCTGCTGCTGAACCTGGATCAATAAGTTTCCAACCTTTTTTTTCCATTTCAAATGCTCTGTACAAATTTGCATTAGCTAATTGACATCCCCATCCTGCTGGACATCCCATGAAAGCACCTTTTGATGGGTCCTCTTTATCAGGAAACAAATCTGGACGTTCTAAAATTTGAACAGCTGTCATTCCTTTAAGTTCAGGATGTTTTTCTAAAGCTGCTGGATTTAACCACCAACCTTCTCCTAGACCTGTAATTGGAGCTTTATTTGCAATAATTAGTCTTTTCTCACTTACCGCTTTTTTTAAAGGAGTGTAAACTGCATTCGCCCATTGTTCAGGGTTCATGTCAGGCGTTCCTTTATCATTCATAGATGTAAATGTTGGCATAGTAGCACCAGGTACTAATTCTACGTCACATCCATATCCTTCTTCGAGAATGATTTTATCAACGTTTGCCATTAACTCGGCAGATGCCCAGTTTTGTTCGGCTATAACTAATTTTCCACAAGCATTTGCAAAAGAAGTCATACCAAATGCTAAAAGTGCGGAAAATAGAATTGTTTTTAGTTTTTTCATTATATCTCCGTTAGTTAATTTT
>CACHQB010000010.1 GCA_902581925.1 uncultured Pelagibacteraceae bacterium | reverse complement strand
ACTTTTATTTCATGATAAAATTTTATCTGCAAATCGAAACATTGCTTGTGCAACCTGCCATAGTCATGATCTAGGTGGTTCAGATGGACTTTCATTAGGGATTGGTGAAGGAGGACATGGTATTGGATTAGAAAGAACAGCTGGAACAGGGGATGATAAAATTAAAAAACGTATTCCTAGGAATGCTTTAGCATTATGGAATTTAGGATTTAAAGATATTACAACATTGCTTCATGACGGTAGAGTGACTAAATCCGATATATTTGGCAATGGTTTTAATACCCCAGCGCAAGAACTACTTCCAAAAGGGCTTGATAATATAGTTGCGGTACAAGCTTTATTTCCAATGACAAGACAATTTGAAATGGCTGGAAATCCAGGTGAAAATGAAATTATAGGACTTGTTTCGAAAGTTGGTAAAGACAGTATGAGAATAGATAGAGTTTGGCCTGTAATCACTCATAGAATAAGAGGAATTCCCGAGTATGTTGAAATGTTTAAACATGCATTTGAGGATGTTGATAATGCTTTAGATATAAATATTACACATATAGTAAATTCAATTGCAGCTTTTGAAATTCATGAATGGACCTCTTTTGACTCTCCCTTTGATGAATATTTAAATGGAAATAAATCAGCTTTAAATTCAAATCAGATCGCAGGTATGAATTTATTCTATGGCAAAGCTAATTGTAGCTCATGTCATTCCGGATCTTTATTGTCTGATCAAAAATTTCATTCAATAGGAATTCCTCAATTTGGGCCTGGAAGGACTAGGTCTTTTGATCCTTATGCACGTGATGTTGGAAGGATGGTTGAAACAGATGATTTGGATGACATGTATAAATTTAAAACACCTGCACTTAGAAATGTTTCTTTAACTGCACCTTACGGTCATAATGGTGCTTATCCATCACTTAAAGGCATAATTAAACATCATTTAAATCCAGTAGCTATGAATAAAAATTGGAAACCTAAATATGCAAATTTACCTAGTGCTCCATGGTTAGAGCAAATAGATTTTGTAACTTTTTCTGACAAAAGAGAACAGGATAGAATTATTTCGAGTATAGATATTAAACCAATGGATTTAAGTGAAAAAGAAATTGATCAATTGGTATCTTTTTTACAATCTCTAACTGGAAAAAGTGGAAATCAAAGACCCCTCGGTAAACCAGAAAAAGTACCAAGTGGATTAACAATTGATTAAACTAATTTAATTAAACTGATAAATAATAAATATGGAAAAAATTAAATATGGAATAATTGGAGCTGGCACAATGGCTCGAGAACATATTTTAAATTTATCTTTAATAGATGAAGCTCAAGTAGTTGCTCTTTCAGATCCTCGCGAAGAGTCTTTGAAACAGTGCCAAGAATTACTCAAATCAGAAGTTGTTTGCTTTAAAAATCATCAAGATCTGATCAAAGAAAATTTAGTTGACGTTTATATAATTTCATCTCCTAATTTTACTCATATTCAAATTTTAAAAGATGTAATTAAAACCAAGAAACATATATTGGTTGAAAAACCTTTGTGTACTAAGACAAAAGATTGTTTAGAAATAGAAAAACTTACTAAAAATTACCCTTCAGTTTTTTGGACTGCAATGGAATATAGGTACATGCCTCCTGTTTCAAAATTTATCAAAGAAATTCACAACAAAATAATTGGTGACTTAAAAACATTAACAATAAGAGAACACAGATTTCCTTTCTTAAAAAAAGTAAATGATTGGAACAGATTTGAAAAAAATACCGGAGGAACTTTAGTTGAAAAGTGTTGTCATTTTTTCGATTTGATGCGTTTTATTGTTAAGAGTGAGCCCGTAAGTGTTTATGCGAGTGGGGGACAAGATGTAAATCATTTAGATGAAGAGTATGATGGTAAAAAACCAGACATTATTGATAACGCTTATGTAATTGTTAATTTTGAGAATGGCTCAAGAAGTATGCTTGAGCTTTGTATGTTTGCCGAAAATTCTGAAATGCAAGAAGAGTTAACTGCAACAGGAAATATTGGTAAAATTGAAACTTCAGTTCCTTCGAACGAGTCTGGGAAAACTACTTCTGATGTAAGAATTGGTATGAGAGACGGAAAAACTAAACAAGAAAGTGTTAGTGTGGATCCAAAAATACTTGAAGCAGGACATCATCATGGTTCAACTTATTATGAACATTTAGCCTTTATAAATGCAGTAAAAAATAAATTAAAGCCAGAGGTATCTTTGAATGATGGGTTAATTGCAGTTGCAGTTGGAGAAGCTGCTGAGACATCAATTAAACTTGGAAGAGTAGTTAAGTTAAACGAGATAATTACTTAAAAAAATCTATCGTTTTTTTAACTATAAAATTACTAACTCTTATATTTGACTCTGTTGTGACACCTGAAATATGTGGTGTTAAAATACAATTAATTTCAGATGTTATTCTTTCGTATAAATCTTTTTTAATAGGTTCATTTTCAAAAACATCTAATGCAAATCCTGAAATTAAATTTTGATCATAAGCATCTATAAGATCATTCTCATTTACAACACTACCTCTTGAAGTATTTATTATTATTGGCTGTTTTTGCATTTTAGAGAATGAAGACTTGTTTATTAGATTTTTTGTCTCTTCGGTTAATGGTAAGTGTAAAGAAATAATATCTGCATCTTTAAATACGTTTTCTAATGAAGATAATTTATAATTTTTCTGATTATCATCTAATTTTTTAATGTAAGGATCATAAGCCAAAACATTTAGGCCATTCTTTAAACTATAGTCTGCAACCTTTTTACCAATAATACCAAAACCTACTATTCCAATACACTTTCCATTTATTTCAGCAGATTTAATTGTTGTTCTAGGCCACTCACCTTTGACCGTTCCATGATGAAACATAGGAATTTTTTTTAACAAAGACATCGAGGATGAAATTACATACTCTGCCACAGAATCTGCATTCATACCAGTTGCTGGTTGGACATGAATATTTTTGCTTTTACAAAATTTAGTATCAATATTATCCAAACCAACACCCAATCTTCCAATAAATTTTAAATTTTTTGCGTTAGATAAAATATTTTTATTAACCTGAGTTTTGTTTCTAACAATTAAACCATCATAATCTTTAATTATCTCTAAAAGTTCCTCTTCTTTTTCCCAGAGCTTTTCATCAAATTTGATTTCAAAATTATTATTTAAGTCGTCTAAACTATTCTTATTAATAAATTCAGTTATCAAAATTTTCATAATTAATAATTGATATTTTAAATAAGTTTAGACAAATCCCTTTTATTTGTTTTAAAAGTAGGAAGAGGATATTTAAAGGCATATTTACGTGGAATACACTTTTCTTTTGCCTTTTCCCATAGCGCTAACCATTGTTTAAAATTCTGAATTTTGAGATTTTTTTTATTTTTACTTCTTACATAGAAATTTGGAAGTGGATCTCTTCCAGAAGGTTGGCCAGCTACATTATATCTAAGGTCCGCACTTATTCTAAAATCATTTGATCTATTCGGAAGAGAACAATGAATTGAATGTTTGTGTAAAAGGATTACATCCCCAATATCTGCTTCTAATTGAATATGTTTCATTTTATCCAGTAATTTGCTGTCTTTAATTTCTACTTGCCCTCTATATCCAGCAATATGATTTAATAATCCCATTTTATTAATTTTCTTAACTGTAATCATGCAACCATTTTTTTTAGTAGTTTTTGTAAAAGGTATCCAAACAGTAACCATGTCGGTTAATTTTTGTCCTTTAGTATTGAGAACAGCGGCATCCTGATGCCAGGGCGTTCGTCCACTTAAACCATCAAAAACAGAACCTTTTGGTAATTTTTTTTCAGGCTGTTTAATTCTAGTATTTTGTACTGGATTAGACATGATTTCTTTACCCAAAATTTTTTCAACAACATCTAAAATATTTTTATTAGTAATTAAATTCCATAAAGATTGAGTAGCAAAATAATCACTATCTTTCTTAACGTGATCTCTTGGTAATCTGGTATTAAAATACTGATCTAAATCATCAATTTTTAATTTTGATATATAAGAATATTTTTTTTTAAAATCTAAATTAAGAACTTTTTTTACATCTTTTTTTTTTGCAAATTTTTGAATTAAACAATCCATTACAAATTCCATATCATTAAGGATTGGCTTTAAATCTCTTTGAAAGTTAAGCACGTTTTTTACTTTCAAATACCCTTGTTCAAATAATTTGTTTTTAAGATTATTTACCATTAATAGAAACTAGTAGAATTTAGTGATAATATCAATTCTTAGGAGCAGTTGTTAAATAATTTGCGTCATGAAAAGAAGTTAACATTCTTTTCTTGGTACTGATAATGTGCGGATAGTAAGCTGTTCCTTTATAATTCCAAATAACTGGTTTATTAAGTGCATAACTTCCATAAATAAAAAATCTTTTTGGACAGTTTTTTTCTATAAAACGTTTAACTCCATGATAAGAATTTGGTGTAGATTGAAAAAATACCACAGTTCCTTTCTTTGGTGTGAAAGCTTTGACTACTTCCAATTCACTCATTTTAGGAAACCTTCTGAAACTTTTTCTTAAATTTTTCTTAGATTTTTTTCTATAAATTGTAAGCGATCCTCCATTTTTTTTTGGAATATCAGTTAGATAAATTAAGAAATTATACAATCTCGTAATATCATCTCTATGAGGACGTAATCTGTATCCTCCTTTAGAAACCGAAAAATCAATATCTAAATTAACTTTTGGGTTAGTGTAATTGTTTCCTAATAATTTTTTTAATTCACTTGAATTTAATTTCTTTTTAATAGTAAATTTTTTTTGATTAAATATTTTTGGTTTGTGAGTGTTTGTCCAAGATCTATCTTTAAAATTTTTAGAAAAAAGAGTTTCAATTTTTTTATAAAATGATTTGCTATTAAAAAGTTTGAAGAGTTTTGCAGAATTATTTGAAGATTTAATATAATTATTAAAATTTTTTGAGCCCTTATTAATTCTACTTCGACCACCCATAATCATGTCGTCAAAAGCTTCGGATTTACTAATTTCATCAATTAATAAATTGCACGTATTTTTATCAACAACTTTGTCTCCAACTAGTACAGGAAAATTACTTTTAATTTTCTTTAATCGATTGATTTTAAGCATTAACTATACATACCTTCTTTAACCTTAATCATTTTATACATCAGGTCATTTAAAGGTGTTTTTACTCCATGTTTTTTTCCAATTTTAGAAACAGCACCACTTATAAAATCAATTTCTGTTTTTCTTTTGTATTGAACATCAAAAGCCATTGAAGATTTATTAGTTTGCATAGAATCTACAATTTTATTGAACATAAATAGACACTCATCTTCAGAAACATCAACTCCATCAGCAAGCGCTACTTCTCTAGTTTCTAAAATGATTTCTTTGCCAAGTCCTCTTGAGACATCATTAGCCTTATTGTTTACGTAAAGATCGGTGTGATGTAGATCAAATATAGCTGAAAGAGGACCAATTGCCGTTAGAGCAAAAAGCTTCATCCATTTTCTTTTTTTTACATCTTCAGCTGCAATCATTTCTAAATTGTGTGCTGTAAAAGTGTCAGCTATTTCTATAATTCTCTCTGTTATTCCTCCTTCATATTCACCAATCCATGAAGGCAATGCGCCGTGGTTCATTATATGACCTGGTCCTAAAATATTTGAAGCTTGCGTTGTTGTTCCGCCGATTACCTTTTCATTTCCAACAATACTTTGAATTATTGCTTCATGACCAATTCCATTTTGAAATGACATGAATACTGTTTTTTCACCAATAATATTTTTAATACTGTTTAATGCTGGTTCTAATGCAGTTGCTTTACACATAACAATCACTGCATCCATTTTATCTAACGATGATGGATCTGAAGTAGCTTTTACTTTAATTATACGATCTCCTCCATGACCATCCATTTTCAAACCATCTTTGTTAATTGCATCTACATGTTCTTTCCAAACGTCAATTAAAGTTACATTTAAACCTTTTTCAGCTAGCAATCCTCCAAACAGGCATCCCATAGCACCTGCACCTAATACGGCTACATTTAAATCTTTATTTATCATCGTTACCTTTTTTAAATTATTTATGTATAGAAATTATATATATTATCTATAGACAATATGCAAAATAAATTATAGCTTATTAACATCATGCAATTAAAAATAGAAAAAGGAACTTTCACAAATCATTCACTTGAAGATATAGCGATTGCATTAAAAAAAGGACTTTCAGAAAATTTTAAAAATGTTGAAGTAGAAGTTGTAGATTGTCCTAATCTTCGTGAATGGGATTGTCCATCTGAAGGAATAAGCGGCAACCAAAAAATCATAGATGTTGGTGGAGAGCCATACATGCATGATCCTAATTTTATTGGTGCAGAATTTGATTACGAAGAAATTTCAAAAATGATCGGATCAGAAAAATCTTATGCTTTAGGTGCAGGATCTGGTGCAATGTCGTGTTTGGATGGTCACTGTGGTGAATTAGTAATTAATGAAAATTTAGTTACTGATGAGTCTAGATCTATAATTGCAAGAGTAAGTCCTGATAAAAAATGTATTGTTGAAAAATATAGCGCAAGAAAACATGGTGGACTTGGAAACATTTATTATACTGATGGTAAACAAGGAAAAGTAATTAAAATAAAAATCAAAGGAAGATCAGGAGATCAAGGTTCATTACCACAAGCAATGAGGTCTTCATTATCAAATAATTTAAATCTTAAAGCAAATGAACAGATTGCTCTTGCTGGTGTATTTAGAATTCTAGAGGGAAAAGTAAGATCTCATGTTCAACCAGATTATAAAGATATCAAACATGAATACTATGACCCAAAACAAATGAAGTGTGTAAAAGATTTTCTTCAATTTTATGAACCTGTTGGTCCAAAGTTACAGTGTTATACAGTTCTTTGGACCGGAGATCCTACTGGAGGGGAATTAAATTTAAGAGAGTCTGGTGAACACACTCACTTTCATTCTTATGAACATGATAAAGACGCTGGACACTATCATTTTGATGTCACGCCTGAAGAAATAGAATATGAAGGTTATTTTAATACTGCTACTGAGGTACATAGAGTAAATAACATTTATAAAGAACTATTAAGTAAAAATAGTATTGAATAGAAAACTCAATGAGTTTAAATTTATTTAAATGAAAAGACAGTTCAAGTATCCTAAGCACTTCGAAGAACAAAAAAAAATTCCAAAACTTACTCAAAAAAGAATTCAATTAGCAGAAATATCACTTGGAGATTTTGAAGGAAGATTAGCTAACGAGTTATTGAATTGGTTTTCTTTAACCCCACAACATTGGATAATGTTGCATATGGTGATGCTTGCTTATTACAAAAATAAATCAATTACAAAAAATCAATTACTTAAAGTGATAGAGAAATCATATTTAACCTCAAACGTTTATATCGATACAGCAATTAAAAAAGGATATTTTAGAATTATAAGAAATGAACGAGATAAAAGATCTATATTTATATTACCTTCAGTAATTACCATTAAAACTTTTGAGGAATTTATTGATAGGAGAGATATTCTTTATAAAGGTGTTAAATAATGAAGAATATCTATACTTGGGCTGCTAAACCGGCAAAACGAACTTTGACTGTTGGGGATTTAAAAGCAGCAAAAGGAAAAAGAAAATTTACACAAGTTACAGCGAATAGTGTTGAAGAGGCCGAGGCAGCTGAAAAGGCAGGATTTGATATGATTATATCAAATGCAAAAAATATAATTCCTGTAAGAGAAGGCTCAAAAAATTTATTTTTAACAGCTGCTTTAGTTTTAAATGAGTTTGTAACTGTAGAGGATATTATGCGTGGAGCTTTTAAAGCATTGGAGAATGGTGCGGATGCAGTTATGACACCAAGAAGTATGGATATAGTTGAAATGCTGGCTAAAGAAGATGTTCCAGTAATGGGGCATTTAGGATTAGTACCAAGAAAATCTACTTGGATTGGTGGCTTAAGAGCTGTGGGTAAAACTGCTGGTGAAGCATACGAACTATTTCAAAAGTTTAAAAGATTGGAAGATGCAGGTGCTTTTTCAGCTGAGTGTGAAGTAATACCTGAAAATGTAATGAGTGAAATTTCCAAGCGTACAGATATAGTTACTGTTTCATTAGGCTCAGGTAAAAACGCTGATGTAATGTATTTATTTATGGAAGATATATGTGGCGATACAGAAAATCCCCCAAGACATTCAAAAGCATATGGAAATTTATTGAGACTTAGAAATGAAATAAAACTAGAAAGAGTAAAAGCTCTTAAGGCTTTTAAAAAAGATTCAATGAATGGAAAATTTCCAGGAAAAAAACAATCTTCTAATTTAGAAAAAAAACAATTTGATGAATTTTTAGATCAACTTGATTAATAAGTAGAGTTGTCGTCTTTTTTTGATAAAGAACCCTTCATTTTGTCTACTGTTGCTTTAGCGCCAGCACTTAAAGCTCTTAAATCAGATGCTATAGTTACAAAATCAAAACCTTTTTCGATCATCTTAGTAGCATATTCTGTAGTACCGTTATGAATTCCTGCGAAAATATTATTTTTTTTAGCATGTTCTAGAATTCTTAAAATCTCAGAATAAGCTTTTGTAGACTCTGACCTATCAAAACCAGGTTTTTCACCTATTGCTAAACTTAAATCTGCTGGACCAATATAAATACCATCGACACCTGGTGTAGACATTATCTCATCAAGATTTTCTAAAGACTCTTTTGTTTCTATCATTGCTAATTTTAGTATTTCTTCATTAGCGTGATCTGCATAATCAGCTCCACCATAAATTAAACCTCTAATAGGACCAAAACTTCTGTAACCATCAGGTGGATACATACAAGCTTGAACAAAATTCTCTGCCTCTTTTTTATTACTTACCATAGGACAAACAATTCCGTAACATCCAGCATCTAAAATTTTCATAATTTGACCTGGTTCGTTCCAATTAACTCTAGCTAAAGGAGTTACATCTGTTGTTGATATTGTCTGAAGCATGGGAAGTGCATTACTGTAGTCAACTAAACCATGCTGCATATCAATAGTTAAAGAATCCCAACCTTGATGAGCCATTGCTTCGACAGAGGCTGTACTTGGAATCGCACACCAGCCGTTAATAACAGGCTTACCTTCCTTCATCATTTGTTTGATTTTATTTTTTCTCATTTTTTTTAGATTTTTAATCCCATGTGAGTGTATTTCACATTTAGATAATCTTTTATCGCTCCTGAACCACCTTCACGACCATAACCAGTTTGTTTTATTCCTCCAAAAGGTGCCTCAGCTATAGCAACAACTCCAGTATTCACTGCAACACAACCAGACTCTAATTTTTCAGATCCAATGTGAGCTTTATCCATAGAGTTAGTGTATAAATAACTGCATAATCCTAAGTCATTATCATTTGCTCTTTCAATTACTTCATCAAAAGTTTTAAAAGTTAAAATTGGAACTAGTGGACCGAAAGGCTCTTCTCTCATAATTGTAAAATTATCTTTAACATCATCAAAGACTGTTGGTTCATAATAGTATCCCTTGTTGAATCCAGAAGGTCTTTGTCCACCCATTAATACTTTTGCTCCTTCTTTTTTAGTAGTTTCAACTAGTTTTTCTATTTCTTCCAATCTTTTAGCGGTAGTTAAAGGTCCAAGATCCACACCTTCGTCCATACCGTTTCCAATTTTTAATTTTTTTGCCCTTTCAATAAAAGCATTAACAAAATCCTCTTTTCTGTTTTCTTGGATATAAAATCTATTAGGTGAAATACAGACCTGACCGTTATTTCTAAATTTACCAGTTATTGCTATATCAGCTACTTTGTTCATATCTACATCTTCACATACAATAAAAGGTGAGTGTCCGCTTAGCTCCATAGTTACTCTTTGAACTTTATCAGCTGCTTTTTTTAAAATAATTTTTCCAACTCTAGTTGATCCAGTAACTGAAACTTTTTTAATTATATCAGACTCCATTAATTCATTTGATATTTCAGCAGGATCACCTGACAAAAGATTTACAACACCATCTGGTACTCCAGCTTCTTTACAAATGTTCACTAATTCCATTACAGCACCAGGAGTAATTACGTCTGGCTTACAAATTACAGAACATCCTGCAGCTAGGGCAGTTGAAATTTTTCTAGATGCTAAAACTATTGGGAAATTCCACGGAACTAAAGCTGCAACAACTCCTACAGGTTGATAATAAACATGAACTCTAGTATCTGGAAATCTACTTTGTTGTGTTTGACCATAAATTCTTTTTGTTTCTTCAGCATTCCATTCAAAAATATCAGCTCCACCGCCAACTTCACCAACTGCTTCTGCAAGAGGTTTTCCAACTTCAAGAGTTAACCATTTTGCAATAACATCTTTTTTTTCTCTCATCATGTCAGCAATTTTTCTAAGAACATAAGCTCTTTGCCATGGTGCAGTGTTTTTCCAAACTTCCAAACCTTTTTCTGCAGATTTTAATGCTTTTTGTACTTCAATAGATGAAGCTTTCGATGCTTTTCCAATCACCTCTTCAGTTGCTGGGTTAATTACATCGTAAGTTTCTTTTTTTTCGGCTTGTTGCCATTTACCATCAATGAATTGTCCAAATTTTTCGTACATAGAATTTATTTTTAAGTTTACTTAATTAGGTTTTTTAATTTATAAATAGAATTATATATAAACACTATACATATTAAAAGATAAACATATTTATGAAAAAAATTACTCTCACATGTGCTCATGCGATAGTTAAATATTTAATTGCTCAGAAAATATTAATTAATGGCAAAAAAGAACCACTCTTTCCCGGTGTCTTTGGAATTTTTGGACATGGAAATGTAGCTTGCTTAGGTCAAGCACTAGAGGAAAATCAAAAAGAACTTCCAACATATAGAGGGCATCATGAACAAAATATGGCCCTTACAGGAATTGGCTATGCTAGGGCAAAAAGAAGACAACAAATTTTCGTAGCAACATCCTCTGTTGGACCTGGAGCAACAAATATGGTTACAGCTGCTGCTGTTGCTATGAGTAATAGATTGCCAATATTATTTTTACCTGGAGACACTTATGCAAACAGAATGCCAGATCCAGTATTGCAACAAGTTGAACATTTTAACAACCCAAGCACAACTGCAAACGATGCTTTTAAACCAGTAACAAGATATTTTGATCGTATCACAAGACCTGAACAAATAATTCAATCATTTCCAATAGCAGTTCAAACAATGTTAGATCCTGCAGATTGTGGTCCTGCATGTATTGCGTTAAGTCAAGATATTCAAGGCCAAACTTTTGATTACCCAGAGGAGTTTTTTAAAGAAAGAGTTCACACAATTCGAAGACCAAGACCAGATGAATTTCAAATTAAAGAGGCAGCAGAAAAAATTAAGTTATCTAAAAACCCAATTATAATTTCTGGTGGTGGAGTTTTTTATTCAGATGCAATGGAAGAATTAAGTCAGTTTGCAATCAAACATAATATTCCAGTTACACAAACTGTAATGGGTTATTCAACAATGAAGAGAGATCATTCTCATTACGCAGGTCAAATTGGAGGACTGGGAGGAAAAAATACAAACACATTAGCTAAAGAAACTGATCTTGCTATTGCGGTTGGAACAAAGCTTGCTGATTTTACAACAGGATCTTGGGCAAATTTTGAAAACGAAAATTTCAAATTAGTTTCTATTAATGTATCAAGATATGATGCCAACAAACATTTAGCACAAGCAGTTGTTGGAGATGCAAAAGTTTCATTAACTGAACTTTCTCAAGCTTTAGGTGATTGGAAAGCAGGAGAAGATTGGAATAAAAAATCTCAAACTGAGCTCAAGTCATGGAATGAACATATAGATAAAGAGAGCGCTCCAACTAATCAGGAAGTCCCAAGTTATGTCCAAGCAATTGGTGCAATCTATAGAAATTCTGATCCAACAGATATTGCGGTTACGGCTGCAGGAGGTTTGGTTGGTGAGGTAATTCAAGTTTGGAGACCAAGAGAACTCAATACTCATGAAACAGAATGGGGTTTTAGTTGTATGAGTTATGAAATATCTGGAGCTTTAGGAATTAAAATGGCAAATCCAGATAAAGAAGTAATTTCTTTTGTAGGAGATGGATCTTATTTATTAAATAATACTGATATTTATTCTTCAGTAATCACAAAAAATAAATTGATTATAATTGTTTGTGATAACGGAGGTTTTGCAGTTATTAATAGATTGCAATTATTCAAAGGTGGCAAAGAGTACAACAACTTATTAAAGAGTTCTAATACACCTGGCTTAGTTGATGTAGATTTTGCAAAACATGCAGAAAGTATGGGTGCAAAATCTGAACACGTTACCTCAATATCAGATCTTGAGGCTGCATTTAAAAGAGCAAAAGCATCTGATGTGACTTATGTTATTTCAATTAAAACTCATGCATATAAATGGGTTGAAGGCTCATCTTTTTGGGATAGTCCAACTTTAGAAATTCCAACAACTAAGGAAAATGAAGAAGCTTTAAAACTTTATAAAGAAGGAAAAGGCAAACAAAGACAAGGTATTTAGCCCTTTATGAACAAAGTATTTAAAGTAGGTCTAATAGGCTGCGGGCATATTTCAGAAACTTATTTTAGAGCTCAAGAGTATTTCAATAATATTAGGATTATTAAATGTGCTGATATCAACATGGAAACAGCAAAAAAGTGTGCAATCCATTATAATATTGAAGCAGTAACTGTTGAAGAACTTTTAAAAGATAAAGAGATTGAGATAATACTAAACCTTACAATTCCTAGAGCACATTTTGAAGTTTCAAAAATGGCCTTAGAAAATGGTAAACATTCTTATGCCGAGAAACCTATGGCTGTTAATTTTGAAGATGGAAAAAAATTAGTTGAGCTCGCTAAAGAAAGAAATCTTTATATTGGAAATGCACCTGATACTTTTTTGGGTGGAGGTATCCAAAAAACTAGGGAGCTAATTGATAATGGAGTGATTGGTGAAATAAAATTAGGTAATGCAATTTTTGCTTTCCCAGGAGTTCAATCATATCACCCTAATCCAGAACCTTGGTTTGCTGAAAATGAAGGTGGCCCTGTAATAGATATGGGACCATATTATCTTACAGCATTAGTAAATCTAATTGGTCCAGCAAAACAAGTCCAAGGAAGATGTACAAAAGTCTTTGAAGAAAGAGAAATTGGAATAGGTCCAAAAAAAGATCAAAAATTTAAAGTAGAAACTCCAACGACTTATCTTGCAACTATACAATTTGAAAATGATTGTATCATACAGATAACTTTATCTTTTGATGTGGTTGCCCATCAAAGAAACCATATAGAGCTTTATGGTAATAAAGGATCAATTATTGTTCCTGATCCAAATATGTTTGGAGGATCTGCTTTTGTTTCAGTAACCGCTGGCGGTAATTGGGGTGAACATAAAACAGATATGATGCCTTTAGGAAGAATTAATATTAAAAGTCAAAGCTCAAGAGCAAATGAATCTCCAACAAATGCAAATTATAGAGGAGCTGGTCTATCAGAGATGGCTTATGCAATTGAAAATAATTTAGAACATAGATGTAATGGAGATCTTTCTTTGCATGTTTTAGATATCATAGACTCAACAATGAGAGCGTCTCAAACAGGTATTCCGCAAGAAATAAAGACAACTTGCAAGAAACCAAAACCTTTTACTTTAGAAGAAATAAAAAAAATATTAAATTAATTATAAATTCTTATTTAAATGAAAGTTGAATATTTTGATTTAAAAGATAAACGCGCATTAGTTTCAGGTGGAGCATCTGGTATTGGCGCATCAATTGTCGAACACCTTTGTGAACAAGGTGTTGAGGTTTATTTTTTCGATATAGATAAAAAAGGAGCTGAAAAATTAATTTCAAAAATTAAAAAGAAAAAACAAAAAATACCTACTTTTCAATTCTGTAATATTAAAAATATAAAAAAATACAAAACTCTTATTCAGAACATTATTAAAAAGAAGGGAACAATTGATATTTTAGTTAACAACGCTTCAAATGATCAAAGGCACACTCTTGAGGAAGTTACAGAAAAATACTGGGATGAAAGAATGGCAATAAATTTAAAGCACTATTTATTCGCTATTCAAACAGTTAAAAAAAGCATGATTAAAAACAAAGGTGGATCAATAATAAATTTAGGTTCAGTTAGCTGGATTAGAGGAGCTGTCATGTTTCCAGCATACAGTACAGCAAAAGCTGCAATTTATGGTTTAACCAAATCTTTAGCTAGAGATTTAGGAAAACATAATATTAGAATTAACTCAATAGCACCTGGATCAGTTGCAACTAAAAGACAGTCAAAATTATGGTTAAATCCAAAATTTAAAAAAGAAATTTTAGATATACAGTGTCTTAAAAAACAAATATTACCTGAGGATGTTTCAAAAATGGTTTTATATTTGGCATCAGATGTTTCATCGGGATGCACTAAACAAAATTTTACAGTAGATGCTGGTTTAATTTAAAGCTTAGCTTAACTTCTTTTTATTTTCAGCCATTGATAATGCAATTTTAAATGAATTTAAAATTGGAGCTAAGTTAGCTTCATTTTTTCCAGCAATTGCAAATGCAGATCCATGTGCAGTTGTTGTTACAGGAACTGTTAAACCACCTTGAACAGTAACCCCTCTATCAAAACCAAATGCTTTAAGTCCAGATTGAAGTGCATCATGATACATGCCAACCATACAATCATGATTTTTATTTTTATATGCAACTACAAAAGATGTATCGCACGGTAATGGTCCATCCGTATTAAATCCAAGTTTTTTTGCCTCTTCTATTGCTGGAATAATTTCATCTTTTTCTTCAGTACCAAATTCTGCATGTGGATTAAGTGCTTGAACCGCTATTCTTGGATTTTTCACACCGTTCAATTCCATAACTTCGTTAATTAATTTAATCGGCTTTAAGATATTTTCTTTTGTAATGTGTTGAGCAACCTCTTTAATTGGAATATGAGAGGTTACTCTTGCAGTCCAAAAATTGTCAATAACATTAAACTCACAACAAAAACTTTTTACATCCAATTTTTCAGCCATTAATTGTAATTCATCTGAATGAGTGTTTCCTCCAAGTTTTAAACTTGTCTTATTCATTGGAGCAAAATTAATTGCATCAATTTTTTTTTCTTTAGCAAGAGTTAGTGCTAAATCTAAAGCTTCTAAAACACTTTCACCTGATTCTTTTGAAGGTTCAGCTATTTTATATTTATGATTTTTACCTTTTGAAATATCTAATAAAAATCTATTCGATTTCTTAAAATCAATTTGATCAAAATCTTTTACGATTTCAAGCTGATGAGAGTTGCCAGTTATATTATTTCCACTTTCAAGAATTTGTTTTTCACCAATTACAACAATATTTGCTTTATTAGTAACTTCTTCCTTTAATAGTTTTGAAATAAGTTCAGGTCCTATTCCTGCTGGATCCCCGAGTAAAAGAGCAATGTTACTTTTATTTTGTTCCATTTTTTACTTTACGTTCTGTGTAAGAGTATGATTAAATATTTTTATATAAGTTATATATATAAACTAAATAAACTAAAGAGGGAAATAATGAAAAAAAGCTTTAAACTATTTTTAGCGGCTGCTTTTTTAGTAACTGAATTTTTTGTTGTAGCTCTTCCATTAATGATCACTTCAGCTAAAGCTGATGGTCATCCAATACAAGCAATTACCCACGCTGGTTTTGGTGGTGGAACTGACGTTACTACTAGAATGATGTTATTAAGAGCAAGAAGAGTTCTTAAACAGGATATGCAATTAGTAAACAAAAAAGGTGGAGGTGGAGCAGCATCTATGGACTACATGATGTCTTTACCAGCTGATGGAAATCATACTTTAACTTGGACTACAGGTCATGCTGTATCTATGGCTTTAGGTAAAACTAAAGTTAAGTTGAGCGATATGCAACCACTTGCAAGAGGAACTGATGATCCTCAATTATTTGTTGTTAATTGTAAAAACGATATCAAAGATGCTAAGAAATTTATAAGCACACAAAAATCAAAATCACTAAAATATGGAACTACTCATACTGGTGGTATTGATGATGTTAGTGCAATCGCATTTACTAAAAAAGGTGGATTAAAAGATCCAACTATCGTTGCTTACAAAGGTGTTGCGCCAATTAAAACTAACCTTATCAAAGGAGATATTGATGTAGGTGTTTTAAACTTAGGTGAGGCATTAACTGAAATTAATGAGGGTAAACTTTGTGTTTCAGTTGTATTAGCAAACAATAGAATGGCTAAAATTGGAGACTCTCCAACGGCAAAAGAATTAGGTATACCTGTTTCTTTATCTACTGTTAGAGGTTTCGTAACAAAAAAAGGTGCTCCGGCAGACAGAGTAAAACAATTAGAAGCTGGAATGATGAAAGCTATGAGCCACAACTATTACAAAAATTTCTTAACTGAAATTGGTCTTGATGACACTAGTGTAGTTGGTGCTGACGAGTGGGGTAAGCAAATGGAAGAAATGCTTACTGAAATGACTGCTCAGCTTAAAGCTTTAGGTTACATTAACTAATCTAATTAAAAGTACATTTGCATATGAAAAATGTACGAAAACAAAAAAGGGCAAACAAAAGTTTGCCCTTTTTTTTTAGAGACGAGTTTAAAGTCTGTTTGGTAATTATTTTAATTTCTATAGCATTATTAATCACTACTTTTACATTTGATATAGTTCCTCCTATTTTAAATAGAGGAATTCAACCAGCAACATTTCCAAAGGCACTTTTGATTTTAATAATAGTAATGAGTTTACTAATTTATTATTTAGCAACCAAAAATCCTTGGAAAGTTGAAAAAAAATTACCTAAATCATTCTTTTTAACACTTTTAAGTTTTTTTATTTTTGTGGTTATTTCAAAAACTTTAGATTTCTTTTTAGCAATTTCAGCTTTATCTATTTTTGTTTCCTATTATTGGGGAGAAAAAAGAATATTTTATTTATTACTTGTTGGAATTATTTTTCCAGTCTTAGTATTTATTTTTTTTGAAACAATTCTGGGTCTAAGGTTTCCACCTGGAATTATAACCAATATTTATTATAGCTAGATGGACAATTTATTATTAATGATGGCTCCTTTGTTTAGCTCAAAGCTATTGTTGGTTTTATTTTTCGGAACTTTGTTTGGTTTAATATTAGGTGTTCTACCTGGTTTAGGACCAACAACTGGTGGTGCATTAATTTTACCTTTTACAATGACGCTCGATCCATTATCAGCAATTGTATTGTTAACCTCGATTTATTGTGCAGGTACTTATGGAGGTGCAATAACCGCAGTTCTGATTAATACACCTGGAACTCCAGCTGCTGCAGCTACTTGTTTAGACGGGTATCCTTTGGCACAAAAGGGAGAGGCTGGAAGGGCATTAGGAATGGCAACTGTTTCTAGTACAGTTGGGGGTATTTTTAGCGTTATTATTCTTGTTTTTTTCGCACCTATTTTGGCTCAACTTGCTTATGAATTTGGTCAACCAGAATATTTTGCGTTAGCAATTTTTGGTCTAACGATGCTTGCATCAATAGGAGAGGGAAGTCCAATTAAGAATTTAATTGCAGGTGCATTTGGAATTTTAATTTCAACAGTTGGCAAAGATTTTATGACTTCAATTGATCGATTCACTTTTGGAATTAATGAATTAACTGAAGGGATTGGTTTTATACCTGTAGTAGTTGGCTTATTTGCAATGAGCGAGATGTTAACTCAATCAACTTTAATTAACCAAGTATTTAATAGAATAGCTTTAAAAGCAATAAAACTTCCAAGTAAAGATGATTATAAAAAAACTTGGAAAACAATTTTAAGATCCAGTGGTATTGGTTCATTTATTGGAGTGTTACCTGCTGAAGGCGGAACAGTTGCTTCTTTAATTGGATATTCAGAAGCAAAAAGGTTTTCGAAAAAACCTGAAGAGTTTGGAAAAGGTTCTATAGAAGGTATTGCGGGTGCAGAGGCAGCAAATAATGCAGCAACAGGAGGTGCAATGGTCCCAACACTTGCACTTGGAATTCCTGGTAGTGCAACAACAGCTGTTATCCTAACTGGATTAATTATACATGGTGTAAGACCTGGTCCTGATTTATTTAGAGAACAACCCGATTTTTTATATGGAATCTTTGGAGCAATGTTAATTGCTAATGTTTTGTTTTTTATATTTGGGTTTTTTGGAGCAAAAATTTTTGCAAGAACAACACTAGTGCCAAATAAAATTTTATGGCCAATGATTTTTGCAGTTTCAGTTTGTGGAACTTATTCACTAAACCAATCTATAATAGATGTTTGGATAATGTTATTTTTCGGTGTTCTAGGTTTCTTTATGAGAAGATATGGTTTCTCAGTTGTACCAGTTATAATTGGATTGATTTTAGGTGAGTTAGTTGAGGGTACTTTAAGACAATCTCTGGTTATATTTGATGGAAATTGGTTAATGTTTTTCACAAGACCAATAGCTTTAACGTTCTTTATTTTGTCTTTAATTGCCTTATCTTTTCCTTTAATAAGATCAAAAAAATTTAAAAAATAAAGATGATTAAATTTGATTTGAAAAACAGAGTAGCAATTGTAACTGGTGGAGCTCAAGGATTTGGTCTAGCTATCACTGAAAGATTTATTGAATCTGGAGCTAAAGTAGTAATTTGGGATATAGACGAAGTTGAAGCCAAAAAAGCTTTAGAAAAAGTAAACTCAGAAAACTTAACTTATCAAATAGTTGATGTGAGTAATTATGAAGCAATAAATTCAAAATTATCTGAAGTTGAAAAATCACATGGTAAGATTGATATCTTTATTAACAATGCGGGTGTGGCTGGAATGAACACTACAGTTGCAGAATATCCACTAGAAGAGTGGAATAAAGTAATTAACTTAAACTTAAATGCAGTTTTTTACTGTTGTAAAGCAGTTGTTCCATTTATGGCTAAGAATGATTATGGAAGAATTGTTAATATTGCGTCTATTGCAGGTAAAGAAGGAAACCCAAATGCAAGCGCTTACAGTACATCTAAGGCAGGTGTTATAGGTTTAACAAAATCTCTAGGTAAAGAGCTTGCACAAAAAAATATAGCTGTAAATTGTGTAACACCAGCAGCAGCTAAGACCAGGATATTTGATCAAATGACAGAAGAACATATAAATTATATGTTATCAAAAATTCCTAGAAACAAATTTGCAAAAGTTGAGGAATTAGCATCATTAGTAACTTGGTTAGCAAGTGAAGAAAATTCTTTTTCAACTGCAGCAGTTTTTGATTTAAGTGGTGGAAGAGCCACATATTAGTTATGCAAATAGGTATTGATGTTGGTGCAACTAAAATAGAGAGCGTTGTTCTTGAAGTAAATGGGAACGAAAAACATAGATCAAGAATATCGTGTCCAAAGGAGTACACTCAAATTATAACTGCTATAAGAGATATTCATAGACAATTAGAACAAGAATTTAAACAAGAACTTCCAATTGGAGTTTGTCATCCAGGAGTTCATTCTCCTCAGACAGGGTTAGTAAAAAATGCACCAAATATAACTTGGTTAGAAAAAAAACCATTTCAAAGTGATCTACGTAAAGCACTTGGAAAAGAAGTATTTTGTGAAAATGACGCAAACTGTTTTGCTTTATCAGAAGCTATAGATGGATCAGGTAAACATTACAAAATTGTTTATGGAATTATATTAGGTTCAGGAGTTGGGGGTGGTTTAGTAATAGACAAAAAAATTATTACAGGTTCGAATGGAGTAGCAGGGGAATGGGGACACAACCAAATTCCATATTTTGCAGCTAAGAAAGAAAATTTCGACTCAAGTAATGCTAGGGAAGCAGAGATAGAAAGTTTTTTATCTGGTTTAAGTTTAGCAAAAAGATTTAAAAAACTTTATGGAAAAAATTTAAAAACAAATGAAATATTTGAATTGAATAGAAAACATGATTTAGATGCAGAAAGATTTATAGATGATTTTAAAGTAAATTTGGCAATGTCGCTTTCAAGCATCATAAATATTTTAGATCCTGATGCTTTTATATTTGG
Organism: uncultured Pelagibacteraceae bacterium; assembly: GCA_902581925.1. Taxonomy (GTDB): domain Bacteria; phylum Pseudomonadota; class Alphaproteobacteria; order Pelagibacterales; family Pelagibacteraceae; genus Pelagibacter. The sequence goes on along the minus strand of CACHQB010000010.1, from coordinate 16,232 downwards.
AGGAGGAGTTTCAAACGAAATTGATTTTTTACATGAAATAGACTCACTTGTTAGAAAATTTGTTATTGGAAGAGAATATGAAGGCGTTTTTTTAAAACCTAGATACGGAGATGCTAGTGGTGTTAGAGGTGCTGCAAGATTGGGAAGAAGCGCGACATATTAGAAAGTTCAATTCCAAATTTAATATAAAAAAAATTAAATATTAAAAAAATACCTTAACAGAACAAAAATTTTTAAAAAATTAATATCAACCAAGAGTTGAATTCATAACTATTTGGTCAAGATAGAATTAGGTATAGATATTATATATAAATTTATAAAATTTTTTATTTTTTACTTTACGAATTATGTTTGGATATGTTTATATCCCGTTCAAACAATTAATATATATATATTAACTAAATTAACTTAAGAGGGAAACAATGAAAAAACTTATACTTTCGATTGCAGCTCTAGCATTATTTGCAAGTTCTGCATTCGCTGAAAGATACGTCATGGTCACTCATGGAGAAGGTAAAGATCCTTTTTGGCCAGTGGTTCAAAAAGGTGGTGAAGATGCAGCTAGAGCAATCGGTGCTGATTTTGAATACATCTACAACCCTTCTGCTGATATGGCTGATATGGCAAGCTCAATTCAAGCTGCTGCAGCTACTCAACCAGATGGTATGGTAATTTCTTTACCAGATCCAGATGCATTAGGCCCAGCTATTAAAGCTGCTGTTGCTGCTGGTGTTCCAGTTATTACAATGAACTCTGGTTTAGAGTCTTCTGCTAGCTTAGGTGCTTTAATGCACGTTGGTCAGCCAGAATTACTTGCTGGTCAAAAAGCTGGTGAAAGAGCAAAAGCTGAAGGTGCTACTAAAGCATTATGTATGATTCAAGAAGCATACAACACAGCTCTTGTAGACAGATGTGAAGGTTACGGTTCTGCTGTTCCTATGCAAATGACTGATACTACATCTGACCCTGCAACTATTCAAACTAGAGCTACTGCTGCTTTACAAGCTAACAGTGATATCAACGCGATCCTTTCAGTAGGACCACACGTATGTGAAGCTGTTGATAAAGCATTAGTTGATCTTGGTATGACAGTACACCACTCTTGCTTTGACTTGAGTCCTGCAGTTATGGACTTAATCGGATCTGGAAGAGTTTCTTTCACTATCGATCAACAACAAAGATTACAAGGTTATATGCCAATTATAGTATTACACTTGTACAACAACAGTGCTGGACTTCTTCCAGGAGCTAACATCCCATCAGGACCTGGCTTCGTTGACAAGTCTAACGCTTCTTCAGTTGCTGCTCTTGCAGGAATTGACAGATAGTCAGAAATAATTAAAAGGGTCGATTTTTAAATCGGCCCTTTTTTTTTATAAATTAACGAAACTTTTTTTTAAATGAATACATCAACAACAAAAAAACCAAGACAAGAATCAGACAGACAAGGTGAAAAAAAATGGTATTCTGCATTAACTTCTCGTCCAGAGATTGGCCCTTTTGGGGTGATGGTCTTACTTTTTTGTATGTTGGGATACTTTTCAATTCCAGAAGGACAATTTTCTCTTAATCCTTTTTCTGGTGAAGGATTTAATGCTCTAGGAATTAGAAATAATTTTAGGGTAATTGCTCAATTAGGAATCGTAGCACTTGCTGCTGGAATGTTAATTATAGCAGGCGAATTTGATCTTTCCGTAGGTTCAATGATCGGTTTTGCTGGTGGTTGTATGGCAATGATACTAAAATGGGGTTTTGCAGTTGTTATTCCTTATATATCTTTTGAAGGAGGTTTTCATTTTGAGGGATTAAGGTTATTTGAAATAAGAGATGTCTCTCCACTACTAGCAATATTAATTACTTTATGCATGACTCTATCTTTTGGATGGATTCAGGGATGGATAATAGTTAAAAGTGGAATAGCATCTTTCATTGTTACACTAGGTGGACTTTTCTTTTTAAGAGGTTTAACAGAAGTGTCGTATAGAGCATTTAACAGAGCTCCTGATCAAACTGCTGGATCAACAACCGTTACAGATTTACCAGATATTAAAAACATTATAAATGTACCTGGTCATGGAGAAATGGAAAGGGATGCGGCTAAAGCTTTACCAAATGACCAATTATTAGAAATTCTTAGCACTGTGCCAGCAAGCACGGTAGCAAAATTAACTGAACGATTAACGTATATTAACGAAAAAGTTGCAGCTTTCAAAACTGCCTCAAATTCAGAAAAAATGATAGCAACTTTAGAAAAATCTTTAGCTGGAGCAAAAAAATCTGGCAACGATTCAATGGTCGAAATTTTGACAAAGAAAATAGAAGCTGGAGTTAATGTTCCTGAAGTTGCAGCAAAAGCAGTTACTGATATTGATATAGCAAAAGCTTATATTGACACGATATATACTGCAAGACCAGTCGCTAACTTCTTTGGAGGCGATATTATGGAACCAATTTTTAACTGGTTGTATTTTACAGCAGATTGGAATGTAAATAACTATGGTAACATTTTTGCTAAAGGAATGTATTCTTGTTTAATGATTTGGGCACTTATCGCTCTAATTTTTTATTTTATTTTGAGCAAAACTCAAGCAGGAAACTGGATTTATTCAACTGGAGGAAATCTTAGCGCTGCAAAGGCTAATGGTGTGCCAACAAACAAAGTTAAGATTTCATTATTTGTTAATACTGCATTCTGCGCAACAATGTTTGCAGCATGTCAAGTATTTGAAGTTAATACTGCGGATACAGCCAAAGGTAATTTAAAGGAATTAGAGGCAATTGCTGCAGCGGTTATTGGTGGTGTCGTGCTAACAGGAGGTTTTGGAACAATAGGTGGAATTATTCTAGGTACAATTATTTTTGGAATAGCAAAAGAAGCTTTCTTTTATATTCCAGGAATTGATGGATCATTCTATAGAGTATTCCTTGGAGCAGTTCTTGTTACTGCTGCTCTCACAAATGAGAATATTAGAAAACGAATTATGGGAAATATCTAATGGATAGAAAACCATTAATTGAACTAAAGAATGTAGTAAAAAAATTTGGAACATTTACCGCTTTAAATGGTGTTTCATTAGATGTCTATCCAGGAGAAGTTCACGCTCTTTTAGGTGATAATGGAGCTGGAAAGTCAACTTTGATCAAAGTGTTATCCGGAGTTCATCTTATGACAAGTGGGGAAATAAAAGTTGATGGAGAAATTGTTAATTTTTCTACACCGCGTCAAGCATCTGATGCAGGTATTGGAACAGTTTATCAAGATTTAGCACTCAATGCTCTAACATCAGTAACAAGAAATTTTTTTCTTGGACGTGAAATAAAAAAAGGACCTGGACCATTTGGTTTAATGCAAATGGATGAGATGGATAGAATAACAACAGAAGAAATGTCTAAAATTGGAATTAACATTTCAAATCCCAACCAACCAGTTGGAACAATGTCAGGTGGACAAAGACAAACTTTGGCTATTGCAAGAGCAATTTACTTTGGTGCAAAGATACTAATATTAGATGAACCTACATCAGCATTAGGTCAAAAGCAGCAAATGGAAGTTTTAAAAACAATAAAAAAAGTTCAAAGGCTTGGAAATATTGCAATTATACTTATTACACACAATGAAATTCATGCACGCCTTATAGCTGATCGATATACTTTTTTAAGTTTAGGAGAAGTAATTGGTTCAGGATTGTCTTCAGAACTTGGTGGTGAAGATGTAAAAAGATTGATGTCAGGTGGTGCAAAAATTGGTGATCTTGCTCAAGAATTAGAATTATAATGAAGGTAAAGTATTACGATCTCGAAAACAAAAGAGTATTTGTTACAGGCGGAGGATCTGGAATTGGGGCTTCAATTGTTGAACATTTTTGTGAACAAGGTTCTGAGGTTTACTTTATAGATATTAAAGTGTCAGAAGCTGAAAAATTAATTAAAGATATAAAAAATAAAAAATATTCAATACCAACTTTTATTGAATGTGATTTGTTAAATATAAAACAACTTCAAAAGACAATTGCTGACATCATTGATCAAAAAGGCCCAATTGATATCTTAATCAATAATGCTGCCAACGACACAAGACACAAAATTGATGATGTTACAGAAGAATATTGGAACGAAAGAATGAATGTAAACCTAAGACATTACTTTTTCACAGTTCAGTCAGTTAAAAAATCAATGATTGAAAATAAGGGTGGTGTAATTGTCAATATAGGATCTTCTTCTTGGATGGTTGGACAAGGTGGTATGGCTGCTTATACAGCTGCAAAATCAGGAGTAGTTGGTTTAACTAGATCATTTGCAAGAGATTTAGGAGAATTTAATATTAGAGTTAATTCAGTAGTGCCAGGATGGGTATTAACACAAAGACAAATCGATCTTTGGTTAAATGAGGAATCTGAAAAAGACTTGATGAAAAACCAATGTTTAAAATCGAGATTATTACCGCATGAGCTTGCTCAAACAGTATTGTTTTTTTCATCAGAACAATCAGGTGGATGTACAAATCAATCTTATATTGTTGATAAAGGCTGGTTGTAATAGGCTTTGTGAAAGTACAAAGCTCAATAATAGAAAATAAGTATTTAAGAATTAAATCAATTAACATCGGTGCCTGTCTGTATGAAGTTTTTGACAAGCAAAAGAGGATAAATTTAATCTTAAATTTAGGCCATACAAAAAATTACAGCAGTAAAAATTTTTATGTAGGTGCTACGTGTGGTCGGTACGCAGGAAGAATATCAAATTCGAAATTTAAGATTAAAAATAAAACTTACAAACTCGATGGCAATGAAGGAAGAAATACACTGCATGGAGGAAAAATAGGATTTGATAGATTAGAATGGAAAATAAAACATCATTCAAAAACTAAAATTATTTATCAACTACTATCTAAAAATTTAGACCAAGGGTTTCCAGGAGATCTAAATTCAGAGTGTATTTTTGAAATTAAAAATAAAACTTTAATTATTAAATATCAATATAAAACAAATCAATTAACGCATGTTAATTTAACAAATCATAGTTATTGGAATTTAAATAAAAATAAAAAAGAAAAAATTTTTAATCATAATTTAAAAATTAATTCTGAAAAATATCTTGAAGTAAATAATAAATTGATCCCTACAGGCAAAATTAAAATGGTAAAAAGTACTATTAATGATTTCAATAAGTTTCAAAATATCGGAGAAAAAATAAATATTATCAAAAACAAAAAAACAAAAAGAACACCAAATAAAATAAATGCATTAGGATTTGACTTAACATTTTGTATTAAAAAAAATTCCAAAAATTATTTAGCCTCATTAAAAAATAAAAAAACCAATATCCAATTAGATTTTTATTCAAATCTTCCTGGGGTACAGCTCTATACTAGTCAGGGTTTGCGATATAAAAATAAACTTACTCCTTACCAGGGTGTTTGTTTAGAAACTCAACATTATCCAGATGCTCCGAATAATAAAAATTTTCCAAGTACTTTAATTAAACCCAAAAAACTTTATAAGTACTTTACAAAAATAAATATTTCATAAAATGAATAAAAAAATAAACATATCAATTGTTGGAACTGGTTTAATGGGATTGCAGCACATAAAAGCAATTTCACAATCAAAAAAAGCTAATCTCCATTCGATAGTAGATATTAGTAATAACGCTAAAAATTTATCAAAAAAATATAAAATTCCACTATATTCAAATGTAGATGAAATTTTAAACTCAAAAAATTTAGATGCAGTGATTGTTGCTACGCCAAATCAACTCCATAAAAAGCATACAGTCGGTTTTTTAAAGAAAAAAATTCCAGTGTTATTAGAAAAACCTATTTCAGATAATATTAATTCAGCTAAAAAAATTATTAGTAGTGCTAATAAAAATAAAACACCGTTATTGATAGGGTATCACAGAAGACATAACTCAATAGTATCAAAAGTAAAAAATCTTATCGACAAAGGAAAATTAGGAAAAATTGTTTCAGCAAATGTGTTGTGTTGGCTTTATAAACACAAAGCTTATTACAAAGAAAAATGGAGAATAAGTAAAGGAGGAGGGCCTCTAGGGATCAATTTAGTCCATGATATCGATATGATTTGTTATTTACTTGGATCTATTAAGTACGTTCAAGCCTTTACAACTAATAAAAATAGAAAATTTGAAGTTGAAGATACAGCATCAATAACCTTGATCTTTAATTCAGGAGCCCTTTGTACACTAAATTTATCAGATACAATTGTTGCACCTTGGAGTTATGAATTAACTGCAGGAGAAAATCCCGCTTATCCAATTACTAATCAATCTGCATATATGATCGGTGGTACCAAAGGCTCTCTACAGTTTCCTAACCTTAAATATTGGTTTTATAAAAAAGAGAGAAGTTGGTGGAATAAGATATTTTTTAATGAAGACAAAAATAAAAAAGATGATAATACGTTAGTTAATCAAATTGACCACTTTGCTGATGTAATTTCAAAAAAAGCTAAGCCTAAAGTAAATGGAAATGATGGTTTAATTTCTCTTAAAATTTTTTCAGCAATAACAAAAAGTGCTAAAACTGGCAAAAAAGTAAGAATATAAAATTTTTATTAAACTTTAAATCATTCATTGTTTTGACATATTTTATTTGTTAACTTTTCTTATGAAAAAAATTATTCTACTAATAGTATTCAGTTTCTTATTTTTTACAAATTCAAATGCTGCGTGTGACGATCCTTTAACTGAAGGAGTTGATTATTCTAATTGTAGATTTTCAGACTCTCAAGATTTACAAGGTAGTTATCTTCCAAATTCAAATCTTTCATTTGCAAGTTTTATTCAAGTAAATTTTGATAAAAGTATTATGATGACCTCAAATCTATCATTTGGAACTTTTCCAGAGTCTACATTTGTAAGAGCTAATCTTTATGAGTCTGTTTCTATAGGTGCAAATTTTGAAAAAACTAATTTTACTGGAGCCAACTTAACCAGAGTCGATTTTATGGGTGCAACATTAATCGAAGCTAATTTTCAAAACTCTAATTTAATGGAAGCCAACTTTACATCATCTAACATTACCAATGCTAATTTTGATGGAGCTAATTTAACTGGAGCTACGTGGACTAATGGTCAAACTTGTGGTCCAGAGTCTATAAGTACCTGCAAACAATAATTAATGAATACTTCAGTTAATACTGATGATGTTATCTTTAATTTTTTTAAACAAATTTGTGATGAAAAAAATGACCAAAAATGCGTTGAACTTGGAAACGAGTGGATAAAGGCAATGGAGACTAATTTGTCTGAAATGGAAAAAAACCTAAATGGAGCTGATTATATTAAGCATAAAGATGACATTCAAAGTAACAGAAACCATTTAAATAGTTTAAAAAACAAAACTTCATCTGAGTGGAGAGAATATGCTACACAATGTATGGTCGAAATAATGAACCATAAAACTCAGAAATAATAAATTTTAAAAAGACTTTCCATAATACACAAAATGTACTAAATATATTCATAAGGGGTGTCTTAACAGACTGAGATTATACCCAAAGAACCTGTCCGGTAATTCAGAAAGGGATAAAATGGATAAAACATATTTTTTAACTCAATCAACATCATTAATATTAGTAATCGTAATTAGTTTAATATTTGCTTTTTTAGGAATTCTTCATTCTAAAAAATTTAAAGGAATTAATAGTTATTTAACCGCAAATAGAAACATTGGTTTATTTTCACTTACTACAAGTCTTGTAGCATCGGCCTTAGGTGCTTGGATTTTATTTGGTCCAGTTGCGGCTGCAACGTGGGGTGGTCTAGGTGCTGTCATTGGATATGCATTAGGCACAGCTTTTCCAATGATTTTCTTAATATATTTTGGAAAAAAAATTAGAACCGAGTTTCCAAGAGGATCCTCTTTAGTTGAGTTTATGAGGAAGAAATTTGGCAAAAGTTTATTTAAGTTGATTTTGTTAATGACAATTTTTTATATGTTCATTTTTCTTTGTGCAGAAGTAACTGCAGTTGCTGTATTAATTAACTATATATCTGGAACAGAATTGTGGATAACAGCATTAATAGTATTGGTAGCTACTTTAACTTATACGCTTTATGGGGGATTAAGAGCATCTATATTTACAGATAATATACAAATGATTGTAATTGGTGTTTTGTTATTTATTTTGATTTCAATTGTAAGCTCAAATTCAGGAAATAATTTTTCTTTTTCTTTAATTAATGAGAAAAATCCTCAACTATTAAGTTCAAATTATATTCCAGGATACACTGCTGGACTAACTTTTTTTATAGCAGTTGCAGCAACAAATTTATTTCATCAAGGAAATTGGCAAAGAGTATATGCTGCAAAAGATTATCAAACATTAAAAAGTGGTTTGATAATTGCTTTCTTTATTATTATTCCAATAGTTTTCTTAATGGGTTTTATTGGAATGGTTTCATTTTCAATGGATCCGTCTGTTAGACCTGATTTAGGTTTTTTTAGTTTGTTATTAAAAGATCAAACAGAAATTTTATCTTTATTGATTATTATCCTTGGACTTGCATTAACTATTTCAACTGTAGACACTTTAGTTAATGCTATTTCCAGTTTGTTTGTAGTTGATGGCAAAGCAACTTTTAACTTAGATAAAAAAACTGATTATTTAAAAATATCTAAATATTCCATTTTAATCTTGTCTTTAATTGCATTTAGCGTTGCTTCTAAAGGATTTGATATTTTATATTTATTCTTACTTGCAGATTTATTTTGCTGTGCATTTGTAGTGACTGTTTTTTATAGTTTCTATAATAGAGTAAATGAAAATACCGCTTATGTTTCAATTATAATTGGTTTAGTTGCTGGATTTTTAATGTTTCCTTTTCCAGATTTTTCTAAAAGTTTATTAGTTGGTGTATTTTTATCTAAAGATTTATTTTCACCTTTTGTAGCTCAATCTTTATTATTTTTATCTTTTTTGATTGCAACTTTCTTACCTGCAATAATTTTAAAAATTAAATTTAGATAGAGGATTTTAAAGCATCATAAATGAGTTCTTTAGTGGTCTCACCAATACTTCTGTAAACTTCTTTATTATTTTTAAAAATTAAAAGCGTTGTTTGATATTGAACATTAAAAAATTGAGCGATTTCCTTGTTTCTTACATCAAAAGCAAAGTATACAATATTCTTAAAATCATTTTTTGCTTTTTCAAGAACTTTCATTTGACTTGCACAAGATGTACAATATTTAATCCAGGAACTTACAACTACAACTTTTCCATCTGATAGAGCTTTATCGAATAACTCTTTACTATAAGTGGTTTCTTTCCCAATTGCTTTGGTGCTCAATGCTAATACAAAACAGATAAATACTAAAAATTTTTTCATTCTTTTACATTTAAAGTAAATTTTAATTTATTGTAATACTATAAATTGTCTCTATATATGCCTAACTCATGTCAAATGATCAAATAAGCATAAACAATTTATCAAAAGTATTCGATAATGGATTTGAGGCATTAAAAAATATAAATCTGAATATCAAAAAAGGTGAAATTTTTGCAATGCTTGGACCAAATGGTGCTGGAAAAACGACACTTATAAGTATTATTTGTGGAATAGTTAGGCTTTCTTCAGGCAAAGTAACTGTTGATGACCTTGATATTATCAAAGACTACAGATTGACTAGATCTAAAATTGGATTAGTTCCACAAGAGCTAACATTAGAACAATTTGAAAGTGTGTTTAATAATGTTTCATATTCAAGAGGGCTTTATGGCAAAAAACCTAATCCGGATTATATAGAAAAAATTTTAAAAGATTTAAGTTTATGGGATAAAAAAGATTTAAGTCTTAGACAATTATCAGGTGGAATGAAGAGAAGAGTTTTAATTGCAAAAGCATTATCTCATGAACCATCTATCTTATTTTTAGACGAACCTACTGCTGGTGTAGATGTTGAGCTTAGAAAAGATATGTGGAAGATAGTTGAAGATTTAAGAAAAACTGGTGTCACAGTTATTTTGACTACACATTACATAGAGGAAGCCGAAGCGATTGCAGATCGTGTAGGTGTGATAAATCAAGGTGAAATTATTGTTGTAGATGAAACTAAAGAATTATTAAAAAAAATGGGTCACAAGAAACTTACAGTAGACCTACAGGAAGAAATTTTTGAATTACCAAACAGTTTAGAAAAATATAATCTTGAAATTGGAAAAGATAATATCTCAATAGATTATAAATATAATGTTCAAGCAAAACAAACAGGGATCACAAATTTACTTCAAGATTTAAAAGACGCAGGACTAAAATTAAAAGATTTAAAAACAGAACAAAGCACATTAGAAAAAATATTTGTTACTTTGGTTAAGGAAAATAATGAAATTTAATTACTACGCATTCAAAGCAATTTATCTCCATGAAATGGATAGATTTAGGAGGACATTGATGCAATCTTTGCTATCACCTGTTTTATCAACTTCCTTATACTTTATTGTTTTTGGTTCAGTGATAGGCGGCTATGTTCAAAAAATTGATGGTATAAGTTATGGATCATACATTGTACCTGGATTATTAATGCTTACTCTTTTAACGCAATCAATTAGCAATACTTCATTCGGTATTTTTTTTCCTAAATTTAATGGAACAATTTATGAAATTTTAGCAGCACCAATTTCAACTTTAGAAATTGTTCTTGCTTTTGTTGGCGCAGGGGCAACAAAAACACTAATTGTTGGTTTAATGATTTTTTTAACATCTACTTTTTTTGTTGAAGTTGAAGTTAAATATCCATTATTGATGATATTTCTTTTAGTACTAGTTTCTTTTACTTTTGCTTTGTTTGGTTTTTTAATTGGTTTAATGAGTTCGAATTTTGAACAAATGTCAATTATTCCTTCTTTGGTAATAACACCAATGGTTTTTCTGGGTGGTAGCTTATATTCCTTAGATATGCTCCCAGAGTTTTGGCAAATAGTCACTTATTTTAATCCAGTTGTTTATTTGATAAATGGATTAAGATTTTCTTTTTATGGCGTATCAGACTTTAATATATGGATAAGTGTAAGTTTAATGCTAGCTTTTCTTGGTATTTGTATAGCTATAGTTACTAGCCTTCTTAAAAAAGGTTATAATATGAAAGCTTAATTATGATTAAATATATTCTTCCAGCTATAATTATTTTTTTAATAGTTTTATTTTGGGAAAAAATTTCTGAGTTCATAGAAAAAAAATTCAATATTAAGCTTAATTATATTGTCGTTAGTTCTATTATTGCTGCTATAGCGGTTGTCCTATTGCTTCTAAATTACTAGGATTTATGAACAGCCTAGAAATTTCAAATTTTAAAATTGAAAAAACAGAGGGAGTTTTTACCTTTAAAAATGAAAATACTACAATAGGCTTTGTTAGGTTTAATGAGAAAGCTGAGGTAGAATATATTTTTGTTAACCCAATTTTTAGAAAAAAAGGTTTAGCAACCAAGTTATTACAATTAGTAAGAGAAAAAACTAAAAAAGATATAATACTTCAAGATCCAATTAGTCCTTTAGGATCAAAATTATTAAAATCATTAAATAAATGGAAATAAACTTATTATTTTTTTTAACGGTTGTTCCAGCCATAATTTTATATGGAATTGCAAAATCAGGCCTTGGTGGTTCCATGACTTTAATTTCCGTTCCTTTAATGACAATAGTGATGCCGCTAAATCAGGCTTTAGGCATTATTTTACCGATTTTAATATTTTCAGACTTTATTGCTGTTTATAAATATAGAAAAGAATTTGATTTAGGAACTTTGAAATTAATGGTTCCATTTGCAGCTATTGGTATAATTATTGGATCTTTAACTTTTTCATATTTTTCAGAGGACTTATTAAAATTTATAATTGGAGTAATGGGCTTTTTGTTTGCAGGTCATTATTTTTTTTTTAAAAAGGACAAAGAAAAAAAATCAGAAAAAAATTTCTTAAAAGGTGGAGTATGTTCGGTAATTGCAGGTTTTACAAGTTTTTGTGTGCATGCTGGAGGAACTCCAACTAGTCTATACTTGCTCCCACTTAGAATGAAAAAAGAAATATATGTAGGAACAAGAATATTTTTTTTCACTTTTGTGAATTTAATTAAACTTCCTTTGTATATTAATTTATCTATGACAAATTTAGAATCTTTTAAAAATTCAGCAATATTATTTCCAGTTGCGTTATTAGGTATATTAATTGGATATCAATTACTAAAAATAATTGAAGAAAAATTGTTTTACAATATTTTATATGCTTTAATTTTTGTTACCAGTACAAAGCTTTTATATGATTATCTGGTATGATTTTAAAACACATTAAAAATTTTAAATAAGTGATACATGTAATTAATTGTAAATATGAAAAAAAAATTTAATCCAAGAATAAAAGCTAGATTAAGAAAAAATAGACAAGTATTAAGTAAAAATATTGATAATTTTTTTGGCTGGGTAAAAGGTGCAAAGCTTGTTGAACTTAATGAATGTAACACTGATGAAGATCCAGTTAGACCAGAATTAGATAATAAATTTAGAACAGGTTTTGGTAGAAAAATTTATGGAGTTGAATATAAAGGAGAAATTCATGCAGTTATGTGTTTTGCTTATACAAATGAAGTCCCAAAAAGTGTTGATGAACTAGAAAAGTTAAGTACAGATGCATTTCTTCAAACTGCCATGAGAGATCAAACAGGAGGCCGAATTGCGATTGCTTACACAGTATGGTCCAAAAAAAAGGGTGGAGGAAAATTAATTGTTAAAGAAGTGTTTAAAAAGATTAAAAAATCCAATCATCTAAATAGATTAGTAACCCTTTCGCCACTAACAGAAATGGCAACTAATTTTCATGAAAGAAATGGTGCAAAATTAATCCAAATTAATGAAACTACACAAAATTTTGAATATAAAGTTATGTAACAATGAGAAAAATTAAATTTTATTTGATTGTATTTTGTGCTTTATTTATTTTACCCTATTCTACGGTTATGGCTTATGAAGAAGCAAATTATGAAATTATCTCTAAAAATGAGGTGTATGAGATTAGAAAATACTCTGATCGTTTAGCAGTTGAAACAATGACATCTGGAATAGATAGTAATTTTAGGAAATTATTTAATTACATTTCAGGTAGAAACGATACTCAAGAGAAAATTAAAATGACAACCCCAGTTACTCAAGTTGAGAAAAATGGAAACATGAGTATGCAATTTTATTTGCCCTCTAAATTTAATTCAGACAATGCACCAAATCCAAGTAGGGAAGATGTAAAAATAGTTAATATTGAAGGAGGATACTACGCAGTGTTAAGGTATTCTGGACGAGCTTCAGATAGGAATTTCCTTAAACACAAAGAAATTTTAGAAAAAGAGTTACAAAAAAAAAGTATATCAATTATAAGCCCACCTATTAGAGCAACATATGACAGTCCATTTACACTTCCAATGAATAGAAGGAATGAGGCTATGTTTAAAGTTAAAATAAATTGAAGAAATCAAAATTTAAAGCAATGGTGTTATCTTGTATGGATCCAAGATTTCAACATTTAGTTCATAATCATTTAAAGAAAAAAAAATTAACAGGAAAATACAGTGCATTTACAATTGCAGGAGCAGCTGTTGGGGTTACACATATTAAATTCAAAAAATGGCATAAGACGTTTTATGATAATCTAGCAACCTCTATTCAAATACATAAAATCGAAAAATTAATTGTAATTAATCACAAAGATTGTGGTGCAGCTAAAATTGCTAATGGAAATAAAGAATTTAGCCTAGTAAATGAAAAAAAAATTCATAAAGACTCATTCTCTAAAATAAAAAAACAAATAAAAAAAAGATTTCCAAAATTGAAAGTAGAATTAAATCTAATTTCTTTGGATAGTAAAATTACTAAATTCTAATTATTGATTTCTTATAAGAGGATAAATTTTGGGATTTAGATATTTTAAGTTTGTTAGCAATATTAAAATTAAAGTAACAAAGCCAATTGAAAATCCTAAATAAATTAAAACTTTAAAGTCAAACATCCACACTAGCTCAAATATATTTTCCATAATAAATTTTGAACCAATAATTGCAAAGAATATTGCAATTAAAATTACAGATTTAAAAATAATAATGAACTCAATTAACGATGAAAAAATAATTTGTTTTTTTGAAAAACCTAAAATTTTAAAGACTAAATTTTGATATTCTTTGACTTTTCCTTGAACCATAATTGCACTTGAAATTACAATTAAACCGATAACAATAGTAACTGCTGAAATTAAAGTAACTGCAATAAATACTTTATTCAAAACAGCTGTAACTTTAGATAAATAATCTGCAATTTTTATCATTGATAAACTTGGCATGATTTCAAGCATTTCAGTTTCATCAAATTTGTTTGAATTAAATTTTGCAGTTGCTAAATATTCGTGTGGAATATTTTTTGCATATTGAGGGTTAAATAACATTGCAAAGTTGATGCTTAAATCTCGATAATCCACCTCTCTGAAATTAATTACTTTTCCCTCAATTTCACGCCCATAAACATTTAGAGTAAAAATATCACCTAACTGGATGTTTAAATCTTTAGCAACTTTTGAATCTAGAGATATTTGAAGTTGATTAGGTTTTGATAAATCCCACCATTCACCTTTTAAAATTGGATTATCTTCAGGTATATTTTCTACCCATGATGATCTTCGTTCACTACCAATTACCCAGTAACTATCATTATCTTGTTTAATATATGTATTAGGATCTACACCATTAATTTTTATAATTCCAGAGGATACCATTGGCACAATTTCAATAGATGCATTTGGATCCATATTTAAAATACCTTGTTCAAATTTCTCTCTTTCTCCTTTTTGAATACCAACAAAGAAATAATCAGGCGCAATATCAGGAATAGATTTAGCAATTTCTCTTTGAAAATTTGTACCAACTAAAGCTAATGTTAATAACAAAGTAACCCCTAGGCCAAGAGACATAACGGTAATGGGAGTTATACTTTTTGTTTGGGTAATATTTTTAATTGAAACTTTTAAAGAAATTATTGAACTAGATTTGAATTTTTTTAGGAAAAAAATGATTAACTTTGAAAGTAAGAAAAATACAATTAAACAAACAAAAAAAGCAGCAAAGTAACCTAAACTATAATATGGCTGTTCAGATCCAACTGTGAACAACAAAATTAAGATAGATAATAAAACAAAGCTTAAAACAACTGATCTCTTAGAATAAAAAAATTGAAGATTTTGAAATACGTTTCTAAATAAATTAGCTGCTTTTACTTGATCAATAGAACTGACTGTCGGAATAGAAAAAATTATCAGCACTAAAAATCCTACTAAAAAAATTTTTAAAAAATTAATAAATGAAAACACAGGATTAACATTCAATCCCAATCCATCAGATAAATATTTATCTGCTATTGGTACAATTAAAAAACTCGATCCATAAGCAACAACAGTAATTATAAATAAAAGTATAAACAACTGAAGGTAATATAGTATTTTAATATTGCCCGAATAAAAGCCAACCGCTTTTCGTACAGCTATCGACATGTTGTTTTGATTAATAAAAGAAAGCAAAGTATTTGCTATTCCAATACCCGCTATCAACATTGCACTGATAGAAACAAGAGATAAAAATTGAGAAAAATTATTAATAATTCTCTTTATTCCACTTGCAGAATTTTCAGGATATCTAAGTTTTACTTTTTGATCGTCTTTAAAGATTTCTTCAATTCGTTGCTCAATTTCTTCTGGCTTATCATTTTTATTAAACTTTACTTTGTATTCATAGTTTAAAAAACTTCCAATGCCATTTAGTTTTAAAATTTCTAAAGTTTGTTTTCCTGCTAAAGCCCAATCGCCAAATGCAACAAATCCGCTTACATCTGGTACTGATTTAATAATTCCAATTACTGTAAAATTTTGATCTTGAACTTTTACTACTTCATTAATTTTAAGATTTAGAGTTTTTGATAAACTTTCATTGATCAGGATAGTATTAGGTTCTTTTTGCATTCTTTCATAAGCACCAATTGGCTCATATACAACATTTCCATACAAAGGATATTTTTCATCTACGGTTTTAATTCTAGTAAATAATGATTTATTTTTTTCTCTGCTAGTAGTTGAAAGCATAGTACTAAACTCAATCATTTGAGAAACAGTTGCAAATTCTTTTACTTGATTAACTAGATCTAAATTTCCTTGATTACGATTGTAATCAATTTCTAAATCTCCACCCAAA
>CACHQB010000009.1 GCA_902581925.1 uncultured Pelagibacteraceae bacterium | reverse complement strand
TTGTAAGTTTTCCTAACGAACAGTATATAAAATAAGGTTCATCCTTTTTGTTAATATAACTTTTATTAAAAAACTTTGACGATATTTTTAAATAAAAAGACAAACAATATCGATTCATTTCCGCTAAAGCATGATCGCAAAAAACTATATCAAATTCCTCTTGAATTAAATTTTTATTTTTCAAAAGCACCCACCAAGGAACATGTGCTATATTTGATTTTTCATTAAAAAATGTATCTTGATTTTCAACTAAATGTTCTGAATAATTTTCATCAATTTCTTTATACAGATTTGATTGCAATATATAAAATGCTTGTGAATTATCAGTTGAAGCATAATTTATTTCTTTGTATTTAAAGAGCAATAGTAAAGCCAAAATGCTTGAACCAGGACCAATTTCAAAAATTTTGATCTTTTTATTTTTTTTTATTTTATCCACAATGAATGGTTCTAATGTTTTGAACGTATCATAAGCTGCTAACAAACTATATATTGGGGTTATTTTTCTTTTAAATTTTTTATAACTAAAATTTTCTATAAAATTAAGAACATCAGTGACCAACTGTTCATCAACTTTATCAATTTTAACATTATCATTTAAATATTTATTATTTTCATGCATTGTATCCAGGTAATGAATTAATCTATCTGCATTATTTATTTTATGTGGATAACCGACTAGATTAAAAGTTAAAGTACTGAAAGATTGAATTTCAATATTTGATAAATCATTTATTATATTTTCTTCTTGTTTATTGTAGATTTCAATCATTAATATTTTTTACATTAATTTGAACTAAATATTTGTTTTTTTTATACAAAAAATGTGAACCACCTTTTTTAAATCCAGATCTTGATAGCATAATATTAATCAAATCTAAAGCTTTGTATTTTTTATTTAAATCAATATATGTATTTTTATCTATATCTTTTTTAAAGTTTTGTTTAAATTTTTTTGTATCAATTTTTTTAAATTTTTTTTCATTCAAATTTAAATTGCAAATATATTTAAAATTTTTAATTAGAAAATCTACCATACTTTTTTTTAAGATTATTTCTGCTTGACCCCCTGTGGTAAAATTTTTAATTTTAATTTTTTTTCTCTTCAGAATAAATCCAGCATCAACATGTTTTTTATCAATAATGTGGATAGTTATACCTTTTGGATGATTTCTTAAAATTTGATAAATATATGAATTTGCCCCTCTATCATAAGGAAGATAGCTTGTGTGAGTGTTTATTATTTTATAATTAATATTTTCAATCAATTCACTTGGAAGTATGTATGGCCAAAATATTGTAAAAACTAGTGAAATGTCTTTATTAAAATGATCTCTGATTTTTTTAGAAATATTTTTATCTGCAATGAAAATTTTTTTTGCAACATTTGTTTTTTTCACTTTTTCAATGAATAATTTTGAACTTTGTTTATCAACAATTATAGAGTTTACTTTAAGCTTCTTTTTTTTATAATTATTTAAAAATTCTAAGCCCCAAGGCCCACTTATAAAAAAGGAAATATTTTTTTTATTTAAATTGGTTTTTTTAAATTCATAGTAAATGAATTGACCAACTTTTTTTTTTTCATATCTTGCTTTTCTAAAACATTTTAAAGAAGCAACATTATTCTTAATTACTTTTGCTGTAATTTTTTTTTTCTCTTTATGTTGTTTAAAAAATAAATTAGTTGCCTCTTTTAAAATTTTAGTACCAAACCCTTTTCTTTGTATACTTTCAGAAACATGATAACTTAAATCTGAAATATTTTTATTTATGTTTTTAAATTTTACAAAGCCTTTTACTTTATCTCTAATAGTTAAAACGTAGAATATATTTTTCTTACTTTTCAAATTTTCAGTGAACCATACTTTATGTTCACTAAATTTTATAAATTTGAAATATTTGAGAGAAGTCTTTTGATTTCTAATAAGATAGATAATTTTATTATCTTTTAATTTTGCTTTACGAATTTTAAGTAAATTTAATGACATTAAAATTTCTAGACATTTTTACTCATGTACTTAAACCAATCTTTTGTAGCTAATTTAATTTTTTTTACATTCCATAAAGGGGCGCTTTTCCAATCCCCAATATTTACCATCATTTCTTTAACACCAGTATCAAAATCTATTTTAGGTTTCCAATTAAGTTCTTTTTTTATAGCAGAAATATCAGCCCAAGTGCAATCTGGTTCCCCTGGTCTTTTAGGTATTTTAACATATTTGCCTCCAATTATTTGGATTAATTCTTTGATTGAATTAGGTTTACCTGCTCCTAAATTAAAAATTTTTTTTTTAGTTTTTTTTATTGATGCCAAATAAAAAGCGTTAGCGATATCTTTTACATGTAAAAAATCTCTTTTTTGACTTCCATCACCAACTAATGTGAAAGGTTTTTTACTTAATTTTTGCTTAAAAAAAACTCCAAAGACAGCCCCATATGCTCCAGTAGTTTTAACTCTTGGTCCGTATGCATTAAAAATTCTTATTGAAACAGCTGATATCTCATAAATTTGACTCCAATGTAGTACAGCATTTTCTCCCATTAATTTGCTAAGTGCATATGGGTATTTTGGATCAAGTTTATGAGTTTCTTTTGTGGGCGTTTTGGCAATTCCGTAACACGATGAAGATGCTGCATATAAAAATTTTTTTATTTTAAATTCCTTTGAAATCTCCAAAATATTTATGGTACCCATTAAATTAGTAGAAAAGTATTCTTTAGGATAAACAATTGAGGGTACAATATCTCCTTTACCTGCGAAATGAAAAGTAAAATCTAATTTTTTAATTTTTAGGTCTTTAGTTTTTAAATTACAGATATTTTTTTTTACAAAATGAAAATTTTTGTTTTTTAAATGACGTTTTATATTATTTCTATGACCTCCTGATAA
This sequence comes from uncultured Pelagibacteraceae bacterium, assembly GCA_902581925.1. Classification (GTDB taxonomy): domain Bacteria; phylum Pseudomonadota; class Alphaproteobacteria; order Pelagibacterales; family Pelagibacteraceae; genus Pelagibacter. Next base: position 34,371 of record CACHQB010000009.1, on the reverse strand, counting down.
ATCATCTACTACAATTACTTTAAACTTTTTTTCTAAAAGAAGATCTACCACATGACTTCCAATAAAACCTGCTCCACCAGTAACTAATGCAGTCTTTTTTTTCATTTTGCTTGAATTTTCTGCATTCTTTTTATGTTATAATATATATCATCTTCAAAACTATTTTTGATATTACCTTTTTTAAAATTATAACATAATTCTCTAACAGCATCTTCAATTGTATATTTGGGGATAAAACCTAAAGCGTCTTTAATTTTATCTGAGTTTATATGATATGATCTGTTATCATCACTATGAGTAGTTTCAATATCAATTATTCCTTTTTCTGGAAATTCTTCTTCTACAACTTTTTTAACAATTAAAGCTAAATTTTTTATAGATAAATTTTGATAACCTACATTAAATATTTGGTTTGCTACTTTTGATTTCTCTGCATTAATTAAGAGTTCAACACAATCACAATAGTCTTGTACATGAAGGTTTGGCCTTAATTGATTTCCACCAAATACTTTGATTTTATTATTAGTAACTGCATGATTTGTTAAAATATTTACTGATAAGTCAAGTCTCAATCTAGGGGCATACCCACAAACAGTTGCTGGTCTAAATACAACACCTTCAAAACTTTCATCTGTATAATTAAATAACATGGGCTCACACATCCCTTTGTATTTATTGTAAAGAGTCAAAGGTACTAATGGGTGATCTTCTTTAACATCTTTTTTGTCGGAGATTCCATAAACTGAGCTTGTTGATGCATATATAAATCTTTTATTACCAGATTGTTTGCTTGCTTTTACCATTGGTTCAAATGCATTTAAATTTATTGAAGTAGATAGATTTTCGTCTAGTACAAAACTTGCATCGTTAGATATACATGCTAAATGGACGAAGGTATCATGATTTTCACAATTTTTTTTTAATTTTTCATAATCTCTCAAATCACCTTCTATAATTTTAAAATTAGAATTTTCCTTAGGAAGAAATTTTTTTCCAAAAAATAAAATATCAAAAACTGTTACTTTATAACCTTTTTCAAGCAACATTGGGACCAACCTACTACCAACATAGCCAGCTCCACCGGTTATAAATATTGATTTATTTTTCATTTCTACAATTTGTAACCTGCTGAAACAGCATCATTATAAAAATCTATAACTGTTTCTTTAGAAAAAGTTTCTAGATCTTTATTTAAATTATTTAATTTTTTTAGCAAGTCATTAGGTACAGTGATTATTTGGCAGTTTGTTTTGTCAGCCTGAAAAATATTGAGTATCTCTCTGGTACTTGCCCATAAAATTTGAATATTATTTTTGTTTTTAGTATATTCAACTGACTCTTTAATCATTGGAATTGGATCATGACCAGTATCTGCAATTCTTCCTGCAAAAATTGAAAGTATGGCTGGTGTATTATTGTTAATTGAATCTGCTACTAATTTTAATTGATCTATTGTAAAAATTGCAGTGACATTGCATGAAATTCCATCCTCTGTTAATTTTTTTACTAATAAATGAGTACTAACGCCTTTCGTATTCATTATCGGGATTTTAACAAATACATTTTTTCCCCAAGTGGATATCTCCCTTGCTTGTTTTTCCATTTTATCTAGATCATCTTCAAAAACTTCAAATGATATCGGTTTATCGCTAATTTCATTCAATAATTCTTTAGCGAATTTTTTATAATCTTTAACTCCAGATTTTTTCATTAACGATGGATTTGTTGTAAATCCCTTAATAAATTTATTAGAATTTAAATTTCTAAAACTTTGAATATCTGCCCCGTCAGCAAAAACTTTAATTTTTAAATCTGTTAGTTTCATATTAATTTAATTAAACCTTTCTATAAAATTTATTGCAGATGAGAGAGATCTCACTTTTTTTGTGGGATTAAATTTTTTTATTCTTTCTTTATAATTCCTATTTATAAAGATAGATTTACAGTTAACTCTTTCTGCTGCTACAATATCTGACCATCTATCACCAATTAAAAAACTTTTGTTAATATTTATTTTATGTTTTTTTATGGCTTTTAGTATCATACCAGGATTTGGTTTCCTCAAAAAAGACTTTTTTGATGAAGAAAATGAGCAAAAAATATCATCATAATTAATTATGCCATCTAATTTTTTATGCATTTTTCTAATCTCCTTTTTTTTAATTTTGCCTTTTCCTACATCTGGCTGATTTGTAATTACTATCAATTTGAAACCTTTTTTTTTTAGTTTTTCACAATTGATTTTTATTTTAGGATATAATTTAAATTGACTAAAATTTACTGGTGCATGGCTCTTTCCATTTTTCAAAATTCCGAAATTTAAAACACCATCTCTATCTAAAAAAACAGCTTTTTTAGAAAATCTTACCATTTAGTTTTATTTGATTGCAAAAGTGAATGGCTTACTAAACAATGCCAAATTACAGCATGAAATGCCTCTACATGGGGAGTTACTTTATTTTTATTAACCGGAGGTATGAGTATAACTTCATTTCCCTTTTTTTTAGTATATCCACCATCTCGACCAACTATACCAAAAATTTTTGAACGTTTTTTTTTACTGTAATTTATAGCTTCCACTAGATTCATGCTTACTTTTTTTTCTAAATTTCCTCCACCAACAGATAACACAAAAATTGCGTCTCTATGATTTAGTTTACTTACTTTTAACCAATTTGCGAAGCTACTTTCCCAACCATCGTCATTAATTCTTGCTGTAAGTTCTGAAACATTATCTGCTGGTGAGTAGCATTCTATATTACATAATTTTCTAAAATCATTAACTGCATGAGAACAATTACCTGCACTGCCACCAACTCCTAAAAAAAAAATTCTACCTTTGTTTTTTCTTAATTTGTTAATTGCTTGAGCGAGTTTATAAATATTATTCTCGTTTATCGTTTGAGAAATTTTAATTATATCACTAAAGTAATCAGATATTTCAGAATTAGCTTTCATTGTAAAATCTTTACTATAATTATTTTAAAATTAGTAACAACATTTATTTTTCTAAAATAATAAACCTATGAAAAATTATAATTTTATAAATGTGTTAGTTAATAACAAAAAAAGAAACATTGTTAATCAAAACTTTTGAACAAGTTTGATCTGTTTGTTTATATTTTTAACATTTTTAAAAAAAATTTTTTTTTTGCAAACTTGGAATATGTTTTCTTAGTTGAACTGGTTCTTTGGGATTTATATCTGCAAGTATTATACCTTCCTTATACTCTATTCTATTTATTATCTTTCCATCTGGGGATATTATTGTTGAATTACCAAAAGTTCGACGCATTCTCGTATTCCTGCCAGTTTGATTTGGAGCAAATATAAAACAGAAATTTTCAATAGCTCTGGCTTTTAATAGTGCCAACCAATGTTTTTTTCCTGTATATTTTGTGAATGCAGAGGGCACAGAGATAAATATTGCCCCTTTTTTAGAAAGAGCTCTATAAATTTCAGGAAATCTCAAGTCATAACAAATAGTTAATCCTAATTTTCCCCAAGGCAAATTTACTAATTTTAATATCTTTCCTGGTTTAAATTGTTTGCTCTCTTTGTAAAATTCACCATTTTCTAATTTTACGTCAAACATGCTTATCTTATCGTAAAATTTTTCAATTTTACCTTTAGGGTTAAAAACTATAGATCTGTTTCTTAATTTATTATTTTCTCTAATAAATACAGAACCTATAACTATCCATTTTTTAAAATTATTAGAGATTAAACTAACCTCTTTTAAAAACGGATCGTTTTTCATTGAGAAACATTTAGAAAATAATGTCTTCTTATCGTCTGAAATTATTGATGTTGCCTCTGGAGTAATTATTAAATCAGCATTCTTTTTAATTGATTTTAAAATTAAACTTATTGTTTTTTTTGAGTTAACATTGAAATTTTCTCCAGAATTTAATTGAATACAAGAAACTCTCATAAGATATAAATAATTTAAAATTCAGTGTTATATCTTACAAATAATACAAATTAATTAAAATCAAATTTTTCTTTTAAAATTTTTTTCAGTGCATAAATCAAGCCGATTGAGCTATTAGTACTGGTCAGCTGCACGCATTACTGCGCTTCCACATCCAGCCTATCAACGTGGTGGTCTACCACGGCTCTATAGGAAGAACTAGTTTTGAGGTGAGTTTCCCGCTTAGATGCTTTCAGCAGTTATCTCGTCCATACTTAGCTACCCGGCACTGCAGCTGGCGCTACAACCGGTCCACCAGTGGTATGTTCAACCCGGTCCTCTCGTACTAGGGTCAACTCCTCTCAATTCTTCTACACGCATAGCAGATAGGGACCGAACTGTCTCACGACGTTCTGAACCCAGCTCACGTACCACTTTAATTGGCGAACAGCCAAACCCTTGGGACCTGCTCCAGCCCCAGGATGTGATGAGCCGACATCGAGGTGCCAAACACTGCCGTCGATATGAGCTCTTGGGCAGTATCAGCCTGTTATCCCCGGCGTACCTTTTATCCGTTGAGCGATGGCCCTTCCACTCAGAACCACCGGATCACTATGACCGACTTTCGTCTCTGCTCGACTTGTCAGTCTCACAGTCAGGCAGGCTTATGCCATTGCACTCTACGAACGATTTCTGACCGTTCTGAGCCTACCTTCGCACGCCTCCGTTACTATTTGGGAGGCGACCGCCCCAGTCAAACTACCCACCATACAATGTCTTGATGCCGGATAACGGCAATCAGTTAGATACCAAGAAAAACAAAAGAGGTATTTCACTGGTGACTCCACAAAAGCTGACGCCTTTGCTTCAATGTCTCCCTCCTATACTAAATATGTTTTTCCTAATACCAATGTAAAGTTGCAGTAAAGGTGCACGGGGTCTTTCCGTCTAACTACGCGAACTCCGCATCTTCACGGAGAATTCAATTTCACTGAGTTGATGTTGGAGACAGCGGAGAAATCGTTACGCCATTCATGCAGGTCGGAACTTACCCGACAAGGAATTTCGCTACCTTAGGACCGTTATAGTTACGGCCGCCGTTTACTGGGGCTTCAGAAGTTAGCTTGCACCAACCGCATTAACCTTCCAGCACCGGGCAGGCGTCAGACCCTATACATCCACTTACGTGTTAGCAGAGCCCTGTGTTTTTGATAAACAGTCGCTTCTCCCTGGCTTGTGCCACCCATCTCTAGTTGCCTAAAAACAGGTCTTCCTTATCCCGAAGTTACGGAAGTATTTTGCCGAGTTCCTTCAACATCATTCTCTCAAGCGCCTAAATATACTCTATTAATCCACCTGTGTCGGTTTAGGGTACGGTCTTATGATGGAGCTATTTCTTGGAACCTTTTCGCGGCAAGCTCAATCCATTAAGAACTCACAACTTACAAGATTCGTCACTACCATCTGGTTAAGGAATATTAACCTTATTTCCATCGACTACGGCTTTCGCCCTCGCCTTAGGTGCCGACTAACTCTGCGCGGATTAACCTTGCGCAGAAACCCTTGGATTTTCGGCGAAGAAGTTTTTCACTTCTTTTATCGTTACTTATGTCAGCATTCGCACTTCTGATACCTCCAGGATCCCTCACGGGTATCCCTTCACAGGCTTACAGAACGTTCCGCTACCAGTTATAATTTTCGAAAAAATTACAAATCCACAGATTCGGTATATGATTTTAGCCCCGTTACATCTTCGGCGCAGAAACTCTATTAGACCGGTGAGCTGTTACGCTATCTTTAAAGGATGGCTGCTTCTAAGCCAACCTCCCGGCTGTTAAGGAATTTCCACATCCTTTCACACTTAATCATAATTTGGGGACCTTATCTGGTGGTCTGGGCTCTTTCCCTCTCGACCATGGACCTTAGCACCCACAGTCTGTCTGCTGAAGAACAACATTTAGCATTCGGAGTTTTATTAGGTTTGGTAAGAATCTCTTCCCCCTAGCCCATTTAGTGCTCTACCTCTAAATGTCTATTTATTCAACGCACTACCTAAATAGTTTTCGCGGAAAACCAGCTATCTACGAATTTGGTTGGCCTTTCACCCCTTACCACAAGTCATCCAAAGACTTTTCAACGTCAACTGGTTCGGTCCTCCGGTAAGTGTTACCTTACTTTCAACCTGCTCATGGTAAGCTCATTCGTTTTCGGGTCTAATTCATTAAACTGATCGCCCTATTAAGACTTGCTTTCGCTACGCCTACACCTAGATGGCTTAAGCTTGCTTAATAAATTAAGTCACTGACCCATTATACAAAAGGTACGCCGTCACTCTAAAAAGAGCTTCGACTGATTGTAGGCATGCGGTTTCAGGTTCTATTTCACTCCCCTAATAGGGGTTCTTTTCACCTTTCCCTCACGGTACTAGTTCACTATCGGTCACTGAAGAGTATTTAGGCTTAGAGGGTGGTCCCCCTATATTCGAGCAGGATTTCACGTGTCCCGCTTTACTCAAGAATTTTGTTAAACATTACTCATACGGGACTATCACCCTCTATGGTTAGCATTTCCAAACTATTCAAATTTTTTTAACAAAACTGCTGGCCTATTCCGCGTTCGCTCGCCACTACTAACGGAATCTCAATTGATTTCTTTTCCTCTGGTTACTTAGATGTTTCAGTTCTCCAGGTTGTCTCTTTAAACCTATTTATTCAGTTTAAAGTACCACATAAAGTGGTGGGTTTCCCCATTCGGAAATTTTCGGATCAAAACTTACATACAGCTCCCCGAAACTTATCGCAGTATATCACGTCCTTCATCGGCTTTCAGTGCCAAGGCATCCACTACACGCCCTTAAACGCTTGATTTATGCACAGAAAAAAATTCTGTGTTGAATCAAATTTTTATTTTGAACATTAGCTAATAACATTACTAATGTCCGGATATAGATATTGATATTAATTATTATTTTATTCACAATTTTTATAACTAAGTGTTTTGGTGGAGGATAGCGGGATCGAACCGCTGACCTCCTGAATGCAAATCAGGCGCTCTCCCAGCTGAGCTAATCCCCCATGATCTTTAATTGGTGGGCCGAGAAAGACTCGAACTTTCGACCCCACCCTTATCAAGGGTGTGCTCTAACCAACTGAGCTACCGGCCCCCATGCAAGAGAAACACTACTTTAAGAAGAGAAATGAGGACGGTCAACATTATCCATGTATATTATTTAGAATGAAATTTTACTTTCATTCATCCTTAGAAAGGAGGTAATCCAGCCGCAGGTTCCCCTACGGCTACCTTGTTACGACTTCACCCCAGTCGCTGACTATACCGTGGTCAAGGGTTTAAAACCTTGCCTTAAGGTAGAACCAACTCCCATGGTGTGACGGGCGGTGTGTACAAGACCCGGGAACGCATTCACCGTGGCACGCTGATCCACGATTACTAGTAATTCCAGCTTCATGCACTCGAGTTGCAGAGTGCAATCCGAACTGAGGTATCTTTTAAGGATTTGCTTAACCTCGCGGTCTTGCTTCCTGTTGTAGATACCATTGTAGCACGTGTGTAGCCCAACACGTAAGGGCCATGAGGACTTGACGTCATCCCCACCTTCCTCCAGCTTATCACTGGCAGTTCTTTCAGAGTGCCCAACTTAATGATGGCAACTAAAAGTGAGGGTTGCGCTCGTTGCGGGACTTAACCCAACATCTCACGACACGAGCTGACGACAGCCATGCAGCACCTGTGTTTCGTCCGGCCGAACCGAAAACTTTAATCTCTTAAAGTCGCGACGAACATGTCAAGTGTTGGTAAGGTTCTGCGCGTATCTTCGAATTAAACCACATGCTCCACTACTTGTGCGGGTCCCCGTCAATTCATTTGAGTTTTAACCTTGCGGTCGTACTCCCCAGGCGGTGTGTTTATTGCTTTCGCTGCGACACTGAAAATAAATTTCCAACGTCTAACACACATCGTTTACGGCATGGACTACGAGGGTATCTAATCCTCTTCGCTACCCATGCTTTCGTTCCTCAGTGTCAGTAATGATCCAGAAAGCTGCCTTCGCATTTGGTATTCTTTCTAATATCTACGAATTTCACCTCTACACTAGAAATTCTGCTTTCCTCTATCATACTCTAGCTGAAAAGTTTTGATGGCAGTTCCAGAGTTAAGCTCTGGGATTTCACCACCAACTTTTTCAACCACCTACGAACTCTTTAAGCCCAGTAATTCCGAACTACGCTAGGTCCCTTCGTATTACCGCGGCTGCTGGCACGAAGTTAGCCGGACCTTCTTATTCGGGTACAGTCATTTTCTTCCCCGACGAAAGAGCTTTACAACCCAAGGGCCTTCTTCACTCACGCGGCATCGCTGCATCAGAGTTTCCTCCATTGTGCAAGATTCCCCACTGCTGCCTCCCGTAGGAGTTTGGGCCGTGTCTCAGTCCCAATGTGGCTGATCATCCTCTCAAATCAGCTATTGATCACAGTCTTGGTAGGCCATTACCCCACCAACAAACTAATCAAGTGCAGGCTCATCCAATGGTGCATAAAGCTTTCTCTGTAAAGACTTATCCGGTATTAGCACAAGTTTCCTCGTGTTATTCCAGGCCAAAGGGCAGATACCTACATGTTACTCACCCGTCTGCCACTAAGTATTGCTACTTCGTTCGACTTGCATGTGTTAGGCGTGCCGCCAGCGTACGTTCTGAGCCATGATCAAACTCTCAAGTTTAAAAACGGCGCACACTAGCTTCCATATAAATTCTAAGAATAAAATTTATATGTGATTGAAGTGTGTACGACAAATTTTGGTAACCTTAACCGTCCACACTTCTCTTCTTAAATTTTTAACTTTTCAAATAGCTAATTGAGCTAAAAAGCTCAATAATCCTCACTTATTTATTGTAGAAACAATATTTTTATTGAGAAAGTTCAGTGCTTATAGGCTAAAAAATAAGGAAATCAAGCATTTATAAATAAAAATATTAATAAAATTCCGTTATTTTATAGGCTTTTTTTTGATTTTTAAGACTGACTAAACTAATAATTGTGAACTTTTAATATTCAAATGTTAAAAATTTTAGTTAAAAAAATCAGAAAAAACTTCGAAATTTTTGGTTTAATTATTCTAATATTATTTACTGCAACTTCAGCGAATTACTTTAATCATCAAAAAAATTTAAATCAAAATACATACAACGAACTTATAGATAATATTTATTTTAAAAAAACTCTTAATCATATTGTTGAAAATCTAGAGCCAAAATATAAAAAAGTTAAACACAAAATTAAGTCTGGTGAAACACTAGATAAAATATTTGAAGAATATTCTATAGAAAAAAATGAAATTATTAAAATTAAAAATTCTCTTAGCAAAAACTTAGATTTAAATAAATTAAATACAAAACAAATTATTCAATTTAGTTTAGATAAGACAAATAATAAAATAACAGAATTTACTTTTCAGATTTCTAATAAGCAGAAAATTATTTTAAAAAGAAATTTAGAAAATGACTCTTTTAAAGAAGAAATTTTATCAATTAAGTTAGATAAATTAATTGTTTACAAAGAGGATACAATTTCTGAAAGTCTTTATAAAGCTGCAACCACACAAAAAATTCCACCTAATACAATTATTGAGTTTGCAAGAATTTATGGATTTCAGGTAGATTTTCAAAGAGATATAAGAAAAAAAGATAAGTTTCAAATTATGTATGAAATTTTTTTAAATGATAAAGAAGAAATTGTGCAAACTGGAGAAATATTATTTGCTAATCTTAGACTCAGCGGACAAGATAATAGCCTTTATTATTTTGATCACAGTGGAAGTGAAGGGCATTATGATAAAAATGGTAAAAGTGTTAAAAAGGCACTAATGAAAACACCTATCAATGGAGCAAGACTTTCATCTTCTTTTGGAATGAGGAAACATCCCATTGATGGATTTAATAAAATGCATAGGGGAACAGATTTCGCTGCACCCATGGGGACACCTATAATGGCTTCAGGTGATGGTGTAATTAAAAAAGCTGGATGGTGTGGTGGAGGTGGAAACTGTGTAAAAATAAGACATAACTCAACCTATGAAACTGTATACGCACACATGTCAAAGTTTGCTCGTGGAATAAAAAACGGTGTTCGAGTTAAACAAGGTCAAACAATTGGTTATGTTGGATCAACTGGTAAATCAACTGGTCCTCATCTTCATTACGAAGTAATAGTCAATGGTAAAAAAGTAAATTCTCAAAAACTTAAACTTCCTTCTGGAAAAATATTAAAGGGCATTGAAAGGAAGAAGTTTGAAACCGCGAAAATTAAACTAGATGTTCTTAAATCTGAAAATATTATTGGATTAAATTAATTTATTTCTATCTGAGTTTTTTCGATTTTTTGATTATTTGTGTCCTCATTTGAAACTTCTGCTACATCCTTCTGTGAATTTTCTGAGTTTTCTTCAATAATTTCTGCTTTACTATCTGTAAATTTCTCTTTTTTAAAACTTTCTCTCTCATTCAATATTCTTGTAAAATGATCTGCATGTTGCAGGTAATTTTCAGATAAAATTTTATCACCATTTGATGAAGCCTCTCTTGCTAAATCATTATATTTTTCAATTAATTTTGGCGCATTATGATTGTTTCTTCCAGGAGTTTTTCTTTTAAAATTATCATTATTTGAATAAGTAGAACCAAATTTCGTATTATCACCGTTTGATTTAAAACTTCTCGTGTTTCTTCTAAAGTTATTTCTTCTATTATTATTGTTATTTCTAAATGTTACCATGATTTAAATAATTATATTTTCGTAGCTACAATACACCTATCGTTTTTACCAAGATCTTTTTGGATACTGTTTAAATAAAAACCTTCTTTTTTTAATAAATTAATAATTTTATTCTTTTGATCAAATCCGATCTCTAAAATAAATTTGCCATTTTTCTTTATCAGTTCAGAGGATTTTTTAATAACTTTTCTGACTTCTGATAAACCATCTAACCCACCATCTAATGCTAGTCTTGGCTCAAAATTAGCAACGTCTCTTTCCAAATATTTTAATTGAAATTTTTTAATATAAGGAGGATTAGAAACTATTAAATCATATTTACCTATATTGAATTTGTCAACATCTGATTTATATAATTTTAATCGCGAACTTACTTGTAAATTGATTGCATTTATTTGACTTATTTTTAGACATTTTTTACTTATATCTATGCCAATTCCATAACAATTTTCTCTCTCTTGCAAAATTGATAAAAGGATACAGCCTGAACCAACCCCTATATCTAAGATATTAATTTTTTTTTTTTGTCTAGTTAGCCTTAATGCATTTTCAACAATTAACTCAGTTTCTGGTCTTGGAATTAATGTATCACTTGTAACATAAAATTCTGTATTCCAAAAAAATCTTTTTTTTGTTAAATAAGCAACCGGATTTCCATAAGATCTAATTTTGATTAACTTGTAAAAACTATTTATTTGATTTTCACTAAGAGTTTTATTTAAATTTAACAAAATATAATTCCTGTCTTTATTAATTGTTTTTGCCATTAAAATTTCAGCATCTAATAGTGGGTTAGGTATGAATTTACTCTTTAAAATTTTTGAACCCTCATTAATAGCTAAATCAATATTCATATATTATTTTAAGTTGCTAAGACTTTCCTCTTGCGCTTGAAGAGTCAAAGATTCAATCATTTCATCAAATGCTTCTCCTTCTAAAAATTCATCTAATTTATGAAGAGTTAAATTTATTCTATGATCTGTAACTCTTCCTTGAGGAAAGTTATAAGTTCTTATTCTTTCTGATCTGTCTCCTGTACCAATTTTTGTCTTACGGTCTTGAGATCTTTCTTGATCTATTCGTGACCTTTCCAATTCATACAAACGTGCTCTTAAAATTTTCATACCTTTGGCTTTATTTTTATGTTGTGATTTTTCATCTTGTTGAGATACAGATAAACCTGTTGGTATATGTGTAATTCTAACTGCACTATCTGTTGTATTAACCGATTGTCCACCTGGACCCCCTGCTCTAAAAACATCAATTCTTAAATCTGATTCGTTAATTTTTAGGTCAACCTCCTCCGCTTCAGGTAATACAGCTACTGTTGCTGCCGATGTATGAACTCTTCCTTGGGTTTCTGTGTCTGGAACTCTTTGAACTCTATGTACCCCACTTTCATATTTTAATGTAGAATAAATATTTCTTCCTTTAATAGAAGCTATAACTTCTTTTAAACCTCCAGCATCACTTCTTGAAATTGATATTAATTCTAAAGTCCATTTTTTTTTATGACTAACTTTTTCATACATTTTAAATAAGTCAGAAGCAAATAAACTTGCCTCTAAACCACCTGTTCCTGCTCTAATTTCTATAATCGCATTTTTTTTATCTGCTTCGTCTTTTGGTAATAAAAATAATTTTAACTTTTTTTCATCTATTTCATGTTGTAAATTTAAATCATTTAATTCTATTTCAGCCATTTTTTTTAGTTCGTCATCTGAAGTTTTATCATTTAAAATTTTCTCTAATTCCTGTTTATCTTTCTCAAAAGAGATATGTTTTTTTGCAATATCTATAATTTCATTAATATCTGAATACTCTTTAGATTTTTCTGCAAACAATTTTTTGTCTATTTCCCCTGAAGAAAGTTCTTTTTCTAAAGCTGAATGTTTTTCAATTAGGTCCTCAATTGTTTTTGATGGGATCATTTTTTTTTTTATTTTCTATTTCTGCTACCTTTTTTTCAACTTCTGAAATTACTTTATTTATAATCTCGCCAGTTAAAACTTTTTCAGTTTGAACACCTGATAAATAAAGCATATTACTTCCTTTTCCACCGCCAGTTATTCCAATATCGGTCAAAGCAGCTTCACCTGGGCCATTCACTACACAGCCTATAATAGACAGCGTTATTGGGGTTTTTATATGAGATAGTTTTTCCTCTAGTATTTTTACTGTATCAATAACTTGGAAAGCTTGCCTAGCGCATGATGGGCATGATATGATTTTTACTCCCCTGTTTCTTAATCCTAAAGACTTTAAAATTTCGTTTCCAATTTTAACTTCTTTTACAGGATCATCAGATAAAGATACCCTTATGGTGTCACCAATACCATCCAAGAGAAGTGATCCAAGACCTATGGCAGACTTAACACTGCCTGTAACAAAACCTCCTGCTTCTGTTATTCCTAGGTGCAATGGGTAATTCATGGCCTTAGAAAGTTGTCTATAAGCTGCAATAGATAAAAATACATCGGAAGATTTAACACTTACTTTAAAATTAAAAAAATCTCCATCTTCTAAAATTTTTATATTTCTCAAAGCACTTTCTACTAATGCCTCTGGACACGGTTCTTTATATTTTTCAAGAATATCTCTTTCTAAGGATCCAGCATTAACACCTATTCTAATTGAGCTATTATTATCTTTTGCGGCTTTTAAAACTTCATGAATTTTTTTTTTATCTCCAATATTTCCTGGATTTATTCTTAAACACTTTGCACCATTTTCTGCAGCTTCAATAGCTCTTTTATAATGAAAATGGATATCGGCAATTACAGGGATTTGAACATTTTTTGTGATTTCTTTTAAAGCTTTTGAAGAGTCTTCATCTGGACAAGACACTCTTACAACATCAGCACCTTCCTCATAAATTTGTTGAATTTGTTTTATTGTTGCTGAAACATCAGTTGTCAATGTGTTGGTCATAGATTGAACTGAAATTGGATTAGCTCCTCCAATTTTTACATCACCTACATTAATTACTTTGGTTTTTTTTCTATCAATATTTCTAAAAGGCCTAAGGCTCATAAAATTAGTCTAGTTTAAATTCTTTGTGTAGGACCGCTATAGCTTTTTTAACACTCTTAGAGGAAATAAGTACCGAAATTTTTATTTCAGACGTAGATATAACAAGAATATTTATTTTTTTTGAAGCTAATGCTTGAAACATCCTATAAGTTATTCCAGGTGTGGTTATCATTCCTACTCCAATAATAGAAACTTTTGATAAATCTTTATCAAAAGACAATTTTTTATATGATATTGACTTATTTTTTTTTATTAATTTCTCAGTTTTTTTCAAATCCTCTGATTTAATTGTAAATGTTAAATCAGTTTCTTTTCCATTTTGAGAGATATTTTGTACAACCATATCAACATTAATTAAATTCTTAGATAATGGTCTAAAAATTGATGCTGCTACTCCAGGTCTATCTTTAACACCTATAATTGTAATCTTGGCATCATTTTTTGTTGAAGAAATTCCAGTTATAATTTGATTACTAAAAGTCTTTTTTGTACCTGTTATTAAAGTTCCACTTTTTGAAACAAAAGAAGATTGAACCTTGATATCAATTTTATTTAACTTTGCATCCTGAACCGAAGTAGGCTGCATTACTTTTGAGCCAAGAGATGCCATTTCTAACATCTCATCATAAAAAATTTTTTTAATTTTTTTTGCTTTGTTATATTGCTTTGGATCTGTAGTATAAACTCCATCTACATCAGTATAAATTATGCACTCATCTGCTTTAATAAATTTTGCAAGCATAATTGCTGTTGCATCAGATCCACTTCTTCCTATAGTAGTAATTCTAAAATCATTACTAATACCTTGAAAACCAGTGATTATGGGTATACCGCCTGACTTAATATATTTACTCAGTTCTTTAATGCCTACAAAGCTAATTCTTGCACTTGAATGAGGACCATCTGTTAAAATTGGTAGTTGCCAAGATGTCCATGATCTTGATTTAAAACCAATATGTTTTAATCTTCCTGCAATAAGTGCACATGAAACTTGTTCTCCAGTTGAGACTATTGCATCGTATTCTGCTCTATCAAAATTATTACTAATCAGCTTAGATTTATTTACCAATTCATTTGTCACACCACTCATTGCTGATGAAACAACTACTATCCTATTTTTTTTCTTTTTGTAAAAAGCAATTATTTTACATACTTTTTTTATTCTATCTATGCTTCCTACAGATGTGCCGCCAAATTTTAATACAACTGTTTTCATGCTAGCTTTAATTAATAATATTTAATAAATAATGGATAAAATACATCTAAATTATTATGTCAACTATTTATCACAATGACTAGCATAAATAAAAAAGAAATAGATAAATTTTCTAAAATAGCTGATGAATGGTGGGATCCAGAAGGTAAATTCAAACCACTTCATAAATTTAATCCAACAAGAATAAAATATATTAAGGAAAATATTATTAATAATTTCAAATTAAAAAATAAATCCAAACCTTTATCAGGAATAAAAATTTTAGATATTGGATGTGGTGGAGGATTGTTATCTGAACCAATGTCAAGAATGGGTGCTAATGTAACAGGTATTGATGCATCTGATAAAAATATAAAAATTGCAAAACTTCATTCAAAAAAAAATAGGCTAAAAATTAATTATTTATGTTCATCACCAGAAAAGCTTAAAATTGAAAAGAAATTTGATGTCATTTTAAATATGGAAATTGTTGAACACGTGGAAGATATAGATTTTTTTCTAAAGTCATGCTCAAAACTTTTGAAAAAAAATGGACTAATGTTTGTTGCAACAATTAATAAAACTTTGAAATCTTATGTTTTTGCGATTGTTGGAGCAGAGTATGTTTTGAGGTGGCTACCAATTGGAACACACGAATGGGAAAAATTTGTTAAACCTGAGGATCTTAAAAAAATTTTAATGAAGTATGATTTGTCTCTCAATAAATTAGAAGGTATGAATTTTAATATTATTAAGGATGAATGGAGTATTTCTAGAGATTTATCAGTAAATTATATAGCAAAGTTTATTAAAAACTAATTTTCTTTTTCATCTATCCAAGGTATCATCTGTGCATCTATACCTTCTTCTTTTAATTCTTTTAAATCTTCCTTTGATGCACTTCCATAAATACCTTTTGATTTTTTTTTACCATTATAATGAATTGATCTGGCCTCATATGCAAAATTATCACCAACATATTTAAAATTTTCTTTAATAAATTTTTGATAATCTTGTATTTTTTTTTTGACTTTATTAAATTTTTCTAAATCTATTTTTTTATCTATTTTTGATTTACTATTAATTAATTGAGGAGCCATTATAGTTTTTTCAACTTCGTGTGAATTGCACTTATGACAATTCAAAATTTTTTTAGTTTTTAATCTTTCATATTCGTTTGAAGATGCAAACCAACTATCAAATTTTAAATCACAGTTTTTACAAATGAGTTTATATTTAATCATAATTCTTAATTAATTATATTTTTTAATTTTTCAACAAGTTAACTTCTATAATCTGCATTAATTTCAATATATTTTTTTGTTAAATCCATCGTGTAAGCTGTGAAGTTTTTCTTTCCAGTAAAAGTTTCAATATTTATCTCTATATTTTCTCTTTTCATATAATTTGCTGTTTGTTTTTCATCATAACTTTGATTTAATTTTCCACCTTCAACAATTATTATATCTCCAAACTTAATTGATAATTTATTTAGATTAATTTTAGGTCCTGCTTTACCAATTGCCATTATTACTCGTCCCCAATTTGGGTCTTGTCCAGCAATTGCAGTTTTTACTAATGGAGAATTGGCAACTGAGAAGGCAATTTTTTTTGCATCAATCTCATTTTTACACTTACTAACATTTATTGAAATAAATTTTGATGCTCCTTCACCATCCGAAACAACTCTTTTAGCTAAATTTAAAAGAACATTATTTAGAGCTTTGTCAAAATTTTTTATTTTATTTTCATTTATACTTTTCACTTGGTAATTTTTTACTTCATTAGTTGCAAAAATAGTTGCCATGTCGTTGGTACTAGTATCACTGTCGCAAGAAATAGCATTAAATGTGTTGGTTATATTTTTTTTTAACAGCTTTCCTAAAATATCATTAGACAAGGTTGCATCAGTAAATATATATGCAAGAGTCGTAGCCATATTTGGATATATCATTCCTGATCCTTTGGCTATTCCATATATTTTTACTTTTTCACTTCCAATATGACATTCCTCCATAGCTAATTTTGGCTTTGTATCCGTGGTCATGATTGCAAGTGCTGCCTTCATCCAAATAAATTTATTTTGGGTGTAACGAATTTTATTTATTAAATTTGGAATATTTTTAGAAATTTTTTCATATGGAAAGATTTCTCCAATAGTGCCAGTACAACCAAAAATTATATTTTTTGTAGAAATTTTCTTAGGATTATCCTCATCATCTTCTTGTTTTTTATTTAATTGTTTTGCTGTTAAGTCTGCTATTTTTTTTAAACTTTCATAACCTTGCCTTCCTGTGAAAGCATTTGCGTTTCTTGTATTTACAATAAGGGAATATATTTTTTTTGGTCTTTGGTTAATATTCCATTTAATATTTTCAGATACTATTTTTGACTGAGTGTAAACAGAAGCGTAATTAGCACCTTCTCTGAAATAGAACATTGTTAAATCATCTCTGATATCTTTATATAAATTTGCGGAAACAACTGAAATTGAAAGACCATCTAAATGATCAAGGTCTTGAAAATCAATCATTTTAGTATTTTTTGATTGAGATGATAAAAAATTTGTTAAATTAATTCCCATGTTGTTTAAATTATTTATTTAATACATATATTAAACAATATAAGTAAAGAATAAATCAAATAGTAATGTTTAACCCATTAAATCTAATAACAAAATTTATTAAATCTAGTAATCAAAAAGAACTAGATAGAATTGGTAAAATTGTTGAAAAAATAAACTCATACGAGGAAGATTTTAAAAATTTAAATGACGAGGACTTTCCAAAAAAAACTAATGAATTTAGAAATCAGTTAAAAGATGGAAAAACTTTAGACGAGTTGCTTCCTGAAGCTTTTGCTTTAGTTAGAGAAGCTGCAAAAAGAACACGTAACGAGAGACACTTTAATGTTCAGTTAATTGGAGGTGTTACTTTGCATGAGGGTAAAATTGCTGAAATGAGAACTGGAGAAGGAAAAACTTTAACAATCACATTAGCTGCTTACTTAAATGCCTTAAACGAAAAAGGTGTTCACATAGTTACTGTTAATGATTATCTCGCAAAAAGAGACTCGATAGAAATGGGGGAGATATATAATTTTCTAGGTCTAACTTCTGGATTTATTAATAACTATCAAGATGATACTGAGCGTAAAAAAAATTACAAATGTGACATTACATACGCAACTAACAGTGAATTAGGTTTTGATTACCTGAGAGACAACATGAAATTCTCTGAGGAACAAATGGTTCAGAGAGAACATAGTTTTTCAATAGTAGATGAGATAGATTCTTGTTTGATTGATGAAGCAAGAACACCTCTGGTTATATCTGGAGCCGCTGAGGATAAAACAGCTCAATATTTAGCAATTAACAAACTTATAAGAAATTTAAACGATAAAGATTATGAGATAGATGAAAAAGAAAAAAGTGTTCTATTAACAAATGATGGAATAACTAATGTAGAAAAACTTTTTTCTAATGCTGGAATTTTAAAAAATAATAATTTTTATGATCCAGAAAATTTACATTTGGTTCATCACGTTAATCAAGCATTACGTGCAAATCATTTATTTGAGAAAGGAAGAGATTATATTGTAGCAGATGGAAATCTTAAAATTATTGACGAACTTACTGGAAGAATTTTAGAGGGTAGACGTTTTGGAGATGGTTTACATCAAGCTCTTGAAGCTAAAGAAAAAATACAAATTCAGGCTGAAAACCAAACATTAGCCTCAATAACATATCAAAATTATTTTAAACTTTATAAAAAAATATCTGGTTGTACTGGTACAGCTGCTACCGAGTCTGAGGAATTTTTTGAAATTTATAATCTGCCTG
This sequence comes from uncultured Pelagibacteraceae bacterium, assembly GCA_902581925.1. Taxonomy (GTDB): domain Bacteria; phylum Pseudomonadota; class Alphaproteobacteria; order Pelagibacterales; family Pelagibacteraceae; genus Pelagibacter. The sequence goes on along the minus strand of CACHQB010000009.1, from coordinate 15,601 downwards.
TTGTTGTTATTCCTACAAACAAAAAAATGATCCGAAAGGATTTTAATGATTTAATTTTTAGAACAGAAAAAGAAAAGAATGATGCTATTATAGAAAAAATAATTGAAAGAAATAAAATAGGTCAACCTATTTTAGTTTTTACCTCAAGCATTAATAAATCTGAAGTTTATTCAAATTTATTAAATCAAAAAAATATTAAACATGTAGTGTTAAATGCAAAAAATCATGAAAATGAGGCTGAGATAATTGCAAATGCAGGAAAAGAAAATTCATTAATAATTACAACAAGTATTTCGGGAAGAGGAGTTGATATTCAACTTGGTGGTAAGAAAGGTTCTATTCCAGAAGACCAGCTTAAAATAGATAAAGATAAAATTAAATCCTTAGGTGGTTTATTTGTAATTGGCACAGAAAGAATGGAGTCTAGAAGAGTCGATAACCAGGCAAGAGGAAGATCTGGAAGACAGGGAGATGAAGGCAGTTCAGTATTTTATGTTAGTCTTGAAGATGATTTAATGAGAATTTTTGGATCAGAGTCAATGAATAATATGCTAGAAAAACTAGGACTCAAAGACGGTGAAAGTATTGATCATCCATGGATTAATAAAGCATTAGAGAGAGCTCAGCAGAAAGTTGAAGCTAGAAATTTTGATATAAGAAAAACACTTATTAAATTTGATAATGTTCTAAATGATCAAAGGCATGTTGTATTTTCACAAAGAAAAAATGCGATGAATAGTGAAAATATCTTTGATTATTCAGATGAATTTTTAAAAGAAATATCTGATGATTTAATAAAGTTAAAAATTTCAAATTTATCTAATCCAAAAAGTAATGAATTTTATAACAAAACAAAGCAAATAATTGGAAAAAGTTTTGAAGAAACTGAGTTTAAGAATTTAATTGAAGCTAAAGATAATGATTTTAGAAAAAAAATCTCTGACAAATTCCAAGAAACAAGAAACGCGCGGATTAAACTTCTGGGGGATAATCATGCCAAAGAAATAGAAAAAACAATTTTTCTTCAATCAATCGATTTAAATTGGAAATCACATATTCAATATTTGGAGCAATTAAGACAAGTTATAGGCTTAAGATCTTATGGTCAGAGAGATCCGTTAGTTGAATATAAAAAGGAAGCATTTGAATTGTTTTCAAATCTTTTAGAAAAATTAAAATTAGATTATGTAACTATTCTAATAAACTTAAAAGTTGTTATTGAATCAAACCAAGAAGATGAAAATAAACAAAATGATATTTCCAAGCAAATATCAAATAATAAAAAAATGGGAAGAAATGAACCATGTTTTTGTGGATCTGGTAAAAAATTTAAGCACTGTCACGGTGCTGTATAAATTTAAATAAATAATAGAATTAAAGAAATCAAAATTAATCCACCAACAATTGCTAATGATATTTTTTTTGATTTAAAAATTTGATTTAAATTATTTTTCTTAATGGTTAGTGTACTAAGATCTTCAGTACTAGTCATAAAACCATCATTTCTCCCAATTTTAAGAAATTTATTTTTTCTCTCATTTTTTATTTCGTCAGAAGATAATTGATCAAAATAATTTAAATTTTTTTTTAAAGTTTCTCTCACATTATTTAATATAAAATCTCTATCCCTGTGTGCACCGCCTAAAGGTTCGTCAATTATTTCATCTATAACTTTTAATTTTAATAAATCTTTAGCTGAAAGCTTCATAGCTTTTGCAGCATCAAGCATTTTTTTTGGATCTCTCCAAAGGATAGTTGCACATCCCTCAGGGGATATTACCGAATAAATTGCATTTTCTAACATAAGAACTTTGTTTGAAGAGGCTAATGCTATTGCTCCACCAGAACCACCCTCACCTATAATAATTGCAATTGTTGGAACTTTAAGTTCCATGCAGCACTCAATTGATTTCGCAATTGCTTCTGCTTGTCCTCGCTCTTCAGCACCTACGCCTGGATATGCTCCTGGAGTATCAATAAAAGAGATAATGGGAATATTAAATTTGTTTGCTAAGTTCATCAGTCTTATAGTTTTTCTATAACCCTCTGGCCTCATCATTCCAAAATTTCTTTCTATTCTGCTATCTAGATCTTCTCCTTTTTCTTGACCTATAACTAAAACAGATTTTCCATTAAATTTTGCAAATCCAGTTAACACTGATTTATCCTCTCCGTAATATCTATCTCCAGATAGTGAGATAAAGTCATCAAATAAATTATCGATAAAAAATTTTGCTTTTGGTCTATCTTCGTGACGAGCAACCATAGTAGTCTGCCAAGGATCTAGATTAGAATAAATATTTTTTAATTTTTCATCTATTTCTGTTTGAGTACTTGAAATTTTTTGAGTATCAACTTCTGATAATCCCTCTTGATTATAGGGATCTTTTAATTTTTCTAGTTCATTTTCTAGATCTTTAATTTCTGTTTCAAAATTTAGGTAATTTTTCATAATTTATTTATAGCGGATGGTTAAAATACAAAAAAGGCAATAAAATGATTGTAAATAGAGTGTAATTCTTATTAATTGACTTAATTCTTTTAACGGATACTAATTAATTATCGGGAGAGACTATTTATAGCGCCGAAGGAGCAACCACCCCGGAAACTCGCAGGCAAAAGGACCGATAAAGCATAACACTCTGGAAAGAGATTGATTTCCGCCGAAGGAGTAAAGCTCTCAGGCAAAAATACAGATGGGGTACAAAATTAAGTGCTATGCAAGAAAAATACATTAAAATTAATAATTTACAAGTATCTGAAAAACTATCAAACTTTGTAAATGATGAATTATTAAAGAATACAAATGTATCTTCAGAAAACTTTTGGTCAGGTCTAGAAAAAACTCTTGATGAGCTAGCACCAAAAAATAAAGAACTAATTAAATTAAGGGAAGATTTACAAAAGAAAATAGATGATTGGCATATCAAAAATAAAGTTAAAGAATTTAATCTAGATGAGTATAAAAAATTTTTATTAGAAATTGGTTATTTAAAAAAAGAAGGACCTGATTTTAAAATAGAAACCAAAAATGTTGATGAAGAAATTGCAAGTATAGCTGGGCCTCAGTTGGTTGTACCAGTCATGAATGCAAGGTATGCATTAAATGCTGCGAATGCAAGATGGATGAGTTTATACGATAGTCTTTATGGTACTGATGTAATTGAACAGTCTGAAGACAGCGTATCTGAAAGATATGACCCTTTAAGAGGTGAAATGGTTATAAAATATGGAAGAGATTTTTTAGATAAATACTTTCCATTAGCAGGATTAAGCTGGAATAAAATTACAAGTTTTGCTGTAAAATTTGGAAAGTTAAAAGTTTTGAAAGGTGCTGATATTTTTGATTTAGAGGATGAAAATAAATTTATTGGACACAGAGGTGAAAGTGATAATCCATCTGCAATTATTTTAAAAAATAATAATTTACATATTGAAATTCTAAAAGACTCAAGAGCTTTTGCTGCCCAACAAGATCATGCAGGTATTAGTGATATTATACTAGAGTCTGCAGTGTCAACAATTTGTGATAATGAAGATAGTGTAGCAGCAGTTGACTCGGAAGATAAAATTATTTGTTATCGAAATTGGCTAGGTCTTATGAAAGGAGATCTTAAGTCAAAATTTGAAAAAGAAGGTAAATTATTTGAAAGAAAATTAAATCCACATAGAAGCTATATCTCAAAAGATGGCAAAGGTTTAAAGTTGCATGGTAGAAGTCTATTACTTGTAAGAAACGTTGGTCATTTAATGACAAACTCTTCAATTTTATTAAGAGATGGAAGTGAAATACCAGAGGGTATAATGGATGCATTTATAACTACAGCAGCAGCGCTTCATGATATTAAAAACAAAAATAATTCAAGAACTGGATCAATTTATATTGTAAAACCTAAAATGCATGGTCCAGACGAAACGGCATTTACAGATTTAATTTTTTCTAAAGTTGAAGAAGTTCTAAATTTACCTAAATACACTTGTAAGATTGGTATTATGGATGAAGAAAGACGAACATCAGTAAATTTAAAAGAGTGTATTAGAAGTCTTAAAAATAGAGTTTTTTTTATAAACACAGGCTTCCTGGATAGAACTGGTGACGAAATGCATACATCAATGGAGGCCGGTCCTATGATTAAAAAAGGTGATATGAAATCATCAAAATGGATCACTGCTTACGAAAACAATAATGTTGATATTGGTTTAAGTTGTGGGTTTTCCGGTAAAGCTCAAATTGGAAAAGGAATGTGGGCAATGCCAGACAAAATGAAAGATATGATGGAGCAAAAAACAGGACACTTAAAAGCAGGTGCAAACTGCGCATGGGTTCCTTCTCCAACAGCAGCTGCATTACATGCTTTACATTATCATGAAATAAATATTTTTAATGAACAAAAAAAAATAATTGATAGAGAACCGGCTAAGCTTGATGATCTCTTAACTATACCAATAGCAGATAGACCTAATTGGTCTGTAGAAGATATAAACAAAGAAATTTCTAATTCTGCACAAACCTTATTAGGTTATGTGGTAAGATGGGTCGATCAGGGTGTAGGTTGTTCTAAAGTGCCCGATATTAACAATATAGGCTTGATGGAAGATAGGGCAACACTAAGAATCTCCTCACAACATATAGCCAATTGGATTCATCATGGAATTACAACAAAAATACAAGTAACTGAAATAATGAAAGAGATGGCCAAAATAGTAGATGATCAGAACAAAGATGATCCGCTATATGTTAAAATGAGTAGTGATTATGAAAACTCTATAGCATTTCAAACTGCGTGTGATTTAGTGTTTAAAGGTAAAGAGCAACCATCAGGTTATACTGAGCCATTACTTCATTTAAATAGGATAAATAAAAAATCTAATCTGAGTTCGAAACTAAATTAGATCTATTTTTAAAAGCAGAAAAAAGAGTCCCATCGTCTAAACTATCGATCTCCCCTCCGACAGGTAAGCCTTGAGCTAATTTAGTAACTTTAACATTTGTATTTTTTAAACTATCTTGGATATAATATGCAGTTGTTTGACCTTCAACAGTTGCACTAGTTGCAAGAATTACTTCCTCAATTTTATCTCTATTAACTCTTTCAACTAATGAGTTAATTAATAAATCTTCTTTTCTTTGACCAACTGAAGAAATCGTTCCACCCAAAATATGAAAATAGCCCTGAAAGATATTTGAATTTTCAATCGACCATTGGTCTGCGATGTCCTCTACTACACAAATTTTATTATATTTTCCTTTCGTATTCTCACAATTTAGACATCCATTTGAATTCGACTTTAATGCACCACATGAATTGCATCTAACTACATTTTTGTAAACTTGCGCTAAAGTATTCGCCATAGGTTTTACAAGTTCGTCACGATTATTAATTAATTTTAAAACAATTCTTTTTGCTGATTTGGGCCCTAAGCCAGGGAGTTTTGAAATTAATTTTATTAATTCTTCTATCTCGCTGATGTTTTGCATCTATTATAAAGGCCATTTAAATCCAGGAATTCCAAAGCCTCCAGTTGCTTTTGAAATTTCCTCAGTTGTTTTTGATTTAAGTTGAGATTTAGCACTGGTATGTGCTGCAACAATTAAATCTTCAATTATGGTTTTGTCCTCTTTCATAATTTCGTCAGACAACTTTATTGTTTGCATCTCTCCTTCTCCATCCAAGATTATCTTTACAGAATTTGATCCAGAGACTCCTTCAACTCTAATTTCCTTGATCTTTTGTTGGCTTTCTTTCATTTTTGCCTCAAGTTCTTTTGCTTTATCTAATATTTTACTAAAATCAGTCATTATCAACTCCATCTTTGTTTGAATTTACGTCAATTAATTCAGCATCAGGAAATTTATCCATCACACTTTTAAATATTTCAGAATTTTTCATTTCATCTATTAATTCTTTTTTAACATTTTTTTGTTTGTCTTTTACTGACATTTGCCCCTTCAATTTACTAAATGTAATAATCCATCTTTCACCAGTCCACTCAAAAAGTTTTGATGATAAATCTTTTACAAAATCTTTGTCTAAACTTTCATTAAAAGATATTTCAATTCTATTTTTTTCAAATTTTACAAGATTAACATTTTTTTCTAACTCATATTTTAGTTTGATTTCCTTTTTTTTTAAACAGATTTCGATTAAATCTTCAAATGCATTTATGTTAATTTTATGTTCTGCTTTAATTTCTGTCTGAACTTCTGGTTTGGTTTTTTCTTCCTGTGCAACATTCTTAATTTGATTTATTGTTTTAGAAGTTAATTCAGTTTCTGTATTCTTTACAAAATTTTCACTCTTAATGTGAGCCTCACCATTTTCAACTTTATTTTCAGATTTTACAGAACTTAAATGCATTAGTCTTATTAAGAACATCTCAATTGAAAGGTGTTGATTGGATACTATGTCTATCTCTTCGAGAGAAGAGATGGCAAATTGCCAAAATAATATTAATACCTCTGAATCTATTTGATTTGATAAATTTTTAATTTTAGAAAATTCATCATCATTTAATGAAAAGTTTGTACTTTCTAAAGTTAAAGAATTAATATTTTTAAAGTAATAAAGTAACTCTAAGAAATCATTAATAAAAACCTTTGGTTCAACACCTTGGTCATAAATTTTTCTATAAATACTTATTACTTTTTTTTCTTCACCTTTTAAAATTAACTCAAACAAATCGATTAATTGAGATTTATCAAAATACCCAAAAATTTTCTGGGCTGAATTTAAGTCTAATTCTTTTCCTTCATCCAAACTTAATAGTGCCCTATCAAGTAACGATAAAGAATCTCTAACAGAACCCTCAGAAATTTTTACTATAAGCTTCAAAGCATCGTCGCTTATTTTTCCATTTTCCTTGTCCTTAATTTTTTTAATAAATTCCAATAATTCTGAAGATTTAATTCTTGATAGATCAAATCTTTGACATCTAGATACTACTGTAATTGGAATTTTTTTAATTTCTGTAGTTGCAAAAATAAATTTTAAATATTCCGGTGGTTCCTCTAAAGTTTTTAACAAAGCATTAAATGCTTGTTTGCTTAACATATGAACTTCATCAATAATGAAAATTTTATATTTAGACGAAGTCGGCCCATATCTTGAAAATTCGATTAAATCTCTTACGTCATCTACACCTGTTTTGCTTGCTGCATCCATTTCAAGCACATCTATATGACCAGACTCACTTATTGATTTACAGCTTTCACAAAAGTTTTCTTTACATAAATTATCGATACCATTTGAACAATTAAGTGCTTTTGCAACAATTCGTGCTGTTGTGGTTTTTCCTATTCCCCTTATTCCAGTGAACAAATATGCATTAGGTATTTTGTTGGCTTTAATCGAATTAGTAATAGTTTCTGCAACAACCTCTTGACCAATAAGATCATCAAAAGTTTGTGGTCTATATTTTAATGCTAATACTTTTGAGTTATTATTCATATATACATAAGGAGACTAGAACCTGAATAACTGTCTCTACGACTGCTTCCGTTAAGATCTGGTCGAGTTCAAGCAGCATCCACCTCTAGCCTCCAAAACCATTATAGCAGTTAAAATTTCCAATCTACAAGAAAAGATTCTTATTTTTTTTGTCTCAAGTTATCTGCTTCGAAAACACCTAGAACGTGAAAATCCTCACAATGTAGGCCTAGCTCTTCAAGAGATTTCTGAACTTTTGGATCTTCTATGTGTCCATCCAAATCACATAAGAAAAAATAAGAGTCAAAACTATTTTTTTCTGGATAACTTTGCAGTTTAGTTAAATTAACACCATTAATAGCAAAACCTCCTAGTGATTGATAGAGGGCAGCTGGCTTACTTTTCAATTTAAATAAAAAAGAGGTTATGTAAGTTTTATCTTTAAATTCTGGTTGAGAAATATTTTTTCCCATAACCAAAAATCTTGTCAAATTTCCACTTTCGTTTTCTATATTTTTTTTAATTATTTCTAATCCATAAATTTCAGCGCTTAATGAGGATGCTATAGCTGATTGCTTAACATCTTTTGATTTGGAAATCATTTCAGCAGAGCCAGCCGTATCTGCTCTAATATGCTCAACTAAATTATTTTCTTTTATAAATTTTGAACACTGAGATAAACCTTGTGCGTGTGAGTATACTTCTTTAATATCTTTTAATTTAGCACCGGGTTTTCCTAATAGGTTGTGTTCAATTTTTTGAAAATGCTCTTTGTAAATATTAAGTCTATGTTTAAATATTAAATATTCTATACCAATGTTACCAGTAATTCTATTTGACTCTGGAATTATTATTCTGCTCTCAGGTTCTTCAGATGCTTTGTTAAAACAATCATCAAAAGTTTTACATGGCAAGATTTCAGCTTTAGGATCGATTGAAAGAGCCGCCAAATGAGAATATGCACCAAAGGTTCCTTGAAAATAAATTTTACTCATCAATTCTTATATTCCATTATTTTTTTCAAGGCTAGATAATCTTCCTTAGTATCTACTCCTATTGGAGATGATTTAGCAAGCGAAACATTTATATCAATATCATTGTCTAATGCTCTTAATTGCTCTAACCTATTTTCTATTTCATTTTTTGATCGACTGAGTTGAACAAATTTTTCAAGTGAATCTTTTGAATAACAATAAACACCGATATGATGATAAATATTATCCATCCTTTCAGACTTTCTTAAAAAAGATATACACCTTGGAAAATTGCCCTCTAAAAGAGTATTTTCAGTAATGACCTTAACAATATTTTCATTATTAAAGCTTTTATTATCTTTTATTTTTGCAGCAAGAGTTCCTATATTAGAGGGATTTTGAACCATTTTTTCTTTTAAGCTTATTATATCTTGAGTGTCGATTGCTGGTTCATCACCTTGTAAATTCATAATGAAATCAACATCTCTAATATTTGATTTTTTAAGTGCTTCATGAATTCTATCAGTACCTGTCTTGTGTTTGTTGCTAGTTAAAATAGCATTGAAACCATTTCCTTTAACATCATCAATAATTTCCTGATCCTCTGTGGCTACAATCACATCTCCAATATTGGCCTCTTCTGCTTTTTTAGATACGTGTGAAATAATTGATAAACCATTTATTTTTAACAAAGGTTTGCCTGGCAGCCTAGTCGCAGACATCCTAGAGGGTATTATTACTAAAGTTTTCATTATATTTTCAAATTATTATACTCATTAAATAACTATAGAGGCAAATTTATACATTAAATTTTAGCTTTTTTTTAATTTATCATGTTATACGTTCACTACAAAATTTAGAAAAAATGGATTCTTTCGAAATAAATAAAATAGTTGCTGCAGTTTTAATGGTTGCTTTGCTTGTTATCGGTATTGGAAAATTATCTGATGTTATATTCCACGTAGAAAAACCTAAAACACCTGGTTATTCAGTTGAAGTAGAAGCTGCCACTACTGTATCCACAACTAGCTCAAGTACGGCGTCAGATAAAATTGATATATCAGCATTGATGGCAATGGGAGATATTGCGCATGGTGAAAAAGTTTTTAAAAAATGTGCAGCTTGTCATTCAATTGTTAAAGGAGGAAAGAATGCTATTGGTCCAGCTCTGTATAATGTTGTAGGAAGAAAAGTTGGAGCGATTGAAGACTATAAATATTCCAAAGCGCTAGCAGCATATGATAAGAATTGGACTTTTGAAGAACTGAACGGATTTTTAATTAAACCCGCTAAATGGATAAAGGGAACAAAAATGGCATACGCAGGTCTTAGAAAAGAAAAAGATAGAGCTTCAGTAATAAAATATTTGAATGATAATTCAGACAGCCCTTTGCCGCTACCTTAATTTTCCAAAACAATATAATAAAATACTTTTTTGAACATGAACTCTATTGAGTGCTTGTTGCCATACGTGAGATTTTTTTCCCAAGAAAACATCATCACTCACTTCGTCTCCTCTAGGTAAACAATGTAAAAAAATGCAATTTTTTTTTGCATAACTCATTAATTTTCTATCAATTTTAAAATTTTTAAATGCTTTAATTTTTTTCTTCTTATTAACTTTGTCATTTAAAGAAATAACTTTATCAGAAAAAATTACATCTGCATTAGACACTGCTTTTTTTGCATCATTATAAATATAAATTTTTTTATTATTTTTTTTGACCCAAGTTCTAACTTCTTTTCCTGGTTCAAATTTTTTTGGACAACCAATACTTAACTTGAAAGAAAATTTTACTGATGCAGCTATTAAACTATCCAAAACGTTATTTGAGTCACCAATCCAAGAAATATTTAAATTTGAAATAGGTTTTTTCATTATTTCCTCAACAGTAAAAACATCTGATAAAACTTGTGTTGGATGAGATGAAGGACTTAAGCCATTAATTATGGGTATAGATAAATATTTTTCAAAATTTTCAACTTTTTTATCACTATCAGTTCTAAGCATAAATCCATCACCATAGGTCGAAAGAATTTTGGCCGTATCAGCAATGCTCTCTCCACCTTGACCCAAATGAAGCTCATTAGATCTCAAAGTCAAAGTACCACCGCCTAATTGTTTAATAGCTAAATAAAAGCTTAATCTTGTTCTCAAACTAGATTTTTCAAACATTTGGATTAATAATTTTCCTTTTAGGGGCGATCCCTTATCAGCCTCTAATGTACTTAGTTTTTTTCTTAAACTTTTTCTTTTCTTAGCATCGGTAATAATCTTTCTAAGATCTTTTGCAGGTATATCTTTTAAATTAATGAAATGTTTCATATCATTTTATCTGTGAACAGACCTTTTCAATAATTTTTATCGCTAAATCTAATTCATTTTTTTTGACATTCAATGGAGGTAAAATACGAACAACATTTTCAGCTGCTCGAATAGTCAACAACTGATTATCCATTAATTTTTTAATGAATTTAGTTTGATTTTTATATAACTGTATTCCAATCAAAAAACCTCTTCCTCTTATTTGCTTAATTAAATTTGGATATTTTTTCTGAACTTTATTTAATTTAAGTAAAAAATATTTCGATAGAATTTTTACATTATCTAAAAATTTTTTATTTGATATAATATCCATTACAGAGTTTCCAATAGCCATAGCCAAAGGATTTCCTCCAAATGTTGATCCATGTGTACCTGGTGTCATACCCGACGCAACTTTTTTATTCATTAACACCGCTCCAATAGGAAATCCTCCGCCTATTCCTTTTGCAATTGGTACAATATCAGGTTTTACTTTAGATTTTTCAAAAGCAAAGAAATCACCAGATCTTCCTATTCCGCATTGAACTTCATCAAGGATTAAAAGTATTTTTTTCTTATTACATAATGCTCTTAATTCTTTTAAGCACCAATCAGGAATAACTTTTATACCCCCTTCACCCATAATTGTTTCAACCATAATTGCAGCTGTGTTTTTTTTAATTTTCTTTTTGAGAGAATTATGATCTCCAAAACTAAAGTGATCAAATCCAGTTACTTTTGGACCAAATCCCTCTGTCATTTTCTTTGATCCACTGGCAAAAATTGCTGCTAAAGTTCTTCCATGGAAAGAATTTTTGATGCATAAAATTCTATTTTTATTTGGTTTGCCTATTGAATAAAAATACCTTCTAGCAGCTTTAATTGCTGCTTCAGTAGCTTCAGCTCCACTGTTTTGAAACATTACATAATCAGCAAAAGTTTTTTTACATAATTTTCTAGCTAATGTTTCTCCCTCTGGAATTTGAAATGCATTAGATACATGCCACAATTTTTTTGATTGATCTTTTATAGTTTTTACTAATTTTGGATGTGCATGGCCTAAAGAATTTACCGCTATTCCCTGAACAAAATCTAAATATTTTTTTTTATCTGTGGAATATAAATAACTACCTTTGCCATATTTAAAGGAAATTTTTTTTCTGTTATAATTTTTTGCTAAATAACTCATAAATTTAAATTGTTTTATAAACTTTAATTATTAATACAAGTTAGGATTGAAAATTTACATAAACTTAATATAGTTAATAAATGTTGATAACTCTCATTTTTTGATTGTTTAATTTAATTTTATATCAGTATATTGTTGTTTTATATAAACTGGATACAATATATTGATTATGAGCTGGACTGATGAAAAAGTTACAAAGTTAAAAGAACTTTGGGGAAAAGGTAATACTGCTAGTCAAATTGCTGAAATAATCGGTGGCATAAGCAGAAATGCGGTTATTGGAAAAGCTCATAGACTGAACTTATCAGCAAAAATAAAAACTAGAACAGCAACTTCAAGTCAAAGTTTTGATAACTCAGTTGAAGGAAAAAATATAAAAATAAAAAGAGGAAGAAAAAGTAAATTTAAGTCTTTAATAATCGAAAAAGATTTTGAGCCAGAAAATCCTAAACAACTAGAAGAGCTTGATGAGAATTCTTGTAAATGGCCAATTGGTCATCCTGACGAAAAGTCATTTTATTTTTGTGGAAGATCATCCTTAAAAGATTTTTCTTATTGTAAATTGCATCTTTTATATGCTTACCAACCTAAAGGTAAAAAAGAAGATGTTACCGAAAAAGAAGAGGTTCCAGAATTTATAGAGAAAAAAATTAAATCTGCTTAATTCTGGATAGTTTTGTTATCTAGATCATTATTTGAAGTATACTTTTCTGTAGAAAACTGTCCACCCTCCCTCCACATATAACAATACTTTTTAACCTCATCATTAAAATATCTTTTACTTGGCATTCCAATATCCGAATTAGTTTTATATTTTCCTGATGCAATATTATCGTATTTTAAGAGTCTTAACTGGTCCCTTGTGAGTAAAGGCTTCGGTAATATCTCAAAAAAACTCGCCGACAATTCTGCTAATTTCAAAGGAAAAGGAAGCAAAATTCTTTTTTTTCCAATAAGACTCAATAACCTTTGCAATATCTCTTTGAAAGTAATTATTTCTGGTCCCACACATTCTATAATTTTAGAGTTAATATTATTTGAAATCACATGATGAATTGTATCAGTCAAATCTGAACAGTGTATAGGGGCGAATTTAGTATTTCCTCCGAAAAAAAGAGGAAATACAGGAAGTCTATTTAATAAATTTAGTTGAGAGTTCGTAAATCCATCCTCTACGCCATAAACAATCGAAGGTCTAAAAATTGTTGCTAGAGGAAAGTTTCTTAATATTTCATTCTCTCCATCAAGTTTACTTTTAGCGTAATCAGAGTCGACTGCATCGTTAACTCCTAGTGCTGATAAGTGAATAAAATGTCTAAGGTTATATTCTTTACAAAGCTTAGCTAAAATTGATGGGAAAACAGTATGGATATTTTTAAATGTATTACCTTTTTTTTGCTGAAATAAAATCCCAACTAGATTTATACAAATATCTGCCTTTTTAAAAAGCCCTCTAATTTTGTGTTCATCAAATATATTGGCTTCAACAATATTAATAAAACCAGCATTACCAAGAGTTTTAAGAACAATGCCTTTTTGGTGAATATTTCTAGTTACCGCAGTTACAGTATAGTTATCCTTGGTCAGCTTTCTACAAATAGACCGTCCTACTTGACCTGAGCATCCAAAAATTAAAATATTTTTAGCTTTCATAGACAATTTTTTGCTTTCATATATATATGTTCTAAATGAGCAATAATATTCAGCTTTATAAAGGGGATATACCTGAGAATTTATCATTGAGCAACTTATTAGCAATCGATTGTGAGTTTATGGGTCTAAATGTCAGACGTGATCCGCTATGTTTAATTCAAATCTCTACAGGTAATTCGAATGCTCATTTAGTGCAATTTGATAGAAATAATTATAATGCTCCTAATTTAATTAAGATATTAAAAGATGAAAATACAAAAAAGATCTTCCACTACGCTAGAAGTGACTTAGCCCATATAAAATATTACTTGAAAACTGATGTAAGTAATATTGAATGCACTAAGATACAATCTAAACTTGCACGGACTTTTAGTGACAATCATTCTTTAAAAACTTTAATTAAAGAATTTGCTAACGTTGATATAAGTAAACAATTTCAAACTTCAGATTTTGGTGGCGAACTTTCAAGCGGCCAACTTAAATATGCAGCAAATGATGTTATTTATCTTCATAAAATTCATGAAGAATTAAATAAAATACTTGAGAGAGAAAATAGAGTTAAGCTTTATAAAGATTGTTTAAAGTTTTTGAAAACAAGAATCGAACTTGATTTAGCAGAGTTTAAGGATGATATTTGGTCACATTAATGAAAAATAAAAAATTTATCTCCACTGCAAATAATGTAATAAATTTAGAAATAAAAGCTCTTCAAAATTTAAAAAAAAATTTAAATAAATCATTCTGTGATGCAGTTATTAAAATAGCAAAGTGTCAATCAAAAGTAATTTTATGTGGTGTTGGAAAAAGTGGATTAATCGCCTCTAAAATTTCCGCCACTTTGGCATCAGTTGGTACTCCATCATTTAGTATTTCTGCAAGTGAAGCATCCCATGGTGATCTCGGCATGATATCAAAAAATGATATATTAATATTATTAAGTTATTCAGGTAAAACATCCGAACTTAAAAATATAATACAATACGCTAATAGAAACAAAATCTTGCTAATTGGAATCGTTTCGAAAAAAGAATCAATTTTATATAAAGCATCTGATATTAAACTTTTAATTCCTGAAGTAGTTGAAGCAGGAGAAATAATTCCAACTGCAAGTACAACATCGCAATTAGCTCTTGGAGATGCGCTGGCTATAACTGTTATGAAATTTAAAAAATTTGGAAAACTTGACTTTAAAGAGCTACATCCAGCTGGGAATCTTGGAGCTCAATTAAGAACAGTTGAAGATATAATGTTGATTGGAAATAAAATACCTTTTGTGCAAGAAAATTTAAATATGAAAACAGCACTAAAGATTTTAACAAAAAAGAAATTAGGTTTTTTATTAATACAAGATAAAAAAAAACAAACAAAAGGTATAATTACTGACGGTCAGATAAGAAGATTTAATGAAAAAAAAGAAACTCTCACTCAAATGTCTGTAAATCAAATAATGACAAAAAATCCTATAAGCATAGAAAAAAACTCACTTGCTGTAAAAGCTCTCAGTATGATGAGTGAAAAAAAAATTACTTCTCTGTGTGTTCACGATAAAAGAAATAAGAAAAAAACAATAGGAATACTTCATATTCATACTTTATTGCAATCAAGTATATATTAATGAAAATTTTTACCTTTAAAGGTTTTGCAATTGTATTCTTATTTTTTATAATTTTGTTAATAATTTATTCTAAGTTACCTAAAGATCAGATAATTGAAAAAAATTTAGAAATTACTGAAAAAGATTTTGTAAATTCAAATATAATCAAAGATATAAAATACTCCTCAAAAGATTTAAAAGGGAATGAGTATATTATAACTGCAGATGAAGGCGAAATAGACATAAATAATAGTGATATTATTTTTCTGAAAAATGTAACCGCTTATATAAAGCTAATAAAAAAGAATGAAATAATTATAATTTCATCTGATTTTGGAAAATATAATACTGTTACATATGACACTATTTTTTCTAAAAATGTTGAAGTAGATTATATTGATAATAAATTAACAGGAAATTATCTTGATTTTTCAATGAAGAATAACTTGTTAATAATAT
>CACHQB010000008.1 GCA_902581925.1 uncultured Pelagibacteraceae bacterium | reverse complement strand
TTTTTATCGCGATTATATCTTCTTTTATTTTTTCTTTCTTAACAGTAAAATTCTTTTTAATTTATATAAATAAATTTTCAATGAATGCTTTTGTAATTTATAGAATTGTAATTGCCTTAATTTTATTTAATTTAATTTATTAAATATATTTTTTTTTAACTAAAGGTAGCAATTGAGATAAAAGAACTCCACATAGAATAAAAAAACATCCAAGCAGATTATTAATATCTAGAATTTGATTTAAAATAAACCAAGCAGCTACCGTAGCAAATACTCCTTCAAGTGAAAATATAATGGCTGCTGGTGCGGGTGTAATATTTCTCTGTGCATAAATTTGTAGAACAAATGCAAATCCACCAGATAATATCCCAGCGTATAAAATTGAATAAATTTCTTTGAAAATATTATTTAAAATAAATTCTTCATAAATAATGCCAATTATAAATGAAAAAATAGCCACAATTAAAGTCTGCACAGCTCCTAAGGTAAGTGGAAGATTATATTTAGTTATAATGATCCCAGTAAAAATGATATGAGTGCTCCAAAATAAAGCTCCAAGAACAACCAAAGTATCTCCCAATCTTACTGTTGCATCATGAAAATTTGTTAACAAATATCCTCCAATTAAACATAGAACTACAGAAGGCCATACACTCCAATGCATTGATTTTTTACCATACAAAAAAATGATAATCGGCACCATTGGCACATAAAAAATTGTAAAAAAAGCAGCATTTGCAACATCTGTATAAAGTAAAGCAACTTGTTGTAGTGCTGAGCCTAAGAATAAAGAAATTCCAATTAATAATGAATAAATTATGAAAGTTTTTTTATCTAATTTAAATTCTGATTTAAAATTTTTTAATTCAAATAAAATCATAAGTGGAATTATGGCTAAAAAACCTACAAAAAACCTCACAGCATTAAATGTAAAAGGGCCAATATTATCCATGCCCGTATCTTGAGCAATAAAAGTTGTTCCCCAAATGAAAGTACACAATAAGGCACTAAATAATGATATAGATTTACTCATTTTTAATTAGACGGCTAGTTTGTAAGCAAAATTTTTGCCTAAGTTTTCTTTTAGATCATTATTAAACCTAGCTGCTTCAGCACCATCAATTATTCTGTGATCATAAGATAAAGAAATTGGCAGCATAGTCCTGGTTTGAAACTTCCCATTCATAAAAATTTGTTTTTTTTCTGATCTTCCTACTCCTAATATAGCTACTTCAGGATAATTAATTATAGGAGTAAAAAATGAACCTCCTATACCACCTAAACTCGTAATCGTCATCGAGCCACCAAACAATTCTTTTTTGTCAATTTTTAAATTTCTACAAAGTTCGCTTACTTCTTTTAATTCTTTACTTATCAGAGAAATTTTTTTGTTATTTGCATTTCTTATTTTTGGAACCATTAATCCATTTGGAGTATCAACTGCTATCCCAATATGGTAATATTTTTTTAAAGTCATTTTTCCAGTCTCAATTTCGTCGATAGAAGAATTAAAACTAGGAAATTTCTTAAGAGACGCAACTAAGGCTTTTATTATAAATGCTAGAGGTGTAATTTTAATTTTTTCTCCAGTATACATGTCTGTTAATGAACTTCTAAAACTTTCCATCTCCGTTATGTCGGCTTCATCATGATTTGTAACATGGGGAATTGTTTTCCATGAATTTGTAAGATATTTTGATGATAATTTTTTTACTCTTGGTATGTCTTTAATTTCTATTTCACCAAAATCAGAATGTTCAAATTCGTTTTTAATTTTATCTGGTTTACTAGCATTTACTACAACGTTGTTTTTTGAATTAGATGAAACAAATTTTTTAATATCATCTTCAATAACTCTACCATCTTTTTGACTTCCAACTACTTGATTAATATTTACACCAAGTTCTCTAGCAAATTTTCTAGCTTTTGGACTTGCAGATGAAATGTCTGAAATATTATTTTTAGAAAAAGTTTTTTCTTGAATTTCAGGTTTAATTTCCTCATTTTTTTTTAACTCTTTTTCAATTTCTGGTTTTTCTTCAATGTCTTCCTTTTTAACTTCAGAGTTACTATCTATAGTTAAAATTAAGTCACCCTCAGAAACTTTATCTCCTACTTTTATTTTTAAATTTTTAATTTTACCTTCTAAATTTGATGGTATTTCTACGCTAGATTTATCACTCTCAATTGTTATTAGAGCATCATTTTTCTTGATTGATTGACCCTCAGCAACTAATACCTCAATAACCTCAACATCTTTAAAATCTCCAATATTAGGTACTTTAATCTCAGTTTCTGACATTTATAATTTTGTTGGCATTGGTTTGTTGCTATCAATATTATACTTCTTCATTGCATCTTTTGCATATTTAGAAGTTATAAGCTGTTCTTTTGCCAAAATACTTAAACCGTAAGCAACCAAATGTTCTTTATCTACTTCAAAAAATTTTCTTAAATTTTTTCTTGTATCACTTCTTCCAAAGCCATCCGCTCCTAATGAATAAAAACTTTTATTAGTATAAGATCTGATTTGATCTGAATTCATTCTCATATAATCAGATGCAGCCATAATCGGGCCCTCTGTTTGGCCCAGGCATTGCTCAACATAAGATTTTTTAGGTTCTTTATCAGGATTCAAAAGATTATATCTTTCTACCTCCATTCCATCTTTTCTTAATTCATTAAAACTTGTTACACTCCATATCTCACTGTCAATTTGATAATCATTTTGTAAAATTTCAGCAGCAGACATCATTTCCCTTAAGATTGTTCCTGATCCTAAAAGTTGGATTTTAGTTTTTTTGTATTTGTTAAATTCTTTTATTTTATACATGCCCTTTAAAATGCCTTCCTCACAATTTTTATCTTTCGGCATTTCTGGGTGTGAATAATTTTCATTCATTGTTGTAATATAATAAAAAACATTCTCATTTTTCTCATGCATTCTTCTTAAACCTTCTCGAAAAATTACCGCTAATTCATAATGAAATGTAGGATCATAAGTTACACAATTTGGAATAGTTGATGCAATTAAATGACTATGCCCATCCTGGTGTTGTAAGCCCTCTCCAGCTAATGTTGTTCTTCCAGCTGTGGCACCTACCAAAAATCCTCTAGCCTGACTATCCCCAGCTGCCCAGGCTAGATCTCCTACTCTTTGGAAACCAAACATTGAATAAAAAATATAAATTGGGATCATTTCGATATCATGATTAGTATATGCAGTGGCAGCAGCAATCCATGAAGACATAGCACCTGCTTCATTGATACCTTCCTCTAAAACTTGACCACTTTTATCTTCTCTATAAGAACTTAATTGAGCTGCATCCTCAGGCTCATATTTTTGTCCTTCATGAGCATAAATCCCTATTTTTTGAAAAAATCCTTCCATACCAAACGTTCTTGCTTCGTCAGGAATAATAGGAACCAGTCTAGGAGATATATTTTTATCCCTTAATAAATTTGTCAACATTCGTACTAAGGCCATAGTAGTAGACATTTCTTTTTCACCAGTTGATAGTTTCATGAAATCGAAAATATCTTTTGAGGGTGCTTTGATTGGTTTAGCAAAAGTCGAACGTTCGGGTAAATATCCACCTAATTCAATTCTTTTTTCTTTTATATATTTTATTTCTGGAGATTTTTCGTCAGGCCTAAAGTATTCAATATTTTTCACTTGTTCATCTGTTAATGGAACATCAAATCGATCTCTATAGTACATCAAGTCATCAACATCTAATTTTTTTGTTTGATGAGTAGTATTTACACTTTCTCCTGATTTTCCCATTCCATAACCTTTTATAGTTTTTGCAATTATCACAGTTGGGCTTCCCTGATGTTTGGTCGCTTTATCATATGCAGCAAAAACTTTGTGAGGATCATGTCCGCCCCTATTTAACCGCCATATATCTTTATCAGACATACTTGAAACTAATTCAACTGTTTCAGGGGATTTTCCAAAAAACTTTTCTCTTACATAGGCACCGTCTCTTGCTTTCATTGCTTGGTACTCACCATCTACTGTCTCGTTCATAATTTTTATTAAGTGACCAGTTTTATCATTAGCAAGCAATGAATCCCAATATGAACCCCAAATAACTTTAATTACATTCCAGCCAGATCCTCTGAAACTTCCTTCAAGCTCTTGAATAATTTTTCCATTACCTCTAACTGGACCATCTAATCTTTGAAGATTACAATTTATTACAAATATTAAATTATCTAAATTTTCTCTAGCAGCTAATCCAATAGCTCCCATTGACTCAGGCTCATCCATCTCCCCATCGCCTAAAAAAGCCCACACCTTTCTTCCTTCATCTTTAATCAAACCTCTATTGATTAAATATTTCATGTACCTAGCTTGATATATAGCAAGCATGGGACCTAGCCCCATAGATACTGTGGGAAACTGCCAAAATTTTGGCATTAGCCAAGGGTGTGGATATGACGATAGACCTCCAGGGTTTACCTCTTGTCTAAAGCTATCTAATTGTTTCTCATTTAATCTGCCTTCTAAGAATGCTCTTGCATACATTCCTGGAGCACTATGTCCTTGAAAATATATTAAATCTCCACCAAATTTATTATTTTTTGCTCTCCAAAAATGGTTCATACCAACATCGTATAATGTTGCAGCAGATGCAAATGTACCAATATGTCCACCAAGCTCAGGATATTTTTTATTTGCTCGTACTACCATTGCCGCTGCATTCCATCTAATTAACGATCTAATTCTTCTTTCAATATTTTGATCACCACTAGACTTTACTTCAGCCTCAGGAGGTATTGTATTAATATATGGTGTATTTTGAGTATAAGGAATATTTGCTCCCTCACGATAAGCTTTATTAATTAATTCTTTAATTAAAAAATGGGCTCTTTGATTTCCATCTTTAGAAATTACTGCAGATAAAGATTCTAACCAATCTTGAGTTTCAAGTGGGTCAATATCAGAACCATTAGCAAATTGGATTGTAGATTGTTTTTTCTCTACTACTGGTTCACTAACAATTTTTTTTTCCTCTTTTTTTTCAGCTATTGCTTCTTCAGCTTGTTTAATTATATTTTCTGTATCTTTTGGAAGAGTGCTTTCAGATGATGTTTTTGATGATGATGTAAGATTAAGCAATAAATCTCCTTTAGAAACTTTATCACCAACTTTAACTGCTAAACTATCTACTTTTCCAGCAATTGTAGAAGGAATTTCAACGCTTGATTTGTCGCTTTCAATTGTGACTATTGGATCATTTTCTTTAATTTGATCACCAGGTTTTACGAGTATCTCTATAACCTCAACATTTTCAAAGTCACCAATGTCAGGAACAAGTAATTTTTCGCTCATTATTTAAAAAGTTTTATATACCCAAAAAAACATTATTGGATTTTATTTTATCACATTAATAAGGTTTTTTCGTTAATCTTGTATTTTTATTATACAAAAAATAAATAAATAAATGAATATTAAGCTTTTTAGCTTCTCTCAATACACATAGCTATTCCCATACCACCACCTATGCAGAGTGCCGCACAACCTTTTCGTTTATCTTGCCTAATCATTTCATGAATAAGAGTAACCAAAATTCTTGCCCCTGAAGCTCCAATCGGATGACCTAAGGCAATTGCTCCTCCATTAACATTAACTTTTTGCTCTGGTATTTTTAATTCTTTAATTACCGCAATGCTTTGAGCTGCAAATGCTTCGTTTATTTCAAATAAGTCAACATCATCAACTTTCCAATTAGCTTTAGATAAAGCCTCTTGTATTGAAGGTATTGGTCCAAGTCCCATTAATGAAGGTTCAACCCCACAAGTAGCCCAAGATACAATTTTAACCAATGACTCTAGTGATTTTTTTTCTGATTGCTCTCTAGACATTAAAACCAAAGCAGCTGCACCATCGTTTATACCTGAGGAATTTCCAGGTGTTACAGTCCCATTTTCTTTGAATACTGTTTTTAATTTTTTTAAATCACCTATACTTAAATTTTCTCTGGGATGTTCATCTTTTTCAAAAATAAATTTTTTATCACGATCTTCAATTTGTAATTTTATCAGCTCATCCTGAAATTTATTTTCACTATAAGCTTTTTCTGTTTTTTTCTGAGAATTTAAAGAAAAATTATCTTGTTCATCTCTTGAAATTTTATACTTCTCTGCAACATTCTCAGCAGTAACACCCATATGATAATCATTAAATGAGTCTAGTAGACCATCTTTTATCATTGTATCTATTAATTTATTTTCAGAAAATTTTTTATCTTCTCTATAATAAATTGCATGAGTTGCTCTAGACATATTTTCTTGACCACCTGCAATGACTATTTTATTTTCTCCTAAACTAATTGATTGATATCCTGAAACAATAGATCTTAATCCAGATCCACAAACCTGATTAATAATATGAGCAGGTTTAGAAACTGGTACTCCAGCACCAATTGATGCTTGTCTAGCTGGGTTTTGACCAAGTCCAGAAGTTAAAACGTGTCCCATAATCACTTCATCGATCTCCTCTGCATCTAATTTTGATTTATAAATTACTTCTTTAATTGCTATAGATCCTAATTTTGACGCGCTTAGATTTTTTAACGAACCTTTGTATCTTCCAATTGGGGTTCTTAGTGCTGAAGTAATTACAACATCTTTAGAGTTTTTGCTCATAAAGTAATTAACATAATATTTTATAAGTTAAATTACATCAAAAACTTTGATATATGGAATATATTATTAAAAGGGACCGCTGGCCAAATTGGATAAGGCGCTCGGCTACGAACCGGGAGATTCCAGATTCGAGTTCTGGGCGGTCCACCAAAAAGGAAATATAAATGTTTAATTGGCTTTTAAAAGCATCTTTACAAAAATCAGTAATTTATTTTTTTATAATTATTTTAATTATTTTATTAATTTTAACTTATGTATTATAAAAAATTATGAACAAAGAATTTGAGCAAATAAGTATTAAACCTGGGTTTATGAAACACAATGGGGGTGTTTTATTTAGGTCTATTTCAGAGACTGAATACGAATTTAAGTCTAAAATTAGTGAAAACCATTTAAATGCTGCAGGAATAACTCACGGAGGCTATTTATCTGCATTAATAGATGCAGGAGCGGGAACAGCTGCACATCGAGCTGCAGGAAATGCACCCTGCGTAACTATCTCTTTAGATATAAAATTTATAGGTGCCTCAAAAATTGGAGATGAAATTGTCGGACATACTAAAATTTTAAAAAAAACAAATACTCTTGTCTTTTTATTTTGCGAGCTAAAGTGTAATGATAAAATAATTACTTCTGCATCTGGAGTATGGAAAATTATTAAAATAAAGCCCTCTAATTTAGGACCTGGTGGGTAATTTTACTCTTTTCTTTTGAAGTTAAAATAGCCAAATACTACTAACAATAATATTGCTATAGGATAAACAATATTTTTTGATGGTCTATCTGAATTTTCAATTTTAAATTCACTTATATAGTCTCCCATTTCAAAACCACTTTTTTTTGCTTCTCCATTCCATTTTAAATTATCAACAATAATTCTATCATCTTGTTTCATTAATGTAATTCCATAGTCCTCTAAAGTAAATTTATCTTCAAAAGTATTTTTTGATACCACAAATAACTTGTACCTTTCTCCGTATAAACTAGGCCTTGTTATTTTAATTTGAATTTCTTTTGTTGAGTCTAGTTTTATTAAATTAATTTTAGTAATATCTTCATAATTATATTTTGGATAAAATTTGTTTAAAACAAAGTCAGGTGATAACAAAGAAATAGAAATTACTAAAAAAATAATTATTTCATACCATTTAAGTTTATTAACAAACCAGCCTTGAGTGGCTGAAGTAAAAACTAAAATACCAATTAAAGAAGTTATAATTACAATCAATCCATGCCAAATATTTTCAATACCAATAAGTAAAAGTTCATGATTAAATAAGAATACAATCGGCAAAATTCCTGTTCTTAAACTATACCAAAAAGCTTGCACTCCTGTTCTTAATGGATCTCCGCCAGATATTCCTGCGGCTGCATAAGAGGCAAGTCCTACAGGCGGCGTTACATCAGCCATTAAGCCAAAATAGAAGACAAATAAATGAACTGCAATTAAAGGAAAAATAAAACCTGATGCATTTCCAACGTCTACTAAAACGGTGGCCATTAAAGAGGCAACAACAACATAATTTGCAGTTGTTGGTAAACCCATTCCTAAAAGTAAACACAAAATAATTGTTAAAAATAATAAAATAGTAACGTTATCTTTAGCTATAGATTCTATAACTATTATTAAATTTGTGCTTAAACCTGTAGATCCAACTGCACCAACAATAATTCCTGCAGTTGCAATTGCTATTCCAACAGCAACCATATTCAGAGCACCTTTTTCAAAACCAACTATTGTCTGATTAAACCATTCTTTAAGAGCATCCTGTTTAATTTCGTTTTTAATTAACAAATTAATTAGATTTACCAAAACCAAAGTAATCGTTGCGTAAAAGATTGAGTATGAGGCAGTAAATCTTAAGTAAACCAAAGTATAAATTAAAACAAATATTGGAATTAAATAATGTACACCAGATAAAAATGTTTTTTTTAAATGAGGAACATCTGCGTCGTCCATTCCCTTAAGGTTCAATTTTAAAGCTTCTAAATGTGAAATATAAAATAATGCTATATAAGAAATAATTGCTGGCAAAAAAGCGTGTTTAACAATTTCAAAGTAAGTTACTCCAATAAAACTTGCCATCACAAATGCTGCAGCTCCCATAACAGGTGGCATAATCTGACCATTTACAGAGGAAGAGACTTCAATAGCGCCAGCTTTTTCTTTTGAAAAACCTGTTTTTTTCATAATTGGAATTGTAAATGTTCCAGTCGTAACCGTATTTGCAATTGAAGATCCTGAAATTAATCCAGTCATACCTGAACCTAATATTGCTGCTTTTGCAGGACCTCCTCTCATTTTTCCAACCATTGCAAAAGCGAGATCTAAAAAATATTTTCCACCACCAGCAGTTTCAAGCAAAGCACCAAATAAAACAAATAAGAAAATAAAATCTACTGATACCCCAATTGGAATTCCAAAAATTGCTTCTTGATCGAGCCACTGGAAGCCTACAAGTCTATTTAAAGATAAACCGCCATGGGATATTATTTCAGGCGCATACCTTCCAAAGTATGAAAATAACAGAAAACAACTAGCAATAATTACTAAAGGTAAACCAATTGCTCTTCTGGTAGCCTCTAAAAGAATTAAAATTCCACATCCTCCTAAAATCAATTCTAACGGAAAATTTAATGTTTCTGATATCTTCAGATTTAAAAGAACACCCCCTCTTTCAACTAACTGATCATAAAAAAAATAAATATAAAGACACGAAATCGCGCCCATAAAACTGATCAAAACATCAAAAAATGAAATTTTCTTACCTTTAGATATTGGATAAATTAAAAAAGCTAAAGTTAAAGCAAAACCTAAATGAATTGCCCTTGCTGGCAATCCCTTAAACATTCCAAAATTTAACATAAATGGAAATGGTGAAGCGTACCAAAGTTGAAATAATGACCAAATAATTGCTATTGCTGAAACAATTTTCAAATGAAAACCAGTAATATTTCTAGTTGGTGATAAGTCTTCGCTTATTTTATTTTTAATTTTACTACTGATTGAGTCGCTCATTAAAATTATTCATACCATAAAAAAAAGGCCCGGTAAAAATTACCAGGCCTTTTTGATTAATAAAAATTGGATTACATTAATCCAGCTTCTTTATAGTATTTTATTGCTCCTGGGTGTAATGGGGCAGATAAACCATCTTTAATCATGTTTTTCTTTTCCAAGAAACCAAATGCTGGATGTTGTTTTTTGAAATCATCAAAATTTTCCATTACAGCTTTTGTAACTAAATAAACAAGCTCTTCAGAAACATCTGCTGAAGTAACAACAGTAGCTTTTACACCAAAAGTTGTAGCATCTTTTTTCTGACCTGTGTAAGTTCCTTTAGGTATTACTGCTTGTGCATAATAATCTGCACCATCAATTAAACCTTGAACCTCAGAACCTGTTAAATTAATTGGAGAAGCTTTAGCTCCACATGTTGCTGCTTGTTCCATAGCACCATTTGGAAATCCAACAGAATAACCAAATGCATCTATTTTTCCATCACATAGCGCTTTAACTTGTTCAGAAGAAGTAAGTTCAGTTGTTGATTTAAAGAAACTATTATCAACACCCATTGCTTTCATCAATTCTTCCATAGTTCCTCTTTGACCTGAACCAGGATTACCAATATTAACAACTTTTCCCTCTAAATCTGCAAAATCTTTGATTCTTGCTTTTTTTCTAGCCCAAATTTGAAAAGGTTCATTGTGAACTGAAAACACTGCTCTTAAATTACTAAATTGTTTTCCTTCCCATTTACTAGATCCATTAACAGCATGATACTGCCAGTCTGATTGTGCTACACCAAATTGGAATTCTCCAGCTGCTATCTGACCAATATTGTAGTTAGATCCACCAGTTGATGGAGCAGTACATCTATAAGCTTTAGCTGTACCTTTTTTTCTACCATGTTCAGCGCTAATTGCTGATTTGTGAAGCATTTTACATATAGCGTTCCCTGTTTGGAAATATACTCCTGTAGGCCCGCCAGTTCCTATCGTAAAGAACTCAGCTGATTTAGCAACAGTTGTCAAAGACAATGATGCAAATAAAATCAGTAAAGCACTTGATAGAGATGTGATTGTTTTTTTCATTATTTACCCCTCTATATTTATATGTCGTTATTTTTATAAGTTTATTCTAACAAAAAATAATCATAGGTGTACAGAGTGATTTTATAAGTTTTCTGACCAATTCTTTAGTTTATTTACACCTTCAACTACTTTTGGTGCAAACTTATTAATTAAATTTTCATCAATTTTTTTTGTTTCATCAATATTTTTCATAAACTCTTGTCCATCAAAATCTGTAAAACTTAACCTTGCTAACATCTTATCTGTATTAAATCCAAAATCAGAACCTGGTAATAAAGCAACTCCAGTACTATTTAATATTTCGCTACACATGTCTGATGAAGTTTTAAATTTACTGTTTAAAAATTCTGGCATTAAATAAAACCCCCCCTGAGGCTCATTAATCAATACCTTATTTGATTTTAAATTTAAAAAAACATATTTACCAACTGCACTTAAAATATTTACTGATTTTTTAATATAAATTGAATGATCATTTTCATAAGCTTTTATAGCTGCATACTGTATAGGCGCACTTACAGCAGAAAAAGTTTCGCTTGCTAATACGTTTATCATATTTTTTATATCATTTAATTCATCGGGAATTATAAAATAACCAAGTCTCCATCCCCCAGCACCACACCATTTACTAAGCCCTGTACTGATAATAGTTTTTTCAGGACAATAACTTGAGATAGATTTAAAATTTTTTGAAAATGTTAGTTCTGAATATATTTCATCTGATAAAATTATAAGATTATATTTTTTTGCAATTTCCGAAATTTCTTCTAACTTAACACAAACTTGACCAGAAGGATTATTGGGTGAATTTAAAAATAATAAATAATTTTTATCTTGATCTTTTGAAATTATCTTCTCAATTTGTTCTCCAGTAGGAAACCAGTTATTTTCTCTTTTAGTTTGAAGAATTTGAATTTTATTTCTTCCTAAAATAGCTTGTGGTGCATAAGAAACCCAACTGGGTGCTGGCAATATAATTTCCCCGTCAAATATTACTTGCAGTAAAAACATTAATTCTTTAGATCCCGGTCCAATTATTACATTGTTCGCTTGGTATTTATAATTTTTCTTTTTAGATGAATATTTTGCTACGGCTTCCCTTAATTCCTCAAGACCCTGCATGGATAAATATTTATTTTGATAGGCATTATTTTCTAGTTCTTTAACTACATCTTCAGGTATTTTAAATGGAGATTGTCCAAAACCAAATTTAAAAATTTTTTTACCTTGACCCTCTAGTTTTTTTGAAGTTTCGTTAATTAGAAGAGTAGAAGATGGCTTTAGATTTTTAACTAATTGTTTTAACATTTAATTATTTTATTATTATAGGATTAAACTTATTTATGATAATCTCACTTAGTTTAAAAAGAAAATGAGAACTTTTTACCCTCCGATTCGGTCATGTTTTAGTCTATTTTTGTTCTTTAGCAGTAACAATATCTGGTAGGTGAAAAAAAGGAAGCACAAAAGATAGAAATGACTAAAAATAAAATTACAGCTGTTCTGGGTCCCACCAATACAGGCAAAACCCATCTTGCTATTGAAACAATGCTTTCTTTTGGGAGTGGTATGATTGGATTTCCACTTAGATTACTTGCAAGAGAAGTATATGACAAAGTAATAAAGAAAATAAGTTTAGATAAAGTTGCACTTATAACTGGAGAAGAAAAAATAATTCCATCGGACGCTAAATATTTTTTATGCACGGTGGAGTCTATGCCAATTGACAAACATCTAGAGTTTGTTGCTGTAGACGAAATTCAAATGTGCTCCGATCATGAAAGAGGTCATATTTTTACAGATAGACTTTTAAATATGAGGGGTGAAAAACTTACAATGCTAATGGGTTCAAGTACCATTAAAAATATCATCTCAAAATTAGACGGAGATATTGAATTTATAAATAAAGAAAGACTATCTAAACTTACCTACGCTGGTCACAAAAAAATATCAAGAATTGACAGAAAAACAGCAATTATTGCATTTTCAGCAGAGGAGGTTTATGCCATTGCTGAGTTAATAAGAAGACAAAAGGGTGGTGCTGCCATTGTAATGGGGTCACTCAGTCCCAAAACAAGAAATGCTCAGGTTGAATTATACCAATCTGGCGATGTTGATTTCTTAGTTGCAACAGATGCTATTGGAATGGGAATAAATATGGATTTGGATTTTGTTTATTTTTCAAATATTAAAAAATTTGATGGAAAAAAATTAAGAAGATTAAATCTTTCTGAAATAGGTCAAATAGCAGGTAGAGCTGGTCGATACCTTAATGATGGAAGTTTTGGCATTACAGGTGATTGCAAAGAAATATCTACGGAAGAAGTGGAATTATTAGAAAATCATAAATTTGAGGAAATTAGAACTTTATTTTGGAGAAATTCAGATCTTAATTTTAATAACCCAACTAGTTTAATTAAAAGTTTAGAGGAAAAACCTCAGGTAGAATGGCTAAGAAAAATACATGAGTGTGAGGACGAAAAAGCACTAAAATATTTTTTAAAAGATCAAAGAATTTTAAATATAGGATTTGATAAGAAAACTCTAATACTTTTATGGGAATGTTGTCAAATACCTGATTTTGTAAAAAAGACTTACGGAAATCATTTTGAGGTTATTGGAAATGTATTTAAATTTTTAACTAGCGAAAAAGCACTTATTTCTGAAGATTATATGAGATTACAGCTCATGAAACTAGATAAATTGGATGGAAATGTAGATTCTTTGTCAAATAGAATTGCAAATGTAAGAACTTGGTCATATGTTTCAAATAAAAATAATTGGGTTGAAAATCAAAGTTATTGGATAGAAAAAACTAAACACTTAGAAGATAGACTTTCAGACAGATTACATGAAGAACTTACTAAAACTTTTATTGACAAAAGGGCAAGTGTGCTCGCTAGAGGTTTAAAACAAGATATGGAATTTAAAACTGAAATTTTACAAAACAATGACATTAAAATTGACAATCAATTTATTGGAAAGATAAAAGGACTAAAACTAGAACTAGATCTAAAAAAAGGTGCTTTGGAAACTGATATTAAATCTTTAAAAAAAGCTGCCAGACAAACTATTGGTCCAGAATTAGAAAAACGTGTTCAATCAATAATAGATACAGGATTAATAAATTTGAATGAAGATTTTAAAATTTATTGGAATGATTTCCCAATTGCCAAATTAACAACAGGTGGTGATTATTTAAATCCTAATTTTGATTTAATCGTTGATGATATTATTGAACAAAATACTGAACAAAAATTAAACGATTATATTAACAAATGGATACATGCAAAAATAAATAACGTTCTTAAAAGTTTAATTGATTTAAAAAATATAAAAGAAAATAATTCGTCAATTAAAGCACTAGCATTCCAACTATATGAAAATAATGGGGTATTAAAACGAGACCAAGTTTCTGAATACCTAAAAAATCTTGAACAAAATGAGAGAAAAATTCTCAGAGACTTAGGGGTAAAGTTTGGGAGATACCATGTTTTTCTTTATCAATTAATTAAGCCAGAAGCAGTATCTTTGAGAACATTATTATGGAAAAATTTTTATCAAAAATTTCATAATTTAAAACCACCTACATTCGGTTTGAATTTTTTGGACGATAAAGAAATAAAAAATAAAAACTTTATGCTTTTGTGTGGATTTGAAAGATTTGATAATTTTTTTGTAAGAATTGATATTTTGGAAAGATTATTTGTATTAATTATAAATTCTAGTTCAAAAGAAAATTCTGAAATTAAATTAGTTCCAGAAATGTTAAATCTTTTGGGATGTAGTAAAGATAATTTCAAAAAATTACTTCAAAAAATGAACTACAAAATATTTGAGAAAGAAAATGAAACATTTTTTAAATATAGTCCTACTAAGAAATTTAAAAAAACAACTACAAAGAAAATCTCAAATGAAAATCCATTTAAAATATTGAAGAATTTAAATTTAAATTAAAATGTTTTTTAAAAAAGAAAAAATTAAAAAAAATAATTTTCTTACAAAAGTTTGTGCTTTATTAATTCATGCTGCTAAAATAGATGAGAATTATACAGATAAAGAGGAAGAAATTATTAAAAAAACACTTAATGAGCTTGGTATAGAAGATCAAAATATTTCTAAAACTATTGAAGAAGCAAAAATAATTGAAGAAAGTTCAAATCAAATTTTAGATTTTACTCGAGAGGTAAAAGGTTTACCTAAGCAAGATAAAATTAAAATTATAAAGGCTTTGTGGTCTATAATTTATTCAAACAAAGATGCTGATATATATGAAACTAATTTGATGAGACGACTTGCGGGGCTAATTTATATTGACAATAAAACAATGGGCGATATTAAAGAAAAAATTAAAAAAGGTTCAGAATGACTTATATCGTTAATGATAATTGTATTAAATGCAAATTAACAGACTGCGTTGATGTATGCCCAGTTGATTGCTTTTACGAAGGTAAAAATATGCTTGTAATTAAACCCGATGAATGTATAGATTGTGGCGTTTGCGAGCCAGAATGCCCTGTCGATGCGATAAAAACAGACACTGAACCTGGAAGTGAAAAATGGTTAGAGATCAATAAAAAATATTCTGAAATCTGGCCTAACATAAGTGAAAAAAAAGATCCACCAGCGGATCACGAAAAATTTAAAAATGAGCAGAATAAGTACGAAAAATATTTTAAAGAAAATCTTTAAAGGTAAAACAGATAACAAAGTGAAAAAAAAAGTTTCTAAAAAGAAGGTAGTAAAAGCAAAAAAAAAAATAAAAGCTAAAAATGCTAAAAAAATAATTTCAAAAAAAATCAAAAAAGTTGTTAAAAAAGTTTCCTCAAAAAAAACTAAATTAAAAAAAAGTGTTAAAGTTGCAGAAAAAATAGCTGAACCAAAAGTAGATAATTTAAGAATCTCAAAAACGAACGAAGTTAAGCCTGAAATTAAAAAAGTTAAAAAACAAGAAACTGAAAAAAGAGAATACAAAATTAAAGATTATGTTGTTTATCCAAAACATGGAGTAGGCCAAATTACTGAATTTAAAAAAATTAACATTGGTGGAATTGATGTTGAAACATATATTATTAAATTTGAAAAAGATAAAGCTAATGGGATGGTACCTGTAAACAAACAGTCCCACCTAAGGCCGTTAGCAACTATTAACCAAGTCAACAAGTGTATTTCAATATTAAAAAGTAAACCAAAAATTAAAAGATCAATGTGGAGTCGAAGAGCTCAAGAATATGAAACTAAAATTTCTTCTGGAAAAATATATGAGTTGGCTGAGGTCGTAAGAGATTTAAATAAAGGTGATGATCTTATGGTTGATCAATCTTATAGTGAAAGACAATTGTTTGAAAAAGCTTATGAAAGAATTCTGTCAGAATTTCAGATTGTTTTAAATGTATCATTAGAAGATACTCAGAAAAAATTAGATAAAGCACTGAAAAGAAATTTAGGTGGGCAACCGCAGCCAGTAGCAGCTGCAAAAGCTCCAACTAGTGAACTACCTGTAGACGAGCCAATTTCTGATAACGACGAACCGATTGAAGAGTAAAAAAAAACGCCTCTCACACAAACTGTAATGAGAAGCGTTTTTTGTAAAGAATACTAAGTTACTATTTTCTTCTTCTTTTTTTTGCTTTTTTCTTAGCTTTTTTCTTAGCTTTTTTCTTAGTTTTCTTTGCCGCTTTTTTTCTTTTCTTAGGCATCTTTAGCTCCCTTTTTTAGTTAAACGAATCAAATTGATTCGCTATTAACATATTTTTATTTTTTTCTATAAGTTATGTCAATTCTTTAATTAAAATTTAAATTTTTTAAAATTTTTATTTTAATTTTTTATTTTTATAAAACTTTTTTTATTAATTTAGTTAATGTTTATGCGGTTAATAAACAATTTAATTTTAATTGTTTAATAAAGATTTTCTAGCTGATTTTTATATTTTTCTGTAACTTTTTTTCTTTTCACTTTCATTGTTGGAGTCATTAAACCATTTTCGATAGAAAAATTTTCATCTATTAATTGAATTCTTTTTATCTTTTCTAATGAAGTTAATTTTGCATTTACTTTTTCAATTACTTTATTTATTTTTTCTTTTTCATTTAAAAAATCTTTATTAGGAACAATTAAAGCAACTAAATAATTTTTTTTATCACCATAAACCATGCATTGATCTATCTCGGGTTCATTTGTAATCATATTTTCAATTTTGGCTGGTGAAATATTGTCTCCTCCAGCACTGACTATGATATCTTTTTTTCTATCAGTTATTTTTAAGTAGCCATCATTTGGATCTAACTCTCCAATATCACCTGTATGTAACCATCCGTTTATTATTACTTTTTCAGTTTCTTCTTTTTTGTTCCAATATCCTAACATAACATTTTCACCTTTAACTAAAATTTCTCCATCTTCAGCAATTTTAACTTCATTTCCTTTAAATGGAGGTCCTACAGTTTCTACTTTTATTTTGTGTATTGGATTGCAACTTACTACTGGTGATGTTTCTGTTAAGCCATATCCCTGAAGTGTCGGTAATCCTATAGCATTTAAAAATTCACCTATTTCTTTATCTAAAGCACCACCACCTGAAACGAAAGCTTTTAAATTTCCACCAAACTGTTTTTTTATTTTCTTTCTAACTAATTTATCAACTATAAAATCGAGCAATTTTTCATAAAAAGTCATTTTTTGATTTAATAGTTTTTTTCTTCCCAGACGAAGAGTTGCTTCAATTAATTTTGATTTAAAACCTGTTTGTTTTTTTAAATTCATGTTTATTTTGTTGTAAAGGTTTTGGTAAAACCTAGGGACAGCTGCCATAATTGTAGGCTTTGCTTTAGATATATTTTCTAGAAGTTTTTCAATTTTTTCAGCATAGAATACTCTAGCTCCTACTGCTATCTGTACAAATTGAAGACAGTGCTCATAAGAATGAGAAAGCGGAAGCCAAGTTAAAAATACTGGTCTTGAGTTGAATAATGGTTTTGTAATTTCACACGATCCAACAACATTATTTAAAATTCCACCATGACTTAAGATTACTCCCTTAGGATTACCACCAGTACCAGAAGTATAAATAATACATGCAGGAGAATTTCTTTTTAATTTATTATTTTCAATTTTATCGTTCACTAATAAGTCATTCTTTAAAATGTAATTATAATCTAAATATTTTTCTTTGTTATTTAAACTTAAATTATTTGTTACCTTAGTTATTTCATCTAAAGTTATAACTTTTTTAATAAAATCTTTTTCATTAATTATATTATTTAATTTTCTTAGCATTTCATTATTTGAAACTATAACTAAGCTAGGTTCACAATCTTCTATCAAATACTTATAATCATCTTCTATATAAGTTGTATATGCTGGAACTGTAATTCCACCAGCTAACATTATTGCTAAATCAGAAACAAACCACTCAGGTCTATTCTCCGAAACTAAAAGACATCTATCGCCTTCTTTTATATTTTCTCTAATAACTTTTGATAATTTTAAAATATTCTTTTCAGTTTGTTCCCATGTGTATGTTTTTTTATTAATTGGGTTTAGCCATTCTAAAAAAATATCTCTTTTATTTTGTTTATTTGCCTGATTAGCAAATAATTCGATCAAATTATTTAAATTATCTAAATTCATAGTTTCTTGGTGGGCGAAGAGAGAATCGAACTCTCACTTCTTGCGAAACACGATTTTGAGTCGTGCGCGTCTACCAGTTCCGCCATTCGCCCCTGGTATTCATTTAAATTATATTTAATAGTATAAGAACTAAATTTATATTAAAACCAAAAAATGTTTCAAACACTTTACAAAAAATGTTTAGAATTAGCTGCACATAAAAGTTCGAATTTTTATTTAGGGCTTGTATCTTTTATAGAAAGTTCTTTTTTTCCTATACCCCCAGATGCAATGATAATCCCAATGGTTATTGCTAAAAAAAAGGAATATCTGAAAATATTTTTGATAGCATCAATATTTTCAGTTCTTGGAGGAATCTTTGGATATTTGATAGGTTATTTATTTGTTGATTTAGCAATGCATTTAATCGAATTTTATAGTTATCAAGATAAAGTTGAAAACTTAAAATTAAGCATGTCTCAAGGTAGTGGATTCCTCGCGTGGTTGAGTATTCTTTTTTTAGCTGGCTTTACTCCATTACCTTATAAAGCCTTTACGATTTCAAGTGGTTTAATTGCTTTTAGTCTTCCTGTTTTTATTTTTGTTAGCTTAATTTCAAGAGGTCTGAGATTTTTTATAGTTGCCTATCTATCTTATAAATTTGGAGAATTATTTACAGAGTATATGGAAAAACATGGATCAAAATGGTTCACTATAATTGGAATTATTATAGTTATAATATTCATTATTATTTATTTATTTTTAAAATTTAATGATTGAGATTAGCAAAACGATTACATTAAAGTTAATTTTTTTAATTAGCATTATTGCTTTATCTTTAGCATTTTTTATTGAATATGTATTAGGTCATCAACCTTGTAACTTATGTATACTAGAAAGAATTCCATACCTATTAGCATTAATAATTATTGTACTAAATTATAAATTTATTAATCTTGAAAAATATTTCATTCTTTCTCTTATTTTAATTTTTTTGGCAGCTACTATTTTATCTTTATATCATTTAGGTATTGAGCAAGGTTTTATTGAAGAATCGATGGTTTGCGATTTAAAAAATGGTTCCAATTTACTGTCAAAAGAAGACATATTAAGACAGTTGCAAGAAAAGAATGTAAGCTGCAAAGATGTTACATTTAAAATTTTAGGATTATCGCTTACAAGTTACAATATTATAATATCAGTATTATTTATATATTTTACAACAAAAGCTTATTTAAGTTATGACAAAAATAAATAAAAAGAAAATAGAAGAATTTATTAGAGTTGATCATGCTGGGGAGCGTGGTGCTGTTAAAATTTATGAAGGACAGTTGCTTGCTCTAAATACATTGGTTAGAGATGAAGCTTTAAAAAAAACTATTGAAGAAATGAAAATTCATGAAAAAGAACATTCTGATTTTTTTGAAGAAGAAATTAAAAAAAGAAATATAAAACCAACAAAATTTTTACCCTTATGGGATTTATTAGGTGTAGGATTAGGCTTTGGTTCAACTTTGCTTGGAAAGAAAGCAGCTATGCTTTGCACCGCTTCGGTTGAAGAAGTGATAGATGAACATTATTTAAACCAAATAAAACAACTTGATAATAGTGAACCAAAACTTAAAAAAAAAATTATTAAATTTAGAGAAGACGAATTAAGTCATAAAGATATTGCCTATGAAAAGGGTGCTACGAAAGAAGGTCCATACTCTATATTAGATAAAATTATTAAAACTGGGTCAAAAATTGCAATAAATATTTCTGAGAAAATTTAAGATTCTAGTTCAACATCCCAATATAAGTAATCCATCCAGCTTTTATGTAAAAAATTTGGTGGAAAATTTTTGCCATTTTTGTGTAGATCCTCTGTTGATGGTCTATAAGGGTACTGATGTAACTTCATACCTGAATGTTTTAATAGTTTTCCACCCTTTTTTACATTGCATGCAGAACAGGCTGTTACAACATTATCCCAATTAGTTTCGCCTCCTTTTGATCTAGGTAATAAATGATCAAAAGTTAACTCTTCATTGCTTCCACAATATTGACAGGAAAATTTATCTCTTAAAAACACATTAAATCTTGTAAAACTTGGCTTGCTTTGAGGAACGATATAATCCTTTAATGCGATGACGCTAGGTAACTTCATATTAAATGATGGACTTCGTATAGTTCTATCGTAATTACTAACAATAATAACTCGATCAAGAAAAACTGATTTAACAGTATCCTGCCATGACCATAAAGACAAAGGATAGTAACTTAAAGGTCTATAGTCTGCATTGAGGACTAATGCGGGACACTTTTCTAATGAAACATTTTGTTCAATAAAATTATTCATTAACTAATTTTAACTTAGTTAAACAATTTTATCAATCATTAGAGATGTTAAATTTTTTTTAAGATAAAATTTAAAGCTGTACTTGATGCCTCAATAGGAATATGATGATCACAATTTTTTATTAATATTGTATCAACTTTAACATTATTTCTAATTAAAAAATCTTTTGCTTCTAGTAAATGTGTTGATGGGACAATTTGATCAGCTTCACCATGTATAAGCAATGTTTCAGTATTGTTTTTGATTCTATTTTTTAAATCTTTTTGATTTATTATTTTTCCAGAAAAACCAACTATACATAAAAATTTTTCCTCAAGTGTGAGACCAACATTTAATGACATCATACATCCCTGGCTGAAACCTGATAAACAGATTTGATTATTTGATAACTTAAACTCTTGTTTTATTTCATTAATAAATTTTTTTAAAACTTCTTCAGCTTTAATTGATTGCTCTAATATGTAATCAGAGTCCTCTTTTGTTAAATCAAACCATTGATAACCAGATGGATTTATAGCGCATGTCTCATGACCATTAGGACAAATAAAGACTGTATTAGGCATATGTCTTTTCCAGTTCAAAGATAACATACTTATATCTTTTCCATCACCACCATAACCATGAAGCAAAATAATTGCATTTTTGATTTCAACACCATTTTCTGGTTTAATAACTATTGAATCTAGGCAAAATGTCATAGTAGATAAATTATGTTTTTTATGTCAAAACACAATCTAAAATAAAAAATGATTTCAGGAATATTAGTAAAAGTTTTATCAATAGCTCTTTTGATAGCCGTAGGAGTAGTTTTAATATTAGGCATTGGAACTCTTTTTAAGGGAGGAGAGACAAGCAAGAAATACTCAAATAAATTAATGCAGTTGAGAGTTATTTTACAGTTTATTGCTATTATTGCTTTAGTTGGCTTTGCTTATTTTTTTAAAAATTAGTTATAATTTTTTATCCAATTAATAAAATTTTTATCTTCAAAATCAATTGAACCTAATATTCTAGCAAATTCTTTGCCTTCTTTATTAATAAGAATTGATGTTGGGACACCTCTTAAAGAAAATATTTTTGCTAATGTAATAGGTGGATCAAAATAAGGTTCAAAATTTTTAATATTTAGATCTACAAAAAATTTATTAACTTTATCGAAAGTTTCTTTTCCAATATTAATTGGAAAAATTTTAATTTTGTCTAATTCTGAATTAGATTGAAGTTTATCTAAAGATGGCATTTCTTTTTTACAAGGTTCACACCAAGTCGCCCAAAAATTCAATATTAATAAGTTACCCTTATATTGATCAATACTAATTTTTTGATCTTTTTTGTCTAAAAAAATAACATTATCATATGTTTTTGGTATTTTATGGATTACTATATTTTTAATACCAGGTAGTTCTTCAGCTACAACATTTGTTGTCAAAAAAATAAATATTATTAAAAATCTCATGTTAAATAGGTATAATTAAATATCATGGCAAAAAATAAAAACAACCAAGCAATATGGAACACACGCATAAAAAAAAATGTATCAAGTTTGTTTCAAAAAGTCGGTAATTCACTAGATATTGATAAAAGACTTTATAAAGAAGATATTCAAGGGTCAATTGCTCATGTTGAGATGCTTTTTAAACAAAAAATAATTTCATTCAAAATAAAAAATAAAATTATTTATGGACTAACAAAAATTGACAAGGAAATAACAAACAATAAATTTGAGTTTAATAAAAAATATGAAGATATTCATATAAATATTGAAAAGAGACTTTTTCAAATTATAGGTGAAGAAGCTGGCTACGTTCACACTGCAAGATCAAGAAATGATCAAGTAATTACTGATTTTAAAATTTGGATGAAAAATTCAACCAAGGATATAAATAATAACATTAATAAAGTTATTAAGAGTACAATCAAGTTAGCTGAAAAAAATGTTGAGACTATTATGCCTGGATTTACACATCTTAAAAATGCTCAAGCTATCTCTTTTGCACATTATTTAATGTCTTATGTAGAAATGTTTAATAGAGACAAAAAGCGATTTTCTAATAATTTAGACAGTTTAAATGAAAATCCTTTAGGTGTTGCGGCTTTAGCAGGAACATCATTTAATATAGATAGAAATTATACAACCAAAAAACTTGGTTTTAAAATACCTACAAATAATTCTATTGATACAGTTTCAGATAGAGATTTTGTTTTGGATTTTTTATACGCTTCATCTGTGTGCGCTATGCATATTTCTAGAATTGCTGAAGAGTTGATTATTTGGAATTCGGATGCTTTTAACTTGATCAATTTATCTGATAAAGTTGTTACCGGATCTTCTATAATGCCACAAAAGAAGAATCCTGATCTTTTAGAGTATTTGCGCGGCAAATCAGGAAGCGCTTATGGAAATTTATTTTCGATGCTTACAATTTTAAAAGGCTTACCACTGTCTTATTTTAAAGACCTGCAAGACGATAAGGAGATTGTTTTCAAATCTAACGACAATCTAAATAATTGTTTAAAAATTTGCGACGAAATACTAAAAAATTGTAATCCAAATAAGGGTAAAATGTTAGAACTTGCTAATTCTGGATATATTACAGCCACTGATTTAGCTGACTATCTTGTGAAAAATCACTCAATGTCTTTTAGAAAAGCATATCAAAAAACTGCTGCTGTAGTTAATTTGGCTGAAAAGAAAAAAAAGAAATTAAATGAACTGACTTTAGAAGAATTAAGAAAAATCGAACCTAAACTTAAAGATGATGTATTAAAAGTATTTAATTTAAAAAATTCAATTAATTCGAAAAAATCTTATGGTGGAACTTCTTTTGATAATATTAAAAAAATGATAATGAAATATAAAAGAGAGAAATGATTAAAAAATTTACCATAATTATATTGTTATTTTGTGCCGTTATTTCTTGTGGAAAAAAAGGTGATCCTAAATACGTAGATCCAGATAAAAAAGCAGAAATAAAAAAAATTTCAGTTAACTTAGCTTAATGAAATACTTAAATAAAACACTAACAATAGAAAAAATTAATCTCCAAAAAATTGCAAATAAATTTGGAACTCCATTTTATTCTTACTCATATTCTAAATTAAAAGAAAATATTAATAATTTTAAAAAAAACTTCAGATCTTTTTCACCACTTATCTGCTTTGCGGTTAAATCCAATACAAATGTTAATATAATTAGAGAAATTAAAAAATTTGGATTAGGTGCTGATGTTGTTTCAGTAGGAGAACTAATGATGGCACTAAAAGCAGGAATTAATCCAAGCAAAATAGTATTTTCTGGTGTTGGTAAAACAACAAGAGAGATCAGCTTTGCTATTGATAAAAAAATTTTGCTTATTAACGCTGAGTCTTTAAGTGAAATAAAAGAAATAAATAGAATAGCAAAATCAAAAAATAAAAGAATAAAAATTGGTGTAAGAATAAACCCCAACACAGATGCAAAAACATTAAGTCAAATATCAACTGGGAAAAAAGAAAATAAATTTGGTGTAAATAAAAATACATTTTATAAAATTATAAATTATTGCAAAAATTCAAAAAATATTGATTTAAAATGTCTAAGCGTTCATATAGGTAGTCAAATTTTAGACCATCGACCTTACGAAAAAATGCTTAAAGCGGTTAGTCAAATCCTCAATAAAACAAATCATAAATTTGAATTTATAGATTTAGGTGGGGGTATGGGCATTACTTACACTGATAAAAATAAAAAACTTAATTATAAAAAATACAACACAGCTATTCTTAAATTTTTAAGAAGACATAAAGTTAAAATTATATTTGAGCCAGGTAGATCAATTATTGGCGATACCGGTACATTAGTATCAAAAATTATCTATATAAAAGATAGCGGAAGTAAAAAATTTATCATTTTAGATGCCGCAATGAATGATTTAATGAGACCTGCTTTGTATGGTGCGTTTCATAAAACTTTACCTGTTACAAAATCTAACAAAACATCTAAAAAACCATATGAATTTGTAGGTCCTATTTGTGAAAGTACAGATAAATTTATTACATTAAAAAAGTTTCAAGAGTTAAAAGAAAAAGATTTAATAGCAATATGCGATGTGGGAGCTTATGGAATGTCGCTTAGCTCAAATTATAATTTAAGACCTAAACCAGTGGAATTATTAATTAAAGGATCAAAAATTAAAGTAATAAGAAAAAGACAAAAGCATAAAGATATAATTTAGCTTTTGACAAAAATGATAAGAAACTTTTTATTTTCAATATTATTTTTTACTGGAATCATTTTTATTTCGATAATCTTTTTACCATCATATTTTTTACCAAAAAAAGTTGTTTTGGTAGGAGGTAAATTAATGGGCCATTGGGCCAGTTTTTGTTTAAGGTTTGTTCTTTCAGTAAAAATTTCAATCAAAGGAGAGGAAAATATTATTAATAATGAAAAATTTTTTATAGCAGCATCTCATCAATCAATGTTTGAAACTTTTTATTTACAAACTATCTTTAACTCACCTGTATTTATTCTAAAAAAAGAATTATTGTTAATTCCAATATTTGGTTGGTACTTAAAAAAAATAGGATCAATTTCAATAAAAAGAAACAAAGTTACAAAAGATAACTTAGGTTTTTTTGATGATATTTCAAAAATGATGACTACTTCTAATAGGCCTTTAATTATTTTTCCTCAAGGAACTAGAGTTCTTCCAGATGAAAGACCACCTTTTAAAAAAGGTGCTTCGAGAATTTATGAACAGTTAAATGTTGCTTGTCAGCCAGTTGCAATTAACTCTGGATATGTGTGGCCTAAAAAAGGTAAAAAGAAATCCAATAAAACGATTACAATCTCTATTCTAAAACCAATTCCTTCTGGGTTAACAAAAGAAAATTTTATTCAAATCCTTGAAAAAAATATTTATTCAGAGTTAGATTTAATCAATTAACCCTTCATAGGCATAACAACAAAAATACTATCAAAATCACCAGGATCTTTTATCAGTGCTGGTGAACCAGTATCATTAAAGAAAATTTCAACTCTGTCTCCATCTAGTTGTGAAGCAACATCAATCAAATATCTAGAGTTAAAACTTATCTCTAATTCATGATCAAAATTAACACTTAAAGTTTCTTTACCATCACCACTGTTGGTATTATTAACCGAAAGATCTAGAGTGTCTTTAGATAAATTAAATTTCACACCATCTTTTTTATCTAATGAAACAGATGCAACTCTATCAACAGAATTTAAAAATAATTTTAATTCTATTTCTAATTTTTTTTGATTATTTTTAGGTATAACTTGAATGTAATTAGGAAATTTTCCATCAATGAGTTTTGAAATTAAAATACTATTATTTAATTCAAATTTTATTTTTGATTTCATATTTGAAACTTTTACATCTCCGTCATAACTATCTAATAAAGAACAAAGTTGAAAAATTGTTTTTTTAGGTAAAATTATTGGATCAAAATCGATTTTTTCCTCTAATCTAACTTTTGAAATAGACATTCTGTGACTATCAGTTGCAGCTGCTGTTAAATAATTTTTATCTTCAACTTCTGTTTGATGAAAATAAATTCCACTTAGGTAATGCCTTGTTTCGTCATTAGAAACTGAAAATTTACACTTATTTAACAATTTCAATAATTGTTTTGATTTAATTATAAATTCATTTTGATTAAAATTTTCATCTGTCAGTGGAAACTCGGTTGCACTTATACAATTCAAATTAAAAACTGATTTTTCAGACTCTACTTGTAATTTGCTTATATCTGTTAGAGTAAGATTTATTTTTTTTCCAGAGTTAAACTTTCTTATAATATCATACATGATTGAGGAAGTTGTGGTTGTTTTGCCCTCTTCAAGAATTTCTACATTATTTAATTGATGTATAAATATTAAATCTAAATCAGTCGCAGTGATAGTAAGTTTTGAATTGCTTGCATCTAACAAAATATTTGAAAGTATTGGTAATGTGCTTCTTTTTTCAATAACTCCTTGGCAATAATTTAATGCTTGTTGAAGGTCTTGTTGATTAACGTTAAATTTCATTATCTTTATTATTATATAAAATCTGATTTTTTAATTTATTTATATTATCAACCATCTCAGGATCTTTTTCTTTTATCTTTTCAATAGTTTTTACTGAGTGAATTATTGTTGTATGGTCT
Organism: uncultured Pelagibacteraceae bacterium; assembly: GCA_902581925.1. GTDB lineage: Bacteria > Pseudomonadota > Alphaproteobacteria > Pelagibacterales > Pelagibacteraceae > Pelagibacter. Next base: position 23,058 of record CACHQB010000008.1, on the reverse strand, counting down.
CTGTTAGAAAATTCTCTTCCAATTTCAGGTAATGATTTAGAAGTCAAAATTTTAGTTAAATAAATTGCTGTTTGCCTAGGCCTTACTAAATATCTTGATCTTCTAGATGATAACATTTCATTTTTGCTGATTTTGAAAAACTTACAAACAATTGTCTGAATTAAATCTATTGTAATCTTATTTTCTGCTAAATTTAATAAGTCCTTTAAAACTACTTTTGTTTCAGCAAGATTTGGTGCTTTGTTGTAAATTCTTGAAAATGAAACCACTCTATTTATTGCACCAACTAGTTCCCTTACACTTCCAGTTATTTCATTACTTATAAAATCTTGAATTTCTCTAGAAACTTGTAATTGTTCAGAATACAAAGCATTCAATTCTTCAGTTTTTTTTTCAACTATTTTTTTTCTTAGCTGAAGGTCTGGCTTTTGAATATCAACAACTAATCCGCCGGAAAATCTTGATTTAATTCTTTCTTGAATCCTTGATAATTTGTTTGGTGATCTATCAGCTGATACAATTATTTGAGATCCCTTATCAAGTAATGCATTAAATGTATGAAAGAACTCCTCCTGCATAGCCTCTTTTCCGCTTATAAACTGAACATCATCAATTAATAAAAGATCTGTATTTCTAAAATATTCTTTAAACTTCACCATATCGTTTGATTTAATTGATTTTACAAACTGATACATGAAACGTTCGGCAGAAATAAACATTACTTTATTATTTTTTTTAAGCTCTAAACCAATTGAATTTAATAAGTGAGTTTTTCCCATTCCAACACCACCATAAATATAAAGTGGATTATAATGAGATATATTTTCTGAAACTTTCAAGGAAGCTTCGTAAGCTAATTTGTTACTTGAACCTGTTATAAAATTATCAAATCTTTTATTAGGATCAATTCGATTATACTGAAGATAAGAGTCTTTAATAAACGAAACATTTTCATTAGTATTGTTTTCTTTAATATTGTTTTCCTTTGAATTAGTTTCTTGAGTTTTTTCAACTATTTTAAACTCAATTCTAATAATATCTTTTTTATAAACTTTAGTTATTTTTAATATTTGGTCTAAATATCTTGATGTAATCCAATCTCTAATAAATCTTGTTGGAACTGATAATAACAAATAATTATTAAATTCCTCTACAAAAGAAATTTTTTTTAACCAGCTCTCATAAACTTCTGAGCCTAGTTTATTTTTCATTTCATTCTGCACTTGCTTCCATTCGAAGCCTTCAGAAGAAAAATTGTTAATATTTTTTGTATTTGTTAATTTGTTCATAACCTAAGGGGAAATCTCAGTTAGAACTATTTAAAAAAATTTGCAACAAGTTAATAGAGAAAATTAAAAAAAAATAAAATCTATGATTGTGATTTATGATTTTAAAATAAGTTTAAAATTAAAATAAATTTAAAATTATAAATTGAATCGAATATAGATTGAATCAATTAATTGACTTTATTAAAATTGAATCAAATATAGATTGAATGACCAAAATTCAAATATTTACTAAATCTAAATATAGTAACTTAATGAAAAGCTTAAATATATAATGTGGATATCAGGAGTTGTTAAAAAGTTTAATTAACGTTTAGATTGCAGCAATTTTTTTGGTAATTCTAGAAACATTTCTAGAAGCATTTTGTTTTTTTATTATTCCTGTTTTTGCAATTTTCATCAACTCAGAGTTTAACTTTGGTAAAAATTTAAGAGCTTCATCTTTCTTTTTACCGTCAATTAGAAGGTTCATTTTCTTAAGAGCATTTCTAAACCTACTCTTTCTAGCTTTATTTACTGCAGTTTGTTTAGAAATTCTTCTAATTCTCTTAATTGCTGATTTAGTGTTTGCCATATGCGCAGGGGTATAGCTTGAGAATTTATAGTGGTCAACTAAATATTTAACTATTTTTGACAAGAAATACAAAAAAAAGTTGATCTATTTGATGTTATTTTTTTTTTTATAATACCCTTGCAATGCGCACGCTTACAATCAGTACCATCTTGTCGATAAACTTTAAACTCTTTTTGAAAGTTACCTTCATTGCCTAATATGTCTTTAAAATCTCTAATACTTGATCCTCCCCTGTCAATTGCCCGTTTAAGTATTTTCTTTGAATTTGAAATAATATTTAAACATTCCTTATAGCTAAGTCGCCTCGCTTTTTTGAAAGGATTTATTTTACTAGCGAAAAGTATTTCACTTGCATAAATATTACCTATTCCAGAAACAAATCTCTGATCAAGCAAAAAATTTTTTATATCCTTATTTTTATTCTTAAAATAATTAAATACATAATTTAAGTTAAATTTATCGCTAAAAGGTTCGGGACCCATTGATTTAAATCTTTTCTCTAAATCTTTATGATTTTTGATTATTTCAAAAAATCCGAAGCGTCTTGGATCATTATAGATTACTCTTAAGTTATCAAATACAAGCTCTGCATGATTGTGTTTTTTAGGTAAAAAAGGTGAATGATAAAAACTTGTGTTAGTAAATTTTAGAGGCTTTTTCTTATCAAGAATATGAATTGTTCCTGACATTCCTAAATGAATTAAACAATAATCTTCATTTTGAAAATGGATAATCAAATATTTAGAAAATCTACTAACTTCAATTATTTTTTTATTTTCAAGAAAACTTTCAAAATCACTTGGTATTTTAAACCTTAAATTCCTGTTTCTGATAATTACTTTTTTTATGCTTTTTTTTTTGATCTTTTTATGAAGGGATTGTCTAACAATTTCTACTTCTGGTAATTCTGGCATTTGATACTATATTCAATATATATTTTTTTATGCAACAAAATCTTCAAAATAAAAAAGGACTTGTAGAAAATGTGTTTAATCAGGTCTACAACAAATATGACTTGATGAATGACTTTATGTCTATGGGTGTACATAGATATTGGAAAAAAAGTTTAATCAATATGATGAATCCGAGAGTTAATAGAAAATTAATAGATGTTGCGTGTGGGACAGGGGATGTTGGAAAGTTATTTTTAGATAGCACAAATAAAGAGGCTAAAATTACTTGTGTAGATCCTAATAAAGGAATGGTTAGTCAAGGAAAGCAAAAATTATCTAATTACAAAAATGTAAAATGGATTATTTCTCCAGCAGAAAAATTACCAATAACAGACAATTCATTTGATTATTATACTATTAGCTTTGGGCTAAGAAATACAAAAAATTTAAATAAAGCACTTTCAGAAGCCTATAGAGTTTTGAAGCCTGGTGGACGTTATCTATGTCTGGAATTTTCTAAGATTCAAAATTCAAATCTTGATTTTGTATATAAAAATTATTCAAAACTCATTCCTATTATTGGTCAGTTTGTAGTTGGAGAAAAAGAACCTTACGAATATTTAATCAAAAGTATTGAACAATTTATTAATCAAGATGAATTAATAGAGTTGATGGAAAAAAATAATTTTCATAAATGTTCTTATAGAAATCTTTCTGGTGGTATTGTTTCAATTCATAGTGGTTGGAAAATTTAATGATTAAAAAACTTATTACTTTATTAAAATTAGGAAGAAAAATTGCAAAATCAGATATTTTAAAAATTGCATCAAAATTTAAAAAACCTCCTTTAGCTGTAACAATATTATTCCAAATTTTATCTATTTCATTTGAAAAAAAGGAACAAAGTAATTTAATTGAGGATGATGGTGAAAGACTATCTAGGTCATTAGAATCTATGGGTACAACTTTCATCAAACTTGGTCAATTTCTTGCTACTAGACCAGATATAATCGGAGAAGAATTATCTTTAAAGCTAGAAAAACTTCAAGATCGATTACCCCCTTTTTCAATTCATGAAGCAAAAGAAATTATTAAAGAAGATCTTGGAGTTGATGCATTTAATTCAATAATTGATTTAAGTGAACCAGTTGCTGCCGCATCAATTGCACAAGTTCATAAAGCAAAAATAAATGACAATGGAACAATTAAAGATGTAGCAATAAAAATTTTAAGACCAAATATAAAAAAAATATTCAATGAAGAAATAGATGCAATGATGTTATTTGCATTTATTATTGAGTCATTTGTAAAAAAAACAAAAAGATTAAAACTTGTTGAAGTTGTTTTTTTACTTAAAGAAATAACTAATCTTGAGATGGATTTAAGATTCGAAGCTGCTGCGGCTAATGAATATGCTGAAAACACTAAAAATGATGCTGGATTTAAAGTTCCTGAAATTTATTGGAATTTTACGAGTGAAAATATAATGACTTTGGATTGGATAGATGGAATTTCAATAAGAGAAGCTGAGGAGCTAAAGAAAAGAAATTTAGATACTAATAAAATAGCTGAAGATATTATCCAACATTTTTTAAGACATGCTGTAAGAGATGGTTTTTTTCATGCAGATATGCATCAGGGAAATATTTTTGTTGATAATAGTGGCCAAATTGTACCTATAGATTTTGGGATTATGGGCAGGTTAGACAAACTTAGTAAAAGGTTTTTAGCAGAAATTTTATTTGGATTTATTCAAAGAGATTATCGTAAAGTAGCTGAAGTTCACTTAGTGGCCGGATTAGTTCCAAAAGAAGTACCAATCGATGATCTAGCTCAAGCTTTGAGATCAATTGGTGAGCCTATATTTGGTCAAGAAGTAAAAGATATTTCAGGAGGTAAATTACTCAAACAATTGTTTGATGTAACAGAAAAGTTTAATATGCAAACTCAACCTCAACTATTAATGTTGCAAAAAACTATGGTTGTTGTTGAAGGTGTAGCAAGAAAGTTAAATCCAAACACAAATATTTGGACAACTTCAAAGCCTGTACTGGAAAATTGGCTTAAAGAAACAAAAGATCCAATTAATAATTTAAATGAAACCTTAAAAAATACATCTGAAGTGATTAAACGTTTACCAGAATTTCCTGAGATTATGGATAAAGCAAATCAAGCATTAACTTTTTTAGCTAGTGGTCAAATTCCACAAAATTCAAATTCTTACACCGCTCTGAATGATAAGAAATCAGAAATGATAGCATTTAGAAATCAATCTATTATTGGTTTATTACTTCTTGTAATTTTTGGCCTTATAGTATTTTAATTCTGCAGATGAAAAATTTGTTAAATAAAAAAATACTATTTATTATCTGTGGAGGAATATCTGCTTATAAAAGTCTTGAAACAATTAGGCTTTTTAAAAAGAATGGTGCAGAAATAAAAACAATTCTTACAGCAAGTGCAAAAGAGTTTGTAACTCCACTTTCAATAACATCACTTTCTCAAGGTAAAGTGTATAGCGATTTATTCAGTATAGAAAATGAAGGTGAAATGGACCATATTTCACTTTCAAGATGGGCAGATATAATTGTTATTGCACCTGCAACGGCAAATACAATTTCGAAACTGGCTCAAGGAACAACTGATGATTTAGCATCCACTGTTGTTTTAGCTTCAGATAAAGACATTATTTTAGCACCATCAATGAATGTAAGAATGTGGGAGCATCCAACTACTAAAACAAATATAAAAAAATTAAAAGGGTTTGGATATAAACTAATAGGTCCAGAGGTTGGTGATATGGCATGTGGTGAATATGGAGAGGGTAAAATGTCAGACCCATCAGTAATTGCTGAAGAAATTGATAAATATTTCTTAACTCAAACAAAAAACAAAAAATTTAAAGCTTTAGTTACAGCAGGTCCAACTAATGAGTACATAGATCCAGTTCGTTTTATTACTAATAAATCAAGTGGTAAACAAGGATATGAATTAGCAAAATCATTATCCAAAAAAGGTTTTGATACAACATTAATATCAGGTCCAACTAATCTTGAAATAACTAAAGATATTAATCTTATAAAAGTTGAAACAGCAGATGAAATGTTGGTTGCAACACAAGAAAATTTACCTGTTGACGTAGCAATTTTTTCTGCTGCGGTAGCTGATTTTAAAATTAATAAAAAATATGAAAATAAAATTAAAAAACAAGATAACTTACATTTAAATTTAGAAAAAAATATAGACATACTTAACTATGTGTCTAACCATAACTACATGAGACCTGAGCTTGTCATTGGATTTGCAGCAGAAACTAACGAGATTGATAAAAATGCGGAGGAAAAATTAAACAAGAAAAATTGCGACTGGATAGTTTCTAATGATGTATCAAATAAAGATATAGGATTTAATTCTGATTATAATGAGGTAACAATTCATTATAAAAATAGAGACGTTAAAAAAGAAAAACTTTCATACAAAAAAAAATCTGAAATTTCTGATGAAATAGTTGATAGGATAATTGATCAATTAAATTAATGGCAAAAGTTCTTATCAAAAAGTTAGACCCTGTAGTTGAATTACCTGCTTACAAAACAGAAGGTGCATCTGGTATGGATTTAATGGCGTTAATAAAAGAACCTATAAATCTTAAACCAAACTCATCATGTTTAGTTCCAACAGGTCTTGCAGTAGCATTTTCTAGTGATTTCGAAATCCAAATAAGACCAAGATCTGGTTTAGCAGCAAAAAATAACATTAGTGTTTTAAATACACCTGGAACTATTGATAGTGATTACAGAGGAGAAATAAAAGTAATCCTTTTTAATCACGGAAAAAGTGATTTTTTAATAAATAATAAAGATAGAATAGCACAAATGATTTTAACTCCTGTAATTAAAATGGATCTCGAGGAAATTGATGATCTACCAGAAACAATTAGAGGAGAGGGTGGTTTTGGCTCTACTGGAAAATGAGCAAAAATTTAAGCAAAAAAGAAATAGATAAATTTTCTAGACAAATAATTCTAAAAAACATAGGTCCAATAGGACAAAAAAAAATTCTAGACTCAAAAGTTTTAATAATTGGAATGGGTGGTCTAGGATGTCCAGCGGCTGATTTTTTAACCCGATCTGGCATTGGGAAACTAGGAATTGTTGATCATGACATCGTTAGTCTATCAAATATTCATAGACAAAGTTTATATGATGAAAAAGATTTAAATCACTCAAAAGTTATAATTGCTAAAAAAAAACTAAATAGAATAAACCCAAAAACAAAAATAAATCTTTATAACTTTAAAATGGATAGGGAAAAATTTGAAAAAATAATAAAAAATTATGACTTCATTGTTGATGGTACTGACAATTTTAAAAGTAAATTTTTAATTAATGATTTAAGTTTAAAATATAAAAAATATCTTGTGACTGGAGCAATTAGTAAATTTGATGGTCATATTTTTACTTTTGATTTTGTAGATAAAAATACTCCTTCTTTACGAGACTTCTACCAAGAGGAAGTTATTACTGATGAAATATTAAACTGTGAATATGAAGGAATATTGGGACCGGTAGCAGGAACTATTGGAACAATGCTAGCTAATGAAGTTTTAAAAAAAATATTAAAAGTTGGCCAAAATTTAAATGGATTTATTCTTATTATAGATTTATTAAATTTAAGCTTTAGAAAAGTTAAATTAAATAAAACAAAAAAAAGTGAAAATAAAAAATTTAATAAATAATATTTTTATATTCTCTCTTTTAATATTTTTTATTACCTCAAGTAATGCAGGAGAAATATTTGTTTCTCTTAAAAAAAATAAGGTGAACGTGCGTTATGGACCAAGTTTTGAGTCTGACATTAAGTATATTTATAAAAAAATAAATTTACCTTTAAAACAAATTGATAAAAAAGAAAATTTTAGACGAATTATTGATTTTAAAAATAACAGCGGATGGATTCATATTTCACAATTAAAAAAAAATAATTCAGTAATAGCCACAAAAGATAAAGTTTTATTTAAGAAACCTTCATCTTTTGCTAAACCAGTTGCTCAAATAAAAGAAGGAAGATTATTAATTTTAGAAAAATGTGAACAAAATTGGTGCAGAATTACATCGGAAGAATTTGAAGGTTGGATTAAAACAGATAATATTTGGGGACTAAATTAACTAAAATCAGCAGATAAAGAGGCTATATTTTCTTTAGATAATTTTGTGCTATGAGAATATTCTTTGTGATCTATGCCAAGCTCAATTACTGAACTATTAGATTTAAATTTTTGTATTTGATCATCAGTAAAATTAAAATGAATAAATTGTACTGAAGAAGCTTTTCCTTCAGTAGAAGTTCTATCTACATCTTCCTCTGGAACCGCTTTAATTTTCTCATCATTTATTTTCATAAATACTGTTTCTTCTATTCCACCAACTTTTCCAAGGAACGCCGCTCTTGAAATAGGATTATCTATTTCAAACATCAGAGTTGCTGTAAGCTCTTTTCCGTTAGGTATTAGAGGATTATATGCAGAAAGCTCATCGTGAAGTTGTTCATCGCCACCTTTTTCAATATATAGCATTTCTTGAACTTGAGCTAACATTGTTTCATAACTTTCAAAATAAAAAGTAGCATAAGGACCCAAAGCAACTCTTCTATTTTTTTTGTAATCAACAATATTTTTTCTTAGTTCACGTCTCTTCCCTGTATAAACATCCAAAGGCATGATGTCTTCTTTTTCGATTACCCTTTTTTCTCTAGACATAATCATAAATTATAACTTTTTGCCATTAATTCGATAGGGTGTAGTGCCTCATCATTAGATATATTTATATCAACTTCTAACTGTTTTAAATGTTTACCAGCTAGAGGACAATCCGAAGCCATATACTTATTATTTTTAGTTTTAATTTGTCTAGCTGTTGGTCTTCCAACTTTATTTGCTAAATCATGCGTTTCTTTCATTACTCCAAAAGTTCCTCCATGACCCGCACATCTTTCAACAACATCAATTTTAACGTTTGGTATTAATTTTAACATATCTCTAGCTTTGATACCCATATTCTGTGCTCTGGCATGACAAGCATGATGCACGGTTACTCCTCCATCAATCTCATTTAATCCCTCTGCTAATCCCTCATTGTTTGCTATATCAACTACATACTCATCAATATCCATAACATTTGAAGATAATTTTTTTATTTTTTCATCGTTTGGTAATAACAAAGGCCATTCAAATTTTAACATCAATCCACAACTCGCTGTTAGAGTTATTACTTTATAACCTTTATCAATCCATTCTATTAAATCCTTAGAAACTTTCTTTGCTTGTTCAACAACTTTCGGAAGATCTGCTTGCTCTAAAAACGGCATTCCACAACAACCAGGATAAGCCTCCTGGACATCTACACCATTTTTTTTCAAAACTTTTAAAGCAGCAACACCTGTATTTTTTTTATTAAAATTAACAAAACAAGTTGAATAAATTACAACCTTTCTATCTTTAGAAGGTGTTTGATAATTTATTTTATCTCTATTTTTTTTGAAAAAATTTGAGAAAGTCTCTGAGTTATATTTTGGCAGTTGAACTCTTTTATCTATTCCGGCAATAAGTTCTAAGATTTTTCTAATTAATTTATTTTTAATATTTGATGCCCAATTGATTATTTTTGAGAACAACACGCCAATTTTAGCGTTTCGGTCTATTTGAGCTAATTGTGTTGGTACACTTGGTAATTGACCTAATTTTTTTTGAGCTGTTCTATATCGCAGCATTAAATGTGGAAAATCTAGATCAAAATCGTGTGGTGGGACATATGGGCACTTAGTCATAAAACACATATCACACAAAGTACATGCATCAACAACAGGGGCAAATTGATCGCTAGATAAGCTTTCAACATCCTCATTTTTAGACTCATCTATCATATCAAATAGCTTCGGAAATGAATCGCAGAGATTAAAACATCTTCGACATCCATGACAAATATCAAACACTCTTCTCATTTCAGCATCTAATTTTTCAGGATTTAAAAAATCAGGATGCTCAAAATCTATAGGATGTCGTATAGGTGCACCTAAACTTCCTTCTTTACTCATATAATTTAGTTATTTGAAATTTGTATTATTTTTAGTGGGCGACTAACGCCCACTAAGAAATTTGATTAGCTAATAGATTCTAAAGTTTTTTGGAATTTACCAGCGTGTGATTTTTCAGCTTTTGCTAAAGTTTCAAACCAGTCAGCTATTTCTTCAAAACCTTCTTCTCTTGCAGTTTTAGCCATACCTGGGTACATATCAGTGTATTCATGCGTTTCACCTTGTACTGCAGAAGCTAAGTTAGCTTTTGTTTCGCCAATTGGCATACCAGTTCCTGGATCACCAACTTCTTCTAGATACTCCAAGTGACCATGTGCGTGACCAGTTTCACCTTCGGCTGTTGATCTAAAAACTGCTGCTACATCATTGTAACCTTCTATGTCAGCTTTTTGTGCAAAATAAAGATATCTTCTGTTTGCCTGACTTTCGCCAGCAAACGCTTCTTTTAAATTTTCTTCTGTTTTACTTCCTTTTAAAGACATTTTTTCTCCTTTTTAATGATTAATAGATCATATAATGAATCTTGAGACTATGTCAATAGTTTAGAATTATTATAATGTAGTTTTTAAGTATTTGATTTATTTAAATTATTTTTGATTATGATTATCACTCGCAACCTTAATCAAAACTTCCACTGAATTTATTTTTTTTCCTGTAATATTTTTTTTAATATTTACCGGATCAATATCATTCTCATCACAATCGATTAGCTCATTTGTATCTTCATCAAAAAAATGATGATGTGCAGATGTGTTTGTATCAAAATAACTTTTGTGACTATCGATTGAAATTTCTTTTAAATATCCTTTTTTCTCAAATGCATGAACTGTGTTATAAACTGTAGCTAATGATATCTTTTGATTCATTTTCTCAGATATCATTTTAACCAAATCGTTAATTGTGAAATGAAAAGTTTTTTCTCTATTAAACAAAACTTCACACATATTTACTCTTTGCTTAGTAGGTCTAAGACCAACTTCTCTCAATTTTTCAATAAAATTACAGTTTTTTGGCATTATTCTTTATAATAATTCTAAAGTATGAATAAAAATATACTGTTTTATTATATTATATTAGGATTAAATCAAGTATTAAGGGAGCTCAAAATTATGAAAAAAAACTCATACTCCTATGATGATCTTATAATATGTGGAAATGGTGAACTTTTTGGTCCTGGTAATGCTAAATTACCTCTTCCACCAATGCTTATGTTTGACAGAATAACGGAAATCAATGAAAATAATGGAGCGTTTAATAAAGGCTCTTTAAAAGCTGAATTAGATATTAAAGATGATCTTTGGTTTTTTGATTGTCATTTTAAAAAAGATCCAGTTATGCCAGGGTGCCTAGGTTTAGATGCTATGTGGCAACTAGTAGGTTTTTTTCTAGGTTGGCTAGGAAATCCTGGAAAAGGAAGAGCTCTAGGAGTGGGTACTGTGAAATTTACAGGCGAAGTATTACAGAGTGTAAAAAATGTAAGATATGAAATAGATATGAAAAAAATTATGTCTCCTGGAGGAACAACTGTTGGGCTTGCAAATGGAATTGTTCTTGCAGATAATAAAAAAATATATTCAGCAGAAAGTTTAAAAGTAGGGTTATTTAAATAATGAGAAGAGTAGTTATTACAGGTTTGGGAGTTGTTTCTTGTTTAGGGAATAATCAAGAACAAGTTCATCAATCTTTATTAAATTCAAAATCAGGAATTTCTTATGCTGAAGAATATAAAGAGCATAACCTGAAAAGCCATGTTCATGGTAAACCAAATATTAAACTTGAGGATCATATAGATAGAAAAACAATTAGATTTATGGGATCAGGCTCAGCTTACAATTATATTGCAATGAAAGAAGCTATTGAAGACTCTGGATTAGAAGAAAGTGAAGTAAGTAATTTTAAAACTGGAATTGTGATGGGCTCAGGGGGACCTTCTATAGAAAATGTAATTTTAGCTGCAGATAAAACTAGAGCGAAAACACCAAAATTAATGGGACCTTTTATTGTTCCAAGAACTATGGCCAGTACTGCTTCTGCAACACTTGCCGTACCATTTAAAATTAAAGGAACTAATTACACAATGAGTTCTGCATGTGCAACTAGTGGACACTGTATAGGAAATTCTATGGAATTAATTCAAATGGGTAAACAGGATGTTGTTTTTGCAGGTGGAAGTGAAGAAATTCATTGGGCAATGACAGCAATGTTTGATGCTATGACAGCTTTATCATCAAAATATAATGACACTCCACAAAAAGCATCTAGGGCTTACGACAAAACAAGAGACGGATTTGTAATTGCAGGTGGTGCAGGTGTATTAGTACTTGAGGAGTACGAACATGCTAAAGCAAGGGGTGCTAAAATATACGCAGAATTAACTGGTTATGGAGCAACTTCGGATGGATATGATATGGTAGCTCCATCAGGAGAGGGCGCTGTAAGATGTATGAAAATGGCGATGGCAACTACTAAAAATAAAATTGATTATATTAATACTCACGGAACATCAACACCTGTTGGAGATATTACTGAACTTAATGCTATTAAAGAAACATTTGGGAATGATATTCCAAAAATAAGTTCAACTAAATCTTTATCAGGTCATCCATTAGGCGCTGCTTCAGTTCATGAAGCAATTTATTGTTTGATAATGATGAAGAATAATTTCATTACAGGTTCTGCAAACATTACTGATATGGATGATGATGCTAAAAAATATCCTATAGTTTCAAAAACTGAAACAAGAGCAAACTTAAATACAGTAATGTCAAATAGCTTTGGTTTTGGCGGAACTAATGCAGCTTTAATTTTTGAAAAGGTTTAATTTATGAGTTTAATGAAAGGTAAAAAAGGATTAATCATGGGTGTCGCCAATGAAAGATCTATTGCCTGGGGTATATCTCAAAAACTCTCTGAAGCAGGAGCTGAACTAGCATTTACTTATTTAGGTGACGCTTTAAAAAAAAGAGTAGTTCCTTTAGCAGAAAAATTAAATTCAAACGTTACATTTAGTTGTGATGTTGAAAAAAAAGAAGAAGTTGTAAAATTATTTGAAGATATCAAATCCAAATGGGGTGAAATTGATTTTGTAGTTCATGCAGTTGCTTTCTCTGATAAATCAGAGTTATCAGGTGAATATTTAAATACAACTAGAGAAAACTTTTTAAGAAGTATGTTAATCTCATGCTTTTCATTTACTGAAATAGCAAAAGAAGCTTCAAAGGTAATGAAACAAGGTGGAAGTTTATTAACCTTAACTTACGAATCTACTAAAGCAATTCCAAATTATAACGTAATGGGTGTTTGTAAATCAGCACTTGAGGCAAGTGTTAAGTATTTGGCAAGAGATTTAGGAGCCAAAGGTATGAGAGTAAATGCTATAAGCGCTGGACCTATCAAAACATTGGCTGCCTCTGCAATTGGAGACGCAAAATTCTTATATAAATGGAATGAAGACCATTCTTTCCTTAAAAGAAACGTAGATATTCATGATGTTGGAAATTCAGCATTATATCTATTAAGTGACCTTGCAAATGGTGTTACTGGTGAAATTCACTATGTAGATGCTGGATATAATAAGGTTGGAATGCCAGATCCAAAAAATATTAGCTAAAATTTATTTAAAATATAGTTTCTTCACATTCATAATAATTTGACAAAATTATATCTTTTTTTTCTTTGTGATAAAAATATTCAGCCAACTCTCCTTCTGCTCTAATTGTACTAAAACGGTCTTTGGTAAATGAATAAGAATAAGAAAATGTATCTGAAGTTTTTAAATCAAACATCCAACTTATATCAACTATTGGGCTATTTTTAAAAAATACTGTATTTTTTGAAACAGCTTCATAGGGGTAGGAACTTACCTCTTTAGTATTTTCATTATATACGAAAGATAATTGTTTGCCTTTATTTTTTTCATTTATAAAAGTACTTTTTTTTTTATATGAATAATCATAAATACATTTCATCTTGTATTCTTTTGAAAATGTAACATTAGTAAATGAAAAAAAAATAATTAATATTAGAAAAATTTTAGTAACTATTATCAAAATACTATATATGCTCGAGGCGACAGGATTCGAACCTGCCACCCCGTAATTCTTTATTCAGCAGCTTGTTTCATAGAAAGTTTAACTTTACCTCTATCGAAACCAATCACTTTAACTTTTACTTCGTCGCCTTCTTTAACAACGTCAGTAACTTTAGCTACCCTTTTATCTGCAAGTTCTGAGATATGAACAAGTCCATCTTGTTTTCCTAAAAAATTAACAAATGCACCAAACTCCATAATCTTCATTACTTTACCTGAGTAAATTTTATTCAATTCAGCTTTTGCAGTGATGTCTTTAATCATTTGCATTGCGATGTTTCTAGACTCTTCATCTGGCGCAGCAACTGTTACTACACCTTCGTCATTTACATCTACTTTCGCACCTGATTTTTCAACTATCTCTCTAATCGTTGCTCCACCTTTTCCAATCACAGCTGCAATGTCTTTTTTATCAACATTAACTTGTTCCATTTTTGGAGTATGTTTTCCAACATCAGATCTTGAAGCTGATAATGCTTTATTCATTTCTCCTAAGATATGAACTCTTCCATCTTTAGCTTGGCTTAATGCCTGCTCCATAATTTCAAATGTAATACCAGTAATTTTGATATCCATTTGAAGAGAAGTAATTCCATCATTAGTTCCAGCTACTTTAAAGTCCATATCACCTAAGTGATCTTCATCACCTAAAATGTCTGATAAGACACTAAAATCATCACCTTCTTTAATTAAACCCATTGCAATACCTGCAACTGGCTCTTTAATTGGCACTCCCGCATCCATTAATGCTAAAGACGTTCCACAAACCGTAGCCATTGAAGAAGAACCATTAGACTCTGTAATCTCTGAAACTACTCTAAAAGTATATGGAAATGCTTCTTTTGTAGGTAATGAAGAGTTAATCGCTCTCCAAGCTAATTTACCATGACCAATTTCTCTTCTACCTGTTCCAATTCTTCCAGTTTCTCCAACTGAAAAAGGAGGAAAATTATAGTGAAGCATAAATCGCTCTCTTTGTAATCCATCTAAACTTTCAATTCTCTGTTCATCATCAGATGTTCCTAAAGTTGCTACAACAATTGCTTGGGTTTCTCCTCTAGTAAATAATGCAGAACCATGTGCTCTTGGTAAAACACCCACTTCACATTCGATAGGTCTTACATCAGATAAACCTCTGCCATCAATTCTATTTTTATTTTTTAAAATATCCGTTCTAACAATTGATTTTTCTAGATTTTTTAGCTGACTGTTAACATCAAGATCTGTGTAGTTTTCATCTTCCTCATAAAGTTTTTTAGCTTTATCAGTGATTTCAGAAATTTGATTTGATCTATCTTGTTTGTCTCTTGTAGCAAAAGCTTTCTTAAGATCTTCAGTAAAAGTTTCCTCAAGTTTTTTCTTAACTTCAGATAGATCTTTTTTCTCAACTGTCCACTCAGGTTTTCTGCATTCTTTTGCAAGTTCCTCGATCATTTCAATCACTGGAACAAATCCTTCATGTCCAAATTTAACTGCGTTTAGCATTTCTTCTTCAGTTAAACCACTTGCTTCAGACTCAACCATAAGCACAGCATCTTTTGTACCTGCTACAACTAAATCTAATTTTGATTTTTCTAATTCTGCTTTAGATGGGTTTAAAACATATTTTCCATCTATAAAACCAACTCTTGAAGCACCTACAGGCCCCATAAATGGCATTCCTGATATAGCTAATGCAGCTGATGAAGCAGTGATTGATAAAATATCTGGTTCATTTTCTTTGTCGTATGAAATTACTGTTGGCAATAACTGTACTTCATTTTTAAATTCATCAGGAAACAAAGGTCTGATTGGTCTATCAATTAACCTAGAGATTAATGTTTCGCTCTCAGTTGGTCTTGCTTCTCTTTTAAAATATCCGCCTGGAATTTTTCCAGCTGCATAATATTTTTCTTGGTAATTTACAGATAATGGAAAGTAATCCATATCAGGATTTACTTTTTTTGCTCCTACTACTGTTGCTAGTACGACTGTCTCTCCACATGTTGCGATTATTGCACCGTCTGCCTGTCTTGCTACTTTTCCTGTTTCTAAACTTATCTTCTTTCCTGCTACTTCAATTTCCTTCTTGTATACTTTAAACATTTCATTTCCATTTCGTTTCGTTCGTTTCGTTCCATTCCGTTCTGTTCTATCTATCTTGACTTTTATTTTCTTAAATTCAATTTTGACAGTACATTTTTGTAAGAATCCATTTTATTTTTCTTTAGGTATTCTAACAATTTCTTTCTTCTATTTACCGCTCTCAACAATCCAACAGATGAATGTTTATCCTTTTTGAATTGCTTTATATGTTTAGAGAGAGTTTCAATTTTCTCTGTTAGCAAAGCTATCTGTATCTCTGAAGATCCAGTATCTTTATCGTGCATTGCTAATTCTTGTGCCTTTTTGTTCATGCCTCTTTCTTCCTATTTATTTGTTTGTTTTATTAAGTTTTCTATTTTTTCCGCATACTCAAAAGATTCGTCTTTTCTAAAAAGTAATTTTGGTAAAAATTTCATAACCACTTTTTGTGATAAAATTTTTCTAATTAAAAATGAGTATTCCTTTAAAACATTAACTGTTTCCTCCGCATCTTTTCCACCCAACGGAAGAACATATGCTTTAGCAATTTTTAAATCTGGACTCATTCTAACCTCAGTAACCGTTATTGTGTTCGTTTCTAAGTTAGGCACCTTAGCCTCATTTCTTATAAAAATCATGCTTAAAGACTGCTTAATCATTTCGCCTACTCTAAGCTGTCTTTGTGAAACTGGTTTTCCTATTCTATCCACCATTAAATTGACCTCTCAGTAGATGTAACACTAAATGCTTCTATTGTGTCATTTTTCTGAAAATCCATATAATCTTTAACTGTTATTCCACATTCTTGACCATCACTTACCTGTTTAACTTGGTTTTTTTCTCTAAATATTGTTGAAACTTTTCCAGTATATATAATAGCGCCATCTCTAATAATTCTTACATCTGAAGTACTATTAATTTCCCCTTCAGTTACTTTTGAGCCAGCAACTTTACCTGCACCCGAAACTTTAAATATTTCTAAAATTTGTGCTGTACCAGTAATTTTTTCTTGAATATCGGGCGCTAACAATCCTGACATTCTTTGCTTAATATAATCTAATACTTCATAAATAATGTTGTATGAAGATATTTTTATTTTCTCATTCTCAGCAAGTTTTTTTGCTTCTTTACTTGGTTTAACATTGAAAGCAATTAATACTGCATTTGAAGCTTTAGCTAATGTAACGTCTGTCTCCGTTACCATTCCAATATCTGCTAAAATTATTTTAGGTTTAACTTCATCGTGTTTAATTTGACTAATTGCATTTTTAATTGCTTCCGATGATCCATGTACATCGGATTTTATAATTAAATTTAATTCTTCTGTAGATTTATCTGAAAAAGCAGAATCTTGAGTTGCAAAAGTTAGGGGATTTTTTCCATCTTTGCTTTCTTGAGCTCTGTTTTCACTCAATGTCTTTGCCTCTTTTTCTGTATCTAGTACAATAAAATCATCACCAGCTTTTGCTGCACCATTTATTCCTAAAATTTCAACAGGTGTCGAGGGTAAAGCTTCATTGATGTTTTGGCCTTTGTCGTTAATAATAGCTCTAACTTTTCCCCATTTTAAACCACTTACAAAAAAGTCACTTCTCTTAAGTGTTCCTGTTGTTATAATTATATTTGCAACTGGGCCTCTACCAATATCAATTTTTGACTCTAAAACTATACCTGTAGCTTTAGATTCATAATCTGTTTTGAGATCTAAAATCTCAGCTTGAAGTATGATGGACTCTACTAATTTATCTAAGTTTTGCTTTGTTTTAGTTGAGATTTCAACCATTAAAGTATCACCAGATAAATCCTCGGCTATTAATTCATGCTCTAATAACTGGTTTTTAATTTTCTGTGGATCTGCTTCTGGAAGATCACATTTATTTATCGCCACAACTATTGGAACATTTGCAGCTTTAGCGTGCTTAATAGACTCAACTGTTTGAGGTTTAACACCATCATCAGCGGCAACTACTAATACAACTACATCAGTTAATTTTGACCCTCTCGCTCTCATCTCTGTAAAAGCAGCATGGCCTGGTGTATCAATAAATGTTAATTTATTATCTTGGCTTTCAATTTGATAAGCTCCGATATGTTGTGTTATTCCTCCAAATTCTCCTGAAACAACGTTTGCACTTCTGAGTACATCTAGTACTGATGTCTTTCCATGATCGACATGTCCCATGACAGTAACTATTGGTGGTCGATTTTTTAAATTTTCTGTTCTTGCAGCTTTTATTTTTTGAATTATTTCTTCTGCTTTTTCTTCTCTGATTGGATTGTGACCAAATTCTTTAACTAAATATTCTGCAGTATCTGCTGCTAATGTTTGATTGATAGTCACAGTAACGCCCATTCCAAATAAATGCTTAATTACATTGCTTGATTGTTCAGCCATTCTGTTTGCCAGTTCTCGTACTGTGATTGCCTCAGGAATATTAATATCTCTTTTAATTGATTTTAAATTTTCTTGAGAAACGTCTTTTTTGGCATTTTTAATTTCTTTCTGTCTTGCTCTCTTAACTGATGCTAAACTTCTTTGTTTTGCATCAATTTCATCACTTAATGCTCTTGATACAGTTAACTTTAATTCTCTCTTCTTTGTCCCTGCTTTTAAAGTTTTTTTATCTTTATTTTCACTATCTCCTTTAAGTCTTTTAGTGGCCCTTTGTTCAGCCAGTTTTCTCTTCTCAAAATCGTTTGTTATAGGTGGTGATTTAGGAGCGAATGAAGGTTTTAAAGGAGTTCCTCTGTTGAACGTTGATGTTGCTCTTGACTTATTCATGCTAGACCTAAACGATCCACCTCTACTAGGTAACTTTCCAGTTTGTTTTTCAATTACTACAGAATTTTTACCTTGAGTTTTAGCAATCTCGATGTTCTTGATTGATTTTTTGGCTGAGCCTGAAATTGTTAATTTTGTTTTTTTCTCCATATCTCATCACTCAATCTTTATAAACAATGTTTCTGGCAGACATAATTAGTTCATCTGCTTCATCTTTTGATAAAGCAAATTCTTCAAGATACCCTTGAATTTTTACTCTCTCACCTTTAATCACATCATAACCACCAGTTAATTCATCAGATGCTAAATCTGCAAAATCCTCTAAAGTTAGAATTTTTTGCTCACCCAGTGTGACTAACATTCCTGGGGTTAATCCTTTTAAATTAATCAGTGTATCTTCAAGACCTAGTTCTTTAATTCTCTGAGAAATATCCTCTTGATCTTTTTCGTGAAACTCTTTAGCTCTTTCAATTAATGCTTTAGCAGTATCTTCCTCTATACCTTCAATCTTCATTAAATTTTCAGCCGAACTATCTTTTATATCATCAATAGTTGAAAAACCTTCTGCAACAAGTAACTGGCCCAATGTTTCGTCTAACTCTAAATTTTTTACAAAATTCTCTGTTTTTTCTTTAAATTCTAATTGTCTTCGTTCAGAATCTTCTGCATCTGTCATTATATTAATCTCATAATTTAAGAGTTTTGTTGCAAGTCTAACGTTTTGACCTCTTCTTCCAATTGCTTTACTTAAATTTTCTTCGGTTAGAATTACATCAAGTTTTTTTCTTTCACTATCAACGTTAACTCTTTGTACTTCAGCAGGGGATAGCGCATTTGAAACTAAAATAGCAGGATCTTCTGACCAATTAACTATATCAATTTTCTCTCCTTGAAGTTCATTTACAACAGCTTGAACTCTTGAACCTCTCATACCTACACAAGCACCCACTGGATCTAAAGATGTATCAACTGCTTTCACACAAATTTTAGCTCTGCTTCCAGGATCTCTTGAAGAAGATTTAATTTCTATTAATCCATCATAAATTTCTGGAACTTCTTGAACAAAAAGTTTTTCCATAAATTTAGGATGGGCTCTAGATAAAAATATTTGTTGTCCTCTAGGTTCTCTTCTAACATCATAACAATATGCTTTTATACGATCACCTGCCTTGATATTTTCACGAGGAATCAATTCATTTTTTTGAATTATTGCTTCAGTTCTTCCTAGATCAACAATTACATTTCCAAATTCTAATCTTTTTACAATCCCACTTAAAATTGTGTCTTTCTTATCAATAAAATCATTAAACTGTCTTTCTCTTTCAGCTTCTCTAACATTAAAACTAATTACCTGTTTTGCAGTTTGTGCAGCTATTCTTCCAAAATCGAATGAAGGAAGTGGTTGTAATACTTCGTCACCAACAACCTTATCTTTGTTTAATTCATTTAAATTAATTGCATCTTCTAACTTAATCTCAGTATTTGCATTTTCAGGATTTTCAGTAATTACCAATTTTCTAAAAAGCTCAATATCTCCATTGTCTCTATTGATAGAAACTTTAATTTCATTTTCCTGTCCAAATTTTGATTTTGCTGCTTTAGCAATACCCGTTTCCATAGAACTTATGATTAGTTCTTTATCAATTGATTTTTCTAAAGCTACGGCTTCAGCAATTCTTAATAATTCTAGTTTATCAGCTCTTTTATTTAACATAATTTTGTTTGCACCAAAAAAAAATGGGCTTAAGCCCATTTTGTAAAGTTCAATAATGTAAGTGCAATATAGTAAAGTTTTTTTTTAATTCAACAGAAACTATTTTGAAAAAACGTTAGTTTTATCAGTTTTTTCCCACGAAAATGAACCATTTTCTTCAGGTGCTCTACCAAAATGACCGTAAGCAGCTGTTATTTCATATATTGGTTTGTTTAAATTCAACATTTCTCTGATACCTCTAGGGCTCAAATCAAAATTTTCTTTAATCTTTTCTACAACAAATTTATTTTTATCTAGATCGTTATCAAATAAATCGACATAAATAGATAATGGTTTTGATACACCAATTGCATAAGCTAACTGAATTAAACATTTTTCAGCAATTTTAGAACCAACAATGTTTTTAGCAATATACCTTGCTGCGTAAGCTGCTGATCTATCAACTTTAGTTGGATCTTTTCCTGAAAAAGCACCACCACCATGAGGTGCGGCTCCACCGTAAGTATCAACAATAATTTTTCTACCTGTCAAACCACAATCTCCATCTGGACCACCAATTACAAAATTTCCTGTTGGATTTACATAGAACTCATCCTCATTAAAACCGTCAAGGAAATTCTCAGGAATAGATTTTAACATATAAGGTCTAAGTAAATCTCTCACTTGTGATTGATTAACATCTGCTGAATGCTGTGAAGAGATAACAACTGATTTTACTTTTGAAGGTTTTCCATCAACATACTCGAATGTTACCTGGCTTTTTGAATCTGGTTCAATATTTTTTAATTTTCCAGATTTTCTATCTTCAGCCATTAATCTTAAAATTTTATGAGAATAATGTATAGGTGCTGGCATTAAAACATCTGTTTCATTACATGCATATCCAAACATAATACCTTGATCTCCAGCTCCTTCATCTTTGTTCCCTGATGAATCTACACCAATTGCAATATCAGCTGATTGGGAATGTAAATGACTTTCAATTTTTGTAGCTTCTTTCCAAGTAAATCCTTCTTGGTCATAACCAATATCTTTTATACAATTTCTTACTTTTTCTATTAATTCATCTTTTTTAATTTCTGGTCCTCTTACTTCACCAGCTAAAACAACTTTATTTGTAGTTGTTAGTGTTTCGCATGCAACTCTTGAATATGGATCTCCGGCAATAAAACTATCAACAACCATATCTGAAATCCTATCAGATACTTTGTCTGGATGGCCTTCTGAAACAGACTCACTAGTGAAAAGGAAATTTTTTAAATTACTCATTTCTAAGCTTCTTAAATGAAAATATTAAAAAAATATACAACAAAATTATTAATCCAAAAATTTTATTTCCAAATTTTGCGAATAGTGTCATCTCAATTTTTTTTGACTCAATTAAATCAATATAACCTGATTTATTTATATCAACTTTTTGCTCAATAACTCCTAGTGGATTAATAATTGTTGTTGTCCCATTATTTGCAGACCTTAAAACATATTTCCCACTCTCTATTGCTCTAAAAATACTATGAGTTAAATGTTGCTCTGGTCCAATTGATTTACCAAACCAGCCATCTTCTGAAATATTTACAATATAATCAAAGTTACTATTTGTGAAAATTTTACCTGAATAAATTATCTCATAACAAATAAGGGGTAATATTTTAACTGATAAATTATTATATTTCAGATCAATTATTTTTCTTTCTTCACCTTTTGAATATGATTGATAGTCATTAGTAATTGTTTTTAAACCAATACTTTTTAATAAGCTTTCAAAAGGTAAAAATTCACCAAAAGGAACAAGATTAATTTTGTTATATGAATTTATTACATTAAGGTCATAGTCAAAAATAGATAATGAATTAAAATATTTAATAGTATTATTTTCATCTTCTTTGCTATTAATCCCAATTGCTAATAAATGATTTTCGTTAAATTTATTTTCGAATAGCCATTTGTATTCTTTTAGTTGGTCTTGTGAAATACCTGGAATAATACCCTCTGGCCAAATAAAAATTATTTTTTCTTTTTTTTTAGGAGAGCTGATTTCAATTAGCTCTTCTATTGCAGTTATTGGATCAATGTTACTATAAAATCTATCTATGCCTATATTTGAACTTAAAATTCTTATTTTATAATCTAGTTTTTTTACCAGTTGATTATTAAATTTTTCTAAATTTTGTGAACCAAGTATATAAAATGACATTGTTGTAATAAGAAATGCAACACAAATACTAATATCTTTTTTATTCTCTCTTAAAATAAATATTGATGGGCTTGTAAATAATGAAATACAGAAAAGATTAAAGCTGTATGTGCCTACGACTGATGTAATGTTTAAAATTTCGATTTGATTAGAAAAACTATAAGCAATTAAATTCCAAGGGAAACCAGTGAGTATTGACCCTCTTACAAATTCTACTATTCCAAATATTAAAGAAAAAAGAAAAAATGTGCTTAAATTATTATTTGGTTTTAAAACCACAAATAAATAAGCAACTAAAGCATAAAATAAGGCTAAGAAACCAGGTATTAATACTATTGTAAAAGGTATTAAAAACTTAAAATGTTCATC
>CACHQB010000007.1 GCA_902581925.1 uncultured Pelagibacteraceae bacterium | reverse complement strand
TATATTGCTATTAGCACTATTGTTTCTGTCGGCACTGTTATTATCACTCTTCTATTTGCAATACCTGCTGCTTATGCAGTTGCAAGATTAAATTTTTTTGGAAAAACGTTTTTATCTACATCTATACTTATAATATATATGTTTCCTGCAATCGTTCTTGTTATTCCGTTATATACAATATTTAGTCAATTGGGCTTACGTAACTCTATAGAAGGTTTATTAATTGTATATACAGCAACAACACTTCCAGTAGCTATTTATATGTTGCAAGGATACTTTAAAAGTATTCCAAAAGAATTAGAGGAAGCTGCAATTTTAGACAAATTAAGTTGGTTTGGAATTATCACAAAAATTATAATCCCTTTAAGCATTCCTGCGATTTCATCTGTTGCTTTATATGTATTTATGATCGCTTGGAATGAGTTTTTATTTTCTTTAATGTTTTTGGATAATCCAAATTCGTTTACATTATCAAGAGCTATTCAATACTTGAGTGGAGACGCTGAAACGCCAAGACAATATTTAATGGCAGGATCAGTTGTAGTAACATTACCAGTATTATTTATATTTGTTTATTTTGAAAAATATCTAGTTAGCGGTTTGACAGCAGGAAGCGTAAAAGGATAATGAATAGGTTTATTAAAAATGCTCAAAAAATTTTAATTGGAAATAGGAAAAGAGGATATACCTTACCGACAAATAACAAACTTTATCCTGCTCAATGGAACTGGGATTCAGCATTTATTGCATTGGGATATTCTTATTTTAATTTAAATTTTGCATTAAAAGAAATTAAGACACTTTTAGATGGACAATGGAAAGATGGAATGGTTCCACATATATTGTTTCATAATACAGATACAAATTATTATCCCAATCATACTGCTTGGAATTGTGGGAATAAAATTCGCTCATCTGGAATAACTCAGCCACCAGTACTTGCATGTATTTTAAAACAAATAATAGATAAAAATAAAATTACTAAAAAACAAAGATTAGAAATTAAAAAAATTATAATTAAAATTAAAAAATCTCATGAGTGGTTTATTCAATATAGGGATCCAAATAAAACTGGCTTGGTTTCAATACTACATCCTTGGGAAAGTGGTTATGACAATTCTTCACTTTGGGACGAACCAATGAATAAGGTGATAATTGAAAAAAATATTCAATATAAAAGAGCTGATAATAAAGTTATTAATCCAGAACACAGACCTCTAAATATTGATTATGACAGATATGTGACGATCAAAAATGATTTAAGAAAAAAAAAGTATAATCCAAAAAAAATATTCAGAACTGGATTATTTAATGTAATTGATATTGGCTTTAACTCTATATTTCTCAAAGCAAATAAAGATTTAATTATATTATTGAACAAATTTAATCTTAATAGCTCAAAGATAAAAAACTATTTAAAAATTACTGAGAGAAATATTTTAAAATTTTTCGATAAAAAAAAAGGTACTTTTTTTTCTTTTGATTTAAGAAATAAAAAAAAAATATTAGTCCCATCAATAACAAATTATTTGATTTTGTTTGCTGACATTAACAATCGAAAGATAAATAATGTTTTAATTAAAAACTTAAAAAAACATAACTTAAAGGAAAAATATTTCTTTTCTTCAATAAAACCTAATCACAAAAGTTTTGAGGAAAAACGTTATTGGAGAGGCCCAGTGTGGATTAACTGTAATTGGTTTATGTACAAGGGTTTAAAGAATAAAGACGGTAAATACTCAAAAAAAATTAAACAAAGCACTATTAAATTAGTAGAAAAAAAGGGATTTCATGAATATTACAGTTGCAAGAATGGTAAACCAATGGGAGCAAATAATTTTTCCTGGTCAGCAGCTCTTTATTTAGATTTAAAATTAAGTAATTATTAATTTGAAAAACCGTATTTTCTTAATCTTACGTCACCTGTTCTTGCATGAGCTTCCATTCCTTCGTATCTAGAAATTCTTGCACAAGCTGCACCAACTTCTTTTGTCGATTCTTTAGTCATTCTTTGAAAACTCAATGTTTTAATAAATTTACCAACAAATAAACCACCAGTGTATCTACCAGCACCTTTTGTTGGTAGTATGTGGTTCGTGCCTGAACATTTATCTCCATAAGCAACAGTTGTCTCTTCACCAATGAATAGAGATCCATAATTTTTTAATCTGTCGTGGTACCATTGTAAATTTTTAGTCTGAACTTCTAAATGTTCAGGAGCGTATTCATCGCTTACTTTAGCAATCTCTTCGTCGGTATCACAGAGAATTACTTCTCCATAATCTCTCCATGCTGCACCTGAATTTTCTCTTGGTAGATCTGGTAAATCTTCAATCAATTCTGGAACTCTTTGCATTACATAGTCAGCAATTTTTTTACTTTTAGTAAATAACCAGGCTGGTGAGTTATAACCGTGCTCAGCTTGTCCAACTAAATCATATGCAACCATTTCAGGATCCGCTGTCTCATCTGCAATTACGGCAATTTCTGTAGGTCCTGCAAATAAATCTATACCAACTTTTCCAAATAAAATTCTTTTTGCTTCAGCAACAAATTGGTTTCCAGGTCCAACTAAAATATCTGCAGGAGCATTACCAAATAAACCATTTGTCATTGCTGCTATAGCTTGTACACCACCTAAATTCATTATTACATCGGCCCCACACAAGTCAGCTGTATATACGATAGATGGATGAACTCCAATACCAGGTTTAGGTGAACTACAAACTAAAATATTTTTCACACCAGCAACTTTTGCTGTTGTGACACTCATTACAGCTGAGGCTATATGAGCATATCTTCCAGCAGGAACATAACAACCTGCTGTATTTACAGGGATAAGCTTTTGTCCTGCGAATAAACCATCAGATAATTCAACTTCAAAGTCTTGACCATAATTTTTTAATTGTGCCTCAGCAAATTTTCTTACTCTTTCGTGTGAAAACTGAATATCGTCTTTAGTTTTTTGATCTAAATTTTTTTTAATTTCTTCAATTTTTTCTTTTGAAACAATTACATCACCTTCATATTTATCAAACTTTTTAGAAAGTTCTTTGCAACCTTCTTCTTTACTAGTCTCTATATCTTTTAGAATATTTTCAACTATTTCTCGTGTTTTTGTATCGTCAGTTGATGATGTTTTTGGTGATTTTTTTAAGTATGTAATTGCCATTTCTCTCCTTTAAAATTTCAGTTTATTTAAATGAATTTCTTTTGAAATTCAATGAAACATTTAGTCTAAAGCTACTACTGCAGCTGCGATTGAAGCTAAACGTGCTTGAGCCTCATCAGATCTACTAGTTATTACCACTGGCACTTTTCCACCTACCACTACTCCTGCTGCACATGCACCACTAAAGTATATAAGCATTTTAACCAAGGCATTACCTGCCTCAACACTTGGCACTAATAATACATCTGCCTCACCTGCAACTGTATTTTTAATCCCTTTTATTCCAGCAGATTTTTTTGAAATACTATTATCAAATGCTAAAGGTCCAAAAACATCAGCATTTAAATTTTCTTTTTTGGCTAATTTTGTAATCTCTGCAGCTTCAATTGAGCTTGGTACACTCTCTAAAACTTCCTCTGTAGCTGATAATACAGATATTTTCGGTCTTTCAATTCCTATCCTGTGTGAAAAATTTATTACATTTTTCAAGATATGCATTTTAGTTTTTACATTGGGCAATACATTCAATGCTCCATCAGTGATTATCAAAGGCTTGTCATCTTTACCAATACTCATATGCCAAATATGACTTAGTCTTGTTTTGCCTAACAAATTGTATTCACGTTTTAAAACCTCTTTCATGAGAACATCTGTATGAATATGTCCTTTGACAATTATTTTAACCTTGTCTTCACTTGCAAGTTTAGCCGCAATTTTAGCAGTATCATTTTCTACTGGTTCATGAATAAGTTCATAGTTAGAAATATCCCAGCCAATATCTTCTGCGCATTTTTGTATTTCTACGTTATGACCTATAAAAATTGGCTCAATTAAATTTTCATTTACCGCATCTTGAATAGATAGCATTGGAAGTGGTTTTCCAGCATTAACAACAGCTACTTTAATACCTTTTTTTTTATGAGCTAAATCTAGAAGGTTATTTGGGCATATAATTTCTTTACTTGAGAGCATAATATTTAATCGTTAAGAATTTTTACTTCTTTGTCATTTATACTCAAAAAGACCTCTTCTCCAACTTTAAATATGTCATTTGTTTCTCCCGAAATAACAAATAGTTTCCCAGCATTTGAATTTAATATGTATTGATAGCTACTTCCCACAAATGAAGCATTATTTACAGTTGCATGAATAGAATTTTCCTTTTTATCTTTATTAATTGAAATTTTTTCAGGTCTGAGCGCTACAGAAACAGTTTTTTCAAAATCTTTATCACTTTGCACTTTAATATTCATTTCAGCTATTTTTAAATCATAAGAGTTAGATTGTTTGTTTAAGATTTCAGCTTTTACTACATTTGCATCACCTATAAAATTAGCTACAAATTTATTTTGTGGAAAATTATAAAGATCTTTTGGACTACCTTCTTGGGCGATGACTGCATTATTCATCACAATAACTTTATCAGAAATAGCTAACGCTTCTTCTTGGTCATGGGTTACATAAATAGTAGTAACTCCTAATTTTTGTTGAATTTCTCTAATATCTTCTCTTACTTGTCGTCTTAATTTTGCATCTAAGTTAGAAAGAGGTTCATCAAAAAGCAGTACTTTTGGTTCCAACACAATTGCTCTTGCAACCGCAACCCTTTGCTGCTGTCCTCCAGATAGTTCTGATGGCATCCTATTTTCATACCCCTCTAAATTTACCAATTTTAGAGTTTCTAAAGATTTTTGAATATATTCTTCCTTATTTACATTGACCATTTTTAAGCCATACGAAACATTTTCAATTACACTCATGTGCGGAAACAAAGCATAAGATTGAAATACCATTGATACATCTCTGTCAGTTGCAGGCAATAATGTTACGTCTTCATCATCTACTAATATTTTACCACTTGTAGCTCTTTCTAGACCTGCAATAATTCTTAGTGAAGTAGTTTTTCCACAACCAGATGGACCAAGTAAAGTAGTTAAAGTTCCAGCTTCAAATTTACAGCTAACATTATCTACCGCTGTAGTTTCATTAAATTTTTTTGTTATATTTTCAAACTTTACTTCTGCTTTTTTCATTATCCTAAATTTCCTTGTAAAATTCCAGCTGTCTGATCTCTTCTTCCTAATTTACGTTTTCCTATTATTAATTGCATTAAAGTAATTGTAATCAGCATAACTACAATTAATGCAGATGAATACACTATTGCAAGGCCATAGTCATTATTTTCTAATCGACCAAGTATGTATGAAACAGCTAAGTCATAATTCGCACTTACCAAGAAGATAACTGCACTAATTGCTGTCATGGCTCTTACAAAACTAAAAACTAAAGATGCTGTAATGGCAGGCTTAAGTAAAGGAAGAATTATATTCCTAAATGTTTGAGCACTAGAAGCGTTTAAAGTTGATGAAGCTTCATCTAAGTGTGGATCAAGCTGGTTCATAGCAGCTATTCCTGCTCTAACTCCAACAGGCATATTTCTAAATACAAATGCGATCACTAGGATTATTCCAGTTCCTGTTATTTCAAGAGGAGGAACATTAAAAGCAAAAACGTAACTTACACCTATAACACTACCAGGTATTGCAAAGCTCAACATCGTACCAAATTCAAAAGCATTTTTTCCTTTGAATTTGTGTCTTGTTAGAAGATATGCAGTTAAAATTCCAATTGCAGCAGTCGGTAAAGAGGAAATTAAAGCAATCGTAAATGTAGTATTAAAGGAATTCCAAGCAGTTCCTGTCCATAAGAAACCTCTCTCTTTTACCCAATCAACACTAAAAGCTTCAATATAATGTCTTAACGTAAAACTATGATCAACACCCCACATTTCTACAAATCCACCGAACATGATCATTACATAAATTATAAATGTCAATAAAGCCCACGGAAGCACAGTTGAATAAATTACCCATTTTGTTTTATTTGGAAGTTCTGGATGAACACCACTATCTCCTTTACCTGAAATTGAAATATAGGATTTTTTTCCTAACCATTGGTTTTGTAAATAAAACACTACTAGAACAACAGATAATAAAATCATAGCTAATATTGCTGCTTTAGTTTCATCGTACTGTGCGCCAACAATTGCAAAAAATATTTCAGTAGATAATACATCGTATTCTGCTCCTAGTACCAAAGGGTTACCAAAGTCTGCTAAACTTTCTATAAAACCAAGTAGAAACGCATTTGCTATTCCAGGTCTCATTAATGGTAAGGTAACTGTTTTAAAAACTTGCCATCTAGAAGCCCTCAAGGTTTGAGATGCTTCTTCCATAGATGGACTAACACTTTCAACAACACCAATTAAAACTAAAAATGCAATAGGGGTAAAAGCAAGTGTTTGGGCAAACCATATTCCAGGTAAACCATAAATCCATCTAGAAGGCTCAATATCAAATCCCCATTCAAGAAACGAACTTACAACACCGGTTCTTCCGAATAAAATTATTATCGCTAATCCAATTACAAATGGTGGAGTAATTATTGGTAATACCGATAATACTCTAATTGTTTTTTTAAATCTGAAACTAGTTCTTGCAACTAATAAAGCAAAAGCTAACCCCAAAATTGTTGATGAAAATGCAGTGAGTGTACCCATAGTAACAGTATTCCAAAAAACACCACAAGCATAATCACTATAAAGGCAATCCAGCCCCCAAATTCCTTTATTAAATATTTTGTCTGAAAAATTACTTATTTCATATCCACCTTCAGTACCTTTAAAAGCAACTGCAAACATTCTGAAAATTGGAAAAAATACAAAAGTTGAAACTAAAATTATAATACTACCTATGCTTCCAACAATAAAATTATCTCCATTCAACCACCCACGTGCTGAAAGACCATGAGTGATATAAAATACAAATGTACAACAAGTTAAAACTGCACCTGAACCAACACCAAATTGATTTTCTACATCACCAAAAATAGATTGTAAAATTTCAAAATTCCAACCTCTTATACCAATAGAAAATCCCTGAAGAAAAAAGTAAAAAAAACCAATTAACCCTGAGTATAAAAAAATTTTAGAATATATCGGATTATTCTGATTTAATTTAAATGTTGCTAAAGGAAAAATTAGAGGAAGTAATATTGGTAGAAGCCAATATTTTTTATTTATAAATACTTGAGGTAATACAGAACCATAATCCTCTAAAGAATATTCTAGTATCCAGTTTATTGAGAAAAACCCGTCACCTGTCACATACCATGGAAAGACTAGGAAGCCCAATCCTCCTATGAGCATCCAACAGATAACGAGTCCTCTCATTAATTCCTAAAATTATCTAGGAATTACAGATACATCGTTATCCCACTTGGATAACAGGCTCGCTCTAGTAGCTTTATCTCCATAAACTTTAAAATTGTAATCAATTAAGTTAATTGTAGATAAATCTGGAGCATCAGGATCAGCTTTTGCTTTAGTATTTGATGGTACTTGCAAAGATTTTCCTGAAGTGAAAACCATAGTTTGTATTGCAGGACTTAATGCCCAGTCATAAAACTTCTTAGCTTCCTTCATATTTCTTGCACCAGCAATAATACTCATTGATCCAACCTCATAACCAGTCCCCTCAGCAGGAGATACCGTTACAACAGGTAAACCTTTTTTAGTTTGTTTTACACCATCGTGTTGGAAACAAATACCAATTAGGTTTTCACCTCTTCCAGTTGCTTTAATAGGAGCAGAACCAGATTTTGTGTAAGTATTTATATTTGCATGAAGTTTTTTCATGTAATCCCAACCTTTATCTTCTCCAAAAATTTGAAGAATTGTAGCTAAAGTTGTGTAAGCAGTTCCAGATGAATTAGGATTTGCTACTTGGATTTCACCTTTATAAATAGGTTTTGTTAAGTCCATCCATGATTTTGGAGCTGGAAGACCTTTTTTAGCTAAAAGATCTTTATTGTATCCAAAACCTAATGCACCAACATAAATCCCAACAGATTTATAGTCAGCATTCTTTGCTTGGTTTTGTGCTGCAGGTAATAAATCATCGAAATGTTTTGATTTATATTTTTCTGTTAAATTTTCCTGAGCAGCTGTTAAGTGTGGATCACCTGTTCCACCAAACCAAACATCTCCTTTTGGATTAGACCCTTCTGCTTTAATTTTCGCAAAAGTTTCACCACTACTTGCTCTTGTCATTGCAACTTTTGTGCCTGTCTCTTTTTCATAAGCTTGTTCAAGCATTTCACAAACATCGATTTCTACACTGCAATATAAAGTTAATTTTGCAGCAGAAGCTTTGTTTGTAAAACCAAACAATGTAATTGAAAAAAGAAGGACAATAGATGCTATCTTGATTAGATTTTTCATTATTTCCTCTCTCTAAAGTTATATTGTTAATAAAGTTAATATGAATTTAATAAAATTGTTACTGTTTTGTTAAAAAATTCACTTCCAGGTTTAAAATTTATTTTATTTATCAAATACATTAAAATTATTGTATAATTTTTCTGAGAGGGGACTTTGGAAATTGTAACTAAAATAGCGCCAATTATATTGGCTTTGATAATGCTAGGCTTAGGTCTAGGATTAAAACTAGAAGATTTTGGAAGAGTATTAAAAACACCAAAAGATTTTATAGTTGGTTTTATTTCTCAATTAATAATTCTTCCAATTGTAGCATACATATTAATTTTAATTTTTAGAGCACCGCCAGAAATAGCAATAGGGGTTATGATCATAGCTGCAGCTCCAGGTGGAGTTACGTCTAATATAATGACAAAATTTGCTGACGGAGATGTTGCATTATCAATATCTTTGACTGCTGTAATTAGTTTATTAAGCATAATTACAGTTCCGTTGATAATTTTTAAATCTGCAGATTTTCTTGGAATAACAGAAATTTCACAGAATATTTCAATGACAGGAATAGCGCTTAAAATGTTTTTAGTTGTAACGGTACCTGTAATTTTAGGAATGATTATTAGAAAATTTGCTGAAAATTTTATTGCTTCTAAAGTTGGAATTTTTAATAAACTTAACATTGTATTATTTGTAATTTTCTTCTTTGCAGCGTTTTATGAAGAAAGAGAAAATTTAGTTAGCTTTATAATGCAAGCTGGTCTAATTACTTTAATATTAAATGTATCAATGATGATTATTGCATACTACATCGCAAAAGCTTTTACATCAGGAGTTAAACAAATGAGATGTATTGCCTTAGAATGTGGATTACAAAATGGTACTTTAGCCATATTTGTTTCTACACAAATATTTGGCACTGATATATTATATGCAATACCAACAGCCGCTTATGCATTAATCATGTATATAACTGGATTTATTTTTATTTTTATTTTAAGAAAATCTAATTAAGTATTTATTATTCTTATTTGATTAAAGATTTTATAGATAAAATTACTTAAGCTAATCATATTTTTATTCACCATTCCCTTTGTTGTTATAAAAGCACTATCCTTAGCGTTGAAAGAGATTAATTTTTTTTCATTTATTTGAAGATATTTTTTATCAATTAAATATTTTAGTTTTCTAACAACTGTAGGTCTTGGAATACCGGTTATCTCAGAAATTGACATAGCATTTACACCTCTTATATCAGAACCCATAACTGATTTATGGTATGAACGAATATTTTTTTTTGGAACAAAATCTTTATTCTTGACTGCATTGATTATTACTACCATGCCAATAGCTAAAAATTCTAAATCTTTAATTTCAGCTCTCCATCTATTTAAATAAATAAACCAAAATTTATTAAACTGATACCAGCAATAAGAGAAATTTTCTTTCATTGCTGAAATTATTTCCTTAACTGAATAAACTTCAGTTACTAGTTTTTCTTTTTTTAAAATTTTATTAAATTCATGCAATATATTTGCAATCTCTGTTAAAGTGTTAGTTGCTCTGGCTGAGTAGAGTGTATTTCTTACAATAAATATCTTTTTACCAGACCTTTTAATCGTTCCTTCATTCTCTAATTCTAAAACTTTTCTTCTAATACTTTCTTTTGGTACTCCTAGATCTTTTGAGATATCTGAAATGTTAATTTTGTTAATTTCGATTGATTTATCCTTATAAAAAGTGTCGTAGTCTATTTTTACACCATTTTGCCTGAAATATATAAGGTTGAGATTTATCAGATATATAATGATGACGAATTTATCTATATCTTTGTAATGATCATATGCTCTAACAAACCAATTACTGGTTAAAGTAAAATAAGAGGGTGCTAGTGCGGCAAAATTATCCTGAATTACTTTATTGATTACCTTCTCATCAATATGTTCAGAAATACTTGGTATTGTGTTCATATATTAAAAAAAACCCAATATGAACAAAAGCAATATTAGAGTCAACCCATTTTGGACAACCCTAGTATGTAAAAATTTAACTAATGATGATTAAAATTAATTTTATAAACAAAATATGAGTACAGAAAGCTTAAATAGAACATCCGAGATTGTAGAGACCCCCTCTCAATATGTTGAAGCTCCGAAAAGGGTAAACGTGGATGTTCTAAAGCAAAGACTTCTGGAAGAAAAGAAGAAGGAAAAAGTTAAACGAACAATAATTTTATCATCTGTTATCGTTTCTTTGGGTGCTCTAACGATGTTAACTTATTAAGGTTTCCAAATCTTTCTTTATTATATCCGGTATAGAAATTTCTTTTTTTGAGTTATTTTTATACCGGGCATATTTATTTTGTCCTGGATACATTATTTCCTTAACACCTTTTATCTTTGGAAGTTTTTTTATAGTTTTAATATTATCTTTAATTCGTTGGTTATAATTTTTCTGAAATAAATTCGCTTTAAAAGTTATAAATAAATGACCAATATTTTGCGGGCCCGAAAAATCATCAAATGGATCTTTAACTCTTCCTGCATGATTTCCTCCAGTTAAAACTCCACTTAAAATATCTACCATCCAAGCAAGTCCCGATCCTCTAAAGCCTGCAATTGGTAATTGAACTCCGGCTAATGCTTTTTTTGCGTCTGTAGTTGGTTTGCCAAATTTATCTAAAGCAACTCCCGCAGGAATAGATTGATTGTTTCTTGCTGCAACTCTAATTTTCCCTCTATTAATTACTGAAATCGATGTATCTAAAATAAAAGGAATTTTAGAACCAGTAGGGGATCCAAAACAAATTGGATTTGTTCCAAATAAAGATTTTAAAGCACCATGAGGAGCAATTGCAGGTGGAGCATTTGTATAGATCATTGTAATTAAATTTTTCTTCACCGCTTGTTCTGCATAATAACCAGATAAACCATAGTGACCACTGTTTTTAACTGCTACCATTCCTATTCCAGTTTTTTGTGCATGTTTAATTGCAGTTTTAATTCCTAGATCAGCAGCAACAAAGCCAATACTATTATTTGCATCAATATGAGATATAGAAGAAGAAATTTTTTTGATTTTAATTTTTGGTTTTGGATTAATTACTTTTTTAGAAATTCGATCACAATACATTTTAAGTCTTGATAAACCATGACCATATGCACCAACTAATTCTGCGTTAATTAATGCATTAGTAGAAATTAAAGAATGATCTTTACTTAGACCAAATTTTTGAAATATTTGAATGACTTGTTTTTTTAAAACTGGGGTTTTCATTCCATCCCCTTAACATTTATCCTTTTCCACGCCAAGGAATAGTTTTTTCAATAATTTTTCTCAAAGTAATATCGAATAAAAGTCCCAGTAGACCCATAATAAATATTGTTATCCAAATTACCTCGTATTGGAAGTATTTTTTAGCAACGTTTTCAACGAAACCAATACCAGTCGTACCTGCTAAAAACTCTGCAGCAACAAGTGTTCCCCAACACATACCAACAGCTACTCTAATTCCTGTTAGAATTTCAGGCAGTGAATTAGGGAAAATAACATGTCTTAAAATTTGTTTTTTAGTAGCTCCTAGTGAGTGTGCCGCATGGATTTTTGAAAGTTGTGTTCCCGATGCACCAGCTCTTGCAGAAATAATCATAATTGAAAGTGAGACCATGAATAATAAAAATATTTTACCCGTATTATCTATTCCAAGAACTGAAATAATTAATGGTGCCCAAGCTAACGGTGGAACAGGTCTGTATAATTCGATTAAAGGATCAAAGAAGCCTTTAGCAAATCGATTTAAACCCATAAACAATCCTAATGGCACCCCAATAAGAATTCCAAAAACTAAACCTAAAAACACCCTTAAGAATGAGTCCCATATGTGTCCATATGGAACAGGTACTTTAAATAATTTAAAGTCACCAGTAACAACTTTTAAAACATTACTTTTAAAGTTTTCTTTTACAATTCCATCTTTTGTGTGCACTGGATATTCACCAGGCAACACATCTGCTATCCAATCAGGTAAAATAAATCCAATCATTTTACTTACATCAACCATCTCAATCCATAAAAGAGGAATATTTTTGTAACCAACACTTGGTTTAGACATCAATACAAACTTATTAAATGTATCTGATGGTTTAGGTAACCATCTTCCTGAACCTTGTTCAGAACATGTTGGTCCACTTGCTACAATTGTTCCTGCTGGAAATAGAAGAATATCAATTAATCTTAATCCACCTTGCTCTTTATTTTGTAATTCATCAAACTCTACTATTGCTGCTTGCATTTCATTTAATGCATTAGGAGGATAGATGCTTGCAAACTCTATTCTTCTTGCAATTTTAACAATATTTTTTGCATAGTCAGATGCTATTTCTTCACTATCATCTAATCCTTTTCTGTAAGCTTTAATATCATCTTTAAGTTGTTTGATTGCGCTTTTGAACTGTGGGTTATGGTTTTTTAATTTAAAAAATTTGTCATCAATTTTTTTTAGTTCTGCTGCAGCTGCATGAAATTTTAAACCTTTATTGGTTTGAGGTGCAGTTGGTATCTCAATAGTATTTTCAATTGTACCGGTTCCAGAGTCTATGGTTGTTATTCCCCAAATACCTTGTTCATCAATAAGTTTTTGTCTTTCAGTTTTTTCATCATCTGTCTCAAAGGGATAATCTTTCTTTTGGAAATTTAAACTTAGAAGTTTAATTTCCTCTGTCATTTCCTGAAGTTTAATTTTGGTATCCATTTCCATTAGTTCTTCACTTGTTAAAAATGGAATTAATTTAGAAGTTCTATCAATGTAACTTACAAGGAATGTTTTTTGTTGATCATTTAGATCCGGAGATGCTTTTATTTCATTTGTAATTTTTACAAGATTTTTATTTTCAATTTTAATAATCGATGTGCTTTTGAATTCTCTTTCTTCAATAGGGAATTGATATTTTAAACCTAATAACGACTCATTAATTTTAGCAACTTGACATAATTCGTTTGCTGATTTTGGATAAAAACCTTTTGCTATATCCCATGAATAATAAAGCCATAACATCAGGATTGCACTGCTACCGACAATTACCCAGTGTGTTCCACCTTTAGCTCTTTCCGGATTACCAAAGACAGCATCAACTTTTTCAGTTCTAATTAATCTTCTTCCATAAAGAATACAACCAATTACAGCTACAAATATCAAGATAGTTATAAATTGGGTTAACATTTAATTTTCTTTCCCCATAATTTCTTCTTCCATATTCCAAATCATTGATAAGATTTCTTCTCTGGTAGAAGAGAATTCCTTATTTTTTTTTAT
Source organism: uncultured Pelagibacteraceae bacterium (assembly GCA_902581925.1). Classification (GTDB taxonomy): domain Bacteria; phylum Pseudomonadota; class Alphaproteobacteria; order Pelagibacterales; family Pelagibacteraceae; genus Pelagibacter. The sequence goes on along the minus strand of CACHQB010000007.1, from coordinate 36,302 downwards.
TTCTCTTAAGTCTTGTGTAAGACCCATTTCTGCAAATGGAAGATTATACTCTTTATGTATCCTACCTGGTCTTGGTGCCATTACATATAATCTTTCACCAAGTAATAATGCTTCTTCAACAGAGTGTGTTATTAAGATAATTGTTTTTCCAGTTTCTTTCCAAATCTTTAAAACTAATGATTGCATTTTTTCTCTAGTTAATGCATCCAAAGCTCCTAATGGTTCATCCATTAAAATTAAATCAGGATCATTTATTAAACACCTTGCAAGCGCAACTCTTTGCTGCATACCCCCGGATAATTGATAAGTAGGTGTGTTACCAAAACCTTTAAGTCCAACTATATCTAACCACTCATCAACTTTTTTTGATGTAACTCGAGGATCTTCTTTTTTCATCCTAAGTCCGAAATTTACATTTTCAGCTACTGTTAACCATTCAAATAAAGCACCTTGTTGAAAAACCATTCCTCTTTCAACACCAGGTCCATCAATTTCATTATTATTAAGTGTTATTTTTCCTGATGTAGGTCTTAAAAATCCTGCAGTTATATTTAGTAAAGTTGTTTTCCCACAACCAGAAGGACCAAGAACGGTAAGTAATTCACCTTTTTTTAAAGTAAAGCTTACGTCCTTTAAAGCATGAACCGTTTCTCCTTTTGGAGTTTTGAAAATCATGTTAAGATTTTGAGAAATCAGATCACTCATAAGTGCCTTATATTAGAAATTTGATAAAAAAAATAGGCACCAATTATACAATCAGTGCCTATTTAAAAAGTTTTAAACCCTTAAAATTATAAAGGTAAGAAACTTGTATCTACAGCTCCTCCTGGAGTTCCCATTCCTTTTAGGAAACCATCAAGATTACCACTTTCCATAGATGCTTTTGTTTCTTCTGGAGTTAAGAATTTGAAACCACCTAAAGTGTCTTTCATATCTGCAACTGTCATTTCAGAAGCTTTCGCCATAGCATTCATATCAGCTTTACCAGCTTTGTATCTAGCATTAGCTTCATGAGTTACTTCAATGAAAGTTCTTAACATACCTGGGTTTTCTTTCATGAATTTGTCTGTAACTGACGTGATATCTATACCTAGTATACCAGCTGCTCTAGCTTCATCTACAGTTAAAAGTCTTGATCCAACTGCAGTTGCTGCTTTGATAGAATTACCACCAAATAAACATGCCATTACAACATCACCGCTTACTAATGCAGCAGCACCTTCTTCTGGGTCCATTTGAATAATGTCCATTTTACCTCTGTCAGCACCAACAACTTTCATACTTTCATCAAAAACATATTCAGCCATTGTTCCAAGTGGAACAGCAACTTTTTTACCTTCTAATTCAGTAGCGTTTGCTTTTGTAATTCCAGATGCGTTAGATGTAACACATGTAGTTCCACCCATTCCGTATTCCATAGCAATATCAACTAATTTGATAGGCGCATTAGATTTTACAGCATTGATAAAAGGTACTAATCCTTGTGAGTAAGAAATATCAATATCTCCTGCTAACATTGCATCAGTCATTGCTCCACCATTAGTGAAATTTGTCCATTTTACTGGAACACCAAGAGCTTTAGCAAAATTCTTTTTCTGCATGTCTTCTAAATTTGGGCTTGGCCATTCTAGAAAGTATGCAACTCTAACTTCATTTGCAGCTGAATTAGCAACTGAAATTGATAGGTTAAGTGCAAAAATAGATCCTAGAATAAAACTTAGTATTTTTTTCATTTATTCCCCTATGTTTAATTAATTAAATTCCGGATATTTAAATTCAAATTGTCTCCGAAGTAAAACAAAAAAAGAAACTTATACAATCCTTGGTTGTGTCAATAATGTGGTAGTTAATCCATTTATTTTAGTCTAAAGAGACTTTAAGATTTAAATTAAAAATATTTTAAGAAAGAATTTTTTATGAGCGCACAAAATAAAACAGCAATTCCTAATTCTTTAAATGAACATTGGATGCCATTTACATCTAACAAAGATTTTAAAGAGAACCCAAGATTAATTGTTGAAGCAAAAGGTGTGTATTTAAAAAACCATCAAGGACAAACCCAAATTGATGCAAGCTCAGGATTATTTTGTAATCCTTTAGGTCATGGTAGAGAAGAAATTATTGAAGCGATAACAAACCAATTAAAAACTTTAGATTATTGTCAACCTTTCCAACAAGGTTTTGGTGGATCATTTGAATTAGCTACAAGAATTTCAAAACATACTCCAGGAAACTTAAACAGAATGTTTTATACTATTTGTGGTTCAACAGCTGTTGAAACTGCAATTAAAATTGCAATCGCTTATCACAGAGCAAGAGGAGATAGTCAAAGATTTAGATTTGTTGGTAGAGAAAGAGGTTACCACGGAATGAATATTGGCGCTACTTCTGTTGGGGGTATGGTTAACAATGTTAAAACTTTTGCAAGTGTTTTAATGCCAGGGGTTGTGCATATGAGACATACTCATTTACCAGAGCATAAGTTTGTAAGTGGTCAACCAGAAACAGGTGTTGAGCTAGCGGAAGATTTAGAAAGAATTTGTATGAACTTTGGAGCTGAGAATATTGCAGCTTGTATTGTTGAACCTATTGCTGGATCAACTGGCACTTTAGTTCCACCCAAAGGATATTTACAAAGATTAAGAGAAATTTGTGATAAACATGGAATACTTTTAATTTTTGATGAAGTAATTACCGGTTGGGGAAGAACTGGATCTCCATTTGCATCACAAGAGTATGGTGTAACTCCAGATATGATGACAATGGCAAAAGCCACTACAAATGGGATTAGTCCAATGGGAGTAGTTGCTTGTAAAGAGGATATTTATGATGCAATTGCAGAAAATGCCCCTAAAGGAACAATCGAATTATTTCATGGTTACACTTATTCAGGAATACCTATTTCTGTAGCCGCTGGTTTGGCTGTACAGGATATTATTGAGAAGGATGATATTTTTAATAGAGCTAAAAATTTAGCACCTTATTTCCAAGAAGGCCTGATGTCTTTAAAGGACATTGATGTTGTTGATAACATCAGAGGATATGGAATGATGGGTGGTATAGATATAGTAATGGATAAAAAACCAGGTGCAGCAGGATTAACATGTTTTAAACATTGTTATGAAGCTGGAGTAAATTTCAAAGCTACTGGTGATTGTTTAATTATTGCTCCAATGTTTATATGTGAAAAAAAACATATCGATGAAATAATTGAAAAACTTCGAACCGGAATATCAAATTACGCAAAAAGTAAAAAAAATTAATTTTCCTTTATGAAAATTGGAGTTCCTAAAGAAATTAAACCACAAGAAAATAGAATTGGTTTAACACCTGATAGTGTTAGAACTTTAGTTTCAGAAGGACATGAAGTTTTAGTTGAAAACAACGGTGGATTTGAAGCTGGTTTTGAGAATGATCAATATAAAAAAGCTGGTGCTAAAATTGCTAATACAGCTTCTGATATCTTTAGTGATGCAGAAATAATCGTTAAAGTTAAAGAACCTCAAAAAGTAGAAGTTGATATGATTAGAGAAAATCAAATCGTTTATACTTATCTTCATTTGGCTGCTGCAAGAGAATTGACCGAGGGGTTAATAAAATCTAAAAGTATTAATATAGCTTACGAAACAGTTACAGATAATAATGGAAGACTACCTTTACTTGCTCCAATGAGTGCTGTTGCAGGAAGAATGTCGGTACAAGCAGGTGCTCATTGTTTAGAGAAAAACCAAAGTGGTAGAGGCTTGCTATTGGGTGGTGCACCAGGTGTAAAAGGTGGAACAGTAGTTATATTAGGTGGAGGAGTTGTTGGAGAAAATGCTGCAGTAATTGCAACTGGTATGCAAGCTAAAGTTCATATTGTAGATAAATCTGAGACTAGATTAAAACAACTTGTTGAAATGTTTGGAGATAAAATTATCCCAGAACAAAGTGATAAAACTGATTTAGATAAATTAGTTGCTGAGGCAGATCTTTTAGTTGGTGGTGTATTAATTCCAGGTGCAGAAGCACCAAAATTAATTACTAAAGAAATGATTAAAACTATGAAAAGAGGTTCTGTAATTGTTGATGTTGCTATAGATCAAGGAGGATGTGTAGAAACTAGCAAACCTACAACACACGGTGATCCAACTTATATAGTTGATGATGTAGTTCATTATTGTGTAGCAAATATGCCGGGCGGTGTACCTAGAACATCAACATTGGCATTGAATAATGCAACGTTACCTTTTTTAGTTAAACTAGCTAACAAAGGTTATCAAAAAGCATTAAGTGAAGATAAAAACTTTTTAGCAGGGTTAAATGTTCATAAAGGTCAAGTAACTTACAAAGCAGTTGCTGATGTCTTTGGACATAAATTTGTAGAACCTGGAGAAGCTATCAAACATTAGAAATGGAAAAAAACTATCCTTCAAGCGTAAAGGTGGTTGTAATAGGTGGAGGCGTTGCTGGCACTTCTTGTGCTTATCATTTAGCAAAGTTTGGTTGGAAAGATGTTGTTTTGTTAGAAAGAGATCAATTGACATCTGGTACAACCTGGCATGCTGCAGGATTAATAGGTCAATTAGGAGCTACTTCTACCATTACTAAATTAAGAAAATATTCTTTAGATCTTTACAAAGATCTAGAAAAAACAACTGGTTTATCAACTGGTCTTAAACAGAATGGAGCAATAACAGTTGCCTCATCACAAGAAAGGATGCAGGAGTTGTTAAGGCAAGCAACAACTGCACAACTATCTAATGTTGATGTCGAGGTTTTAAATAAAGAGAGAATAAAAGAATTATATCCAGTAGTAAAAAACGAAGATCTAGTAGGCGGAGTTTATATGCCAAAAGATGGTCAGGCCGATCCTGTTGGAGTTACAAACGTATTGGCTAAAGCTGCTAAAATGTTAGGAGTGCAAATATTTGAGAAGTCACCAGTAAAAAAAATTTTAGTAAAAAATAAAAGAATATGTGGTGTTGAAACTTCTCAAGGAAAAATTGATTGTGAATATGTAGTTTTAGCTACAGGAATGTGGTCTAGACAAATTGGAGAAGATATCGGTGTTAGTGTTCCGCTATATCCTAATGAGCACTTCTATGTGATCACAGAACCAATGAAAGATCTTCCTAAAGATTTACCTGTTTTAAGGGATTACAATGCGTGCCTTTATTTAAAAGAGGATGCTGGAAAAATGTTAGTTGGAATTTTTGAACCTAATGCAAAACCTGCTTTTAAGGATAAAGGTAAAGTTCCTGATGATTTTTCATTTGGAGAATTTCCTGATGATTTTGATCACTTTGAGCCTTACCTTGAAAAATCTTTTCACAGACTCCCAATGTTAGAAAACGCAGGTATAAGAAAATTTTTTTCAGGACCCGAGTCGTTTACACCAGATACTCAATATTTACTTGGAGAAACACCAGAAGTTAAAAATCTTTATACATGTTGTGGTTTTAATAGTATCGGAATAGCAAGTTCTGGAGGCGCAGGTAGAGTTACCGCTGAATGGATGATTAACGGACATATAAATGAAGATTTATTTTCTTTAGATATAAAAAGATTTCAAAAGTTTCATTCTTCATCAAAATTTATCATGGATAGGGTTACTGAAACCTTGGGGGATTTATACGGGATGCATTGGCCTTATAAACAACACAAAACTTCAAGAAATGAAAAATTACTACCTTATCATGATGAGTTAAAAAAAGCTGGTGCGTGTTTTGGTGTTACAGGAGGTTTTGAAAGACCTATGTGGTACTCTTTAAACGGTGAAGAACCAAAATATAATTATAGTTTTAATTATCAAAATTGGTACCCATCTGCAAAATATGAAACCATAAATGCTAGAAAGAATGTAGGACTTTTTGATTTTTCAACATTTTCTAAATTTGACTTAAAAGGTGAAAAAACTCATAGTGAATTACAAAAAATCTGTACAGCCAACATTAAAAATGAAATTGGAAAAACTACCTATACTCACATGCTTAATGAGGATGGCGGAATAGAAACAGATTTAACAATTGTTTGTATAGATAAAAATTATTTTAGAATAGTAAGTTCAGCAGCTACAAGAGAAAGAGATAAATTTCATATTTTAAAATATTTATCTGAAGATGTTAAATTTTTTGATGTTACAGAGGAGATTTGTTGTCTTGGTATATTTGGACCTAAAAGTAGAGATATGATACAAAGGATTAGTGAAGAAGATCTTGCATCAGAAAATTTTCAATTTGGTTCAGGTAAAAATATAAATATAGATAATATTAAAGTTTGGGCACAAAGAATATCTTATGTAGGTGAACTTGGATTTGAATTATATGTCGATAAAGAAAACGCTTTAAAATTATATAAAATTTTAATTGAAGAGGGTAAAAATTTTGAATTATCTCATTGTGGAATGCATGCGATGGACATAATGAGAATGGAAAGTGGTTTTGTGCATTGGGGTCATGATATTTCGCCAGAGGAAAATCAGTATCAAGCAGGTTTAAATTTTACAATTAGTTATAAAAAAAATGTTAATTTTATAGGTAAAGACGCATTGTTAAAAATTAAAGATAAACCTTTAGTAAAGACAATGATGATGTTTACATTGAAAGATAGTAAACCAGGTCAACCTTTGTTGTTGCATGAAGAGCCTATTTATTTAGATGATAAAATTATTGGAAAAACAACTTCAGGAAATTATTCATTCTGCTTTGATAAAAATTTATCATTTGGCTATGTTAATTCAGGAAACACAATAGACACGCTTAAAGGTAAAAATTTGTTTATAGAAGTAGAGAAGATCAAATATCCAATTGAAATTCTTTCAAAACCATTAAATACAAAAGATTTTAGAAAAATTTAGTTAATTTTAATTTATTGTATTTAAGTTAATTAGCTGTTTAAATGAACTGTGAAAAAAAACGATCAAGACACATCATTATTTAATACTGATATTGCTAGAAATAAAGATTTTAAAATAGATAAGATTAAAACTACTAATGTAAATATTTTGCTGAATAGAGTAAGATTAGACCAAAAAAGAACTTTAAAAAAAAAAATTGTTTTTTCAATTATTTTAGCTGGTTTAGTTAGCTCATTAGCTATTTATTTTATAATTTAGTTTAGAATTTGATTTAAAAAAGTTTATTGAAACAATAAAGATTTATATTATAAACCATTTATCAATTAAGGCGGGGTAGCTCAGTTGGTTAGAGCGCGGGACTCATAAGCCCGAGGTCAGTGGTTCGATCCCACTTCCCGCTACCAAAAATTATGAAAGATATTTATATAACTTGGGAAGATTATCATAAAAAAATTGAGCAATTAGCTAAAAAAGTTTATGAGGATAACTTTAAATTTAATCAAATTATTTGTATTGCAAAAGGTGGATTAAGAGTAGGAGATGTTTTTAGTAGACTTTTCAATGTCCCTTTAGCAATTTTATCTGTAGAATCTTATCATGGTGATAGTGATGATATTAAAAAACAACAAGGACAGTTTACTTTTTCAAGAGATTTAGCGAAAACCACTCCAAATTTAGGTTCACATGTTTTGTTAGTTGATGATTTAGCAGACTCTGGAAAAACTTTAATAAAAAGTATTAAATGGTTAGAGCATTTTTACGGATTTTATTTAGATGAAAAAATTAAAACTGCAGTTATATGGCACAAATCAACTTCAAAATTTAAACCTGATTATTGTGTAGATTATTTAAAAGACTCTCCTTGGATACATATGCCTTTTGAGAAATATGAAACTACAAATATAAAAGATTTTAAGTTTGAAAAATGATTATTTAATTAAACTATCATTAAATTGACTAGAAACTCTAACGAAGGTAGTACATTTACTTAATTGTTTAAGCGAAGGTGCACCAACATAAGTACAACTGCTCCTTACACCTCCAAGAATATTTAAAATAGTGTCGTTTATTTTTCCTCTATATTTGACTCTTACTTTTCTTCCTTCACTACTTCGATAATCGGATAGTCCTCCGTAGTGTTTTTTATTAGCAACTTCAGAACTAGATCCGTAAAACTCTATATATTTTTCTCCATTAACTTTAACAATTTTACCTTTTCCTTCATCATGTCCTGCTAACATACCTCCAAGCATTACAAAATCAGCACCACCTCCAAAACCTTTAGCAACATCACCAGGACAAGTGCATCCACCATCTGCAATTACATGCGCACCAAGTCCATGAGCAGCATCAGCACATTCGATTACTGCACTTAATTGCGGATAACCAACTCCAGTTTGAATTCTTGTTGTACAAACACTTCCAGGTCCAATTCCAACTTTAACAATGTCTGCTCCGCTTAGAACTAATTCTTGAGTCATATCAGCTGTTACAACATTACCTGCAATTATTGTTTTAGTTGGATATTTATCTCTTACTGATTTAATAAAATTGGTAAAATGTTCTGTGTACCCATTTGCAACATCAATACAAATAAATTTAAAAAAACTAAATTCTTTTAAAACTTTATCTAAATTTTGAAAATCTTCTTTTTTAATACCAACACTAAGTGCGATATTAGGATAGATTTTTTTAATATTTTTATTTTGTTTGATTTTTTTAACATCGTGTTGTTTTGTTAAGGAAGTAATCATTCCATATTCGTTTAATTTTTCAGCAACACTCAGTTCTCCAACCCCATCCATATTTGCTGCCATTATTGGAATACCAGACCATTCATTTTTGCTGTATTTGAATCTGTATGTTCTTAAAAGATTTACGTCTTTACGGCTTTTTAAGGTACTTCTTTTGGGCCTAAAAAGCACATCTGAATAATCTAACTTAAGCTCTTCTTCAATTCTCATTGATGATTAAGTTATAATCATAATAATTTATTTCAAACATTATATAGCCTGTGGATAAGTTTTTTTACTTTCTAATGCCCTGGAAATTCAATTAAATTCTCAACTTTATAATTACTTTTTACTAGATTATCTGATCCACCTAGATCAAAAAGGTTTATTACAAACACAAATGCAGCAACTCTACCTTTTGATATCTCTACTAATTTTGCTGCTGCTTCAGCTGTACCCCCAGTTGCAATTAAATCATCTATAATTAAAACTTCATCTTTTTCATTTATAGAATCTTTATGGACTTCAATCGTTGCGGTTCCATATTCAAGCTCAAAATCTACCGAGTGAACATCTGCGGGTAACTTATTTTTTTTTCTAAGCATAATAAATGGTTTTTTAAGAACAAACGAAACAGCTGATGCAAATACAAAACCTCTTGACTCAATAGCTGCTATTTTTGTAAAATTATATTTTTTTGATCTTTCAATAATTTGGTTAATCGTTTCTTCAAATGCATTTTCATCTTTAATTAGGGTTGTTATATCTCTAAATAAAATACCTTTTTTTGGATAATCAGGAATAGATCTAATATAATCTTTTAAATTCATAATAGTTAAATATAAAAGTATAAATAAATAATTTTTTAAGTATGACAACAAATAAATTGGCAATAATTGGTGGTAGTGGTCTTTATGATATTGAAGAATTCAAAGAAAGAGAGTTAATAGATTTACAAACACCTTGGGGTAAACCTTCTGATCAGATTTTAAAAACTAAATATAACAGTAAGGAAGTTTATTTTTTACCAAGACATGGAAGAGGGCATTTTGTTTCTCCTTCAAATATAAATTTTAGAGCAAACATAGATGCTCTAAAACAATTAGGTGTAACAGATGTTGTTTCCGTATCAGCTGTTGGTTCTCTTAAAGAAAATTTACCTCCTGGAAAATTTGTAATTGTTGATCAATTTATTGATAGGACTTTTGCAAGAAATAAAACTTTCTTTGATGATGAGATTGTTGCTCATGTGTCAATGGCTCACCCAACCTCTAACGGATTAATGAATGCATGTGAAGAAGCAATTAAAAAATCAAACATAGACTATCAAAGAAATGGAACATATGTAGTTATGGAAGGGCCTCAATTTTCTACATTAGCAGAGTCTAATTTGTATAAATCTTGGAAAGCAGATGTAATTGGAATGACAAATATGCCTGAAGCAAAATTAGCAAGAGAAGCTGAAATTAGATACGCTTCAGTTTCAATGGTAACTGATTATGATTGTTGGCATCCAGATCATGAAAATGTTGATGTGCAACAAGTAATTAAAGTTCTATTAGGAAATGCTGAGAAAGCAAAAAATATGATTAAAAATTTAGTTGAAAATTTTGAAAATCATATTGATCCAAAAGATCCTACAAATAATTGTTTGGATGTAGCTATAATTACAGCTCCAGAAAAAAGAACACAAAAAACAATAGATAAACTTAAAACTGTAGCTGGAAGAGTTTTAAATAAATGAAAAAAATAATTTATACAATTTTAATTTTCTTTTTATTTAATTCTTATTCTTACTCAAAAAACCTAAGTGGATTTGTTATTGATAAAGAGAAGAATAAATTTAATTTACAACCAATTTCAAAATCTTATAAAGGAAAAACACCAAATATAAGCTTAAATAATTCAGAAAATATAAAAATTATAATATTTTCTCACGGAACAACTAGGCCCCAAAAAAAAGAAAAATGTAAAAGAAAATATAACGCTATTCCAAATTCCTTATTAAGTTTAACTGAAAGTGATAATACTTTCTTTTATTATTTGTGTTCTAAAGCAACTGATGGAAATAAATCTGGGTCTTATATTGGAAAAAGAGTTAATGAAATTGAAAATGTTTTAGATCAATTATTAGATAATGGCATCAAGCCTAAAAATATTTTTCTTTCAGGAGTTTCTGCGGGAGGCTGGTCTTCGCTTATGTTGATGCCAAAAGTAGGGAAAAAATTTAATTCAGCAATTGTTTTTGCTCCAGCATGTTGTGGACCGAGACATGAAATTAATAAATATCCAATATGGAGAAAGGAAATTAGACCTAAGCAAGTTAAGCAGATACAAGAAGCAGATTTTATTAAAGCTCTTATTTTTGCATATGAAGATGATAAATTTAATAGATTAAAAGAACTTATGTTTCTTAAGGATAAATCACCAGATACGGTTAATATCATAGCTTACAAATGTGGAGAGGGTCACAATACGTATAGAAAAGATTGCAGAATTAATGAAACAAAAAAAATTATAAAAAAATATATTGAAGAACAGGGATAATTTTTAATGAAAATAGAAGGAAAAGAATATCGAACAATATGGTACGAGGGAAATGTTGTTAAAATAATTAATCAAACCAAACTTCCTCATAAATTTGTAATTAAAGAATTAAAGACAGTAAAGGATGCAATAAATGCTATTAAAGCAATGGAAGTAAGAGGAGCTCCTTTAATAGGAGCAACAGCTGCTTACGGTATAGTTTTAGCAGTAAAAGAAAATAATGATTTACAATTTATAAAGAAAAGTGCTGAAGAATTAATTCGATCAAGACCTACTGCAATTAATTTAAAATGGGCAGTAGATCGCATAATGAAAAAATTATCAGGTATTAATAGTGATCAAATTTTAAATATAGCTTTAAAAGAAGCTAAAGAGATATGCGATGAAGACGAAAAATTTTGTGAAAATATTGGCATTAATGGACTAAAAATAATTGAAGAAATTTTCAATAAAAAAAAAGATACAATTAACATATTAACTCATTGTAATGCTGGATGGTTAGCTACTATTAATTGGGGAACAGCAACTTCACCCATTTATCATGCCCATAAAAAAGGAATTCCAGTTCATGTATGGGTGGATGAAACAAGGCCCAGAAATCAAGGTGCAAATTTAACTTCATATGAATTAAATGAGGAAGAAGTTCCGAATACAATCATTGCTGATAATACTGGAGGAATTCTAATGCAGCGAGGTGAGGTTGATATGTGTATTGTAGGAACTGATAGAACTTTATCCAATGGGGATGTATGTAATAAAATTGGAACTTATCTAAAAGCACTATCTGCTCGTGATAATAATGTTCCATTTTATGTTACTCTGCCAAGCTCTACAATAGATTGGAACATTAAAGATGCAAAAGATATTCCAATAGAAGAGAGAAATTCAGAGGAATTATCTCATGTTGAGGGCGTTGATGAAAAAAATCAAGTTAAGAAAGTTTTGATATATCCTAAGAAAAGCAAGGTAATGAATTTAGCATTCGATGTGACTCCAGCAAAATATGTTACTAATTTAATTACAGAAAAAGGGATTTGTGAAGCATCAACTGAAGGTTTAAAAAAATTATTTAATAAGTAGTTATATGGAATCTTTAAAAATGGTTGAAGTTACAAGAAGTGGTGAAATAGAAAGTTTTCATCAAGGTGTAGCAGTATTAATTAATTCATCAGGAAATATTTTAAAAGAGTGGGGTAATTCAGACTTAAATATTTACCCAAGATCAGCATTAAAACCAATTCAAACTCTAAATCTTTATAAGGATGGCGTTGCAGATTCTATGAATCTCAGCGAAGAACAAATTGCAATTACTACAGCGTCACATCATGCAGAAAAATTTCATCAGGAGATTATTTCTAGTTGGTTAAAAAAAATTAATATTAATGAAGAAAATCTTTCATGTGGATATGATTGGCCTTGGAATTTAGAGGATAAATTTAAAGTGAAATTAGAAAATAAAACAAAAAGAAGGATTTATCATAATTGTTCGGGGAAACATTGTGGACACCTTGCAGTATGTAAATATAAAAACTTAACTTTAGAAAATTATCACGAAAAAACACATCCGTTACAAAAGGATTTAATTCAATTAGTTGAAGATCTATCAGACTTTAAGATAAAAAATATTGGAATTGACGGTTGTACTCTTCCCAATCCATTCATGCCTTTAAAAAAATTTGCATTAGCAGCTTCTCGATTGATGGATAGTAAAATATTAAATGAAAATACAGATATAGCAAAAAAAATTTTTAATTCATGTGTTAATTTTCCAGAAATAACTGGAGGCACTAATAGCGTTAATTGCATCTTAACAAAACTTTCTAAAAAAAAAATATTCTTTAAAAATGGTGCTGAAGGAGTATTTTTGGCACTAATACCTGAAATTAGATCTGCATTAGTAGTTAAAATTTTAGACGGAGCAGCAAGGGCAGCTGAAACTGCAATAGCGGGATTAATTTCTGAATTAAATGTTATAGATGAAAATGAATTAGCAAAAATTAAATCTAGCGAAGTGACAAATTCTGTGGGTCAAAAAATAGGGAAAATGAAATTTGTGTTATAATTCAGAAGAAATTAACCCATCTAAAGGTTTAGGATGAAACCAGGTTGATTTTGGTGGCATAAATCTTTTTTTATCTGCAATCCTCATAACACTTGATATATTTGTAGGGCTAAGTTTAAAAGCTATATTAAACTTTTTTGAATTTACTAATTTTTTAAGACGATTTGAACCATTAATACCTGAAATAAAATCGATTTTAGTAGCTTTAATTTTACTGATAATATTCTCATGAAGAATAGTTACATCTAATTTATTATTTTTTTTGATTTGTTTGAGTAAATACCACTGATTACTCATATACATTTCTAATAAACCTTTTTTTAAACTTTTTGAGTTATTTTTAATTTTTTTAATTTTAAAATTCTTGCTGATTATATTAATAATTTTTTCTCTACTTAAATTAGTTTTTAATACTCTATTATAATCTAAAATTTTTATTTGATTATGGGGAAAAGCAATAATCATTGGGGATATTTTTTTATTACTTTTAAGCATTCCTTGCATTCTATGATGACCATCACAAATATATATTTTATTAATTTTTTTAATAAAATTTTTTAAATTTTTCTCTCTCTCGACAATCCATACTTGATGATTAAATTTGTCTAATGATTTAAATGAATAAATTGGCTTTGATTTTGTGACTTTAATTAAGAAATTTTGAAGGTATTTGTTGTATTTATAAGCTGTATAAATTGGACCTAGTTGAGTTGAAATATTTAATATCTGCTTCTTTCTTTCTAAAACTCTATTTTTAAAAGTTTCTTCATGCCCTAAAATATTTTTATTGTCGTAATTCTTTAAATCTATTTTACCCAGTATCCCAATTTGTTGGTGGTTTTTATCGGATATTTTATAAATATAATAAGAGTCTTTACTTTCTTTAGTTATCAGTTTTTTATTCTTCATATTTGCAAAATATTTTTTTGATTGAATAAGGTTTTTGCTAGTTAAAATCTTTAAATAACCAAATTTTGGATATGATTTTAAACTATTAAAATATTTTGGATTTGGAGTTGAAATTCTACTTGCTAGCCTCTGGATTGGCCGTAGAGCTTTAAATGGATTTATAAGACTCAAATTATTAATTAGGCAATTTTTGGAAGGTCTTCTAATGCTTTATCCATACTTCCTTTATCAAATTTATCTTCTGCTAGATTTCCCTCAAAGTAATCTCCATATGCTTTCATATCAAAATGACCATGACCACATAAATTGAATAATATTGTTTTTGACTCACCCTTTTTCTTACATTCTAATGCTGCATCAATTGCACCTTTAACTGCGTGGGTTGCTTCTGGCGCAGGAACTATACCTTCTGTTCTTGCAAAATTTACTCCTGCTTCAAAACATTCTTTTTGACCATATGCTTTTGCTTCTAGAGCATTAATTTCTTTTAGGTGGCTAACCAACGGAGCCATTCCATGATACCTTAAACCTCCTGAATGTGTAGCTGGAGGAATAAATTGGGATCCAAGTGTATGCATTTTTACTAATGGTGTTAATTTACCAGTATCACCAAAATCATAAACATATTTACCTTCAGTTAAAGTAGGACAAGACTTAGGTTCACATGCAATAACCCTTGTTTTCTTTCCTTCTCTAAAATTTTTTCCTAAGAAAGGATTTGCTAATCCTGAAAAATTACTTCCACCACCTGTACATCCAACTAAAATGTCTGGATAATCATCTGCCATTTCCATTTGAAGTAAAGCTTCATTTCCAACAATAGTTTGGTGCATTAAAACATGATTTAAAACACTTCCTAATGCATATTTTGTATCAGGATTTTTTGCAGCCATTTCAACTGCCTCTGAAATTGCTATACCTAAACTTCCAGTGTTATTTGGATCTTTTGCTATAATTGCTTTACCACTATCCGTTTCATTAGATGGACTTGCAACACATCTTGCTCCATAAGTTTGCATAACAAGTTTTCTATATGGTTTTTGTTCAAAACTTACTTTTACCATATAAACATCTAACTCAATTCCAAATAATTTACATGCAAATGCTAACGAGGTTCCCCATTGACCAGCACCAGTTTCTGTAGTTATTTTTTTTGTACCTTCTTCTTTATTATAAAATGCTTGTGCTACAGCTGTATTAGGTTTGTGACTACCAGAAGGACTAACACCCTCGTATTTGTAATAAATTTTTGCTGGGGTATCTAAATGTTTTTCTAATTTTCTTGCTCTGTATAATGGCGATGGTCTCCACTGTTTATAAATTTCTCTAACTGGCTCAGGTATTTCTATTTCTCTATCCTGAGAAACTTCTTGACCAATTAAAGCCATTGGAAATAAAGGTGCTAGATCATCTGGTCCAATCGGTTTTAAAGTACCTGGATGTAGCGGAGGTTCCATAGGTTTTGGTAAATCAGCAGCAATGTTATACCAAGTCTTCGGCATTTTGCTCTCTTCTAAGAAATATTTTATTGTATCAGCCATTTTAAATTTTCTATAGTCTCATCTTAAATTAAGTTAAAATCAACATGTTTTTAATGAGCAAAATAAAGGCTGAAATAATCAAATATTCAAAAAAGCTTAATAGCACAAAGTTATCTGCTCTTAGGTCTGGAAATATATCTGTCAGATATAAGGATGGTTTCTTAATTACACCATCTGGAAAAAAATATTCTTCATTAAAAAATAACGATATTGTTTTTGTGTCCTTAGAAGGAAGATATAATAAAGAAAAAGGTATTCCATCTTCAGAATGGCAATTTCATCAAGATATTTACAAGAATAAAAAAGATGCTGAAGCAATTGTTCATGCTCATTCAACAAATGCAACAGCAGTTTCTACCCACAAGAGAGGAATTCCAGCATTTCATTATATGGTAGCTATGGCAGGAGGCCATGACATCAAATGTGCAAAATATGCAACTTTTGGAACTAGAGATTTATCAAAAAATATTTTGAAAGCATTAAAAGGTCGTAAAGCTTGTTTAATTTCAAATCACGGACAGATTGCATTTGAAACAAATTTATCAAAAGCTTTTGAATTAGCCGAAGAGGTTGAAAATCTATCACTTCAGTATATAACGAGCCTTAAATTGGGTAAGCCAAAGATTCTTTCAGTTAAAGAAATGAAAAAAGTTTTATCCAAGACAAAGTATTATAAAAAAGGATAACCAATGACTAAAGTTGGAGAGCATATAACTCTAGACATTATCGGCACCACAAAAGAATACGATCCATCTGTATTTGAAAAAGTAATTCATGAAATTGCAAAAGCTGCAAAAGTAACAATTCTAAATATATCAAAATATAAATTTGAACCTCAAGGATTTACAATATTGGCATTATTAGCCGAAAGTCATATTAGTTTTCATACTTTTCCAGAAAAAGGAATCATTAGTTTCGATTTTTTTACATGTGGAAAAATAAGTCCTTCAGTTGCGATTGATATTATAAAAAAAGAATTTGAATATAAAAGAATAGTCAAAAAAGAATTTAATAGAGATACAAAATGTTTGTATCACGATATTTATAGCACACCAGGTTTACAAAAATCTTACGTAGTAAATGATGTATTAGAGGATTTTAAATCTAAAGTTGGTCAGCATATTGAAATTTTAGACTTAGAACAGTTTGGAAAATCTTTATTTATTGATGGTGAAATCCAAGTTGCAGCAACAGACGAACATTTATATAGCTCAACATTTGTAGGCTCTGGTTTAAATTTAAATCAAGATAATGATAGAGCTGCTATAATAGGTGGTGGTGACGGTGGAGTAGCAAGAGAATGTATTTCTAAAAAATTTAATTTTATTGATTGGTACGAGCTTGATCCAGAAGTAGTAGATGTTTGCAATAAACATCTTGGTGATATTGGAAAGAAAGCAACTGAAAAAAATTCAGTTAAATGTGTTTGGGGTGATGCATTTGAAAGTATTAAATCAGTAAGTGATGACAGTTATGATCATATTTTTGTTGATTTAAATGATGATCAATTTTGCATAGATTTAGCTGCAAAAAATATGGACTCTCTAGTTAGAATATTAAAACCAAAAGGAGTTATTACAGCACAAGTGGGAAGTCAGGACAAAAAACCACAACAGGTTGAAAATTGGCTAAATGTTTTTAATCAAAACTTTGGAAATGCAAAATTATCTAGAGTTTACATACCTAGTTTTGATTGCTCTTGGAATTTTTCTTCTTCAATAAATCATTAATTTTTCTTTTTTCTTATTTGAATTTGTGAAATAATTATTCCTAATTAAAGGAGAAAATAATGAATATATTCAAAAAAACTATTTTAACAGTTCTTGCTTCTTTATTTATCATTGGAAATGTTTCTGCTGAAAAAATAAAAATTGGAACTGAAGGCGCTTACCCTCCATGGAATTCAAAAGATGCATCAGGTAATCTTATTGGTTTTGAGGTCGAGCTTGCTCAAGAACTTTGTGCGATCATGAAATATGAGTGTACGATTGTTGAACAAGATTGGGACGGAATGATACCGGCTTTAGTAATGAGAAAATTTGATGCGATTATGGCTGGAATGTCTATTACTGCTGAAAGACAAAAAACAATTACTTTTTCACAAGGTTATGCTGATGAAGTAGCTTCTCTTGCAGTAATGAAAGGCTCAAGCTTAGAGGGAATGGATACACCAGAAGGTATTAATTTATCATTAGGTGGATCTGATGTTAAGAAAGCTCTTAAAACTTTAACAAGCGCACTTGCTGGCAAAACTGTCTGTACTCAAACAGGAACAATTCACCAAAACTTTTTAGAGTCAGGTGACGTAGGAAGTGTAAATGTTAGAACTTATAAAACTCAAGATGAAGTTAACCTTGATCTAACTTCTGGAAGATGCGATGTTGCTTTAGCTGCAGCAGTAGCATTTACAGATTATGCAGATAAATCAGGTAAGTCAGTTGTATTAGTTGGACCAACTTTTTCAGGTGGTGCGTTTGGTAATGGTGTAGGTGTTGGTATTAGACAAGCTAGCGATAGCGCTATTGGAAAAAGAGATGCCAAAATCTTAAAAGACTTCAACAAAGCAATTAACAAAGCTAGAAAACAAGGAATTATTAGCAAACTTGCTATTAAGCACTTTGGTTTCGACGCTTCTATGTAATTCATTTCAGATCTGGCGACTATAATATATAGTCGCCAATCTATATGGAACTTCTCGCATTTGGTAAAACAGGTTGGGGTGATGAATTATTTTACGCAACCCTGATGACAATTGCTGTATCGATTACAGCAATGTTGGTTGGTTTCTTTTTTGCATTAATTTTTACGCCTTTAAAACTTTCAAAATATAAAACTTTAAATTTAGTTGGTAATTTTTACACAACTGTTATTCGTGGAGTACCTGAACTATTAGTTATTTATCTTTTCTTCTTTGGAGGAAGCGGTGCAATTATGTATGTAGCTTCTATTTTTGGTTATTATGAATATATAGAAATTAATGCTTTTGTTACAGGATCAATGGCTATAGGTATTATTTCTGGAGCTTATTCAACAGAAGTATTTCGAGGTGCAATTCAATCAATAGATAAAGGTCAATTTGAAGCTGCTAAGGTGCTTGGCATAAATAAGTTTGGGCAATTTTATAAAATAATACTACCCCAGATGTTAAGATTAGCTATTCCAAATTTAAGCAATGTTTGGCAAATAACATTAAAAGACACATCTCTTATTTCAGTAACAGGATTAGTAGAAATAATGAGACAATCTTATATTGCAGCTGGCTCAACACGGGATCCACTGTTCTTTTATTCTTTTGCAGCAGTTTTATATCTGTTGCTTACTTACGTGAGTATGAAATTAATTAACAAGTTAGAAATTAGGTATAGCAGGGGGCATTAATGGATTTTGATTTAATGATAACTAGTTTCCCTAAACTTTTAGTAGCAACTGTAGTTACTTTAAAATTATTATCTGCATCTTTATTCTTTGGATTATTCCTAGGTCTTTTTTTTGCAATTTTAAGATTAAATAAAAATATATTTATTAATAAATTTGCTTATGGCTATTCATATATATTTAGAGGAACACCATTACTGGTCCAGATTTTCATAATTTATTTTGGATTAGGACAGATTGAGTATTTAAGAACAACTTTCCTTTGGGTTATTTTAAAAGAACCTTATTGGTGTGCAATAATAGCATTTACTTTAAATACTGGCGCATATACCTCAGAAATTTTAAGATCTGCATTTCAAACTATAAAACCAGGAATAATTGAAGCTGGAAAAAGTTTAGGTATTTCAAATAAAATTATATTTTATAAAATTCAAATTCCAATTGCGATAAGACAATCACTTCCAGCATATGGAAATGAAATCATATTGATGATGAAAGGCACTTCACTTGCAAGTACAGTTACTCTAATGGATTTAACAGGTGTTGCTAAATATATAATTTCAACAACTTTTAAACCAATTGAAGTATTTATTGTTGCTGGAGGAATTTATTTGTTCATGACTTTTATTATTCATAATGTGATTAAATATTTAGAGAAAAAGTACAGCTTTCAATAAAAATAATGTTTTTATCAGACAAACAAATTAGTGATTATCAAAACGATGGTGTAATAATAATTAAGGATATATTTAAAGATTGGATTGAACCACTTAGAAAAGGATTTCAAAAAGTTTTAGATAGTCCAAGTAAGCACGGAAGAGAAAATGTAACTGATGATAATGGAAGATTTTTTGAGGATTATTGTAATTGGGAGAGGATAGAAGAATTTAAGAATTGTTTGTATAATTCAGCTGGAGCTCAGATAATTGCAGAAGCAACTAATTCTAAATTTACCCAAATTTTTCATGAACACATATTTATAAAGGGCCCAGGTACTCACAAAGAAACACCTTGGCACCAAGATATGCCTTATTATTGTGTTGATGGTAACAATACTGGAAGTTTTTGGATTCCATTAGATGAGGTTGATAATAAAAATAATCTTAAATTAATTTTAGGTTCTCACAATTGGTCAAAGTTAATTAGACCAACAAAATGGTCAAATAACCAATCTTGGTATGATGATGATAGTGCTTTTATGGATTTACCTCCTTCAAAAGAATTTGAAAAAAATATTTTAATTCCAGAACTAAGTTTAGGGGATGCTGTTTTATTTAATTTTAAAATTGTACACGGTTCTACAGGAAATAATTCTTCTAAATCACGAAGAGCATTTTCAATGCGATTTATAGGAGATGATGTAAAATATATTGATAGAGGAGGGCCAACCTCACCTCCATTTGATGGAATTAATTTAAAAACAGGAGATTTGATGAGAGATGATTGGTTTCCTAAAGTTTTTAGTAGCTAGTATATTCTTTAATTTCTTTAATGCTTGAACCAGTGTGATTATTCATTTCCAATTTAATTTTTGCTCGATCATCATTTAAAAAATGAACATCTCTAGATAATTTTATAAATTTATCACCAAAGTCCTTATTTTTTTCACAATCTCTTTTGTCATCTTCTATAACCCACAACTTCGCATTAATTTCTTTTAAATCTTGAAATAATTTATTTAGTTTATCGTCAGATTTAACATTTTTTTCTAACTGATCTTTAAGAATCGAATGTTCGCTGGATATAAATTCTAGTTTTTTAGGATCTTTAATTTTTTCTTTTTTAATTTCCAAGATTGAAATTTTGTCTAAAAGCTCACCTACCGATACTTCTATTATAATTTTATTCATTAAATTTTATACTATGTTAAATTGTTAAAAATATGTCTAATATTTTAATCATTAAACATGGATCTTTGGGTGATATAGCTCAAGCTTGTGGTGCAATTCAAGATATTTCTGAGAATCATAAAGGAGATGAAATTTATTTGCTCACGACCAAACCATACTTTGATTTATTTAAAAAAAATCCACATATTTCTGATGTTATTTTAGATAAGCGATTATCAAGACTTAACTTGATTTACTTATATTCATTAATGAAAAACATAAAAAAATATAATTTTTCTAAAGTTTACGATCTACAGAATTCAAGCAGAACAGCCTTTTATAAAAAAATTTTATTTCCAAAAGCAACAAAAGATACTTGGTCATCTACCGACACAACATTACCTGAAGGAACCACAAAAGAAGATTTTGATAAAGACTCTGTTCTATCTAGATTTAATTATCAATTAAAAAGTTCAGGCATCAACACAAATCATACTTTGAACCCTGATTTTTCATGGAGCACAACAGATATATCTCAAATAAAAAATCACCATCAATTAGACAAATATATTCTTCTTTTTCCATTTTGTTCGCCTCATTTAACCTCAAAGAAATGGCCTTATTATAATGAGTTAATTTCTATGATTAATGAAAAATCAGAAAACAAATTTAAAGTAGTAATTGCACCTGGACCGAGTGAAATTAAAGAAGCATCAAATATTAATGCACTTTGTGTTTTAGATAATGGTAAAGCTTTAGATATTTCTCAATTAGCAACATTAATTAAAGATAGTTCATTTGTTGTTGCAAATGATACTGGACCAGCACATATGACAGCACATTTAGGATCAAAAGGAATTGCTTTATTTGGATCTCACACAACTCCTTTTAAAGTAAGTATTGAAAGAGAAAATTTTAAAGCAATACAAGCCCCTGAATTATCTAAGCTATCAGCAGAAAAAGTTTTTGAAAGACTTTCTGAAATTATTTCTTAATTTTTTCAATCACTTTTAAAAATACAGGAATTGTGAAAAGTATGAAAAGTAATCTAATTATATGGTGAAAAGCAACAAAGTCTGGGTCTAAATCAAAAGCAATTGCTATAACTGCTACCTCATAAATTCCACCAGGGCTAAAAGATAAAATTAAAGTTAAAATATTTGTTTCAACAAAAAATGTTGCAACATAGGCTGCAACTAAACCTAATACTACTAAAATAGTAGTAGCTACAATACTATGAAGAGAATTATTAGCTATCTCTTTAACAGTTTTTTCAGCAAACCTACAACCAACTGAAGAACCCAGAATTAATAGACAAAAATTTACTGTTTCATCTGGTAATTTATATGATGCTATATCTGTAATTTGTAATAAACCACTCGCAAACAATGTTCCAGATAGTAAAGCTGCAGGAATTCTAATTTTATCAAAAACAAAAATAAAAAACAAAGATGCAATAATAAGTAAAATTAAATTTAAATGATTTTGAGCCAAATAACTGAAGTCATCATTTAACAAAACATTGCTGTCAGTATTATTAACTATAATAAATGGAATGACAGTAATAATGATGATTAATCTAATTAAGTGAGAAGTTGCAACTTGGGATAAATCTGTTTTTTCATTTTCAGCTAAAATCATTAAAGGACCAAGTGCACCGGGAGCTGCTGAGAATATTGAGGCTTTTTCGCCATAACTTGCAAATTTTTGAAGGTATTTAGCAACAACTAAAATACAAATTATTATGTAGATTAACATAATTAATGAAGTCCAAATCCAATCAAGCATTTGATTAAATAGATTTTGGTCTATGTAATTTCCAATATGCAAACCTAAAATTATCAAGATGAAACTTAATACAATTTTAGGCATAATGATTTTTAGACCTGATAAAGCTGCAATTGAAGTAACAATCATAGGTCCCAAAAACCAAGCTAGTGGAATATTAAAATATTGAGCAATAATTGCGCTAGGAAAAGAAATTATTAGAACAGAAATAAATTTAATTGAAAATACTTGTTTTGCATTTTCAAGATAAGATTTGATTTGATGTTTAATCATTCATTAAGCTTCTATCATCTACTATGTAAAAGATAAGAAAAAATGTATTATTCAATAAAGTGAAAATTTGATTTTTAAAATAAATAAAATTCTAAGTTTTATTAATATTTTTTTTGAGAAAGTGCTTTCAATTAAAAGTTGTGTTACTTAATTAGAGGTTGAATAAAGATTAAGACTATAATTAACTTACATTTTTAAATTAGAGAGGGATAAATAATGAAAAACTTAAAAAAAATAGTTTCAGTATTATTCTCAGCAATCCTATTATTCTCAGCAACAACCACAAGCTCATTAGCAATTGACAAATTGCACTTTGTAATTGGTGGTGGTGCTGGTGGTGGTTGGGATGGAACTGCTAGAGGTACTGGAGAGGCTTTAACAAAAGCTGGAATGTTAAGTAGCGCATCATTTGAAAATATGTCAGGTGGTGGTGGTGGTAAAGCTTTGGCTTACATGATTAATACTAAACCTGCTAATACAGTTTTAGTTCAATCAACACCATTAGTATTAAGATCAATAACTAGACACAAAGGTTATGTAAAAGGTAGCGGAACTTTATCTTATAAAGATGTTGTGCCAATCGCTGGTGTAATTGGTGACTACGGTGCTATCGCAGTTGCAAAAAGTTCATCTTTCAAAAATTTTAAAGATGTAGTTGATGCATATAAAAAAGATCCAAATTCAGTTAAAATGGCTGGAGGATCAGTAAGAGGAAGTATGGACCATTTAATTGGTGCTTTAGCTTTCCAAGCTGCAGGTGCAGATCCTAATGCCGTTCAATACATTCCATATGATGCTGGTGGAAAAGCTTTGGCTGGACTTTTATCTGGAGAAACTCAAATCATTTCAACTGGTCTAGGTGAATTGATGGGTGCAAGAGACCAAGTGAGAATTATTGGTATCACTGCTCCTTCAAGAGTTTCTGATGCACCAGATGCACCAACTCTTAAAGAACAAGGATACGATGTACAATTCGTTAACTGGAGAGGTTTCTTTGGCCCTCCAGGTATGAGCAATGCCGATAGATCAGCTATTGCAAAAATGCTTGGCGATGTGCAAAAAACTCCTGAATGGGAAACTGTCAGAGCAAGAAATGCTTGGGTTAATATTTACAATCCAGAAGGCAAGTTTGTTTCTTTCTTAGAAAAACAAACTCAAGAAATGACAGCTCTTATGAAAAAACTAGGAGTGATATAATCCTTAGGATTATTTAAAATTAGAGCAGTGAATATAAATACTACCAAAATTATATCACTGCTCTTTTTTATTTTTTCAGCATTTTATTTATATACCGCTTATCAAATTCAAGTTTTTGCATTTGATGAAAATGCACCATTTAATGCCAGAACATTTCCAATTTATTTAGGTTATGCAGGATTATTTTTTTCTGGATTAAAACTTATTTTACCAGATCCAAATACAATTAAAGTTGATCATAAAAGCTTAGAGTATAAAAAAACAGGTTTACTTATACTGATTGCAATTATTTATGGAGCTACAATTTTAAAAGTTGGATATTTTTTAACTACGTCTTTATTTTTATTTGTGTCATATTATTTTTTAGGAGAACGAAGATGGATTTTAATGTTTTTATTATCCTTTCCATTTGTTGCTGCCTTTATGTATCTACTACACGGTATTCTTGATATATATTTGAGGGATCCATTCTTACAATCAATAGGTGTTATGGGATGATTGAAGGAATATTAATTGGATTAACAACAGCACTTACTTTTCAGAACATATTTATGGTTATGGTTGGTTGTTTTTTTGGAACAATCATTGGAATGCTTCCTGGTCTTGGTCCAATGACAGCTATCGCATTAATGATACCAATTACTTATGGTTTTGATCCTGCAACAGGGTTAATTTTGATGGCTGGAGTTTATTATGGAGCAGTATTTGGTGGTTCTACTTCTTCTATATTATTAAATGCACCTGGTGTTCCTGGAACTGTTGCAACTTCATTTGATGGTTATCCTATGGCACAACAAGGTAAAGCGGGCAAAGCTTTAGCGATTGCAGCGTGGAGTTCGTTTGCAGGTGGAACTTTATCTGCAATTTATTTATTGTTTATGGCACCAAGTTTATCAAAAGTAAGTTTATCTTTTAGATCACCAGATTACTTTGCTTTAATGATTTTAGGTTTAACAGCGATTGCTGCTTTTTCTTCTAAAGGACAATTTTTAAAAGCAATGATGATGGTAGTACTTGGATTGATGTTAGCGTCTGTTGGCCAAGATAGTTTGTCTGACATTACAAGATTTACATTTAATAATATGAACTTAACTGACGGAATTAGTTTCGTACTTGTTGTGATGGCAACTTTTGCAATGAGTGAAGCATTAACAATTATTTTAAAAAGAAATGATCCAACTAGTGCTGCCAAACAAGTTTCATTAACAGAATTAGGCTCGATTAAGATTAATAAAGAAGAAAGAACTAAAATGTATAAAACAATTCCAAGATCATCAGTAATTGGTTTTTTAATTGGTGTTTTACCTGGAGCTGGTGCAACAATTGCATCTTTTTTAGCTTATGGAATGGAACGAAACGTAGTTAGTGATGAGGAAAAAGAAAAATTTGGTAAAGGCAGTGTAAATGGTTTGTCGGCACCAGAAACTGCAAACAACGCTGCTTGCTCAGGTTCATTTGTACCAATGCTTACTTTAGGAATTCCTGGAAGCGGAACAACCGCGGTAATGTTAGGAGCACTTTTAGGTTTTGGTGTTCAACCTGGACCAAGACTTTATATGACTAATCCAGAAATTTTTTGGTCAATAATTATGTCTATGTATATTGGAATGGTAATTTTATTGATATTAAATTTACCACTAATTCCCTATATTGCTAGAATTCTTGCGGTTCCTAAAAATTATTTAATTCCTTTAATTTTATTTTTCTCTGTCACTGGGATTTATGTAATGTCATTTAATAACTTTGATATTTATTTAATGATTGGAATTGCTGTAGTAGCAACTTTTTTAAGATTGTATGATTTTCCCATGCCTCCTTTGATATTAGCTTTTGTACTTGGTGGATTAATGGAAGAAAATCTCAGAAGGTCTTTGTTATTAAGCAATGGTTCTTGGGAATTTTTGTGGGACAGAACATTAACTGCATGTATCCTAGCTACTACAATTTTAATTGTAGTTTGGCACATTTACAAAACTTTTAAGAATAAAAATTAAGATTTAATATCTATTCGTTTTCTAATAATTTCTTTATCAAGTTTCATTTCACGATAAGACATAATGAAAACCCCTAAAAATATAACAATAGCACCAATCCAAGTGAAGAGATCAGGTGTTTCACTAAATACATAATAGCCGATTACAGAAGCAAATACTAAACTTAAAAAAGAATAAGGTTGGGTCATACTTACATCAACTAATTTATAAGCGTGATTAATACAAAGATGCAACAATGTACCAGATAGACCTGCAAAAAATAAATAAATTAAAGTTTGTAAACTTGGTGTTTGCCAATAAAGCAATGCAATAATGAAACTAAAAATTGTCATATACGTGTATCCATAAGATAAAATTGTAATTGAGCTATCATCTTTTGTAATAGTTTTTGTAATTATAATCACTATTGACCAAATAAAAGATGAGGCTAGTGCCATATAAACTCCAAGAGAAATTTCAATTATTCCTGGTCTCAAAATTATTAACATTCCTATAAATCCTAAAACCAGTGCAAAACTCCTGTATATGTAAATTTTTTCTCCTAGAAATAAAACTGCCAATATTGTTACTATGAAAGGAACTACAAAAGATATAGCTGTAGCTTTTTCAATTGGCATCATTACTAAGGCTGAGAAATATAATAACATTGAAGGCAAGTTTAAAACCGCTCTAAGAAAATGTTTTTTATGATGATTTGTTTTAAACACTGTAAAATTAGATTTTAGCATATAGGGAAGAATAATTAGGAAACCAAATAAAAATCTAAAAAA
Organism: uncultured Pelagibacteraceae bacterium; assembly: GCA_902581925.1. Taxonomy (GTDB): domain Bacteria; phylum Pseudomonadota; class Alphaproteobacteria; order Pelagibacterales; family Pelagibacteraceae; genus Pelagibacter. The sequence continues at coordinate 9,446 of CACHQB010000007.1, read as the reverse complement.
ACCTGCAACATATACATTAACTTCTTCCTGTGCTAATTTTAAAAAAGTTAGCATCAATGTTCCGCAAAAAACTGAGATTATAATTAAAAAAATTGCTAATTTATTATTTGAAATCAATTTAGTATCTTTTTGTATTCTTCAATTATTTTTGACCATTGAAATTTATTCACAAATTCTTTTGCATTTTTCCCAAAGTTTAAATATTTTTTATTTTCCAGCAATGAATTAATAGAAGAATAAATGTCATCAAGATTATTTCCATCACATATTAAACCAGTTTTTTCATGATTAATTGCATCTGAGGCACCACCATCTTTACCACCAATAGATGGAACACCGTATTGGGCAGCTTCAACATAAGCTATACCAAAACCTTCAACTGATTTTTTATAGATTATGGATGGCATTACAAAGATATTTGATTTTGAAACTAAAGCGTTTTTTAAATCATTACTAATATCTTTAAAAAACATAACTTGTGCTTCAAGATCTAGTTCATTTACCAGTTTCTTAATATTTTCCTCTTCTTCTCCATATCCAACACAAATGTAAACAATATCAGGATAAATTTGTTTTAAATTCCTTAAAGCCATTACTATTTTTTCATGATTTTTACGTTTATCAAATCTTGAAACTGTAATTAGTCTTGGATTTTTAAATTTAAGTATACTTTCAACTTTATCTAAAGTTTTTTTATTTAATTCTTCAGCAGGATCCACACCTGGATTTATTACAATTACTTTATTTTCATTAATACCAAGTTCTATCGCTAGATTTTTTGTAAACTGAGAATTTGCTATAACTTTTTCAACATTATTTAAAACACTAATCACTCTTTTATTTTGACCAGAACCTTTTGGATGGTTGATTTCTTTACTGTGGATTAAACAGTATTTTTTCTTAGAAGTTTTAATAAGCTCTAAACTTTTCCAATGATCAGCAATAACACCATCAATTTTATTTTCTTTGATATATTCATTGATTAATTGTGCTTTCCTATATTTTCTAAGTAGTTTAATTCCTCTAACTCTTTCGATAGAAAAAGAGGCTTGTTCATCAAAATCCTTATGATCATCTATGTGATCTGCAAAAACTTTAATCATAAAGTTTTTTGATAACTCTTTTGATAAACCCCACATTAAATTTTGCATACCACCAAGTTCAGGCGGAAATGATCTAGTTACAATTAGATACATTAATCATATTTCCATTTAATACCACAGCCTGCACTTGGTATTTGATGTTCAGGACCTTTTCCAGTTTCAGCTATTTGTTTCATAGCTGTTAGTAGATCACTTTCTCCGTCTTTCACTGGAATAAACTTTTTAAGTTCCCTTAATCGTCCTCTGTATTGAAGTTCTAAATTTTTATTATAGCCAAAGAAATCTGGGGTACATACAGCATCATATGCTTTAGCAATGTCTTGAGTTTCATCATGTAAGTAAGGAAAATTGAAATGATTTTCATTTGAAAACTTTATCATGTTATCAAACGAGTCTTCTGGATAATTAACAAAGTCATTCGAGCATATAGCAACTGAGTTAATACCAATTTTTTTCAATTCACTACAATCTTCAACTAATTCTTTTGTAATAGCTTTTACATATGGGCAATGATTACAAATGAACATTATCAAAGTTCCATTTTCACCTTTGATATCATTTAAGGATAGAATTTTATTATCAGTAGATTTTAATTCAAATGGATTAGCTTTTTGACCAAAATCACATATTGGAGTTTGTATAGGCATAATGTAAAATATATAGATTATGTTTTATGATTTAAAAGATAAAAAACCAAAAAACTCTGGCGAAAATTGGGTAGCGCCTAATGCTACAATAATAGGAGATGTTACTTTAGAGAAAAATACAAGTATTTGGTTTAATGCAGTTCTTAGAGGAGATATTGAAAATATTCATATCGGTGAGGGATCAAATGTTCAAGATGGAAGTGTATTACACACAGACCCAGGCTGCCCACTAAAAGTAGGAAAAAATGTTACTGTTGGTCATTTAGTTATGCTCCACGGATGTACCATTGGAGATAACAGTTTAATTGGAATTGGAGCTGTCATTTTAAATAAAGCTAATATTGGCAAGAATTGTATTATTGGTGCAAAAGCTTTAATTACAGAAAATAAAGTCGTACCTGATAACTCGTTGGTCGTTGGATCCCCAGGCAAAGTAATTAGAGAAGTTACAGAAGAAGAAAAAAAAGCAGTATTTGAAAATACAAAACACTATCAAGATAATTGGAAAAAATACTCTAAATCAATTTTTTAAAGGAGATAAATGTCAGCAGGCTATGTAATAGCTCAATTAAAAGTAACTAATCCTGAAAATTATAAAGAATATGTTGAAAAGGTTACGCCACTTGTAAAAAAATTTGGTGGAGAATTTTTGGTAAGAGGTGGTGAATTCCAAATTTTTGATGGAGAAACAAAATTTCCTAGAATTATTATTCTTAAATTCCCCACTTATGAAAAAGCATTAGAATGGTATAATTCTGAAGAGTACAAACCAATAAAGCAAATAAGACTAGATAATTCAGAAGGGACAAATATAATTATTAAAGGTGTATGAAAAAAATATTATTAACATTAATAATTTCTTTAATTTCTCAATTATCTCAAGCAAACGAAAGATTTATCCCACTTGAATTATTCACAGGTGGAGAAATTCGTGATGATACTGAAATTAAATTTACAAAAGCTAATTTGGTCTTTGGAGAAAAGAAAAGAAAAAAAATAGTAGGTCCTGAAGATTGGAAAAATCCTCAAACTGGAAAATTAATAAAAGTTTATAAAAGAACGAGAAAAGGCCAAAGTGGAGTAAAAACGCAATTATTTACTGTTACTAATGATGGACAATGTATTGGAAGAGTTTGGGATAGCAGGCGTGGTGGAAGAATAATTATAAATGGATGTAAATTTCCTTTAGGTGTTTGGAAAGAGGGAGAAAAAAGGACATTTGTAGGTTCTTCTGGAGGAAAGAAAAGAAAAATCGAATTGACCATTTTAAAGCTTGGAAAAAAACAAAAAGATAAAATAAAATTTAATTGGAAGCTTTATGACAGAGCTGGAAAATTAATGGATGATAATGATTATACATTTTCTGCTGGCAAAGCAATGACTAAACTTAATGATAAAAAAATATCTAAATGAAAAAAATATTTTTAATTTTAATTGTTACACTATTTAGTTCGTCAATTTTTGCTTCTGATGATAAACCAGGTAGATTCTTTGAAGATCAACCAGATGTAAGTGATGATTATCAAATCCATTTTATCTATCTTCTAGCAAAAAAAACCAAAGATAAAGAAAGAGATATAAACGGTTGGATAGAAAAAGAAGTTAAAAAAATAGATGATTTATTTTTCAAAATGACAGGAGATAAGCAAAGATTAAAATTTGATTATCGAAAAGATGGTAAGCTTGATATTTCATTCGCGAGATTGGATCGTAAGGCAAGAAGAGGTGGGTGGAATGTAAATTATCCGGATTATTATTTGCAAAAACAAGGATTTAATAATCCTAAAAAATTGTATTTTTCTTTTACTGATGCATCAAGTGGTGATGGAGGACAAATGGGACCTCATCATGGATATTTATTTATTAAAAGAGCCTCTGGCCAAATAACAAAAATTTCAATCCATGAATTACTACATGGTAATGGGTTTGCTATGCCTTGTACCAAAGGAGTTAAAGACGGAGCTCATTTAAGTACAGGTATTCTTAGTCATGATCTATCAGCAAAATTTGGAAAAGCAGTTTATGATCATAAAGATCCAACATGTCCTGATTTAAAAGACTCTGTTTATTTAACGCCAACATCTGAAACACCATTCGATCCGTTACAAATTGCATGCGCATTAGGCCAAAAGAAAAGAGGTCAGCCACCAGGAAATTATGAAATACCAGCCAGATATACTCATAAGAAATTACTAAAAGGTAGAAAAAATGAGTGGTGTACTTATAAATTAACCGAGTATGCTGAAGAAGAATGGTTTAAGAAGTGGAAAAAATAATATTTTATTTAATTAAATAAGAGATCATTGACTGAATAAACTATCAATCCAATAATAACTATAAATAAAATCAAAAAAGATAACTGTCCACTTAACTTTGATTTAATTTTAGTTTTACCCTCTTTAAATTTTTTAAAATGAATACTTCCAAATCTCATTACAGCCAATCCTAAAATTATAAGAAATGCTGTGAATATATATCCAGTAACCATCTATGGAACTAACCAAGTATCTTTATTATTTTCTAGATTAAATTTTGCTCTTCGGTGTCCTTTAGCTGCTAAATAAAGCCATTCCATAGATTTAATTTTGCACTGAATAACAGTAAAGTTTTTATAACCTTCTTCGCTTTGTTCTTTGGTATAATCAAAATTATCTAATTCTGGTTTTAGGCCAGAGGTTGGTAGATCTGATTCAGTTCCTGGACCATTATCAACCAAATAACATTTTCTACTAATATGTTGGGTTCTAGACCAAGATTCTTTTGTTACATCATTATTGTGATTAACCGTACATTCAACTTTCAATCTAACCTGTATTTTTTCATCTTTATCGTAAAACAACATTGCTGCATTTTTATTTGCTTTTAATTTTTCAATTTTATCTGATCGAATATCGCTATGATATTGCACAAGATTATTTGATTGATCAGATTTTCTTAGAACAACAATTCTTCCATCAAAGTCTGATTGATCACCACAAATGAATACAGGTATCCTAAAAGGAGAACCTCTGTCTTTCACAGCATTATCCAGCATTGACCAAATTTTCTTTTTGATCTCTGTGAAGTCCTCGTAATAAGGAACTGTATCCGTCACAAATATTATTTTTTCTTTTTTAATCTAGCAATCAAACCTGAGCTATCCCAACGATTTCCACCCATTTCTTGAACCTCAGCATAATAACCATCAATAATTTCTGTTATAGGCACAGGGGAACCATTTTTTTTTGCTTCCTCGATTGCAATTTTTAAATCTTTTCTCATCCAATCTATAGCAAAACCATAATCAAACTTATCATCAGTCATAGTTCGGTATCTATTTTCCATCTGCCAAGATTGTGCTGCACCTTTAGATATTGTTTCCATAACTTTATCCATATCTAAACCGGCATTAATTCCAAAATTTATAGCTTCTGATAAACCTTGAACTGTTCCAGCAATGCACATTTGGTTCATCATCTTTGTTAACTGACCACTTCCACAAGGACCAATTAATTTTACTTTTTTACTGTAACAATCAATCACAGGTTCAGCCTTTTTAAAAACTTCTTCATCGCCACCAACCATTACTGTTAGTATTCCACCCTCAGCACCAGCTTGTCCACCAGAAATAGGGGCATCTAAAAAACTAAAGCCTTTATCATTTGCTTTTTTATTTAATTCTCTTGATACTTCTGCAGATACAGTTGAGTTATCAATAAAAATAGACCCAGTTTTTGCTGTGTTAAATAATCCATTTTCTCCAGTTGCTACTTCTCTTAAATCATCATCATTACCTACACATGTAAAAATGAAATCAGCACCATCTGCAGCCTCTGCAGGTGTATTGGCCATTTTACCTTTATATTCACCCATCCATTTTTCAGCTTTAGATTTAGTTCTATTAAAAACAGTTACATTGTGTCCGGCTTTTGATATATATCCAGCCATTGGGTAGCCCATAACCCCAAGACCTATGAAAGCAACATTACAAGTCATAATTTTTTTCTATGTTTAAAAGTTTAAGTTTAAAAGTAATTGTATTTGGATTTATTTTTACATTTTTTTCAAGTTTTGGACAGAGTTTTTTTCTTGGCCTATTTAATTCTAGTATTAGAGACGCCTTATCAATTTCACATGGACAATTTGGCTCAATTTATGCATCAGCCACTTTACTAAGTAGTATTGTTTTAGTTTGGATTGGAAAAAAAATTGATGACGTAAACATATTAAAGTTTGCTTCTTATGTAATTATTTTTCTATCTGCTTCTTGCTTCATATTTTCAAAAATTTCGTCAGTTATTTTTTTATTTGTAGGAATTTTTTTAATGCGATTAGCTGGACAAGGTTTATCAAGTCATACAGCAACAACAACCATATCTCGTTTTTTTGAAAAAAATAGAGGTAGGGCTTTAAGTACAGGTTGGTTAGGATTGTCACTAGCTGAATTTATAATGCCAGTTTTAATTGTTTTCTTATTAACTTTTATAGAATGGAGAGATATTTGGGTTTCAATTTCTATTTTGGTTATATTAGTTTTACCTGCTGCAACATTTATTTTAGTTAAAGAAGTTAAGCTTGATACTAGAGAAGAAACTAAAATTGAAGAGAATAATAAAGAAATTAAACAATGGAAAAGAATAGAAGTTTTAAAAGATTATAGATTTTATATTATTTGTATGACAATGCTGGCCATGCCATGGATTGCAACAGGATCTTTTGTTTATCAATCTTTTATATCATCTTCAAAAGAGTGGGGACCTTATGTAATTGCGCAATCATTTATGGCTTACTCAATTTTATCGGTTATCACTCTTTTTATATCTGGTTTTTTAATTGATAAATTTTCAAGTAGAAAATTATTAATTTATATGAATGTTCCACTTTTTTTTTCAACTGTAGTTCTTTACTATTTTAATGCACCATTATCCTCTTTTGTATTTTTTGGTTTACTTGGAGTAACTAATGGCCTTGCAAATGTTCTTGGTTCTTCAACATGGGCAGAGATTTATGGTGTTAAATATATTGGATCAATAAAAGCCTTAACAACTGCATTAATGGTGTTTGCGACTGCTTTTGGTACAGCTTTATTTGGATTCTTGATTGATATTGGTTTTTCAATTGAACATATAGCTGTTGTTTCAGGAGTCTACATCTTTGGCTCAATTATCCTTCTTTATTTGGTTAAAAATAAGTTAAATCCACATTATTTATAAAAATAGCCCTTGATTTTTAAAGACTCACTGTGTAGATACTGCGCATGGCCAGAGTTACCGTAGAAGACTGTATAGATAAAGTAGAGAGTCCTTACGAATTAGTACTTGTTGCTAAAGAGAGAGCTACTCAACTTAATGCAGGAATAGAACCTACAATTGATAGAGATAACGATAAAAACACTGTTATTTCATTAAGAGAAATTGCTGAAGAAAAAATTAAAGTTTCAGATTTAACTGATAGTGCTGTTTACAAACTTAGAAAACATGTTGAACAAGTAGATGAAAGTGCTGAGGATGATGAAGAAATAGGTGATGATTTTGAAAATTTATACAAAGGTGAAATCTCAAAAAGTGGTACACCAATTTTACCATCAAAAAGAGCAAGAAAAACTCCAGAAAAAATTCAAGTAACAAAAGAAGATTTAGCTGAGCTATCTGAAACAGCTACAGCTGAAGTAGATAATTCAGTAGGTGAAGAAACTATGAATGAGCAAGGAGAAGTTTCTTTAGATGAAGTATCAGAATCAGAAAATCAAGAAGCAGACGTATCTTCAGATGACACTGAAGCTTCAAACTCTTAAAAAAATAATATAAAGTTATATCATGAATAGGAAAGTATCAGTTGCTCCTATGATGGATTGTACAGATCGTCACGAACGATATTTTCTTAGATTAATATCCAAAAATACTCTTCTTTATACTGAGATGATAGTCGATGAAGCTATAAATAGAGGAGATAAAAAAAAGTTATTAGAATTTAATATAAATGAAAAACCTGTAGCACTTCAATTAGGAGGATCTTCTCCAAAACTTTTAGCTGAAGCCACTAAAGTAGGTGAAGATTTTGGCTATGACGAAATTAATCTAAACTTAGGTTGTCCAAGTAAAAAAGTTGAAAAAAATAGATTTGGTGCTTGTTTAATGAAAGAGCCAAATTTAGTGGCAGATTGTTTAAGTAAAATGCAATCAGTTACAAAACTACCAGTAACTATAAAAACAAGAATTGGTTACGATGATGTGGAAGATTATGAAAATTTACATAGTTTTATTTCTACCCTGAAAGCAACTGGAGTTAAAACTTTTATAATTCATGCAAGAAAAGCAATGTTAGGCAAATTTACACCAAAGCAAAATTTAAATATCCCACCTTTAAAATATGAATATGTGTATAAATTAAAAGAGGATTTTCCTAATGAAGAAATCGTAATAAACGGAGGAATAACCTCAGTGGATGAAATAAAACCTCTTTTAGAAAAAACTGATGGTGTAATGATTGGAAGAGCTGCATATCATACTCCATATTTACTTGCAGATATTGAAAGGGAAATATTTAATAATGATGATGTTCCAAGTAGACAAGATGTAATTGAACAACTTATTCCTTATGTTAAAGAAGAATTAAAAAAAGGAACAAGATTAAATCAAATCATGAGACATACTCTTGGCTTGTTTCATGGTCAAACAGGTGCAAGTTATTGGAAAAGATATTTAAGCGAAAACATGTGTGTAAGAGATGCTGATGTGAAAAAAATTGATCACATTATGGATAAAATTAAATACAACAATGTAGATACCAGAGTAGGGCAATCTGCTTAATTCAATTTTAGTAAACGAATATAGTTATATTATTCTATTAATGGCTTTAACAGCTATACCAGTTGGTTTTGTTGCTGGATTATTTGGTATCGGTGGTGGGTTGATTACTGTTCCTTTTTTATATTTAATTTTTGGTTCTTTAAAAATTGATCCTCAATATGTTATGCATCTTGCAGTCGGAACTTCTTTTGCAATTATAATACCAACCTCTATAGTTTCAGTTTTAACACATCATAAATTTAAAGCTGTTGATTTTGATATTGTTAAGAATTATGGTCTGTTTGTCGTACTAGGAGTTATTGCTGGTACTGCTTTTGCGGCTTCTTTAAAAACTAAGTCTTTAGTTTTATTTTTCTCAATAATGATCTTATTTTTAGGAATTTATTTATTATTAATTAAAGAAAAGGAAAAAAACATAATTGTTAAAATGAAACTACACCTAAAAGTAATTCTTGGTTTTCTTGTTGGGTTCATTTCTGCTCCCATGGGTATAGGAGGAGCTGTAATGAATGTTCCTATCCTTAAGTTTTTTGGTTATTCAATAAATAAAGCCATTGGAAGTGCGGCAGCTATAGGTTTTTTAATTGCTTTATTTGGAACAATAGGTTTTTTGATTTCAGGAAATTATTTAAATTCAAGTCTTCCACTAAGTATTGGTTTCATAAATCTCCCTGCCTTTTTAATTTTTATACCAATTACAACTTTTATGGCCAGGATAGGAGCTAAAACAGTTCATAGGATTGATAAAAATAAAATTAGTAAGTTTTTTGGAATTTTTCTTTTAGTTGTTTCGATTAAATTTTTTTATGAATATTTAAAATTATAAAAAGAAAAAAAAGAGGTGACTTCAGTCTCCCTCCATCACCTCACATACCCAAACTAGGTGATTCTTTACATATTTGTGAACA
>CACHQB010000006.1 GCA_902581925.1 uncultured Pelagibacteraceae bacterium | reverse complement strand
ACATATTAGTTTTTCTTTATTTCACCTTTATCTGAATGAACATGATCATGTTTATGTTCATATACAGAAAGAATTTGTGACGCTTGTTCACCAAATAAGGTTTTATATTCATTGTTTTTAGCAACATCCATTGGTGTACCTGAACAACAAACGTGACCATTTAAACAAACTACATGATCAGTTGCAGTCATAACGGTATGCAGATCATGTGAGATTAATAAAATTCCACAGTTTAGTGAATCAGAAATTCTTTTTATTAATTCATATAAAGCAATCTCACCAGTGTAATCAACGCCTTGGACTGGTTCATCAAGAACCAATAGTTCTGGTTTTTTTGAAATAGCTCTTGCGATTAAAACTCTTTGAAATTCACCACCTGACAAATTTCCTAAATTTTTATTCTTAAGATGGATAACACCTGTTAACGTAAGCGCCTCATCAATTGCCTCTTCTTTAATATTTTCTGTTAAAAGCATAAAATCATAAACTCTTAACGGTAAGGTCCAATCAATAGATATTTTTTGAGGAACATATCCAACTTTATTTGTATATTTTTCAACACTTCCCTCTATGTTTTTGTAAATTCCTAATGCAATTTTTGCGGTAGTACTTTTTCCTGAGCCATTAGGCCCAATAAGGGTAACGATTTTCCCTTTTTCAACAGTTAATGAAACACCTTCCACTAGCCATTTATCATTTTGTTTAAAACCAGCGTTATTTAATTTTACTAATGTACTATTTTCTGAGCTCATATATTGCTTGACTTGTAAATGTTATATTATTACATAACGTTATATTATAACAACCAATTAAATTACTTATTATGAAAAATATTAAAAAAATACCACTAATATTCTCAATATTATCAATTCTAACATTCTTTACACCAGCAAATGCTGAAATAAAAGTAGTTGCTTCTATTAAACCAATTCATTCATTAGCCAGTTATTTAATGGATGGTATTGCTAAACCTGATTTAATAGTTGATGGATATGCATCTCCACACGGATTTGCAATGAAACCTTCACATGCAAAAATGCTGCAAAATGCTGACCTAATATTCTGGGTTGGTGAAGATTTAGAGAGTTTTTTAGAAAAACCATTGAGTTCAATTGCGAAGAAAGCAGAAAAAATTGAATTAATGGAAACTAAAGGTTTGCAAGTATTAAAATTTAGAGAAAGAAATATTTTTGACGAACATGATCATGACGATCACGGACATGATGAACATGGTAAAAAGGAAGATGATCATGATGACCATGGACATGATGATGACCACGGTAAAAAAGAGGATGATCACGACCATGATCATGACGATCATGGTAAAAAAGAAGATGATCATGATGACCATGGACATGATGATGACCACGGTAAAAAAGAAGATGATCATGACCACGATCACGACGATCATGGTAAAAAGGAAGACGATCATGACGACCATGGACATGATGATCATGATGGACATGCGCATGGTGAATTTGATCCACACATTTGGTTGGACCCAATTAATGCAAAAGCTATGTTAAATGAAATGGCAGAACATTTAATTGAAAATGATCCAAAAAATGAAGCTAAATACAAAAGTAACTTAGCTAAAGCTTTACAAGAAATCGATAAACTTACAATTGATGTAATGACCGATTTAAGTAGTAGCGTTTCTTCAATTGTATTCCATGATGCTTATCAATATTTTGAGGAAAGATTTAATGTTAAAGTATTAGGTGCATTTACTGTTAATACAGATGTAATGCCTGGAGCTGAACAACTTGCTGAAATTAGAGAAATTATCGAACATGATAAAATTGCTTGTGTTTTCTCAGAGCCTCAGTTTAATCCTGATATTATCAATGCTGTTGCAAAAGATATGAAGATTAAAACTGGTGTTTTAGATCCTCTTGGTGCAACATTAGACCCAGGTAAAGATCTATATTTCAATTTAATTAGAAATATGTCCGCATCTTTCAAAGGTTGTTAATTAAAATTAGGTTTAATCCGGGAATTTTTTTAAATTCTCGGATTAACATATAACATTCACTGATATTTTTATAACACATTAAGCGTTGTAATTTTTTCTAAGAGGTTTTATTTTCTTCATAATTTGATTTTATGAACGATTTAAATTTATTTAAAAAAAACGGCTTTCTAGTTAAAGAAAATCTAATTTCTCAATCAAAGATAAATAAAATAAATAAAATTGTTAATGAAGTAATTTCAAAAGAGAAAAAGGGGGGAAATGGTAATGGTGCAAATGGAACTCAATCCTATAATAATTACCATTTTGTATACAATTCAAGTTCTTCAAAAAATAAAGAAATATTAAGACTAAATAATCCTCAGAACAGACATAAAGTTTTCTATGAATTATCTAGAGATAAAAAAATTATATCCATAGCTAAAAAATTGTTAGGTGGAACGGTTAGATTTCATCTAGGTAAATTAAATTTTAAACTACCAAATAAGAAAAAAGGAAGTGAAATTGGATGGCACCAAGATTGGGCTTTTTACCCTCATACAAATGATGATTTAATTACAGTTGGCATATATTTAGATGATTGCTATGAGAAAAATGGGCCTCTTAAAATAATAAAAAATTCACACAAAAAGAAATTGTACAGCCACCACAGCAAAGAAAATTATTTTGTTGGAAAAATAGACACTAAGAAAAATAAAATAGGAACTAAGGATAGTGTTTCCATAACTGGAACGGCTGGAACAGTAGTATTTTTTCATTGTAGATCAGTTCATGGCTCTGGACACAACCAAATGAATAACTCAAGACCCTTAATTTTATTTGGTTATAGAGCTTGTGATGCATGGCCATTAATCAATGATGGAAATCCTCATCCTGAGGTTAATTTAGAAAATTATGACAAAAATATTATTGTAGGAAATAAATCAATAAAACCAAGATTGACTAAAGTTCCTACCATAATCCCGCTGCCTAAGAAGAAACATTATGTTTCTATCTATGAGCTTCAAAAAAATTAAATCACATTAAAGTTTATTGTAATAAATCTTTAACAAAACATTCATATAAATTTTGAATGTCATTTTTAAAAAAATATCTAAAGTGGATCAGTACACTCTTAGTGTTAACTGGTATTTTACTTACAAATCTTAATATTTACCCATTGAATATTTATTTTCATGGACTTGGAGTTGTTGGATGGACAATTTCAGGTTTCTTATTAAAGGATAAAGCTATTTTAACAAATTTTGGATTACAAATTCCATTATTTGTAATTGGTATTTATAAAATTATTTTTTAATGAAAAATATTTTATTTGTATGCACGGGAAATTCAGCAAGAAGCATTATTGCTGAGAGTATTATTAATAACGAATACTCAAATAAATTAAAAGCTTTTAGTGCTGGTAGTAACCCATCTGGAGAAATCAATATTGATGTTAGAAGTTTTTTAGAGAAAAATAAAAATTATGATCTAACTAATTATAGTTCTAAAAACTTTGAAGAGTTTATCAGTAATGAAATAAAGATGGATCATGTAATAACGGTATGCAATAACGCAAATAATGAGGTATGTCCTATTTGGCCTGATAAAAATCAAATTATACACTGGGATATAGACGATCCAGTAACTAAACTTCAAAATGCTAATGACGAAGAAAAGCAAATAATCATTAGAAACACTTTCAATATTATAAGCAATAAAATTAAAGATTGGCTAGATGAAAAATAAAAATAAATATTTTCTGTCAGAATTTATTGGAAGTTGCTTTCTAGTAATGATCATAGTTGGGTCAGGTTTAATGGCAGAAAATCTTACCAATGATACAGCGGTAATGCTAATTGCAAATACTATAGCAACTGGAGCTGGATTGTTTGTTTTAATAACAGTATTTGCTGATGTGTCTGGGGCTCATTTCAATCCATTTGTAAGTATTGCTATGACAATTACTGGAAAGTTAAAAAAACACCTTCTGCCCTTTTATATTTGTGCTCAGATCCTTGGATGTTTGCTAGGTGTAGCTTTAGCAAATTTCTTTTTTGAACATCAGATTTTTGAATTATCAACAAAATCAAGAGATGGGATCTATATTTTTGTATCAGAAATTATTGCAACATTAGGACTAATAATCATTATTTTTGGATCTATGAAGTCAGGTAAAATTACTGTAGCTGCTTCTGTTGGGTTATATATTACAGCTGGTTATTGGTTTACTTCATCAACATCTTTTGCAAATCCTGCTGTAGCAATAGCAAGAACATTCACAGAGTCTTTTACTGGAATAAGTTATTTAAACACTCCTTTTTATATAGTTGCTGAATTAATTGGAATGTTGATTGCTGTGTATTTGGTGAAAAAGATTTTCTTAAATAAGTGAATAACCAGAAGATCTAACTGTTCTAATTAATTCTTTTTTATTTTTTAAGTTAACTGATTGTCTCAATCTTCTAATGTGAACATCTATAGTTCTGCTCTCAACATTTACATTATTTGGCCAAACACTCTCTAGTATTTGATCTCGAGAATAAACTCTTTTAGGATTTGTTAAAAAAAACTCTAATAACCTAAACTCAGTTGGCCCAAGTTTAATTTCTTGATCGTCTCTATAAACTCTTTTTTCTATTCTATCTAACATTAAGTCATCAAACTTTAAATTATCAGATACAGTATTTGGATTAGATCTTCTTAAAACAGCTTTAATTCTCGCCATTAGTTCATTGAAACTAAAAGGTTTGGTTAAATAATCGTCTACCCCACTATCTAACCCTTTAATTTTATCCTCTTCTTCACCTTTGGCGGTTAACATAATCACAGGTAAATTTTTAAAACTATTGTCTTTTCTAATATTTTTACAAATTTCAATACCAGAGAGATCAGGCAACATCCAATCTAATAAAAGTAAATCTGGCTGAAATTTTTTTAATTCCTTTAGGCCATCATTGCCATTCAATGACGATGAAACTATAAAACCATTTTTTTCTAAATTATGTTGAACTAATTGAATTATTGAAGGTTCGTCCTCAATAATAAATATTCTGCCATTCATTTTATTGTTGAATAACTTTTCCTTTAGGTCTGCTTCCTTTTAAATATTCACCTTTAATTAAAAAACATATTGACTCGGCAATATTTGTTATATGATCACCTGCTCTTTCAAGATTTTTTGTTGCAAAAATCAAATGTGTTGAAAAATCTAAATTCTTTTTATCTTTAGAAAGAAAATCAATTACACTTTCCATAGCAATATATGTAAGGTCATCTACTTGTTCGTCTTTTTCCCATACTTCTTTTGCTTTATCATAATTTTTGTTAACATAGCTATCGAGGACATCATTTAACTGCTTTATAACTAAATCACCAAGTCTTTTTAAATTACCTAAAAGTTCCTCAGGTAAATCTAATGGAAGGGGTTTGACTTTTTTTGCATTACTTTTAGATAAATCTCCAATTCTTTCTAAATCTTGAGATATTTTTAATGAGCTGATTGTTTCTCTTAAATCAATTGCCATTGGTGCTCTCTTTACTAACAATGTCATTATTTGAGTATCAATTTTAGATCTGAATTTATTTATTTCATCATCACTTTTAATAATTTTATCAATTGAATCTTTATCAACTTTAATTACCGCATCCATTGAATCAACTAATTGAGACTCGGTTAGACTTCCCATTTTTATGACAGAGTCTATTAAGTACCTTAATTCTTCTTCATAAGATTTTACTGTGTGTTCATTACTCATAATTTATCCAAACCTACCTGTAATATAGTCTTGTGTCATTTTATTGTCAGGATTTTTAAAAATTTTCTCTGTTTTGCCTACCTCTATTAATTTACCAAGATGAAAAAACCCTGTTTTCTGCGAAACTCTAACTGCTTGTGCCATTGAATGCGTCACAATTACAATAGTGTAAGTTTTTTTTAGTTCATCAATTAATTCTTCAATTTTTGCCGTAGCAATAGGATCTAAGGCAGAACAAGGTTCGTCCATTAATATAACTTCAGGATTAACAGAAATTGCTCTTGCAATACAAAGACGTTGTTGTTGACCACCTGATAGACCTGTACCTGGCTCATCAAGTCTATCTTTAACTTCTTCCCACAATGCAGCTTTCTTAAGACTATTTTCTACAATTTCATCTAATTCACTTTTAGTTTCACCTTTTCCATGAATTTTTGGACCATAAGAAATATTATCATATATGCTTTTTGGGAATGGGTTTGGTTTTTGAAAAACCATTCCTACCCTTTCTCTTAAAGATACTACATCTAAATTTTTGTCATTGATTTCAACACCGTCTATTTCAATGTTTCCAGACACTTTGCAAATATCGATTACATCGTTCATGCGGTTAATACATCTGATGAAAGTAGATTTCCCACATCCAGATGGACCAATTAAAGCTGTGACTTCTTTTTCGTTTAAATCCAAATTTACGTCGAATAAAGCTTGTTTTTCACCATAATAAACATTTAGATTTTTTGATTTTATTTTAATTTCGTTCATTAATTCCATCTCTTTTCAAACTTTTGTCTTAAGTATACTGCTAAGAAATTCATTACAATTAAAAAACTTAACAACATCATTATTGTTGCTGAGGTTTTTTCAACAAATCCTCTTTCAGCAGACTCTGACCATAAATATACTTGTACAGGTAAAGAAGAAGAAGGATCAATTGGCGTTGATGGAATATCAACAACAAAAGCTACCATTCCTATTAAAATTAATGGGGCCGTTTCTCCTAAAGCCTGTGCTAATCCAATAATAGTACCTGACAAAGTGCCAGGTAATGCTAATGGAACTACATGATGAAAAACAGATTGAAATTTAGAAGCACCTACTGCTAAAGCACCTTCTCTTATTGATGGTGGTACTGCCTTCAAAGAAGCTCTACAAGGAATAATTATTCTGGGCAGGGTCATAAGCGCCAAAGTAATACCTGCTACTAACGGTGTGGATCTTGGTAATTGAATTGTAGCTAGAAGTATTTGGAGAGCCAATAAACCATAAACAATTGAAGGTACAGCAGCTAAGTTATTTATATTTATTTCAATAAAATCAGTAATTTTATTTTTTGGTGCAAACTCTTCTAAGTAAATCGAGGCTAATACTGCAACTGGAAATGCTAATAATAAACAAATAATTATGCTATAGAATGATCCGATTAGAGCACCACCTATACCAGCAAGCTCAGGATCCCGAGAGTCTCCATTTTTGAAAAAATAATTATTAAAATTTTTTACAATTTTTTGATTTTCAACTAAGTTATCGTAAATTACTAATTGGAAGTCAGAAATTCTTCTTCTATCTTCAGGTATATCTCTTGGATAATTTCCCTTATGTAATTGATCAATATCATCAGAAGCTGTGATTTCTAAATTAATTTTTTTTCCTATTAAATTATTATTTTCTAAAAATGCTCTCTTAATTTCAATTTCTGCATCTGTTGTAAAAAGTTCAATAATAGCATCTTCCTCTTCAACATTTTTTGCTGGATACACTTTTATTAAACTTTCTATGGTGATATCAAAAAAATCGGCTTCTAAAATTTCATCATCAGAGGCGTCATTTTTAATTTCTAATAATTCCTGATCGAAGAAAACTTCTACATTTATAGCCGTTTTCATAAATGCTGAGCTACCTTTTGAAAAAATATTATGCACTAAGATTAATACAAATAATAATGCAACAAAAATTGATGCTAGACCATAAAACCTAAATCTTTTTTCAGCACTATGTCTTTTTTTTAATCTTTCTTCTTTAGTCATATTTCTCACGATATTTTTTAACTGCTCTTTGAGCTATATAATTAAGAACAAGTGTGGCTATAAATAATGTTAAACCTAAAGCAAAAGCAGATTGAGTTTTTGGACTATCAAACTCTTGGTCACCAACTAAGATCATTACTATTTGTGTGGTTATAGTTGTTGTAGACTCTAAAGGATTAATTGTTAGATTTGCTGCAAGACCAGCTGCCATCACAACTATCATGGTTTCTCCTATAGCTCTCGAGACTGCTAACAAAACAGAACCAATAATTCCAGGAAGTGCTGCAGGTATAACTACTTTTTTTATCGTTTCTGATTTAGTAGCTCCTACCGCATATGATCCATCTCTTAATGATTGAGGAACAGAGTTTATTACATCATCTGATAATGAAGAGACATAAGGAATAATCATTATACCCATAATTAATCCAGCAGCTAAAGCACTCTCTGATGAAACAGTTAATCCTAAATTTTCTCCAATTTGTCTAAAGAAGGGTCCAACTGTTAAAGCTGCAAAAAATCCATAAACTACTGTTGGTATACCAGCTAAGATTTCAATAATTGGTTTTGAAATTCTTCTAATTTTTACTGATGCATATTCGGCCATATAAATTCCAGAAAACAGTCCAATTGGGACAGCAACTAGCATTGCGATAAAAGCAATAAAGGAAGTGCCGGCTATTAATGGAATAAAGCCAAATGCATCTTTTAATTCATCATATTCCTCTGCTGTAATTGCAGATGCATCTCTTACGAATGCTCTTTGAGGACTCCAATTGGTGCCGAATAAATAGTCAAATATATTTATTACTGAAAAGAACTTTATACTTTCAAATAAAAGAGAAAATATTATTCCTAAAGTTGTTAAAATTGCAATTAATGATGATGCAAATAATAATCCTTTTAAAATAACTTCAACATCGTCTCTTGCTTTATTATTATTTTTTATTTTTTTTAACGAATAAATTACTGATGCAATAACAATAGCAAAAATTAATACTATTTTTGAATTAGTAAAAAGATTTATAAATTTTGCGTAGGAAAGCGCGCTTTCTTTTAAAATAGTGTCTATATCTCCAAAATAAGTTCCAGCATATATAGCTTTAATTTTTTCATAAATTAAGTTAGCTTCATTTTTATCATTAAAAATAGCTCCTTGATTAGCAGCAGTTTCAATAATAATTGATTTAATAATTACTGGTTCAAATAGTGTCCAAATTAAAAGAAATACCAATGAAGGTATCGAACACCATAGAACTAAATAATACCCATAAAATTTTGGAAGAGCATTTAATTTTATATTTTTTTCAATTGAAATACTTTTAGTTTTTGATCTACCGTAGAAAAATAATGATAATGAAAATATTGTTATTAAAAAGATTAATACGAAATTCATTCGCACAGATTGATATCTTTTAAATGTTACAATTTTGTTACAAATTAAAGCCTTGATTGAAATAAAAAAAAAGGCCAGTAAATACTGGCCTTTTTTTGGGGATAAGTTTTAATTTATTTAATCTTAATTGTATTTAGATCCAAAGCTGCAGTTCTAGTAACCTTGTACTTATCAGAAGCTAATGGAACTAATCCAATTTTTGCTAAATAACCTCTGTTACCCATAGATTTTTTAGAGGTAAATTCTTTTAAATATTCCTCAATACCTGGAATTACACCAATATGAGCTTTTTTAACGTAAAAGAATAATGGTCTAGCAATTGGATAAGAATAATCTTGAATACCTTCTAAAGATGGTTGCACACCTTCAATTGAAGCAGCTTTAACCTTATCTTTATTAGCAACTAGATAACTATAACCGAAGAAACCATAAGCATCTGGGTTTGAAGTTAGTTTTTGAACAATTAAAGTGTCATTTTCACCAGCTTCAACTGCATAACCATCTTCTCTCATTTTAGCACATTCTTTTTTTGCTTTTTTACCTGCAGCCTCATAAAGTGATTTTGCAGTTTTAGTGCATCCTTTACCCATAACTAAAGAATTCCACGCATCTCTAGTTCCTGATGTTGGGGGCGCTATTAAAATTTCAATTTTTTTGTTTGGAAGACTTGCATCTATATCACTCCATTTTTTGTATGGATTTTCAACAAGTTTGCCATCGACATCAACTTTAGCAGCTAAAGCTCTCCATAATTGCTCTTTTGTAAAATCTGCATCTGGAGCACTCACTGCATGTGCAAATGAAATTCCATCGTTACCTACTACTATTTCAATAATTTCAGAAACTCCATTTTTTTCACATAATGCTTTTTCTTTTGGCTTAATTGCTCTTGAAGCATTTGTTACATCTGGATGATTTACACCAACTCCAGCGCAGAATAATTTCATTCCACCACCAGTACCTGTACTTTCAATAACAGGAGTTTTAAATTTTCCACTTTTTCCAAATTTTTCAGCAACCACTGTTGCATAAGGGTAAACGGTTGACGACCCTACGATTTTGATTTGGTCTCTTGAGTAACTATTTGTTGTAAAACTTAATACTAAAAGAAATCCAAATATTATGCTTATTATTTTATTCATAATTCTCCTTATTAGATTCATATGCGAACTAAATAGATTTGATTCTTAAATATTTTATTAAAGGAAGGTTAAACTTTTGTTACAACCACTAACTTTTTAGTTGTATTATAGAGAGTTGAATTTGATATCTATTGTTGTTCCTTGATTTTCTACACTATTAATATCCATTTCAGCTCTATGTTGTGAAACTAAATGTTTAACAATAGCTAAACCAAGACCAGTTCCTCCAACACTACGACTTTTGCTGGGATCTACTGTAAAAAATCTCTCAGTGATTCTATGCAAAGATTCCTTTGGTATACCTATTCCCTGATCTGCTATTGAAACAATATTAAATTCACCATCTTTTTTTGTAGAAATTATAATTTCTTTGTTTTTGTCACTATATTTAATTGAGTTGTCTATAAGGTTTGTGAAAATTTCAATTAATTTATCTCTGTCACCAATTATTTTAAAATTTTCAATTTTATCAAATTTAATTTGAATATTATTTTTACTAATTATTTTTTCATATGTTTTAATTACGTAGTCTAATAATTCTATTAAATCTATTTCATGAGTTGGTCTTATGTGTTCTTGAAGCTCAATTTTTGATAATGATAATAAATCTCTTATTAAATTTTCCATTCTTTCTGATTGAGATATCATCACAGGTAATAAATCAGTCATTTCGGAATTGTTTTTTAATTCTGTGTTATTATCAAAGGTTTCAAGGCCCATTTTAATTGACTGCAATGGTGTTCTAAGTTCATGAGAAACATTTGCTACAAAATCAGATTTCAATTGTTGAAATTTGTGAAATTCAGTTAAATCTCTAATTAATAAAACACATGATTGTTCATCAAAAAAAATTTTATTATGATCTAAATATGCAGTTATATTTAATCTTTGAGTTGCTTGGCTTCTAACTTCAATTTCTAAATCTGTAACATTTGTGCCTTTAAAAGCTTTATCAATAGAATTTAAAAGATCTGGATTACGTAAAAACCCACTTATATTTTCATTTAATTTAATTTGAAAAAGTTTATTTGAGGAATTGTTACTAAAAATTATTTTTTTACTTTTATCTAAAATTAATACAGCTTCAGGAATGTAATTTAACAAATCATATAAATTCTTTCTATAATCTTTGCTTTCAATAATTTTTACCTTATCTTTTTCAGAATTATCTTGAGTATTAATTCCAAATACTCTTTCTTTTTTTAATAATAAAAATGTTAATATGACAATGATTAAAACTAAAATTATTAATAAAAGTTCCATAAAATTATAGTATTACGTAAATACTATTAGTAAATAATCAAAAATTTGATTTTTTATAAAAAATCATTAAAACATTCCTCTGTCATGAAAAACAATCAAAATAAATACGGTTTTACTAAAAAAGAGTGGAACAACATGAGTCCAATTAGAAAATTGGAGAGAAAACTTGATAGAGTAAATCATATTATGGAACTAATAAGAACTATTGTTCCGATAATGTTATTGCTTTTGAATACAATAATTATTCTAAAATTATTCAATTATATTTAAAATAGCTTAATCCCAATTACCCCAATAACTATAAGTACAATCGATATAATTTTTTTAAGATTGATAGTTTCTTTTAAGAAGAAATAACCAATAAATATTGAGAAAAAAATACTCGTTTCCCTAAGAGCTGCGACTAGAGGAATTGGCGCTTTTGTGAAACCCCAAACAACAATTACGTAAATAATAAAAGATATAGATCCTCCTACCCAAAATATCATTTTTGCATCTTTAAAAACCTTAGAAAAAATATTCTCATGTTTATTTAGTTTTAAAATTATAGGAAAAACTAAAGCACTAAATAAAAAGGAAAAACTTATATAAGATATTGCTGATACACTTACTCGTGCCCCATATCCATCAATCAACGAATAGAGACCTATAAATGATCCAGTAAGTAATGAGTATTTAATGATCTCAATTTGATTTTGATTTTTAGAACCAAATAATCCAAGAAACATTATTCCCGCACAGATTAATAATATTGAAACTAGTGTTGCTATTTTAAATACAACCCCAAGAAATATTATGGAGATTAATGTAGCCAATAAAGGACCAAAGCCTCTAAATATTGGATAAACATTTGTATAGTCCCCTACCTTGTAAGAATTTAACATATACCATTGATAACCTTGGTGAGCTAATACGCTGGCAACTATATACGGAAGCGACTCTTTTCCAGGAAAAGGAAAATAAAAGATACAAATTAAAGCTAAAGGTATGTGGCCTAAAACAATAGCTAGAACCGCTATAGCCTTATCTGGATGATGTTTAACCATCGCATTCCAAATGGCATGCATAATAGTTGCTAATAGAATTACAAAAAAGACTGTGGTGTCCATTAATTATTTATTTTACTCTACCGTAAACGTCTTGGTATCTTACAATATCAGTTTCTTTTAATATTGAACCTACTTGAGCTTCAACAATCTTAACTGGTTTCTTACCTGAATTTTGAACTCTATGAATAGCTTCTAATGGTATAAATATATGTTCTCCAGGTTTTTTAATAATAATATCCTTATTAAGCGTAATTTTTGCATTTCCTTGAGTAACCAACCAGTGTTCAGCTCGGTGATGATGTTTTTGCAAACTTAATATACCTTTTGGTTTTACATACAATTCTTTGATTAGAAACTCTTTACCCTCAAATAAGTTTGTATATTTACCCCATGGACGATGAAAAATATTCTTCTTCTTTATATATTTGTTTTTATTTTTGTCATACATCTTCAGAATTTCTTTCCAACTTCCAAGATCTGACCAAGGTATATCTAGTTTAATTGCATTAATTTGTTTTGTTTTTTCAAGAATTGCATAATCAAAAGATTTAGCAGTCGCTTTTATAAATGAAGCTTTATTTAAGTAATAAGTATTAGAATTATATTTTGCTTTTTTTACTGCGTTCACACAATTTCTATATGTTTTTGGCTGAAGTTTTTTAAAGTTATTAATAATGGAATCTTTACGAAGATAAAACATTCCAGAGTTCCAATAACCTTTTTTCTTTATAATTTGTTTTGCTTTGGCTTCTTTAGGTTTTTCAATAAATCTAGTAACTTTATTGATATTACCTTTAATTTTTTTAGTTAAAAAATATCCATAATCACTCGTTGGAGACTTAGGTTTAATTCCAAACACAAATATATTTTCTTCATTAAGGTTTGATTTATTTTTGTTAATTGCCTTGTTAAAAATACTCATTTTTTCAATCAAATGATCAGCCGTAAAAAACATCAAAGGTTGATTGTCTGGAATATCTTTAATTAAAGCTGTGCTTAGTATAGCTGGTGCAGTGTTTCTTTTTGCGGGTTCTACAACAATTTTATATTTGTTTATTTTGTTTTTTCTTAAATGCTGCTTAACTTTTTTTAAATACTTCTTGTTTGTGCTTATAATTGGAGCATCGTAAATTGAGGCTTTTGTTCTCTCAAGTGTTTTATCTAATAATGTCCAATTACCAAAATCAATAAACTGTTTTGCTTGATGATTTTTAGAGTTTGGCCAAAGTCGTGTACCAGCACCTCCACACAAAATAACTGGACGAATTTTCATCAAATCTCTGAATAATCCTTAACTTCTTTTTTCTTACCTGGATGTGTGGGTGCTCCTAAATATGCTGCTCCAACTGTTTGTGCGTATTTCCATAACGTACCTGATCCAAAATCTGATTTTCTAGCCTTCCATTTTCTTTTTCTCACAGCCATTTCTTTTTTAGAAAGTCTTACGTTGATAGTTCCTTTTTTGGCATCGATATCAATGATGTCTCCTGTACGTAAAAGGCCTATAGGACCTCCTAGAGCCGCCTCAGGGCCCACGTGACCCACACAAAAGCCTCTTGTGGCCCCAGAGAACCTACCATCAGTAATAAGGGCTACTTTCTCCCCTTTTCCTTGTCCGTAGATTGCACTTGTTGTCGATAACATTTCTCTCATACCAGGACCTCCTACTGGTCCTTCGTATCTAATTATAATTACATCACCATCATTATACTTTCTGCTTTGAACAGCTTTCATTGCGCTTTCCTCATTATCAAAGCATCTTGCTTTTCCAGTAAATTGTAATTTTTTAAGTCCAGCAACTTTAACAATTGCACCTTCTGGAGCTAAGTTTCCTTTTAACCCTACAACACCTCCTGTTGGAGATAATGGATTTTTATAAGATCTCATTACTTTTTGTTTTGAATTAAATTTAATTCCTTTTAAATTTTCCTTCATAGTTTTTCCAGTCACCGTCATGCAATCACCATGAATATATCCACCTTCATATAAAGTTTTTAGTAACATTGGAACACCACCTGCTAGCCACATATCTTTAGCAACATATTTTCCACCTGGTTTTAAATCTGCAAGATAAGGTGTTCTTTTAAAAATTTTAGCAACATCCATTAAATCAAATTTAATTCCTGCTTCATTTGCAATAGCAGGAAGATGTAATCCAGCGTTTGTAGATCCGCCTGTTGCAGCAACAACTGTTGCAGCGTTTTCTAAAGCTTTTCTGGTTACAATATCTCTTGGTTTAATCCCTTTTTTTAAAAGGTTCATAACCGTTTTACCACTAGCTTTTGCGTATTTGTCTCTTTCTTCATATGGAGCTGGTGTTCCTGCTGAATAAGGTAATGCTAATCCAATTGCTTCAGATACACATGCCATAGTATTTGCAGTAAATTGACCTCCACAAGCACCTGCGCTTGGGCATGCAACTAACTCTAATTTTCTAAGTTCTGCAGCAGACATTTGACCTGTTGAATGTTTTCCAACTGCTTCAAATACATCTACTACTGTTACGTCTTTACCTTTGTATCTACCTGGAAGAATTGATCCACCATATATAAATACACTTGGAACATTCAATCTAACCATAGACATCATTAGACCTGGTAAAGATTTATCACATCCCGCAATACCTACTAAAGCATCATAACAGTGACCTCTTACTGTAAGTTCAGCTGAGTCAGCGATTACTTCTCTAGATATCAATGAGGACTTCATTCCTTCATGACCCATTGCGATACCATCTGTTACAGTAATTGTACAAAATTCTCTTGGGGTTCCACCATTAGCTCTAACCCCTTTTTTAACTGATTGAGCTTGTCTCATTAGTGCTATATTGCATGGAGCAGCCTCATTCCAAGTAGAAACAACACCTACAAAGGGTTTTGCTACATCTTTTTCAGTTTCGCCCATAGCATAATAAAACGATCTGTGTGGAGCTCTGTCTGCTCCTAATGATGTATGTCTGCTTGGAAGTTTCTTTTTATTGAATTTAGCCATTATATACCCTTTATTGTTACTGATATTTTCTCAATATCATTCTTTAAATTATTATAATTATTTTTTTCTTCTTCAACAATCTCTTTTGGAGCACGATCTACAAAACTTTTATTCTCTAATCTTTGAGATATTTTATTCATCTCTCGCTCTAATCTACTTTGTTTATTTGATAAATTTTCTTTTATTAGTTTTAAATCAACATTCTTATCAAAATAAATCTTAAACAAGTCTCCAGAAACAACCATTGTTGCAGCTGGTTTATCTAAATCCTTATCAAGTATGCTATTTATTCTGCCTAGTTTTTTTAAAATAATTTCATTTGTGTTAATAAATTCTTTTTGATTTTTGTTAATATTGCCTATTGATACATCAATAAATGAGCCTGGGCTTACATTTAAATCGTTTTTAAATGATCTAATCTCTGAAATAATATTAATGATATTTTCAACCTGTTCGGTACTGTTATCCTTAATTATTTCACCTGATAACCAGTTTTTAAGCATCAAATAATCACTACCGTTATTATCAAATTTATTTTTAAGCCAAATTTCTTCAGTAACAAAAGGAATAAAAGGATGTAGCAAAATCAAAATTTGTTTGAATATAAAAGATGATACTTTTTTAACCTCTACTTTAGATTTTTCATCATCTGAAAATAGTATTGTTTTAGATAGTTCTAAATACCAATCACAATAGGAATGCCATACAAATTGATAGGCATTTTTAGCAGCTTCATCAAATCTATAATCTTTAAGGTTTTTTTCTATCTTATTTTTGGTTTCAACAAGTTCTGAATAAATCCACTTGTTAATATTTACATTTAAACTTGGAATTTTATCTATATCTTTAAAATCACACTCATTAGTGATTAAAAAATTGTTTGCATTCCATAATTTATTTAAAAAATTTCTATAACCTTTAACTCTATCTTCAGAAAGCTTAACATCAGTACCTGGTGAGGCCATTGATAATAAAGTAAATCTTAGAGCATCTGCACTATATTTTTCAATTAAATCCAAAGGATCAATTACATTTCCTTTTGATTTAGACATTTTCTGCCCCTTCTCATCTCTAACCAATGCATGAACGTAAATATCTTTAAATGGTTCTTTGTTTAAAAACTCTGTACCAAACATAATCATTCTAGCTACCCAAAAAAATATAATGTCAAAACCTGTAACTAACACTGATGTTGGATAAAATTTATTTACATATTTTTTATCATCAGGCCAACCAAGTGTAGCAAAAGGCCATAAACCAGAGGAGAACCATGTATCTAAAACATCTGGATCACGATTTAATTCAACATCTTTACCGTAATGTTTTTTTGCTTGTTGTTTTGCGTCATTCTCATTTTCAGCAACAAAAATTTTTTCATCTGGTCCGTACCAAGCTGGAATTTGATGTCCCCACCAAAGCTGTCTTGAAATACACCAAGGCTCTATATTATTCATCCACTGAAAATAAGTTTTTGACCAATTTTCTGGAAAGAAATTTGTCTTCTTTGATTTAACTACTTCTTTTGCTTTAACAGATAATTTACCAGCATCTGCAAACCACTGTTCCGTTAAGAAAGGTTCAATTATTGAATTTGATCTATCTCCATAGGGAACTTTATTTTTTATATTCTCTTCTTTTACAAAAAACTCTTTTTCTTTAAGTTCTTTTAAAATTTTTTTTCTTGCCTCAGACCTATCAAGACCTACATAATGTTCTGGAGCATTTTCATTTATTTTACCTGCTTCAGTAAAGATATTAATTGTTTCAAGATTGTTTCTTTGACCAACATCATAGTCGTTGAAATCATGTGCAGGAGTTATTTTTAATGCCCCTGTTCCTTGCTCAGGATCCGCATAATCATCCTCAATAATTTTTATTTTTCTTCCAACAATTGGAATAGTAACTGTTTTTCCAATAAAGGATTTAAATCGCTCATCCTTTGGATTAACAGCTATAGCTGTATCCCCAAGCATTGTTTCAGGTCTTGTAGTTGCAATTGTAATAAATTCTTCAGTCCCATCTATTGGGTATCTGATATAATAAATTTTAGAATTTACCTCCCTTTGATCTACTTCAAGATCTGAAATAGCTGTTTTTAAAACTGTATCCCAGTTAACTAATTTCTTATCTTTATAAATTAAACCTTTGTTATAAAGATCAACAAATACCTTAATGACTGATTTTGACAAATTCTCATCCATTGTGAAAGCATTTCTTGACCAGTCACATGAACAACCAAGTTTTTTTAATTGGTTTATTATTATATCTCCATACTGTTCTTTCCAATCCCATACTTTTTCAATAAATTTTTCTCTTCCAATTTTGTTTTTATTTATTTTTTCAGAAGATAATTTTTTCTCTACTAAAGCCTGTGTGGCTATACCAGCATGATCAGTACCTGGTTGCCATAAAGTCTCAAAATTATTCATCCTATGATAACGAACTAATAAATCTTGAATTGAATTATTCAGTGCGTGTCCCATATGCAAACTACCAGTTACATTTGGTGGAGGAATTACAATTGAGAATTTTTTTGAATTTTCTTTAGGTTTAAAAAGACCATTTTTTTCCCAATAGGAATAAATTCTATTTTCTACATCAGAATGTATATATTTATCGCTACTCATTGATGTTAAAGTTTATAATTTAATAATCTAAATTAACAATAATCAATTTAGATCGTTATTTAATAGACTAATAGAAAAAATTTAATATAAAAAGGCATCTGTAGCTATTAGCTAAAAATAAGATGGCAACGTGGCGGAATGGTTACGCAGAGGATTGCAAATCCTTGTATCCCGGTTCGATTCCGGGCGTTGCCTCCAAAAAAAATCTTGTTTTAGTTATAAAAAAAAGTAAGTTTGTTTTTTTTACATTCCTCGGTAGCTCAGTTGGTAGAGCAGTTGACTGTTAATCAATTGGTCGCAGGTTCGAGTCCTGCCCGAGGAGCCAGAAATTTATTATTACAAATCTAAATATTAATTTGGGGTCAGATATAAATTAATTTTAAACTGCTTTTGAAATTCCTGATCCTGATATTTGCAAAGATTTATTAAATTTCAGTTTTTGATCAGCATTAAGTTCTGAATATAATTTAACTAAAAAATTATAATTAACATTCATGTGACCTTCTTGTGATTTTTCTAAATTTACTAAATATTCCGAAAAATCTTCAAAGAAATAATTAATTGGTACTTTTAAATAATTTGCAAGTTGAAGTAATCTAATCGAACTTACTCCGTTAGTACCTTTTTCATATTTTTGAATTTGCTGAAACGTAACGTTAATAGCTTTTGCTACTTTAGTTTGTGTTAAACCTAAAGCTAATCTTCTTAGCTTAAGCTTATTGCCTAAGTGTTTATTGAAATTATCTTCCATTAAGACCCCTCTTAATTAAATTTTATAAAGTACATTCAACCTATTTATTAAAGTTACTGCAATAGAAAAATTTATTTTTTTTTGAGAGAAATTTGAAATAAGCAAAATACTGTCAAGCATTAGTTGAATGCAAAATGAACATAATTTGATTGTTTAAATCTTAAATTATGCCTTATAGTTCTTATATTTTTTATAGGATTTGACTTAAAAATAGCTTGGTTCTATCGCTCTTTGGGTTTGCAAAAAACTCTTTAGTTTCAGCTCTTTCAACTATCATTCCCTCATCCATAAAAATAACTTCATCTGCAACCTCTTTTGCAAATCCCATCTCATGCGTTACTACAATCATTGTCATTCCTGCTTTTGCTAAATTAACCATAGCATCCAAAACTTCTTTGATCATTTCTGGATCTAGTGCTGATGTTGGTTCATCGAAAAGCATTATTTTTGGCTCCATACATAACGCTCTAGCTATTGCACATCGTTGCTGTTGACCACCTGAAAGTTGACCTGGATATTTGTTTGCTTGATCTGCTATTTGTACTTTTTCTAAGTGCTGAAGGGCTAAATCTTCTGCTTCTTTTTTTGGCATTTTTTTTACCCAAATTGGAGCTAGCGTGCAATTATCTAAAATAGAAAGATGAGGAAATAAATTAAACTGTTGAAAAACCATTCCAACCTCAGCTCTAATTTTTTCTATGTCTTTAGTATCCTCTGTTAATTCATTTCCATCTACTATAATTGAACCTTGTTGATGTTCTTCAAGTCTGTTTATACATCTTATTAATGTTGATTTACCTGATCCTGAAGGTCCACACACAACAATTTTTTTGTTTTTTTCTACTTCTAAATTAATATTTTTTAATACTTGAAAATCACCAAACCACTTATTCATTTCTGAAATCTGAATTATTTTATCTGACATTATCTTTCCGTTTTATATTTTTGTTCTAAATTATAACTATATTTACTCATTGCATAGCAAATAATAAAAAATAGTACTGAAGCGAACACATACCCTTCCATCGCAAAACCTAACCACTCTGGGTTTGTTTTAGCAAGATTTAGCATTCCAACAATTTCTAATAGTCCAACAACAAATATAAGAGGAGTATCTTTAACAAGTGCTAAAAAGGTATTAGCAATACCAGGTATTACAAGTTTAAGTGCCTGAGGTAAAATCACCAAAATATGCATTTTCCAATAACCCATTCCTAAAGATTTAGCGGCATCATATTGACCTCTTGGTAGTGCTTGCAAACCACCTCTAATAACTTCTGCTACATAAGCAGCTTCAAATAATGAGATTGCGATAATTACCCTTACTAATTTGTCAATAAACATATCCTCGGGTAAAAACATTGGAAACATTACTGATGACATAAATAATACTGTAATCAATGGAACGCCTCTCCAAAATTCAATCATACCTATTGAAAAATATTTAATTATTGGAAAATCAGACCTTCTACCTAAAGATAAAAATAAACCTATAGGAAAACAGAAAATCAAACAAAAAAATGATACTATAAAAGTTAAAGACAAACCTCCCCAAGCGCCTGTTTCTACCCACTCTAAAGCTTCTAATTTACCAAGCTCAATAAGCTCCTCATAAAAAAATACATATTTTAGCAATATATAGAGAGTGATTGGAACTATAATAAAATAGTACATTTTAAATTTTGAAGGAATAAAAAATCCAATTATAATTGAAATTACAGCTGCAATAATTCCATATGAGAAATCAAAAAATATTGGACCTCCTGATATAAAAAAGAAAATAAAGAAAAAAGCAATCACAGGATAAACAACTACATAATAAAGAGTTAAATATTTTTTAAATTTTTCAGTAGCAAAAAAACCAATAGTGCCAAGAAAAGCTAAAGCTATAAAAGATAAATTAATTCGCCACTGCTCAGCATTCGGGTACATTCCATACATAAATCTGTTAAACCAAATTTTAATATAGGTCCAACAAGCACCACTACCTGTACATACGTCTTTTGAATCTCCAGCAATATTTGCATCTATAATAAACCAGCTTAATAATGGAGGTAGTGATTTGATAATTACAAATATAATTAATAATGATAAAAAAGCGTTAAAATTGTTAGTATTAATGTTTTTATTAACTTTATCTAAAAACTTCATACCTGAATAATCAATTCTAATTAAATGAAGTCCTATGAAACCTAAAATTAATGGTAAAAAGAAACTAATTGTTCCAGGTAAAAAAGAAATTAAATCTTTATTAAAAAATGAATTTAAAAAAACTATAAATATACTTAATGCAACTAAAAATACTCCTGTATATAAATAAGTACTAAGATTATTTTTATCTGGTTGTAAAAAATTTAATTTATTCATTATTTTTCTTTAATAGCTATTTTTTTATTATACCAATTCATAAATATTGAAATTGATATACTTAAAGATAGATATGTTAACATTGTTATAGAAACAATTTCTATCGCTCTTCCTGTTTGCATTAAAGCAGTCCCAGCGAATACAAGCACTAAATCTGGGTAAGCAATTGCAGCTGCAAGAGATGAGTTTTTGGTCAAATTTAAATATTGATTGGTTGTAGGTGGAATTATAATTCTTAGCGCTTGTGGCATTACAACTAATTTTAATACTTGATTTGGTGTTAATCCTATTGAAGCTGCAGCTTCTTTTTGACCCTTACTTACTCCCTGAACACCTGCTCTAACACATTCAGCAATAAAGGTTGCTGTATATAACGACAAAGCTAAAGCAAGAGATATTAATTCAGGTGGTAGCTTAATTCCCCCTTCATAAGTGAAACCTGATTGGGATAATTGTTTAATCACAGGTACTTCAACTGTTGCGCCAACACCACCAAATAAAAAACTTAACAAAGGTAAAATTATTAATAGTCCTATTGAAATTGATAAAACCGGAGTTTGAATACCCTCATTTTCTTGTTTTTTTCTAGCGTAAATTCTAATGAATATAATAGAAATTACTGCAGCAATTATTGAATAAATAAAAATATCCAAATTATTCCAAACAAAAGCAGGAACAAAAAAACCTTTTATAGTTAGAAAAAAAACTCCAAACATAGGTTCTGTATCTTGGGGTAATGGTAAAGCTCTTAAGGCAGCAAAATACCAAAAAAATATTTGTAATAATAAAGGAATATTTCTAAAAAATTCTACGTAAACTGCAGCTGTTCTCTCAATTAAATAATTGTTTGATAATCTTGCAATTCCTACTACAACTCCAATAATAGTTGCAAATACAATTCCGATAACTGAAACTAAAATAGTATTTAATAATCCTACTAAATAAGCTCTAAAATATGAGTGTGAACCATCATATTCAATTAAAGAAAATTGAACGTCAAATGATGATTCTTGAGATAAAAAACCATACCCAAAAGTAATTCCCCTATTTTCCATATTTACTTGCGCGTTATATGAGAAAAATCCAAATATTAAAATTACAACTAGAAGTGTAAGTAATTGGGGTAATATTTTTTTAATATTCACAATAATTCAAGACTTATAAAAAAAAGGGCTAGAAAAATCTAGCCCTTTTTAAGTTTTATTTAAAGATATAAATTATCTTGCTGGTGGTACATAAAGTATTCCACCTTTAGTCCATAACTCATTTGGACCTCTGTCAGGTAGAATTCCAGTGTCAGCAATATTTCTTTTGTAGCTTTCACCGTAGTTACCAACTTGCTTGATAATTCTTAAACTCCAATCATTATCTAAACCTAAAGCAGCTCCTAATTCACCTTCAGCTCCAACTAATCTTTTTACAGCTGGGTTATCTGAAGTTTTCATTGAGTCTGCATTTGCAGAACTAACACCATACTCTTCTGCTTCAATCATAGTGTTTAGAGACCATCTTACGATATCTTCCCAAACAGAATCACCTTGACGTACAACAGGGCCTAGAGGCTCTTTTGAAATAGTTTCAGGTAAAACCATATGATCATCTGGGTTGCTCAATTTAATTCTTTGAGCAGCTAAACCAGATTTATCAGTTGTGTATGTATCACATCTTCCAGCATCGTATGCTGCAACAACCTCGTCAGCTTTTTCGAAAGTTACTGGCTCATATTTAATTCCTTTTGAATTAAAGAAATCTCTCATGTTTAGCTCAGTAGTTGTTCCAAGGTTAGTACAAGCAGAAACACCATCTTTAAAATCATTTACTGATGATATACCTGAATTTTTTCTAACCATAAAACCTTGACCATCGTAGAAGTTTACACCTACGAAAGTAAGTCCGATGTCAGCATCCCTAGAAAGAGTCCAAGTTGTGTTTCTTGATAAGATATCTATCTCATTAGATGTTAAAGCAGTAAATCTTTCTTTAGCACTTAGTGGTGTAAACTTAACTTTGTTTGCATCACCTAATACTGCAGCAGCTACTGCTCTACATACGTCAACGTCAACACCAGTCCAATTTCCTGCAGCATCAGCATTAGAAAATCCTGGAAGACCTTGAGATACTCCACATCTTACAAAACCCTTCTTTTGAGTGTTTTTAAGTGTTTTAGATTTTTTAGCAGCCATAGTTTCTGTTGTAAAAGTAAACAACACTGCAACCATAGCAACTAAAGAAGTTAATTGTTTTAAGTATTTAAACATTATTCTTCCTTTTAGTTATTTTTATTTGTTAACAAATAATTCAAAATTACTTTTGAATATTCTTAATTTAAGCATGTAAGAAAATAGTGTTCAAGAAAAATTAATTAAAATTGAAGTTTAATATAAAATCTCGTCAAGCTTAATTTTAAATAATTAGTCACTAAAAAAGCAAGAAATGGCGCGCCCTGAAGGATTCGAACCTACGACCCTCGGTTTAGAAAACCGATGCTCTATCCAGCTGAGCTAAGGGCGCTAAATTTAGAGATATATATAATACTAATTTAATTTTTAAAAAGGAATTTTTTTGCTATTAACAACAGAGACAAAAGTTCAACCCTTCCGATTATCATAAAAAATATAAGAAAATATTTGGTCAAAAAGTGTATATTTTGAAAATCGAAATCAGATACACCATAAGCTGACGAATTAACAGTATTCATTAAGGTTAATACAGCTAATTTAAATGAATATTCAAATTGAATATTGGATAAAGACAATAAAATAGTTAATGAAAAAAGAGAAACAACAAAAATTAATATTGTTAAAAAATATTTATTTATATCTTTTGTATCAAAATTAATTTTTGAAAAAGCTAATTTGTTCATAAATACATTTTTTGGTCTACTAAAAGACAAAATTTGATTAATAGAATATTTTGTCAAAGAATATATTTTTAAAAATCTTAAGCCTGAACTTGTTGAAAAAAAAGACCCACCTATAATTACAAGTAAGATATATATAAAGTTTAAATTTGTTTGATCAACTTCAAGTGAAATACCTATATTTGAAATACTACTAACTAAAGATAAAAAACTATATGTGAAATTAGTATCATAGCTAAAAAAAACAAAAAAGATACTTACAACTACAATAAAATATAAAAGTAAATGTATGTCTTCATAAAAAAAATTTAAATTTTTATTTCTTAAAAAAATTAAATTATATGTAAAAAAGATACTAAAAAAAGAAATTAGCATTAAAAGAGAAAATATAATTACCTGAAAATCATTCACTAAAATTAACGAAAGGTTGTTTACAGGAAGAAATCCACCTGATGAAATTATTGTCATTGCTAAATTTAGTGAGTTAAATGATCTTATACCAAAAATATTTAAAATAATGAAAATTGATAAAGTTAATCCTGAGTATAGTAATAAAATTTTAATCGATTGTTTTAGTATCTCTGAAGTATTAAAAGATAGAAAATTGGTTAAAGATTTTTTTAAACTTTCATCATAAATATCTATCAAAAAAATAATAGAATATAAAAAATATAACCCTCCAATCCATTGAATAGAGGATCTCCACAAAATTAAGCCTTGATCAATATGTTTTATATTTTCAAAGATAGTAAAACCTGTTGAAGTAAATCCAGATACTGCCTCAAAAAAAGCATTTAAAAATGTCAAATTATAAATACTTAAATAAAAAGGTATCGATAAAACTAAAGGCATTAAGACATAGCCTAATAAAACTGTTGATATTTTTTCAAATATTGTTGATTTTTTATTGCTGGTTTTTATTTTATAAAAAATCAAACCGATTACAGCAGATACAATAAAACTAAAATAATAAGTATTAAGATTTAGATATAGGTTAAAATAGTAAGAATAAATAATATTTAAAAAAGAAAATAAAGAAATTAAAATAAAAAAAAAACTCAAATATTTTACTCTAAATAATGACATCTAATTAAATAGAACTAATTCTAAATATATTTTCCACTACCGAAATGGAGTCCTTTTTAGCTAAAAAAACAACTTTATCCTCTTTTTGAAAAACAAAATTTGATCTTGGTATGATAACTTTATTTTCTCTTAATACAGCGCCTATTCTAATTTCTTCAGGTAAGTTAGAATTTTTTAATTCCTTGTTAATTAACTCTGAAGTTTCTATAATTTCAGCTTCAATTACCTCATATTCACCATCCATAATTGTATAAGCTGTTTCAATTGTACCTTTATGAATATGTTTTAAAATACTTGAGACAGTATTCATTCGAGGATCTATAAGATCATCAATTTTTAAAGAATTTTGTAACAAAGAATAATTTGGCTTATTAATTAAAGCCATAGTCCTTTTGTCTTCAACATCTTTTTCATCTTTTGCAAATTTTTCAACGAGAACACTTACCATCAAATTATCTTCATCATCATTTGTTAAAGCAAGAACTGTTTCTGCTTCTTGTAAATTAGCTTCTACGAGAACCTCTTCATCTAAAGCATCTCCATTGATAACAATAGTATTATTTAATTCACTGGCAAGAAATTCAGCTCTTTCTTTATTTTTTTCAATAATTTTTACTCTTGCTGAATCTAAGGTTTCTTCGATATTTTTAGCTAGATTAAAACCTATGTTTCCACCACCTACAATTAAAATATTTTTAGATACTTTTTCATCATGTCCAAAAACTTCTAAAGTATCTGACATTTGTGATGAATTGATTATTACATAAATTTTATCATTTTTTCTTACATCATCATTCTTTTTTGGTATTATGAATTTATCATCTCTTATAATTCCTATAATATTTGCGTCTAAATTTGGATAATTTTTAGTTAAATCATTAAGCTTGATATTAATTAATTTACAGTTTTCATTAATTAAAATCTCTAATAATCTTATTTTATTATCAGCAAAAGGAACACTGTCCAATGCTCCAGGAGCCTCAAGTTTTCTTTGAATTGATTTTGCAATTTCAATCTCAGGAGAAATGATAACGTCTATTGGTAAATTTTCTTTATTATAAACTCTAGTGAATTTTGGATTTAAATAGTCTTGAGATCTAATTCTAGCTATTTTTTTTGAAATATTAAAAATTGAAAAAGCTATTTGACAAATAAGCATATTAATTTCATCGTTTCTGGTAACTGCAATAATCATATCTGTCTCTGCAGCGTTAGCTTTTTCTAAAATTGATGGATATGTACCTTTTCCAACAATAGCCTTAACATCCAAAGCATCATCAATTTTTTGAATATCTTCACTAGAAGGATCTATAACAGTTATAGAATGACCTTGTTCACTTAGTTGTTTAGCTATAGTGAACCCTACTCTTCCAGCTCCACAAATGATTATATTCATCTAATTAAATTCTTTGATGCCCAAACCTTTTAATTTTCTATGCAATGCGCTTCTTTCCATTCCAACAAAATTAGCAGTTTTAGAAATATTTCCATTAAATTTTTTAAGTTGAATAGTTAAATACTCCTTTTCAAATTTTTCTCTAGCTTCTTTTAATGGCACAGAAAGGCTATTTTCAGCCAATTGATCGTCAAAATTTGTATTTTTTAAGGATTCTTTAATAATGTTTGAAATTTTATCCTTAGTATCAGGTTGTAATATTGCTATTCTCTCAATTAAATTTCTTAATTCTCTGACATTACCATGCCAATTATGATTCAGTATGTAGCTATTGTTTTCATCTATATCTAATTCTTTTATTTTATAATTTTCAGATATTTTTTTTGAAAAATATTTAATTAATAAAGGTATATCTGAAATTCTTTGATTTAATGGTTCAATGTTAATCTCAAAAACATTTATCCTGTGAAATAAATCTTCTCTAAAATTTCCAATTTCTATTTCTTTTTTTAAATCTTTACTTGATGAACAAATTAATCTCACATCTACACTTACATCATTACTTCCATTAACTCTTTTAAATTTTTGATCAGTCAAAACTCTTAGTATTTTAGACTGTATATCCAATGGTATTTCAGAAACTTGATCAATTAAAAGTGTTCCTTTATTGGCTTTTTCAAGTGCACCATATGAGATAGAGCCATTTTCTTTTTCTTCACCAAATAATTCTAATTCATACTTGTTAATATCAAGTAAAGCACCATTTAGGACAATAAATGGATTTTTGCTTCTAGAAGAAGCTTTATGTATTTTTCTTGCAATTAATTCTTTTCCTGAACCTGAGGGTCCGCTTATAAATACTCTACTTTCAGTTACTGATATTTTTTTAATTTGATCAATTATATTTACTATATTTTTGCTTTTTCCTACTAATTCATAAGATGAAAATAATTTACTTTCATATTCTCTATTTTGTTTTTTAAGATTAAAGTTTTCAACTGCTCTTTTAACAAAATTGAGTAATCTTTCTTGGTCAAATGGTTTTTCAATAAATTCAAATGCTCCATGCTGCAATGATTTGACTGCCATTTCTATGTTGGCATGACCAGATATAATTATAACTGGCGTATCTTTATTCTTGGATTTAATGTGAGAAAGAAGCTCAATGCCGTCATTATCTCCCCTATCTAATTTAACATCAAGAATTGCAACATCGGGTAATTTTTTATCTATTTCAGCAAGTGCTTGGTTATAATTTGCAGCCAATCTAGTTTTGTAACCAGCATCTATAATTAATTCATTAATAATATTTCTGATGTCAGCGTTATCGTCTACGATTAAAATTTCTTCACTCATTTTTGTTTTGAAAACATTATATCAATTTTTGCACCATCTTTGATTGGTATAAAATCTATTTTTCCATTGTGATCATTAATTATTTTGTTAACTATTGATAATCCTAAACCGGTTCCATTTTTCTTAGTTGTAAAATAAGGATTAAGTATATTTTTAATATCATCTTTTAATTCGTTAAAACCAACACCATTATCCACAATCGTTGATCTAATGTGGCTATCATTTTGGGTAAGTTCAATAGTAATTTTTTTACTGAATTTGCTATTGTTTTGGGCTTTTTGGTTAATACTTTCTATAGAATTTTTTATCAAATTTAAAAAAACTCTACTTAATTGTTCTTTATCACTCTCTAAGGTAATTTTATCAAAATCTTTTTTAAAAGTAATATCAATGGAATTATCTAATTCTTTAAGTAAATTTATATTTTCATGAATAATATCTACTAAATTATTCTCTCTAAAAATAGGTTTAGGCATTCTTGCAAAGTCAGAAAATTCATTAACCAATTTTTCGATTTGTTTTATTTGAGTATTTATAATTTTTAAATTTTCTTTAAAATTTTCAATTTCATTTTCATTTAATTGTTTAGAATATTTATTTTTTAATCTATCTATAGTTAATTGAATTGGTGTAAGTGGATTTTTAATTTCATGAGCAAGTTTTCTTGCTAAACTACCCCATGCCTCATGTCTCTCGTTAATAATTAGTTTTTCTTGCTGACTTTTCAACCTATCTATCATTAAATTAAAATTTTTATTTAAAGTCTCTAAATCTTTATCTGTCCTAACTTCAGGAACTTTTGCATTAAAATTTCCTTGTCCAATAGATGTTGATGCAAGAATTAAATTATTGATAGACCTAAAAAACCTAGATGAAAATCTGATAGCAATAGATATAGAGACAAATAATAAAACACTGACAACTATAATATAAATAATTGCAAATGAAATTTTAATACCAGTGCTTTTTTCCTCAACTGTATAGTAAAAATTAATAGCTTCCTGAGATTCAGTTAAATACTTTGAAATATTTTTATCTAAATATTTTACAACATATAAAAATCGATCCTCAAAATCTTGCAACCTCATAATTGCAGCAGAAATATTTTCTGGTGCATTAATAATTTTTAATGGGCGATCATCTTCTAAAACTAAATTTAAAGCTTTATCTAATGGTGGTATATATTGTTGAGTGTCATTCAAAGTAGTAAATAAAATTTTTTTATTAATATCTATGATATGAACTTCATCAACATTTCTTATCAATTTTTGTGTATTCAGGAATCTTCTGTATTCATCTAAATTATCATTTAAAAACTTTTTACTTTTATTAGTGTCAAAAGCTATCAAAACAATATCCGATTGAATCTTGTTTCTAATTTCCTCGACATAATTAATTGCTAACTCATATGAATTGTTAACAACAGTTGTAACTTTTTTGTCAAAGTACTTCTCTAAAGCAAATGAAAACAAGAATAATGAGAAAATTGAAATTAATACAGATGGAATTAATGTAAATAACCCAAAATATGTAATATATTTTTTATTTGATTTTAAACCATCTTTATCAATATCATTTTTAATTGCACTCTTTATCTCAATAAAAATAAAAACGAAAAGTGCTATTAAAAGAACAATATTTAGAACTAATAAAATTTGTAAATTTTGATCTTTTAATTCAATAAATCCTTTATCTATAAAAGTTAAAAAGGTTAAAAAACCTATCGATAATGTGATAATAAATAATATTATTAGATATATATTTTTTTTAATAAATTCGTACATTTGAATATAAAAACTACCATATAAATGAATAATTATTTTATAATACTAGCATCAGGACAAAGCAAAAGATTTAATTCAAAAAAACCAAAGCAATTCATTATTTATAAAAACAAGGCTCTTTTTAAACATTCTATAGAAAAAGCAATAAAATCAAAGCTGTTCAAAAAAATTATTTTGGTCGTAAATAATAAAAAAAATATTAAGGAAAAATTCCCTAAGGATGTATCAATTATAAAAGGTGGTAAAGAAAGATCTGATTCTTCTTTAATAGCATTAAAATATATAAAAAAATTTAAACCAAATAATGTTCTAATTCACGATGCTGCTAGACCAAACTTCACTATCAAGCTTTTAAAAACTCTACTTAAATCACTTAAAAACAATAAAGCAGTAATACCTTGCATACATTCAAAAGACTCCATTAAATACAAAGTAAAAAATCAACTTTTTAACCTAAATAGAAATAATTCAATTTTAACTCAAACACCTCAAGCATTTAAATTTAAAAATTTATATAATCTTTCAAATAAACAAAAAAATAAAATTACTGATGAAGCAACATTATTTATTGAAAATAATTTAAAAATTAAATTTATTAAAGGAGAAAATTTAAATAACAAAATTACATTTAAAGAAGATATGCAAACTAATAAAACTTATTTTGGTATTGGTTTTGATATTCATAGATTAATAAGAGGAAAAATACTTTATTTAGGTGGAATTAAAATCCCTTATCACTCAGGGCTTAAGGGTCATTCAGATGGAGATGTGATTATTCATTCAATAATTGATTCTCTTCTTGGAGCAATGAGAAAAAAAGATATTGGTACTTTTTTCCCAGATAATCAAAAAAAATATAAAAATATTAGATCACCAATAATGCTTAAACCAATTGTTGAAATATTAAATAATAATAACTTTTATATAAATAATTTAGATATAAATTTAATATGTGAACAGCCAAAAGTTTCAAAATATCGCTATAAAATAATCAAATCTCTGTCTAATTTATTAAATATTGATAAAGAATTAATTAACCTAAAAGGTAAAACAGTAGAAAAACTTGGATTAATCGGAAAAGAAAAAGCAATAGCTTGTGAAGTTATTTGCTCAATTACACAATGAAAAAAATAAATGTTTTGTTATCGACTTTCTTTGGTTACGGATATTTAACAAAAATTCCTGGCACTGTAACTTCTGCTGTAACAGCTGTTTTTATTTATATTGCTTATGAAATTTTAGGTTACACAAATCTTAGGTTTTCAATTATTTTTTTTATACTTTTATTCTTTTATTCATTTTATGCCGTTAAAGACTCTGAGTCTGAATTTAAAAATAAAGATCCAAGACAAATAGTAATCGA
Organism: uncultured Pelagibacteraceae bacterium; assembly: GCA_902581925.1. Classification (GTDB taxonomy): domain Bacteria; phylum Pseudomonadota; class Alphaproteobacteria; order Pelagibacterales; family Pelagibacteraceae; genus Pelagibacter. The sequence continues at coordinate 18,993 of CACHQB010000006.1, read as the reverse complement.
TGAAGTTTTAGGACAATCCATGCCTTTAATTTTGTTATTGTATTTAAATCAAACTAATCAAATAAGTATTTCAATTGAAATTTATTATATTTTATCTTTTGTTTTTTTTAGATTTTTTGACATCCTAAAACCTTTTCCAGTAAGTTATTTTGATAAAAACCATAAGAACTATTTTGGAATAATTATGGATGATATAATGGCAGGGATATATTCGATGATATTAATATATCTAATAAGTTTAAAATTTTAATGAGTATTCAATTACTTCATAAAAAATTAATTAAAAAAAAATTAACTATATCCGTAGCTGAGTCTTGTACGGGTGGGTTATTAGCTCATAATTTAACTAAATTAGCTAATTCGTCAAAATACTTTCAAATGGGTCTAACCACTTACTCTAACCAAGCCAAAATAAAGATATTAAAAGTTAATAAAAATATTATTAGTAAATATGGTGCAGTAAGTCATGAATGTTGTAAGGCAATGGTTAAAAATTTATCTAAAATTTCAAAGAGTAAAATCAACGTCTCAATTACAGGAATTGCTGGTCCAGGCGGTGGATCAAAAGAAAAACCAGTTGGCCTTGTTTATATTGGTATTAAAAAAGATAAAACTTTGCTTATTAAAGAAAATAGATTTATATCAAAAAACCGTAATTTGATTCAAAAATTAACAGTTCGTAATGTAATTAAGATAATCAATAAAATTATTTAATACTTTCTGCTCTTTTTTGAAACGCATCTGCTATCTTTTCCAAACCAAATTGAAAAGATTTGGTCATTAGAATATTTAAAAACTTATTTTCGATTTCAAAATCAATATCAAACATAACCTCAGTTTTGTAACCATCAGTATCATTTCCTACTTCAATAAATTTCCAATTATTTTCTAAATGATTTAATGGTCCACCTAAATTAACAACATGAATATGATCGGTTTTTTTATTTAATTTAACGTCACTTTTAAATGTATCCTTAAACGGCCCCTTACCTATTGTAAGATCAGCAATTATATTTATCGTATCTCCGTTATCACTTCTCTCATAAACTTTTGAATTATCACAGAAAGGAATAAATTCTGGGTATTTTTCAATATCTAAAACAAACTCGATTAGTTTATCTTTTCTATTATCAATTAATCTCGTAACTGATGCTTTTGGCATTAATTATTTTGTAATCTTTTTTCTTTAAGTTTGGCAAAATCTTCATCAGCATGATACGAAGATCTAGTTAGAGGCGATGAGGAAACCAATAAGAAGCCTTTAGTTTTAGCAATATTTTCTAAATCTTTAAATTCTTCAGGGTGGTAATATCTACTTAGAGGATGGTGTTTTGGAGATGGTTGTAAATATTGACCAATAGTTAAAAAATCTACTTCAGCTGATCTTAGATCATCCATTACCTGAATTAATTCATCCTTATCTTCACCAAGACCAACCATTAAACCAGATTTTGTAAAAACTTTTTTATTAAATTTCTTAACATTTTTTAAAAGTTCTAAAGATCCAAAATACCTAGCACCAGGTCTTACCTTGAGATAAAGACGTGGTACAGTCTCTATATTATGGTTGAAAACATCTAGATCAGACTCTAGAAGTTTTTTATAGGCGTCACCCTTTCTCAAAAAGTCTGGTGTTAAAACTTCTATTGATGTATTTGGATTTTTTTTTCGTGTAGCATTAATAACTTCAAAAAAATGATTTGATCCACCATCTTCAAGGTCATCCCTATCTACTGAAGTAATAACCACATGTTTTAAATTTAATTTTTTAACAGCGTTTGAAATTTTATAGGGCTCGAATGGATCTAAACTTTCAGGTTTTCCAGTCTTTACATCACAAAAAGCACAAGCTCTTGTACAAGTATCTCCCATAATCATAAATGTTGCATGTCTCTTACTCCAACATTCTGTTATATTTGGACAGTTAGCCTCCTGACATACTGTTACTAAATTATTTTGATTAACTACTGTTTTTGTTAAAAAAAATTCTTTACTGTTTGATAATTTTGATCTGATCCAATCAGGCTTTTTTTTGATTGGATTAACAGGTTTATTGACTTTTTCTGGATGTCTAATTTTAATTGTCATTTTTTTTTATTATATAGATTATCTCATCTTTTTTACCAAACAAAAATCGTTCTCTAATTAAGGTCTCAATATAATCAAGATCTAAATCACTGCTTAGAAGTGAATTTTTATGATCCACATCTTCTATTTGACTAGTTAGGGTTAATTCTTCTTTTTTCAAGTTGGACAAAAGTTCCTTTTTTTCTATATACGAAAAAAGACCTCTTTCTCCTGAAACTAAATTAAAACCAAAATAGAAAATAAGAAAAATAGATATTAATAAAAAATAATTTCTTTTTATTAATCGAAGCATTAATTGATCTTATTCATCCTCGCTTTTTTTCCAAGTTCTTCTTCTATACGAATTAATTGATTATATTTTGCAACCCTTTCAGATCTAGCTAAAGATCCTGTTTTAATTTGATTTGAATTAGTGCCCACAGCTAAATCAGCAATAAACGTATCTTCACTATCACCAGATCGATGAGATATAATTGTTTTATATCCAATGGTTTGTGCAAATTTAATTACATCTAAAGTTTCTGAAACAGTACCAATTTGATTAAGCTTTATTAAGATAGAATTTGAAGAAATATTTAAGAACCCTTTCTTCAATCTTTCAAGATTTGTTACATACAAATCATCACCAACAATCTGAACTTTTTTTATTGATTTCATTAATTTATTCCATGCCAACCAATCATTTTCAGCAAATGGGTCCTCAATAGACTTGATTTTATATTTTTTAATTACTTTTTGATATTCTTTGATAGATTTATCTACTGAAATATAACTTTTTGAATGAATAGAGTATTTGTTCTTTTTATATAATTCATTAGCAGCCACATCTAGACAAATAGAAACATCTTTTCCGTTAATAAATCCTGATTTTTTAATTGCACTCACAATTAAATCTAAAGCTTGGTTATTACTACTAATCATAGGTGCAAACCCACCTTCATCACCTACTGAAGTAGATAAACCTTTAGCTTTAATTATTTTACTTAAGTTTTTAATAACAACAAAACAAATACGCATTGCCTCAGAAAAACTTTTTGCTCGATCAGGTCTGATCATAAACTCTTGAATTCTAAGACCATTATTTGCATGCGCTCCACCATTAATAATGTTCATTAATGGATAAGGTAATTGAAAGTTATTTTTTTGAGAAAATGTTTTATACAAAGGTATTTTTTTTGCTTTTGCAGACAATTTTTTAACAGCCATAGAAACAGCTAACATCGCGTTAGCTCCTAAGATAGTTTTTTGTCTTGTACCATCCAGATTAATTAACAAAGCATCAATTCTTTCTTGGTTGTAAATACTTTGTCCTTTTAATTTTTTTGAAATCTTTGTGTTAACTAAATTAACTGCACTTAAAACACTTTTTCCTAAATACCGTTTATTATTTTTATCTCTTTTTTCAAAAGCTTCAAAAGTTCCTGTAGAAGCACCTGAAGGACAAATAGCAGATGCGCTATTATTTTTTATGTAAACTTCTGCCTCTACTGTTGGATTTCCTCTACTGTCAAAAACTTGACGTGCTTTTACTTTTAAAATTTTGCTCACTATTTTTTAATTAGATTATCTATATCGTGTAATTGTTTTAATAGATTCTCTAATTTATTCAATGGTACCATGTTTGGTCCATCTGAGGGTGCATTGTCTGGATCTTGATGAGTTTCAATAAATACACCAGCAACTCCAACTGCAACTGCTGCTCTTGCTAAATATTCAACAAATTCTCTTTGACCACCAGAAGATTCTCCTTGGCCACCTGGTTGTTGAACAGAATGAGTTGCATCAAAAATTACTGGATAACCATTCTTTGCCATTATAGGTAATGATCTCATGTCAGAGACTAAAGTATTGTAACCAAAACTTGCACCTCTTTCTGTGACTAGGATATTTTTATTTCCTGAGTCTGAAATTTTTTTAGTTACATTCACCATATCCCAAGGTGCTAAGAACTGACCTTTTTTTACATTAATAATTTTATTTGTTTTAGCCGCAGCAATTAACAAGTCTGTTTGACGACATAAAAAGGCTGGGATTTGTAAAACATCAACATGTTTTGAAACAATTTCACATTGTTCAGCGTTATGAATGTCTGTTAAAATAGGGACATTCAGTTCCTTTTTAATTTTATCAAATACGGGAAGTGATGCATCTAATCCTGCTCCCCTTTTACCTTTTAAACTTGTTCTGTTCGCTTTATCAAATGAGGTTTTGTAAATAAATCCAAGGCCAAATTTTGAAGTAATTTCCTTAATTTTTCCAGCCATATCGAGTGCATGTTGTTCTGTCTCAAGTTGGCATGGACCTGCAATAATACAAATCTTATTGTTGTTTGAAATTTCTATATTTTGACAATTTACTTTAATAGCACTCATCTATGATTTTTTGCTGCTTTGATAAATGAAGAGAATAAAGGATGAGGGTTCAAAGGTCTAGATTTAAATTCAGGATGGAACTGAACTCCTATAAACCAAGGATGATTTTTAAGTTCAATTATCTCTGGAAGCTTATGATCTGGAGATAAACCTGAAAATATTAATCCTTTCTTCTCAAATTTTTCTTTATATGAAATATCCACTTCATATCTATGTCTATGTCTCTCTTTGATTAATCTAGATTTATAAATATTTCTAATTTTAGACTTATCTCTTAAAATTGCATCATAAGAACCAAGTCTCATGGTTCCTCCTAAATCTTTATCTGTTCCTTTAACTTTTCTTCCACTTTTTTCCCATTCATGCATCAAGCCAATAATATGAACACCGCCTTTATCAAACTCAGAAGAAGTTGCTTTTTTAATCTTTAATTGATTTCTAGCAAATTCAATTATTGCCATTTGCATTCCATAACAAATTCCAAGGAACGGAATTTTATTTATTCTTGCATACCTTATCGCTTCAATTTTACCCTCAGTTCCCCTTTTACCAAAACCACCTGGAATTAGAATTCCTGAAACATTTTTAAGTTTATTTTTTATTTCTGAAACTTTTAATTTTTCAGAATCTATTCTAACCAAATTAACTTTAAGATTATTAGATATTCCTCCATGAGTAAGTGCTTCATCTAAAGATTTATAAGCATCCTTTAATTCAACGTATTTTCCAATAATTGCAATGTTAACATTTCTTTTAGTATTAAGGGTAATTTTAGTTATTTTTTTCCAAGGATTCAAATTTGCAGGTTTTTTTGATTTTAATTTAAAATAATTTAAAACTTGAATATCTAATTTTTGATTAAAAAAACTAATTGGTGCTTCATAAATAGTTTTAACATCAACAGTTTCAACTACATTTTTAATATCAACATTACAAAACAAAGATATTTTTTTTCTATGGTCTAAAGGAATTGGTCTTTCTGATCTACAAATAATAATATCAGGTTGAATACCAATGCTTCTTAATTCTTTAACTGAGTGTTGTGTTGGTTTTGTTTTTATTTCATCTGATGCTTTTAAATAAGGAACTAAAGTTAAATGAATAAATAATGCATTTTTTTTACCAATATCATTTGAAAATTGTCTTATCGCTTCTACAAATGGTAAACTTTCTATATCACCTACTATTCCTCCTATTTCACAAATTACAAAATCTTCTTTATGTGTATCGTGTTTTATAAATTCTTTAATTCTATCTGTGATATGAGGAATAACTTGAACTGTCTTACCTAAATACTGACCTTTTCTTTCTTTTCTAAGAACATCGCTATAAATTTTTCCAGTTGTGATGTTATCGGTTTCCTTTGCAGTAACGCCAGAAAATCTTTCGTAGTGACCTAAATCTAAATCTGTTTCAGCGCCATCGTCTGTTACAAAAACTTCCCCATGTTGAAACGGACTCATTGTTCCTGGGTCGACATTTAGATATGGGTCTAATTTTCTTAAACGAACTTTGTAACCTCTTGATTGTAATAAATAAGCAAGGGATGCAGAAGAAAGACCTTTACCAAGGGAAGAAACCACGCCGCCAGTGACAAATATATATCGCGCCATGGAAGTATCTTATAGCGAATAAAAAATGAATTGAAAAGAATTAATTAATTGTTTTCTGGAATTGTAGGCGTGTCTTCAGTTTTTTCCTCAACTGTATCCAATACCGACCCCGTAGGAGCAAGTTCTGCTCTAGAAATTATTGTTAGAGCCAGACTACAAATAATAAAAAGTGTTGCTACGATTGCTGTGGCTTTTGTCATGAAGCTGCCTGCTGATCTAGATAACATAAAATTTTCTTGGGAAACTCCAATACCAAGAGCACCTCCTTCTGATTTTTGCAATAAAACCAAAAGAACTAAAATAACTGCAAGTATGATGTTGATTACTAATAATAAAGTTTCCATGTGGGTCTAATTAATGGTTTTTTGAATTATATCAATAAATTTTTTTGGAATTTGTGATGCGCCTCCTATCAAAAAACCATCAATGTTGGGAATTTTTTTTAATATACTTACGTTATTAGTGTTTACAGATCCACCGTATAAAATTTTTGGATATTTTTTTACAAATCTACTTTTAATAAATGAAATAGTTTTATTTAAATCAGCTTCTTTTGGAATTACACCTGTTCCGATAGACCATACCGGTTCATAGGCTATAATAATTTTGGATTTATTCTTTATCGATATTAATCCTTTTTCAATTTGTCTTTTTAAAATTTGATTAGTTTTTTTTTGTCTTCTTTCTTTAAAGGTTTCACCAATACAAAATATAATTTTGAGACCTGATTTAATTGCACTTTTTATTTTTAAATTAATTAAATTATCTGTCTCACCTAGTTGTCTATTTTCTGAGTGTCCCAAAATAACATACTTTGCTCCAACATTTTTAAGCATAGTAGAATTTACTTGACCAGTGTGCGCACCGTAGTCATAGCTGTGATGACAGTTTTGGGCACCAACCTCTATTTTTGTTTTTTTAAGTCTTCTCGATAATGGACGAATTAATGTATTTGGTGGGCAATAAACTATTTTTAACTTATTTTTTTTATTATTTTTTGAAAACTTTATTACTTTATCAAGTGAATTTAGAGATCTTAAATCACCAAACATTTTCCAATTAGCTACAAAATACATATATTTATTTGTCATAATTGACTTTTTAATCTATAGATTTGTTTTTTACAGATCAATAAATTTATAACGCTATGATTAAAAAACTAAAAGAATTAGGATGGAAAAAAACTGGAGGATTTTTAGTGATGGCTTTTGTTGCTTTCGCTTTCATCTTTGGTGGTTTTGGTGGAGGGTTTAGTACAAATAATCAAAACAATATTGCAAAAATAAATAAAACAAATGTAACAACCCAAGATTTTATTGACTATGTGAACCAAAGTGGAATTTCACAAGAAGCTATTCGAGATAATTTAGAGAACAATATTATTGAAGAATTATTATCGGGATTAATTTCAACTACATTGATTGATTTAGAAATTGAAGACTTTGATCTTTCAATTAATGAAAGAACCATACTTAAAAACATTAAAGAAAATAAAAATTTCCATGATGAAAACGGTACTTTTCAAAGAATTAAATATGAAAAATTTTTACTCTCCAACAACTTGTCAGCTGCAATGTTTGAATTGCAATTAAAAAATAGAGAATTACAGAAACATTTATTTGATTTTATTGGTGCTGGAACAATAACACCAAATTTTTTGATAGAAAAAAAGTTTGAAGAAAATAATAAATCCTTAGATATCGAATATTTTGATATGGAAAATCTATATAAAACAAAAGATGATTACACAGCAAATGAAATTGAAGTATTTATTGATGAAAACAAAGATCAATTAAAAAGAGAATATATAGATTTTAAGTATGTGATTTTAAATCCAAAAAATCTAATTGGCATAGAAGAATTTAATCAAGAGTTTTTTGATGAAATTGACTTAATTGAAAACAAAATTTCTCAAGGAAGCACATTTGACAATATATTAGAAGATATAAATGTTGACATTATCAAAGTAAATGAGTTTGTGCCCAGTTCTAGTAAACAGATTAATGAAGATCTAATTTATTCTAAGAAAGCATCTAAAATAGACTTGATAGAAAGTGGTGATAACTTTTTACTATATAATATTGATAATCAATATGATCGAACTCCAGATTTAAATGATGAAATCATTAAAGGAGAAATAGTTGAGTTAATATATCAAAAAGGTAAATTTGATTACAATAGAGAAATTATTGAAGAAATTCAAAAAAAGAAATTTGATAATTCAAAATTTGAAGAACTTGCAGGATCAAATAAGGAATATTCTTCTATTAATTCAATAGAAGATGACAAACTAATTGATATTAATTCGGTAAAAATGCTTTATGCGTTACCTGTTAACTCTTTTACTCTAGTAAATAAAGAAAATAAAATTTATTTAGTTAAAATTACTGGAACAAATAAAAATTCATTTAACAAAACTGATGAAAAATATCTTAAATTTGTAAATATCCAAAATACAAATAATAGAAAAAGCATCTTACAATCGTATGATCAATTACTTAATGATAAATATCAAGTTCAATTAAATCAAAAAACTATTGATAGAGTTAAAAATTATTTCAAATGATTATTAATCGAAGCTTCAAAGATTTTAAGTTTCGACACAGAAGCAAAAAAAATCAAATCATCTTTACTAAAAAGAAAGTAAAAAATGATGAGGAAATATTAAATTTAATTGATAATTTTCTAGAGGAAAAAAATAGTTTTATATTTGAGTCTGTAGAAAAAGGTAAAATCAAAGGCAGATATACAATATTTGGTAAAAATCCTGATAAAATTTGGGAATTTAATAATAATAATTCTTATCTAATTCAAAGAAATAAAAAAAGAAAATTAAATGATAAACCAGATAAATTAATTGAAAAAATAATTGAAGATTTCAAGTTTCAAACTCCCAAAAATTTACCTAATATTTGCTCATTAATCTCTGGGTATTTTTCTTATGACTCAATTAGATACATAGAAAAAATTCCAAATAATTGTAAAAACGATCTTAATTTGCCAGATGTAAGGCTTCTTCGTCCAAGAACTTTAGTCGTTCATGATAATTTAAAAAAAGAAATTTTTTACATATCTAATATTTTTAAAGATGAAAAAATTAACAACTATAAAAATAAATATGAGGAAATTAAATCTGATTTGTTTAAATTACTCATTCAGTCATCAATTAAAAATATTGATAATAAAATAATTCAAAAATCAAAAAATATAAAAGTGAAATCTAACACATCAAAAAATAAATTTTTATCAATGGTTAACAAGGCAAAAAAATATATTAAATTAGGAGATATTTTTCAGGTTGTTTTAAGCCAAAGATTTGAGGCAAAATTAACAAAGAAACCATTAGATATTTATAAAAAACTAAGAGTAACAAACCCTTCTCCTTTTATGTTTTTCTTTAATTTTGATGATTTTCAAATAATTGGTGCAAGTCCTGAAATACTTGTGAGACTTAGGGATAATAAAATCACTGTAAGACCAATCGCAGGAACTAGACCAAGGGGTAAAACTAAAAAGGAAGATCTTTTTTTTGAAAGAGACCTACTTAAAGATAAAAAAGAACTTTCTGAGCATTTAATGTTACTTGATTTGGGTAGAAATGATGCTGGTAAAGTCTCAATGATAAATTCGGTAAAAGTTACAGAAAGCTTCATTATTGAAAGATATTCTCATGTTATGCATATAGTTTCAAATGTGGTTGGGGAATATAATAAAAAATTTTCAAAATTTAAATCGCTCTTAGCTGGTTTTCCAGCAGGTACTGTTTCTGGAGCTCCAAAAATTAGAGCTATGGAAATTATAGATGAATTAGAAACATCAAAAAGAAAGGTTTACGCAGGTGGAATTGGATATTTTTCTGCAAATGGAGAATTTGATACATGCATAGCCTTAAGAACTGCAGTTGCTAAAAATAATAAATTTTATGTGCAAGCAGGTGCAGGTATAGTTGCGGACAGTAAACCTAAAAATGAATATGAGGAAACAGTTAATAAAGCGAAAGCTTTAATTAATGCTTTAAGATAATGAAAGTATTGTTAATAGATAATTACGATAGTTTTACTTTTAATTTGTATCACTATATCTCCTCATTAAATGTTAAAGTTGATGTAGTTAGAAATGATAAAATTAATTCTAAAGAAATCATTAAAAAGAAATATGATAAAATTGTTATTTCACCAGGACCAGGCAACCCAAATCAATCTGGCAATTGTATTAAAATATTGAAATCATTATACAAAGAATTACCTTTTTTAGGAGTATGTTTAGGTCATCAGATAATCGGACAAGTTTTTGGATCAAAAATTGTTCAAGCAAGAAAGTTAATGCACGGCAAAACAAGCAAAATCAAATCAAAAAAAATCGGTATTTTAAAAAACCTCCCAAAAACATTTGAAGCTACTAGATACCATAGTTTGGTAATTGATAAAAAAACTTTATCAAAAGATCTAGAGATTACAGCAGAGACAAAAGATGAGATTATAATGGGTGTACAACATAAAAAATTTAATATTCATGGTGTACAATTCCATCCTGAAAGTATTAAAACTAAGTTTGGAATGAAAATTCTTAAAAACTTTATTAACAATTAAATTTATGGATCAAATTTTAGAAAAACTTAAAAATAAAAAAGATTTAACTTTTGAAGAAAGTAAAACTGCTTTTGAAATATTGATGACTGGCAAAGCTAGTGATGACGAAATTTTTAGTTTTTTAACCTTATTATCCAAAAAAGGAGAAGTTTCAGATGAAATAGCAGGTGGAGTTTTTGTTCTTAGAGAAAAGTCTAAAAGAGTAAATGTAAGTGATTGTATTGATACTTGTGGTACTGGCGGTGATGGCATGAATACTCTTAATATTTCAACAGCTTCTGCCCTACTTTTAGCTAGTATGGGCACAAAAGTTGCTAAACATGGCAATAAAGCTGTTTCCTCAAAATGTGGGTCTGGTGATGTTTTAGAAGCTCTTAAAATTAAAATTAATTTAGAACCTGAGGATATAGAAAAAGAAATTAATACCAATAATTTTGGTTTTATGTTTGCACCAAATTATCATAGTGCAATGAGATTTGTAGGACCTGTAAGAAAGAAAATTGGAAAAAGAACCATTTTTAATATGATTGGTCCATTAAGTAATCCAGCTCTTGTAGAGAGACAAGTTGTAGGTGTTTTTGATAAAAAATTATCAAAAATTTTCGCAGAAGGACTCAAAAATTTAAATTTAAAATTTGCTTGGATAGTAAATAGCGAAGATGGATTAGATGAAATATCCCCATATGCAATTACTAATGTTATTCAATTAAAAGATGGTCAAATATCTGAAATAAAAATAGACCCAAATGCTTTGGAGGTTAATGCAGATAATTTTAAAAATTTAGTGGGGGATGATGCAAAATTTAATGCCGATAAGATGATTGAAATATTTAAAGGTGAAGATAATGATTTTTCAAAAGCAGTTTGTTTAAATGCTGCAGCGGGGTTAATTGTTGGTGAAAAATTTTCAGACTTTTCTGAAGCATATAATTACACGAGAGAATTTATACTTTCTGGGAAAAGCTTTTTACATCTAGAAAAAATTCAAAATGTCTGAAAATATTCTACAAAATATCATTCAAAAAAAAATTAAAAAAATTGATAAATTAAAAAAATCCTTAGATCTTAAAACTTTGGATGAATTAATTAATAAAAACAACAGCTATATTAATTTTAAAGAGAAAATAGAAAATAATATAAAAAATAATAAAACTTCAATTATTGCTGAAATTAAAAAAGCAAGTCCTTCAGCGGGTATAATAATTAATGATTATGATCCTGTAGATATTGCTCAGATTTATTTAAATAATAAAGCAACTTGCCTTTCAGTTTTAACAGAAGAAGATTATTTTTTAGGAAATTTAATTCACATAAGCAAAATAAAAGATAAAATAAATTTACCTGTATTGTGTAAAGATTTTTTTATCGATAAATTTCAAATACCTTTGGCAAAAAGTTATGGCGCTGATGCTATTTTAATAATTTTGGCTGGGGTTTCAGATGATCTTGCTTATGAATTATATGATGAAGCTATGAAATACAATATGTCGGTTATAGTTGAAGTTCATACAGTTGAAGAAGCTAAAAAAGCATTAAATTTTAAAGATGCATTAATTGGAATAAACAATAGAAATTTAAAAACACTTAAAACTGATATAAATACAACTTATGATATTTATGATATTGTAAAAAGTCACAAAGGTCCTTTAATATCTGAAAGTGGAATTAAGAATAAAGATGAGCTATTAGAGCTAAATAACAAAACATCAATTAACACTTTTTTAATTGGTGAATCACTTTTGAAAAACTTAGATAAAAATTCTATTTTTTCAGTTTTATAGTCAAATAAAGCGCTATTTTGTTAGTTTTTTTTAGTATTGTTAATTTAAAAGAACTTTTATAGAACATTATTTGTACGATATTTGTTCTTATGCTAACAAAAAAACAAAAAAACTTACTTTTATTTATCAACAAGAAGTTGAGAAGTTCTGGCGTATCTCCTTCATACGAAGAGATGAAACTGTCTCTTAATTTAAAATCCAAATCAGGTATTCATAGATTGATTAGTGCTTTAGAGGAAAGAGGTTTTATTAAAAGATTAGCTCACAAAGCAAGAGCTTTAGAAGTAATTAAATTACCTGAAACAGCCTCTGCAAATGATATTTATAATAGTTTTTCACCTAGTGTGATTAAAGGTGGACTAGATGAAGAACAAACTAATTCTGATGAAGTAGAAGTACCAGTGCTTGGAAAAATTGCAGCTGGAACACCTGTTGAAGCAATACAAAATGAGGTTTCTAGAATTCCGCTACCAAATAATTTAGAAAAAAATGGTGATTACTTTGGTTTAAAAGTTCAAGGTGACTCTATGATAGATGCAGGTATTCATGAAGGTGATACTGTTATTATTAAAAGAACAGATACTGCTGATAATGGTAAAATTGTCGTTGCATTAATAGATGAGCATGAAGCAATGTTAAAAAGAATTCGAAAAAAAGGTAAAGTTGTAGCCCTAGAAAGTGCTAATAGAAACTATGAAACTAAGATTTTTGGACCTGATAGAGTGAAAGTTCAAGGAGTTTTAGTATCTTTATATAGAAACTTCTAAAAAAATAGTCTAAACAACATTGATGTCTAAAGTAGCAACACGTTTTGCACCATCTCCTACTGGAGCTCTTCACATTGGTGGAGTTAGAACTGCCTTATTTAATTGGTTGTTCTCTAAAAATCAAAATGGAACTTTTCATCTAAGGATTGAAGATACTGATAAAGAAAGATCCAAAGAAGAACATAAAATACAAATTATTAATTCATTAAAGTGGTTAGGAATTGAACATGACGGTGAAGAGTATATTCAATCACAAAAAATACAGGATCACATTAAAATTGCTAATGAATTATTACAAAATGGTAATGCATATAAATGTTACTGCTCTGCTGAAGAAATAGAGGAGCAAAAAAAAAGAGCTAGGCAAAAAAAGATGCCATATATTTATAATAGAAAATGGAGAGATGCTGATGAAAAAGATGCTCCTAAAGATATTAAACCTGTAATTAGATTTAAAAGTAAAATAGAAGGAAATTCTAAACTTAAAGATTTAGTTCAAGGAGATGTTGAAATTGAAAATAATACAATCGAAGACTTTATAATTTTAAGAAATGATGGAACACCAACTTACAACTTGTCTGCAACTGTTGACGATCATCAAATGGGAATGACTCACATAATTAGAGGAGATGATCATAAAATAAATACTTTTAAACAAATACAAATATACCAAGCAATGGGTTGGGTTGTTCCAGAATTTGCTCATATTCCATTAATACATACTATTGAAGGTAAAAAACTTTCCAAAAGAGATAATGCCTCAACTTTAGATGATTTCTCAAAAATAGGCATAATGCCAGATGCATTAAGAAATTATTTACTTAGACTAGGTTGGTCATATCAAGATAAAGAAATATTTACTCTAGAAGAGAGCATTGAACACTTTAATTTAGAAGGTATAGGTAAATCACCATCTAAATTGGATATAAGTAGAATCTTATCAATGAATGAGCACTATATTAAAAATATTGATGAAAATGATTTATTTAATCAACTAAGTAAATATTGTAAATTATATAAAACTGAAATTAAGTCAGATAAAAAAGATACGATCAAAAAATCTCTAACTTTCTTAAAGAATAAGGCAAAAACATTAGAGGATATATTTAATAATAGTCAATATATTATTTTAGATAATGTCAATTTTAATCAGGATGATATTAAACTAATAGATGAAAAAGCCAAAAAAGTCATTTCTGATTTCGCTACTAAATTTACTGCCGTTGAAAAATTAAACAAAGAAACATTAGAGCCGATAATAAACGAGCTGATTAAATCAAATGATACAAACTTTAAAGGTGTTGGACAGCCTTTAAGAATAGCTTTAACAGGTTCAAAATTTGGACCTGGAATATACGATATAATTATTTCATTAGGAAAAGAAGAAGTAATAAAAAGATTAATTAATAAGAAACTTGGTTAATACAGTAGCAGCTTCGTCTGAAGACGAACTTTTTGATCTAATTTTAGTTAAAGTTTTTTCAAAATTTCTAATTTGTTTTTTCATTAATTCTGGATTTTTTAAAAAATAAACAACTGAATTATAAATTTCTTTAGCATTACACTCATTTTGTATTAATTCTGGAATTATTTCTTTATTATTAATAATATTAATGATGTTAGCAAATTTTATTTTTACTAACATTTTGACAATCAAAAAATTTAAAAAATTCATTTTATAGATAATTATAGATGGAACTTTTGCGTTGCAAATTTCAAGAGAAACTGTTCCAGATTTTGAAACTGCAAATGTTGAATTTTTTAATATTTGTTTTTTTATACTTTCATCAGAAATAACTTCAACATTTTTTAAATTAGTATTATTTATTTTTTCATCTATTAAATTCTTGTTTTCATTTGTTGCATGAAAAACAAAACAGAAATTATCAAATTTAGTATTCATTAGGTTTATAAATTCAATCAGAATTGGTAATAACAAGTTTACCTCTGACAATCTACTACCACAAAAAAGAGAAATAATTTTCTTATCATTTTGTATAATATTAGATAAGTCTATTTTACTTTTGGTTTCTTCTTCTAATAAAGGATGACCAACAAAAGTATTTGGAATATTTTCTTTATCGAAGTATTTTTTTTCAAAATCAAATAATAATAAAATATGATCTAAAAATTTTTTAAACTTTTTAACTCTATCCTCTCGCCATACCCATACCTGTGGAGCTACGTAATGGACAGTATTGATCTTATTATTTAATTTTTTAACTTTTTTTGCAACTCTTAATGTAAAATCAGGGCTATCTACACTAAACAAAATATCTGGATTAAATTTTATTACCTCTTCAACGGTTATGTTTATTTTTTTTTTTATTTTAAAAATATTCAATAAAACACTTGTGAAACCAATATAAGTAATTTCCTTGAGATCAAAAATAGATTTTATTCCTAATGAATTTAAATGTGTTCCACCAACACATGCATACTCTATATTGGGATTATTAATTTGAAGTTTAGATATGACTTTAGAG
Organism: uncultured Pelagibacteraceae bacterium; assembly: GCA_902581925.1. Lineage (GTDB taxonomy): Bacteria > Pseudomonadota > Alphaproteobacteria > Pelagibacterales > Pelagibacteraceae > Pelagibacter. The sequence goes on along the minus strand of CACHQB010000006.1, from coordinate 3,297 downwards.
GCAAGTTTATCTCCAGAGGGTTCACCAGTTAGAATAAATATTCTATTCATATAATATACAATGTCATATTATTTTTATTAGAGAATTTAATTATTTTCTTTTTATCTAAAATGATATTCTGGTTATTTTTTAAAACAATACCTTTTAAACCGATTTGATTACATTTTTTTACAGTATCAAAACCTATAGTAGGTAAATCTACTCTTAAATCCTGTTTTCTTTTTGGAAGTTTAATTAAAAAACCATTTTTATTTTTTGTTTTTTTGATGTTGGTCAACATTGATTGAGTTCCAGATTTTTTTTCGTAAGTAATTATTTTGTTATTTCTAATTACAGCAGCTTGGGTATGATTGTAAAAATTAAATTTATTTAAAAAATTTACGCCTTTTTTTATTTCAATTAGATCGAATTTATTTGGCTTTATTTTTGTATAATTACCACTACTCAATGTTAGTTCTGGATTAAATTTATTTGAACTCAATACTTTAATTTTATTTTCTCGTAAAATTTTTATGAGTTCTATTAAAATGGCTGCATCACCAAGTTTTGAAGCTTTTATTATTCTTGGAATATAATATAAACCTTTGAAATCTAACTTTAACGAAGATATTCTCGGTTTAACAATATTTCCAGCAAATATAACCTTATTACATTTATTTTCTTTAATTAGATTAATAATTTTACCAAATTGACCAATATTCACTGAAAAAGTATTTTTAAATTTTTTAAATTTTTTTTCTTTTGTTAAATCAAAAATTAAAAATTTAATTTTTTTTTTTTTTAATGATTTTATAATTTCTAAAGGTAAATTGTTATTTCCGAGGAAAAGACCAATCATTTTTTTTCTGTCCAATTGAAATTTATTACAACTCTTCTATTCTGATCGGTGCAATGAACTCCACAGTGTTTTTGATGACCATCAAAAATAACAATTCTATTTTCTTTACTGTATATTCTTTTGCCATTTTGAAATAACGTAGATCCATTATTTGTGTTACAATAAAAAACACCAGTTTTAAATTTTTCATTATTTTTAAATATGTGATCTACATGCATTGGTGTTTGTTCATTTTTATCCTTTTTAAAAGTAGCGTTTGCTTTTATTCTAATTATCTTATCAACATTCAATTTATTTAAGATAGGAAGGTTTATTTTATAAAAAGTAGATGTTACTTTTCCAAATTCTGTAAATATATGACAATGCTGGAAGTCTCCATCATCTTTAAATGATTTTCCTTCAGCAAAAAACCATGGAAAATCTTTTCCTAGTATAACTTTATTTAAATTTAATAATTCTTTGTTAGTTAATAAATTATCTATTACTTTCATATTAAATTAAGCGGTTGGTTTAGCTATAGCTTTTTTCTTATCTTTATTTATAAAATCTAAAATTTTCGTAACATATTTGTTATCTTTAAATTCGTTAGGTAAATTTTTAATGTTTGATCTTAAATCTGCTGTTTTAAAAATTATTTCATAAGATTTTTGTATTATTTTTATGTCTGAATTTTTAATACCAGCTCTTCTTAAACCAATTATATTAAGTCCAGCTAAAGTGTTTCTATTTCCTAATGATAAACCAAATGGAATTACATCACTTAACACTCCAGTCATGCCTCCAATCATGGCATGTTGACCAATTCTGGTAAATTGCTGAACTGCAGAATTTCCTCCAATAATAACATTGTCTTCAATAATTGCATGTCCACCTAAAGGAACATTGTTTGCAATTATTACATTGTTGCCCACTTGGCAATCATGAGCGATATGAGATGAAATCATAAGTAAACAATTATTTCCAATTAAAGTTTTGCCCCCTCCACCATCTGTACCTGAATTTATAGTTACGTACTCTCTAATTTTATTATTATCACCGATGATTAAACTTGTTTTTTCACCTTTATATTTCAAATCTTGTGGTTCATTCATAGATACAAAAGGATAAATTTTATTATTTTTTCCAATAACAACATTACATGAAATATTTACGTGTGATTCAATAATCGTATTTTCACCAATTTCTACACCGGGACCAATTACACAATAAGGTCCAATTTTAACATTTTTAGATATTTTTGCTTTTGGATCAATTATTGCAGTTTTATGTATCACTTGTTTTCCTTTATAAATTTTTTTAAATCTTTAGCTGGATAGCCCATAACTTTAGAGTTATCTGGAATATTTTTAATAACTCCTGAACCGCCACCTATTTGAACATTATTTCCTACTTTCAAATGTCCTGATATTCCTGCTTGACCCCCAATCATAACATTATTTCCTAATTGTGAGCTTCCAGCAAAACCTACTTGACCTGCAATTATACAGTTTTCGCCAATCTTAACATTATGAGCAATATGAATTTGATTGTCTAAAAATGTATTTTTTCCAATAATTGTGTTTGAAAGAGATCCACGATCAATTGTTGATCCACAACCAATTTCTGCATTATCCTCAATTATAACAACACCAATTTGTGGAAATCTAAAATTTGAAGGGTTTTCAGGGAAAAAACCAAATCCTTTTTTTCCAATAACACAACCGTCTAATATATGTACTCTATTCTTAATTATTGTATTTCTAATAATAACATTGGAACCTATAGAGCAATTATCTCCTAATGTAACATTTTTTTCCAAAATAGAATTATGTCCAATTAAACAATTCTTTCCAATTTTAACATTCTCTCCTATTAAGACATTTTTACCATGTTTGACTTTTTCTTTAAAATCTGTTTCGTATATAGAAATTACTGTAGCATCAAAATCATCTGTAACCGAGTCTGGATAAAATATTTTAGTAATCTGGGCTGTATTTAATAATATTTTTTTTGAAATAATTGATTTGCAAGTTTTTGGTAAGTATGATTTTAAATTTTCTGAGGTAATACAGTAAGAAGCTTTCGTTGATTTGGCAATTTCAATATATTTTTTTGAATGAAAAAAAGTAATATCTTGTTTGTCTGCTAAATTTAAATCTTTTATATCATTAATTGTATCATCATTTTCTAATTTATTAAGATTTGTTAAATCTAATAAATAATTTAATTTATATGGTCCTGTATTTTTAAAAAAAGGATTAGGCATAATTGCTTTTATCAAAGCAAATTAATACTGGTGATCAATAAATATTGCTATTTATTTCTTATCTACAATAGTTGCTGACCATATAGCGTCTGCCATTTTTTTATTATCAACAAATGCTTCACCCTTATATTTCCAAACACGTCCATGGGATCTAATTGCCTCTATTTTCAATAAAAGTTTACATTCAGGTACTACAGGATTTCTAAAACGTGCT
>CACHQB010000005.1 GCA_902581925.1 uncultured Pelagibacteraceae bacterium | reverse complement strand
AAGTATATTTCCTATCTTCATAAATTATAGCTTCATAATTTGGATAAATTTCCCTTGCTCTTTTAAGAAACGTTAATGGGGTAAGTGGAACGTAGTTAGCTTTATTTTTATCTAAATTTGTCTCGTAATGATTCATTATTAATTAAACTTAAAATTCATTATATTAGAACTTCCAGAAATAGCAGATTTGTAATGGTACTCAGCTCTAGGCAATACCTTATCAAAATAAAATTTTGCTGTATTTATTTTATCACTATAAAATTCTTTATTTTTTTCAAAATCACTAAAACTTACATCTAAAATTTTGATCCAAGCATAAGCAATTGAAACATATCCCAGACTTCTCAAATAATCATTTGCTGCAGCACTAACATCGTCCTTTTCGATTTTATGTTTATCCTTAATCCAGTCGGTAAACTTAGATAAAATATCTAAATAATAATTTAATTCTTTGGAAAATGTTTTTACTTTTTCATTTTTACTATCACATTCAGATTTAATCATATCTAAAAACTTATTAATAACATCACCATTTTTATTTGATAATTTTCTAAATACTAAATCTGCTGCCTGAACAGAATTTGTTCCTTCATAGATTGGGGTAATACGATTATCTCTATATAATTGCTCTATTCCTTGGTCTTTAGTGTATCCATATCCACCATGTATTTGCATCGCGTCGTTCGTAATTTCCATAGCTAAATCTGTAAATAATGACTTAACAACTGGTGTCATCAATGAAACATAATCCAAAGCTTCTTGTTTAATCTTTTCATCAGGATGATAAAGACTCACCTCAGTTTGTTGTGATAACCAAAAACATAAAGCTCTTTCTCCTTCAATAATTGACTTCATATTAAGTAAAGATCTTCTAATATCCGCATGATCTATTATAAAGTCTGCACCATTTGTGGATTTTGAATTATTTGTTTTTCCTTGCTTTCTCTCTTTTGCATAAGCAAGTGAGTTCTGATATGCAATTTCAGAAATTCCTAAACCTTGAATGCCTACCACTATTCTCTCAAGGTTCATCATAGTAAACATAGCACTAAGACCTTTATCTTTGTTACCAATCATATAACCAGTTGCTTCATCAAAATTTAAAACACATGTTGCTGAACCCTTTATTCCCATTTTACTCTCTATAGATCCTGTTGAAATTCCATTTCTTTGACCAACACTACCATCTTCATTTACAATAAATTTTGGTACTAAAAATAAACTAATTCCTTTAGTGCCCGCAGGAGAGTCCGTTGATCTTGCTAAAACTAAATGAATAATATTTTCAGTTAAGTCATGATCACCAGAAGTTATAAAAATCTTTTGACCACTAATTTTATAGGTGTCATCAGATTGTTTGACGGCTTTGGTTTTTAACAAACCTAAGTCTGTACCACAGACTGGTTCTGTTAAACACATAGTGCCACTCCATTTACCTTCGACGATCTTTGGTAAATATTTATCTTTAATTTCATCTGAAGCATGATGATTAATACAATTATAGGCACCAATACTAAGTTCACTATATAATTTAAATGACAAACTGGCTGAAGAAAGCATTTCATCAAAGAACGCGCTTACTGTTTTTGGCATTCCTTGGCCTCCATATTTGGGGTCACAAGACAATGACGTCCAACCGTCTTCAATGTATTTCAGATATGCTTCTTTGTAACCCGGTGGTGTTCTGACAACACCATTTTCTAAAATTGCTGGATTTTCGTCACCTGCTTTAGCAAGAGGTAAAATTAAATTTTGATTTATTTTAGCTGCTTCTTCTAAAATATCTTTAACAAGATCTGCACTCACCTCATTATATTTTTCAAGCTCATTATAATTCTTATTATCTCTTAATTTTTCAAAGAGAAACATCATGTCTTTTACTGGTGCGGTATAACTTGGCATATTTAAAGCTTAGAATAATTCTGATTTTATTGCAATTTTGAAATTATCGCATCACCCATTGCTGACGTGGAAGTCTCTTTCATACCCTCTGACATTATATCTTTAGTTCTTAACCCATCATTTAAAACATCTTGAACTGCTTTTTCTAAAATATCTGCTTCTTTATCAAGATCTAAAGAATATTTTAGTGCCATAGCAAAGCTCAAAATAGAAGCAATTGGATTTGCTATCCCTTTACCAGCTATATCTGGAGCTGACCCGTGTATAGGCTCGTACATCGCTCTCATCTCACCATCTTTATTTTTTGCGCCTAATGATGCTGATGGTAAAAGACCTAAAGATCCCGTTAACATTGAAGCTTGGTCTGACAACATATCTCCAAACAAATTATCTGTTACAATTACATCAAATTGTTTTGGGTTTCTTAAAAGCTGCATAGCACAATTGTCTGCTAACATATGACTTAATTCTACATCTTTGTATTCTTTTTCATGAAGTTCTTGGACTTCTTCTTTCCACAATTGTCCTGCTTCCATCACATTTGATTTTTCACAGGAAGTAACCTTGTTTGATCTTTTTCTAGCTAAATCAAAAGCGATCCTAGCTACTCTAGTAATTTCACTAGTCGTATAAGTGTGTGTATTAATTCCTTTTCTTTCTCCATTTTCAATTGGCTTAATTCCTCTAGGTTCACCAAAATATATACCACCCGTTAACTCTCTTACTATCATTATATCTAGTCCTGAAACTACTTCTGGCTTTAAGGTTGAAGCATCGACTAATTGTTTAAAACAGATTGCAGGCCTTAAGTTAGCAAAAAGCTTTAATTCTTTTCTGAGTTTTAATAATGCTCTTTCTGGTTTTTTAGAAAATTCTAGGTTATCCCATGTAGGACCACCAACTGCTCCAAGCATAATTACTTCACTTTCTAGTGCTTTGTAAAAAACCTCATCAGTGATTGGAGTACCGTGTTTATCATAAGAACAACCACCAACTAGCTCCTGATCAATTTCAAAATCTAAAGATTTTTTATCATTAAACCAGTTAATAATTTTTTTTACCTCAGCTATTACCTCTGGACCAATACCATCACCAGGAAGTAAAAGTATTTTTCTTTTTTTTACTTTAATCATTAAATACCCAAGGCTTTTCGTTTTTTAAATTTGTTTCAAACTTTTCTATTTTTTCTGATTTTTTTAGTGATAAAGCGATATCATCAAGCCCTTCTAACAAACATTTTTTCTTAAATGGATCAACTTCAAATTTTAGCTCATTATTTCCATAAACTATTTTTTCCTCTTGCAAATCAATAGAAATTTCTTCTTGTCTATTTGCGTATTCAGATAGCTCTTTGATTTTTTCTTCTTCAAGGATTATAGGCAAAATTCCATTTTTAAAACAATTACTAAAAAAAATATCTGCATAACTTGAACTTATTACACAAGTAATTCCAAAATCTAATAAAGCCCAAGGAGCATGTTCTCTTGATGAACCACATCCAAAGTTTTTTCCAGCAATTAAAATTTTAGATTGATTAAATGGATCTTTGTTTAACACAAAATCATTTATTTCTTTGCCTTGATCATCATATCTCATTTCAAAAAACAAATTTTTTCCAAGACCAGTTCTTTTGATAGTTTTTAAAAACTGTTTTGGAATTATCATATCTGTATCAATATTTACAATTGGTAAATAAGCTGGGATACTTTTTAATTTATTAAATTTTTGCATTTAATTTTGATACTTTCTGACATCATCTAAATTACCTGAAATTGCAGCTGCTGCTGCCATTCCTGGACTAACCAGATGGGTTCTACCACCTCTACCTTGTCTTCCCTCAAAATTTCTATTTGACGTAGAGGCGCATCTTTCTTCTGGCTTTAATTTATCGGCATTCATCGCTAAACACATAGAGCAACCTGGTTCTCTCCATTCAAACCCTGAGCTAACAAAAATTTTATCTAGTCCTTCTTGCTCTGCTTGTTCTTTAACTAAGCCTGAGCCTGGAACTACTATAGCATTAACATGCGATGATACTTTTTTATCTTTTACGATTTTTGCTGCTTCTCTCAAATCCTCTATTCTGCCATTAGTACAACTACCAATAAATACTTTATCTATTTTTATATCTGTGGCTGCCATGTCAGGTTTTAAACCCATATACTTTAAAGCTCTTTCAATTGAATTTTTTTTATCTTCATCAGTCTCATTATTTGGATTTGGAACTTTTCCATCAATTGTTATTACATCTTGTGGTGACGTACCCCATGTAATCATCGGTAAAATTTCATTTGCGTTGAGGCTAATTTCTTTATCAAAACTAGCATCAGAGTCTGTTTTTAAAGTTTCCCAATAGTTCAAAGCTTTATCCCAATTTTCACTTTTTGGTGACATTGGTTTTCCTTTTAAATATTCAAAAATTTTTTCATCTGGGGCAATTAATCCTGCTCTTGCACCACCTTCAATTGTCATATTGCAAATAGTCATTCTTTGCTCAACACTTAAAGATCTTATTAAATCTCCAGCATATTCCACAACAGATCCTGTACCACCTGCTGTACCTATTTTTCCAATTATTTGAAGTATTACATCTTTAGAAGTAACTCCTATAGGAAGTTCACCATTAACATTAATTCTAAAATTTTTAGCTTTCTTCTGAACTAGTGTTTGGGTTGCTAAAACATGTTCAACTTCTGAAGTTCCTATTCCAAATGCTAAAGCACCAAATGCTCCATGCGTTGCGGTATGACTGTCTCCACAAACAATAACTGTACCTGGTTGAGTAAAACCTTGTTCAGGTCCTATGATATGAACGATACCTTGCCTCTTATCATCCATACCAAATAACTGAACACCGAATTCTTTACAATTTGCCTCTAGAGTATCTACTTGAATTTTTGACTCTTCATCTGAAATACCTTTTGATCTGTCAGTTGTTGGAACATTATGATCTGCAACTGCTAAAGTTAAATTTGGGTGTCTAACTTTTCTATTAGAATTTCTTAATCCTTCAAAAGCTTGGGGGCTTGTCACCTCATGAATTAAATGTCTATCTACAAAAAGTAAAGATGTGCCATCATCTTGTTGATCAACTAGATGATCGTTCCAAATTTTATCGTATAATGTTGTAGACATTGAAAAAAAAATTATTTTTTTTCTGTAGAGCTTTCTGATTTTTGTTCTTCTTTAGGAGCCTCTGCTACTGGAGCCACCTCTTCTTTAGGCGCTGTTTCTGCTTTAGGAGTCTCTTCTACTGGTGCTGCTTCTGCTTTAGGAGCCTCTTCTTTAGTTACTTCAACTGCAGGAGCTACATTTTCCTCTGTAACTGTTTCTGGTTTTGCCTCTATATCAATACCAATTTTTTTTCTAATTTTTTCTGCAATCCTTGCTGATTTACCAGTTCTGTCTCTTAGATAATAAAGTTTTGCTCTTCTTACTTTACCTGATCTAATAACCTTAATTGAGTCAATTAAAGTTCCAAATAGTGGGAAAGTTCTCTCAACACCCTCTCCAAATGAAATTTTTCTAACCGTAAAAGATGAGTTTAGATCTCTGCTTTTTTTAGCAATACACACTCCCTCAAAATATTGAATTCTTTCTTTTTTACCCTCAGTAATTCTCACACCAACTTTAACAACGTCTCCAGGATAAAATTCTGGAATTTTTTTCTCTGAAAGAATTTTTTTAACGTTATGCTGGTTTATTTCTTCAATTGTTTTCATGTTAATATTTATCAAATTAATTCTTCTTATATTTTTCCCATAAATCTGGTCTTCGGACGCGTGTTATAGCCTCAGATTGAGATAAACGCCAGTGTTTAATTTTATTATGATCACCTGATAATAGTACGTCTGGTACAGCTTTTTCCTCCCAAATTTGAGGTTTTGTATACTGAGGGTACTCTAGAAGACCATTTTCAAAGGTTTCATCTAATTTAGAGTTTTTATTTCCTAATACACCTGGCAGCAATCTTAAAATACTATCTATAACTACATATGCCGCTGACTCCCCGCCTGACAAAACATAATCTCCAATACTAATTTCCTCAATATTTCTTGTTGAAAGTATTCTTTCATCCACACCTTCAAAATGACCACAAATTAAAGACAGAGATTTTTCATTAGCTAGCTCTTTTGCTAAATTTTGATCAAATTTTTTTCCTTTTGGTGATAAGTATAAAATTCTCTCACTCTCATTTTTGTTTTCATCTAAAGACTTTGCAAGAACATCTGCTTTTAACAACATTCCTGAACCACCCCCATAAGGTGTATCATCTACTGTTTTATGTTTGTCATCAGCTGCATCTCTTATGTTTACAACTTTAAGTTTCCATAAATTATTTGATAAAGCTTTTCCATAAAGTCCTTTAGATAAAGGACCAGGAAAAACCTCTGGATAAAGTGTAAACACTTGAGCTTGCCACATAAATACTCTTTAAATTATTTTTTTTCCTCTGCTGGAGCTGCTTCTGCTTTTGGAGCTTCATCCTTAGGAGCTTCTGCTGCTGGAGCTGCTTCTGCTTTTGGAGCTTCTTTATTATCCTCTTCTTTTTTATTTCTCTCTTTTTTTGGCACTGCTTTATTTGGATTATTTCCATTTGCAGGCATAGGCATTAGTTCGTTCTCACCTAAAATTCTTGCTACTCTAGTTGTTGGTTGAGCTCCTTGACCAAGCCAATATTTAATTCTCTCAGCCTCTAGGCCCACTCTTTCTTTTTTCTCTTTTGGTAATAGAGGATTAAAGAAACCAACCTTTTCTATAAATCTTCCATCTCTTGCAAAACGACTGTCGGCAACAACAACCTTATAAACAGGACGTTTTTTTGTTCCACCTCTTGATAATCTTAATTTTAACATTTCTTCTCCTTTTTTACTTTAATTGGTTAAATAGCTCTGGCGGTATACCTTTATCAGATATACCTTTCAGATTTCCTTTTGACATCTTTTTCATCATTTCAGACATCATTTTAAATTGCTTAAGCAATTTATTGATAGTGGCCGGATCTGTGCCAGAGCCATTAGCAATTCTTTTTTTTCTAGAACCATCGATTATTTTTGGGTTCTCTCTTTCTTTTTTTGTCATTGATAAAATAATAGCTTCATTTTTAGTAATCAGACTTTCATCAATTCCAGCTGAATCCATTTGAGATTTAATTTTAGAAACTCCTGGCATAAAAGACATAATTCCCTCAATGCCACCCATTTTTTTCATTTGTCTTAATTGAGATAAATAATCTTCCATAGAGAATTGACCTTTTTTTAAATTTTCCTCTGCTTTTTTAAGATTTTCTTCTCCTAAATCTTGAGCCGCCTTTTCTACAAGGGATACGATATCCCCCATACCAAGTATTCTGTTTGCAATTCTATCTGGATGGAATACTTCAAGATTATCTATTTTTTCTCCTATCCCTAAAAATTTAATAGGAACGTTTGAAACATATTTCATACTCACTGCGGCTCCACCTCTTGCATCACCATCAGCCCTAGTTAAGATAATTCCAGATAAATTAACTGTATTTTTAAATTCTTTTGCCACTGAGGCTGCAACTTGACCTGTTAAAGAGTCTGCTACTAAGAAAGTTTCTGTTGGATTAATGACAGCTTCAATTTGCTTAATCTCACTCATCATTTGTAAATCGATTTGAGTTCTCCCAGCAGTATCAAATAAAATTATTTCAGCTCCATTTAAATTAGCGGCACTTATTGCTCTTCTACAAATATCAGCAGGTTGCTGACCTTCTATAATAGGTAAAGTTAAAATATTATTTTGTTCTCCTAAAGATCTAAGTTGTTCTTGTGCAGCTGGTCTATAAATATCTAGACTTACCATCATTACTTTTTTCTTTTTATTGTTTTCTAAAAATTTTGCTAATTTTGCTGTTGTTGTTGTTTTTCCAGAACCTTGTAAACCAACTAACATCATTGGCACAGGCGGTACTGCGTTTAAGTTTATCTCATTATTTGTTGCACCTAATAAGTCTACAAGCTCATCATAAACAATTTTAACAACCATATCCCCAGGAGAGGTAGACCTTATTATCTCTTGGCCTAATGCTTTTGGCTTAACTTTTTCAATAAAATCTTTGGCAACATCCAAAGAGACATCTGCTTCAAGTAAGGCTTGCCTAATGCCTCTCAAACCTTCATCTACTTGAGCTTCATCAAGTGAAGGTGCCTTTTTCAGAGAAGAAAAAATTTCTTCAAATTTATTTGTTAAATTTTCAAACATATTTATTACGCATAGCAGTAACGCACTAGTGGGCGAACCCTCGCTGACTAGTGTCGATCTCTTTGTTTCCAAAGACACCGCAAAGTTAATGTTTTTGCGGAAACGACAACAACCTATAATAGAGGTTCAAAAAGTCAATAAATAAGTTAAATATCTATATATGGATATTAAAGCTTTTAAAATGGATGGTTTAGGTAATGATTTTGTCATCATAGATAATAGGCAAACAATTACAAATTTGACGAAAGAGCAAATAATAAAGATTTGTGACAGAAAATTTATTGGTTGTGACCAACTCATATTGATTAAAAAAAATGATATTTCAGATGCTTCACTAGAATTTTATAATTCAGATGGAGGAATGTCTGGTGCGTGTGGAAATGGTACGCGATGTATTGCTGATTTATTAGGCAAAGAAAATAACAAAAAAGAAATTGTCCTAACAACTTTATCTGGCAAATTAAAATCAAATATTTTTGGAGATAAAATGGTTTCTACAGAAATAGGTGTTGCAAAAACAAAATGGGATGAGATTCCATTGTCTAAAGAATTAAATACGAATAATTTAGGAATTAAAATTAATGACAAAAATAATAACGAATTTTCAGGTGGAACTGCTGTAAATGTTGGAAACCCACATGTAGTTTTTTTTGTTGATAATAACGAAAATTTTGAAATTGAAAAAATTGGACCAAAAATCGAAACCCACTCTCTATTTCCAGAAAAATGTAATGTTACTTTAGCAACTGTTGTTAACAAAGAATTGATAAAAGTTAGAGTTTGGGAAAGAGGAGCTGGACTTACCAAAGCTTGTGGAACTGCAGCTTGCGCAACAGCTTTTGCCGCAAAACAAAACGGACTGGTAAATGATAAAGTTGATATTGAATTTTCTACAGGTAGATTGACAATTTCAATTGATGAAAACAACAGTATTCATATGAAAGGACCAGTTTCAGATATTGAGGAGATAAATTTTAAAATTTAATGGGAATTTTTGAAAAATTTAAATCAGGTTTTAAAAAAAGTGCCTCAGCTTTTACAACGGGCTTAAGAGATATAGTTGTAAAAAAAGAGATTGATGACAAAACATTAGACAAAATTGAAGATTACTTAATTCAATCTGATGTTGGTATTGTTTCTGCTTCAGAAATAAGAGAAATAATTTCTCAAACAAAAATTGATCCCAATAAAGATTTAACCAAAGAAATAAATAATATTTTAAAAAATTATATTATTTCAATTATGAAACCTTTAGAAAATGTTGAATTCTTCAAAAAAAAAGAAAAATTAAATGCAATATTAATTTCAGGTGTCAATGGTGTTGGAAAAACAACTACTATTGGAAAAATAAGCAAAATATTAAAGGTTAATGGAAACAAAGTAATGCTAGCTGCATCAGATACTTTTAGAGCAGCAGCTATAGAACAACTAGAAAATTGGGCAAACAAAGTTAATGTTCAAATTATAAAATCATCTCAAGGTTCTGATCCTGCATCAGTTGCTTACAAGGCTATTGAAGAAGCATTAAAAAATAATTTTAACCAAGTTTTAATTGATACAGCTGGAAGACTACAAAATAAAAAAAATTTGATGGAAGAATATAAAAAAATTGCAAACGTTACTAAAAAAATTGATCCTGATGCTCCACATGATGTTATTTTAGTTTTGGATGCAACTTCTGGCCAAAATGTAATTAATCAAGTTGAAGAATTTAATAAAATTATTCCAATAACTGGTCTTATTATGACAAAATTAGATGGCACAGCAAAAGGAGGTATTCTTTTAGCTGTTGCCAAAAAATATAAACTACCAATTATTGCACTTGGATTAGGTGAAAAAGAAGATGATTTACAAATTTTTGAGGCCGAAAAATTCGCAGAGGCATTTACTCAAATTAATTAATTAAGGTACTGGAAATTAAAGGTTTATAAAAACTACATTTGTAGTGTTCTTTAAATTTATAATGTCCACAATTTTTAGCTATTGAAGAAATAATAAAATCAAATTTTCCATTTATAGGATAAAGCTCTAACTTTTTTTCAACAATATCAAATTTAAAATTAGCTTTTAGACTTTTTACAGCACTAATCATCACCAGAGTTTTGTTATCTTTTAAAAGATAATATGCAAAATCATCTGGAAAAACTGGGAAATCATACTCTTGCAAAAAATATTTTGCTGTTTTGGGAAACCATTCATAAGAAATTAATGGCAAAGACTCTTTCGTTTTGTAGTTATAAATATAAAGATCTTTTGGAAAATCATTAATATAATTTGAATTTTCTCCTCGAGCTAAGACAGCTTTTTCACGAGTTTTAAAATATAATGCAAAATTTTCATCGTGCGAATTCATTTGATCAATATGAAAAAGGCTGTCAACAGATGCTAAATTCTCTTTGGCATTTGATAAATTATTTAAAAAAAAAAGAACAATAAAAAATAAGAAAAAATTTTTCATAAATTAACTTAAAAAAAAAATTTGAATAATCTTTGTTTAGATTATGGCTTAATTTAAACTATCAACAAACGATTTAAGAGCTAATACAAGTTTATCATCATATTCCATCATATGATCGTCATATTTTGTAAAATATGAATATTTAGGTTCACTTGATAAATTAAAAATTTTTTTACCCATCCAAAATGGAACTATTTGGTCAGCCTCACCATGCATTACTAATACTGGAATATTAATATTTTTAATTTTTTCATTATTTTCATACTTATCTTTTAAAATTAAACCTACTGGAATATATGGATAAAAATTTTTCGCTGCCTCTATCATTGATGTAAAGGGCGTTTCTAAGATTAATCCTGCAAAATTTTTATTCTGAGTAATTTCAGTAGCAATGCCAGTTCCTAATGACTCTCCATAAATAATTATATCTTCTTCTTTTAGACCTTTTTCTTTAAGCCAGTTTATTGCACTAGCACCATCTGTATAAAGACCCTCCTCACTTGGTTTTCCTTTATTACCGCTAAACCCTCTCCATGCAATAATTAAAAAATTAACATCCATGTCTTTAAAATGATTTAACTTATGGATTCTGTTTTCAAGTGTCCCTGCATTTCCATGAAAATAAACTATTGTTTTATAATTTTTTAAATTTTTATTATGAAACCAACCTAAAAGATTAATATTATCTGTTGTTTTAATATTAACTTTTTCAATGTTAACTTCTAAATTATCTCCAGAATAATTATTCTCATCAGGATGATACATTAAATTTCTTTGAAAAAAGAATAAGAAAATTAAAATAATTAAGTAAATAGCAACAATACCAATAAATAATTCCAAAAAAAAATTCCTACGTTTTATTTTCATATTTTTTTCTATTTAATATTAAAAAAAATATATAAGAAATAATACTTAAGATTAAGAAAACTGAAAAAGCTGATTTAAAAGCAAATATTTCTGTGTGACCCATCCCTTTAACAATATCTATCACTAAGCCCATTAGCCATTGCATTATGAATGTTCCTGCAAATATTAATAAATTGAATGAAGTTAGTGCTTTACCAGCAGAATAACCTGAAAAAGAAAGGCCCACAGCTGGCTGTGTAACTGATAAAAAGATTGAACTTAAAATAAATAAAGTTATGTAAAAAGCCCCTGCTTTTGGACCTAATAAAATTATCACTAACATTACAGAAAAACTAATTGGCAAACCTAATTTGAGTATTCTTTTAGCGTTAAACCCTATTCCTGAAATTTTTGGTAAAAAATAACCCCATAAAAAAAAGGATACCAACATAGTTACATTGATCCAAAATAATCCTGTAGCGCTTTGTAGTGGTGTATAACCAGCAACTCTAGTCATCCATGGTCCTGCCCATAAAGTTTGTATAGCCATTAAGCCCCCATAATTAAATAAACCCATTGGAATTACACTTATAAAAAATCTATTTTTCCAAACTTCAGATAAAGTTCCAGTATTGCTTGGCTCTTCTGACTCTTTATTTTTAGTTAAATTCCATTTTGGAATGAAAACTAACATTAAAAAAATACTAATTAAAATTAAGATAGTGATGCCGCCAAATATCCATCTCCATCCGAGACTAGGCAATAAAAGTTGCACAGGCAATGTAGATGACAAAAAACCTAATGATGCAATCATTAGCATCCATGAGTTTGCTCTTTGTTGTTGATTTTCTGCATACCATATTCTGTAACCAGTTAATGGAGCCATTAAACAAGCACTAACACCTATGCCGATTAGAATTCGCGAAACTAACAACCCAGAAAAACTTTCAGCTAAAGCAAATGATCCTGTTCCAACTAATGCAATTAATAAAAAAGAAGAGACAATTTTTTTTGGTCCATATTTATCTAACAAATATCCAAGAGGTATTTGCATACAAGCAAAACCCAAGAAATAACCCCCAGCTAACAATCCTAAATCGGCTGCTAACAAATTAAATTCTGAGGTTAATACGGGGGAAAGTGTTGCAGTAATTGCTCGCAACAAACATGATAAAAAATAACCAAATGCAAATACAAAAAAAACAACAATAGCCTGTTTTTTTGGTAAAATATAATTTTCCATTAATTAAAAATTTAAAGATATATCTCTATGAACTGAATTACACCTTGCAACAAATTTAGCTTGTTCTTTAGTTAATCTGTTTTGAAGTCTTAGACCAATATTATGTTTGATAACATCATTATATTTAATTAATTCAGGCATCAAATTCTTATTAGCATCATCTCTCCATGAAACTTCTAAATTGAAAAGATTGAAAGTTTCTGAACTTACTTCGGTTAATTTTTGCTCATCTACCACATCATTATCTATAACAGATATTAGGTCATCTAATTTATTTGCAAATTCTTCGGTTCCAGAAATTTCTCCTAGTTTTTCAAAAAGATTATCAATTACTGATATTGAGTTTTCGTAATTTTTATTATCAATATTATATTTTAATTCTTTTATTTCTGATGAAAGTTCTTTTAATTTTTCATTATCATTTATAAACATTACTATTTGATCCAGAGTTTCATAAGCTTCATCAACATTTTTTCTATACCTTTTTGTTCTTGTGTTTTTTGCTTTGTGCAGTATTTCAAACTCTCCATTTTTAGCTTTCCAACTTTCAGGAACTTTATCTTGAAGTTCTTTAATTTCTAGCTCGTAATTCTCGATCTTTAATTCTAATTTATTTTTAATTGATAAGTTATCATCATCTAAATTTCTAATTTCAGCTTTTGTTTTTTTAATTTTCTGGTCTATTTTTCTAATTTTTTTCTCAATTTTTCTTACATTAAAATGCAAGTCCCTATAATCTTTTGTGAATAATTCATATTCTTCCTCTGTTTTTTGAAGTTTTTTAACAATAGCAAAAGTCCCAAGCGCATTATCAAAATGCTCTTCAAAAATATCTAATTTATCCATTGGAAGATTTGAGGGAGTTAATTTCTGCATGTCTTTTATTGCATTAGTAATTCTTTGTTCTTCAGTGTTGTAAATCGCAAATTTGTACTCTTGTAGGCAATATTGTAACTTTGGATTCATCGGTGGTGGAGCAACGTTTGACGTTAAATATGTTCTTGCTGGTAGATAGTTTACTAATGATGGATAGAAACCAACAATTCCAAGACCTATTAATTGTAAAATAATGAATGGAACAACACCTTTCCAGATATTTAAAGTAGTAACAAGTTTTGAAGCTACACCTTTTAAGTAAAATAATGCAAAACCAAATGGTGGTGTTAAAAATGAGGTTTGTAAATTTACCCCAATCATTACACCAAGCCAAATTGCACTTACATTAGCTCCTGGTTCAGCTAATAATATCGGAGCAATGATAGGAACAACAACAACGGCTATTTCTATAAAATCAAGAAAGAAACCTAGTAAAAAAATTACTGCCATTACAACAATAAACTGTGTCCAAAATCCCCCTGGCAAATCTTGAAGAAAATCTCTTACTAGCTCTTCACCTCCAAACGCTCTAAATCCAGAGGTTAACATTGCAGCTCCTAATAAAATTATAAAGACCATTGAAGTCGTTACACATGTTTCAGTAACAACCTCTCTCAAAACATTCTCAACTTTGTATGCTCTCCAAAAACTCCAAACAATTCCAATTAAAAAAGTAGTAGTAAAAAATCCTGTGATAAAAATTGCTGTAAGATCTCTAGTTTCTACAGCCTTAATATTTAAATTATAATTCTTAGATAAAATATAAATTGGAATGACAGATAAAATTGCAATTATAATTGGATAGTAAGCATCTTTTTTTCCTTTATGTAAACGATAACCAGCCATCATGGTTGCACCTATTGCTCCAATTGATCCAGCTTGGTTAACGGTTGCAATACCTAAAAGTATAGATCCTAAAACCGCGAAAATTAAAGCAAGGGGAGGAATAATTACTATTAAAACCTTAATCCAAAATTTTGAGTCAAAATTTCCTTTAAATGGAACAGGAGGAGCTGCCTTAGGATTTAATCTTGCATACACAAATACATAAAGCATATACAAACCAACCAATACTAAACCAGGCAATAGTGCTCCCAAAAACATATCTCCTGCAGAAGTAGAACCAACTCTAAATTCTCCTGGCATATTAAATTCACCAGTTAAAATTTTATAATCAGTTTGACGCATAGTATTTGCAACATCAGCTGCACTTGCCAATTGATCGGCAATAATAATTAATACAATTGAAGGAGGTATAATTTGTCCAAGAGTTCCTGAAGAACAAACGATTCCACTTGCTAGACTTTTATCATATTTATTATTAAGCATTGTAGGTAGTGATATTAGTCCCATTGCTATTACCGTTGCACCAACAATACCTGTGGTAGCTGCAAGTAATGCTCCAACAAAAATTACTGATATTCCTAGACCTCCAGGAATGGGTCCAAATAACTGTCCCATTGTAACTAAAAGATCTTCTGCAATTTTCGATTTTTGCAGCATGATCCCCATGAAAATAAATAAAGGTATCGCAATTAAAGTGTCAGTTTCTACATCCCAGTAGTTACTCCTAAAGTTTGTAATACCGGCGGTTAACCATTCTTTAGGGCCATCAACAGCAAAATAAGCACTACTATCTCCTGCAAATAAATAGCCAAAAAAAGCAGCTAGCCCAATTGAAATTATTGCTGACCCAGGTAATGCGAAAGCAACTGGAAACCCAGAAGCTAAAGCACCAATCATTATAATTACAAGTAAAGCTAAAAATAAATGTTCCATTATTTAATTTTTTAAAAGTTTATGACTGCTACTCATGAAGTAGCTTGTAAATTGAGTTAACATACTTACTGCAAAAACAGCTAAATAAACCGCCATTAAATAAAGTAAATATAATCCGTTTGAACCTTGCTGCGTAATTTCAAACGAAATTACTGGACCATTAATGATGCTAGCTTTACCACCCATGCCTAAAAAAATTACAATCAAACATAAAGGAATTCCTAGAATTAAAGATCCAATTGCATTAGTCCATGCTTTTTTACGTTCACTAAAACCAGTATAAAGAACGTCAACTCTTACATGACCCTCGTGAATTAACGCATATGCGCTTGCAAATAAATAAAGGGCAGCATACCAAAAACGAACAAGATCACCCTGAAATGCTTGTTCATACTGAAATATGAATCTTGAGAGAACTATCAAAAATTCACTTCCAACAACTAAAACTGCTAACCAAATAAACCCTACGGATCTAGTGAAATAACCAATTACAAAAGAGGCTAATATTAGAGGAAAGTGAATATATGTAATTCTGAAAGCAGGTTTTACTAAATTAATTTTAACTTGTTCTCCAAAAATTGGCTCAACTAATTTTTCTACAACCATGAATGAGATTAAAAAATCTGCTACTCCAACAATTAATACTGCCCAGAAAGAGGATCTTACAACGTAAGCTGTAATTTTTGTTAAGATCTCAGAATCTGTTTGTAATGTTTGTTTTATAGACTTCAAAACAAAAAATATTACTCCTATAAAAGAAGCAAAATAAAATAGTAATTGAGTATATGATAAGTTTATTGCAAGCCCCTCTAAAGGCTTATTTAATTTTTTAAATCCAAATAATTCATAATGAGCAAAAAGTTTTTTAACTCCTGGCCACTCAAACCAAACTGTTAAAACATTATTTATTAAAAAAACTAAAGTTAAAGCTAAGATAGAATAACTAAATATTCTTATTAAAATAGATAAGTTATTTTTCTCAACCATATTTAAAATCTTTTAGTGATATATAAAAAGAGGGCCCATTTAAGGGCCCTCTAGTTAATAATTAGAATTAAATTATACTCCTAATGCTCTATTTCTTTGAGCAACATATGGCCCGTCAGACAAGTTAGTCCAAGCACCAATTTCCTTACGACCTTTAACAAAGGCAGCATGTACTTTCTTAGCAAGAGCACTATGTTGTTGAACTTCATCGAAAACTTCAGCAGCACCTTTAGCGAAAGCATCGTAAACTTTATCGTTGAACTTCTCTAGTTTAACTCCACTTTCATTAACTAATCGTGCTAGTGCAGCTCCGTTTTTAGCATTGTATTCAGCCATTGTAGTTGTGTCAGCCCAATCACATGCAGTTTTAATGATTAACTGATCTGATTTTGACAAACTAGTAAACCAAGATTTGTTCACTCCACAAGCTAGTGTAGATCCTGGTTCATGCATTCCTGGATAGTAATAATACTTAGCAGCTTCCTGGAACTTCATAGCTTCATCATTCCAAGGTCCTACCCATTCTGTTGCATCAATTGCACCTGAAACAAGGTTTTCATAAATTTGTCCACCAGGAAGTGAAATTGGAGAACCACCTAGTTTTCCAAGTACTTGTCCACCTAAACCAGGCATACGCATTTTTAAACCTTTAAAGTCATTCGCTGATCTAATTTTTTTGTTAAACCAACCACCCATTTGCACTCCAGTATTACCAGCAGCAAAACTTTGTGTTCCGAAATCATCTGTTAATTCGTCCCACAACTCTTGTCCACCAGCAAATTTTAACCACGCATTCATTTCAGCATATGTGAAACCAAATGGAACGGCAGTAAAATATCCAAATGCAGGGTGTTTTTTAACCCAGTAGTAATCAGCACCATGATACATTTGAGAGTTACCAGATGCAACTTCGTCAAACGAGTCAAATGCTTTTACCCTTTCGTTAGCAGCATAATAAGTAACTTGAATTCTACCGTCACTCATATCGCTTAATCTTTGAGCAAGTCTTTGTGCACCAGTTCCTAGGCCTGGAAAATCTCTAGGCCAAGTAGCTACCATAGAAGCTTCGACTCTTTCTTTGGCAACAGCTGGAGCAGATAAAGCAACAGCAGCAACACCAGTTGCAGCTGCAGTTTTAAAGAACTTACGTCTTGAAGGTGATCTAGAAACCTTCAATGATTTTTTTTCTTTAATCATTAGTATCTCCTCTTCTTTGTTAATTAACTGTACAGAGTAAATTACAAATGTGCGTTTAAGTCTAGATTAAAATAACTTTAAAGTATTGTATTACAATCTGAGGTAGTAAATTTTTAATTAAATAAAATTATTTTTTGTCAAAAAAAGCTTCATAGATCATCATGAAGATTGCGATTGCCATCAATATATAAACTGGCAAAACATCAAAAAAACTAATCATAGTTGATCTAGTTAAAGTAGTGGCCAAGCCAACTAGAAATGCAGTTGCAAGTAAAGTTCCTAAAAATACTGTAAACTTTTGCATTTATTTATTACATTCCTTTTCTAGCCAATTAGCAACACCTAAAAATCTATGATCATCAAATTTTGCACCAATTAATTGAACACCTAATGGCATTTTACCCTCTCCTTGTAAAAGTGGAAGAGAAATACATGGAGTTCCTAAATAAGACCATACTTTATTAAATTCTGCAGAACCAGTACTCTTCAAGCTTTTAGGAGCAACACCTGGACTAGAAGGTGATAATACGCCATGATAATCTTCAAATACTTCTTCATAAGACTCGTAACTTCTTTTCATAAAATCTATGGCTTCTGCATACTCTTTTGCTGAATGTTTATTGCCTTTAACAATAGCATCTTGCATGGGTTTAGATAATTTTTTTTTATACTTTTTATAATATAATCCAAAATTGTTTGCTAAATCTGTTTCATGAATTATCTGATGATACTTATGAATGTCTTTAAAATAAGATGGGGTATCGAAAATTTCGATATTTTTTTTAAAAGATTTAATAAAATATTCAAAAGCTTCTCTAGATTTTTTTTCAATATTTTTCCAATGGTCTGTTTTATAAAAAATAAATTTTGGTTCAAATAATGGTCCTTTTTTTGTTTCTTCAAGTATACCATCAGCTGAATAGTAAACAGTTGCAGTATCAAATTTATCTTTTTTAATTAAAACTTTTGCAAGTAGTGCTACATCTTCAACTGTTTTACCAAATAAACCAACATGATCTAATTTTTCGGAAGTTTTAAGCACTCCATTTCTTGATATAAGTCCATAAGTTGGTTTGTACCCAACAACACCACAGTAAGATGCTGGTCTTATAACTGAACCACCTGTTTGCGATCCTATTGATAGAGGTGCCATAAATGATGCAACAGCAGCAGCAGACCCACTCGATGAACCACCTGGAGTTCTAGAGTGATCATGTGGATTGGTTGTTTTAGCAGGACCAAGATAAGCTAATTCAGCTGTAGCAGTTTTGCCCATTACAATTGCACCAGCTGCTAAAAGCAAATCAATAATTTCTGCATTTTGTGAGTAAGATTTTCCTTTTCTAATAACTGTTCCACATTCTGTTGGCATATCAACTGTTCCAACAATATCTTTTATAGCTACAGGAATGCCATGCAAAGGTCCTGTGGGTTTTCCCGATCTTCTGTATTCATCAGCCTCAGAAGCTTTTACTAGTAAAAGTTTTTTATCAAAATGTGCCCAAGCCTTAACATCTTTTTCAAATTTATTTATTCTTTCAATGTACTTCTCACATACTTCGACTGAAGTAAGTTGAGCATCTTTTATTTTTGAAGCGATTTCTTCAACTTTTAAGGAAAAAATATCTATCATTTAATTTGCAAATAATGTTTCTGGCAACCATAGGGCTATTGCTGGAAACATGTACATTAAAAACATTGCAAAAATAACAATTGCTAAGAAAGGCATAATTCCTCTAAATATATCTAAAAGCTCAACATTGGTTTTTTGCACACCTTTTAAATAATATGCCGACATTGCCATCGGTGGAGTTAAAAAAGATGTTTGTAAATTTAATGCAATTAACATTGCAAAGAAGTACGGATTAACACCAAAAACTTCAAGCAAAGGTAAAAATATAGGTACAAAAATAATTAAAATTTCTGTCCATTCTAGAGGCCAACCTAAAAGAAAAATTATAATTTGTGTAATTACTAAAAATTGCCACGTTGAAATATTTATTGATGTGAAAAAATGCTCAAATATTTCATGTCCACCCAGATATGAAAATACAGATGAAAAAGTCCAAGAACCAATGAATAACCACATAATCATTGCAGTTGTTTTTGCAGTTAAAAATACTGACTCTTTAAAATTTTGCCATTTTAACGTTTTATAAAACCAAGATAGAATTAAAGCCCCAAATGCTCCTGCTGCTGCAGCTTCAGCTGGTGTAGCTATTCCAGCCAATATTGTTCCTAAAACTAACATAATTAATCCAAATAAAGGAACAAAAGAAACTAGCACCTCTTTTAAAATCTCACCTGTTGGTGGGATATCTTCTTTCGGTGGTCTTGGTGCTATCGATGGGTTTAACCAAGCTCTTGTAACTGCATATGCAATATAAAGACCAGCTAATAAAAGTCCTGGAAAAATAGCTGCTGCAAAAAGTCTTAAAGGTGATAATTGAGCAATTACTGAATATACAATTAACATTATACTTGGAGGGATTAAAATACCCAAACATCCACCAGAACAAATTATTCCTGAAGCAAATTTTTTATCATAACCAGCTTTTACCATCGCAGGCCAAGCTAGTAATCCCATTAAAGTAACAACCGCTCCTATGATTCCTGTTGCTGTAGAAAATAAAGTACAAGTAATCAAAGCAGCTACAGCCATCGATGCAGGAAGTCTATGAGCAGCTAATCTTATTGCAAAAAATAGTTTTGCAACTATTCCAGCTCTTTCAACTAGATATCCCATAAATAAAAATAATGGGACAGCTGTAAGAACATTATTATCCATAACTGTATAAGTATTTTGAACGAATAACTGAAAAATTCTGTTATCAAAAATATGCTCCATCATAGTAGCATCGTAATAAGCGTAATATCCAAAACCAATTCCCATTGCCATTAATGTGAAAGCTATCGGGAAACCTAAAAGCACTGCAAACAGGAATATACCCATCATTAGAATTGCTACTTCTGGATTTGTAAGACTAAATAACATTATTTTTATCTTCCTCTTGTGATGTTCTCATTAACATTTGTTCCGTTTCTTCAGCAACAACCATTCTTGCTGGCCATTGTCCTGTTCTAATACAAATTAAAGATCTAAAAACTTCTGCAATTCCTTGAATTACCAACAAAGTTCCTGCAGCAGGTATCATAGTTTTAACCATATAAATTTGAATCTGTGCGGGACTACTCCAGCTAGTTTCTTTTATTTTCCAGGCCAAAGCGGCATATTCGTAACCATAAAAAGCTAAAGCCACTACACCAGGAAAAAAGAATATAAAATAAAGTACTAAATCAATCCAAGCCTGAGTTTTTTGACTAAATAATCTATAAATTACATCTCCTCTCACATGAGCCTCTGTTGCCAAACAGTATGCACCTGACATCATCAGTATTGCACCATACATCTGCATACTAAAATCAAAATTCCACAAAGTTGGCTTATTAAAAACGTAAGCCATTACAACTTCATAAACCGTGCCTCCCATTAAAATTACAATGCACCAGGAAAAAGCTTTTCCCATTGAAGTACTTAAAGTGTCTGCAAATTTAATGAAAGAATTCATCATAGAAAAGTATATTAAATTAAGCTAAAAAAAAAGGGGGTTTTTAAACCCCCTTTTATAATAATTTTAAAGTTAATTAGATTTTAACTTTTTCAATTGGTCCAAACTCATTTTCATAAGCTAATTTGTAGTTCGGTTGATTCATCAACAGATACTTCATTGTTCTCTTAGCGTATGCTTTTTGTGAGTCTACTACTTTCTTAAAGAAAGCGTCCTTACCAGAAAACTCAGCAACGATTTTATCCCAACCTTTTAATTGTTCAGCTAAGATAGCGTCAGAAGTTTGGTAGACATTTACCTTATGCTCGTTCATCAACTTCGCTAAGTCAGCAGAATATCTCACTAACGCTTTGAAGTAGTTATCTGAGTTAGCAGCATAAGCAGCGTTCTTCAAGATAGCTTGATGAGCAGGTGAAAGGCTGTCAAATCTCTTTTTATTTACCGGAACCTCGAACATTTCCTGAGATTGGTGGAAACTTCCTAAGTGGTAATGTTGAGAGACATCTTGCATTCCAAACTGTGAGTCTGATGTAGGGTTGTTAAACTCTGCAGCATCAATTAAACCAGTTTTCATAGCTGGCTGAATCTCACCACCTGGTAGTTGTCTTACAACCATTCCCATAGCAGTTAAAACGTTAGTCGCTAGACCAACAGTTCTATACTTCATACCTTTAACATCAGATACTTTTGTTACATTCTTTTTGAACCAACCAAATGGTTGTGCAGGCATTGGCATATGGAACATACCGTAGTAGTTAAATCCAACACTTTTTACAGCTTCATCATATAAAGCTCTTCCTCCGCCATACTCTATCCATCCCATTACTTCTTGAGACGACATTCCATATGAAGGTCCAGTTCCAAAAAGTGATGCAGCTGGATTTTTTCCGTACCAGTATGCGGTCACCCAGTGACCCATATCTACTACTCCGGAACTTACCGCTTGACCAATTTCTGAAGTTTTAACAACAGCTCCAACTGGTTGAAGATCGATCTTCAACTCTCCGTTAGACATGTCGCTAACCATTTTTGCATAATCTCCTGCCATTTCAAAAAAGATATTAGCGCCTGAAGGCCAAGCTGCTTGCATCTTTAATGTTAATGGAGCACCAAAAGCAACGTTAGGCATTGCTACAGCTGTTGCTGCTGCTGCACCAGTTGCCGCTGCTGCTTTGAAGAACTTTCTTCTTGAAGGAGTTTTTGAACCCTTCAATGATTTTTTGTTCTTGATCATTTTATTCTCCTCTAGTTAATTAACTGGAGAAAATAAAACATAGATTAAGATTAGAGTCTTTCTAAAAAGAGGTACAGATTGTCACAATAAAACCTAAGGTAGAAATTTTCAATTTTTAGTTGATTTTAAATTAATTTATTATCTTCATAAACACAGCATTTCTCCGCAGGTATATGAAGTTTAATATTCTGGGTTGGAATTTCAGTCTCTCTCGTAACTTTTGATTTAATTATAAAATTTCCCATTTTGGCAGTAATTAATTTGTAGTTTCCAAGATCCTCTACCTTTTCAACATTAACTTCAACTAAGTTTTCATTTTGATTTTGTGCAATTTTAATAAACTCAGATCTAATTCCTAGCTTAATATTTTTATTTTTTAGATTTGATAAATTTGTATTTGTTTTAATTAAAGTATTATTAATTTTTACACTATCATTTGAGGAAGCCTCACTTTCAAATAAATTCATGGCTGGTGATCCAATAAAGTATCCAACAAATGTTGTATTAGGTCTTTCAAAAAGTTCTTTTGGGGAACCAGCTTGAACCACTTCTCCTTCACTCATAACTATTATATTGTCTGCAAATGTCATTGCTTCATTTTGATCGTGAGTTACATAAACTAATGTAGTTTTATATTGTTCATTAATTTCTTTAAGATTTCTTCTTAATCTAAATTTTAAATCTGGATCAATTACAGTTAAAGGCTCATCCATTAAAACAGCGGCTACGTCCTCTCTTACAAGACCTCTTCCTAAAGATATTAATTGCTTTTGATCTGCTGTTAATTTTCTCGCAGGAGAATTTAAAAAAGATTTTAAATTTAAAGTTTCGGCAACTGAATTAACTCTTTCGTCGGTTTTACTTTTAGAAAAATCTCTACATTTAAGTGGGAATGCTAAATTTTCATAAACAGTCATTGTGTTGTAAATGACTGGAAATTGAAAAACTTGAGCAATATTTCTATCCTCTGTTTTTAAGTCTGTAACATCCTTATTATCAAATAATATTCTTCCAGCAGAAGGTCTTACTAAACCAGATACAATATTTAGCATTGTAGTTTTTCCACATCCAGAAGGACCTAAAATTGCATATCTATTTCCATTCTCCCAAGTCATAGAGAAAGGATTTAAAGCAAAAACTGGGTTAGGATCATTTGGATTATATGAATGAGAGATGTTACTTAAATCAATTTTAGCCATTCAAACCTCCAAAAGGCGAAGATGCTAATTTTCCATCAACATGAAAAGCATAAGCTCTATCAATTTTAAAATTAATTTTAACTTTATCGTGAATCTTAAAGTTTAAAACTTCTTCTATTGATACTATAATTTTTGTATCTCCTCTTTTTAAATGTAGCAATGTTTCTGAACCACTAATTTCTGCAAGCTCAACTTCAAATTCATGTCCAGTTTCATTCAATTCGATATCTGAAGATCTTAATCCGATTTTTAAACCATCTTCTGTTAATTTAGATAAATGTTGTGGAGCCTCTAGATTAATGCCTTCAAATTTAATATTATTATCTGAAATTTTAGCTTCTATTATATTCATTGGTGGGTCATTAGAAATTTCCGCAACTTTTAATGAATTTGGGTTTTCAAATATTTCTTTTGCAGGACCAACTTGTAAGACCTTGCCTTCATCTAAAACTATAACTTCACCATTTAATTCCATAGTCTCCCTTGGATCTGTAGTTGAATAAATTAAAATTGTTTCATCTGCTAAACCTTTAGAAAATAGGTTTTTAAACTCTTCTCTTAGTTGCTCTCTCAATTTGTAGTCTAAGTTTACTAGAGGCTCATCCAGCAATAATATTTTTGCATTTTTGACCAAGGATCTTGCAAGAGAAACCCTTTGTTGCTGACCTCCAGAGAGCTCTTGGATCTTTCTTTTTTCGTAACCTACTAACCCAACAGACTTCAAGGCATCCATTACTTTTTCATTAATAACATTTTGATCTATTTTTCTTTGTTTCAAAGGAAAGGCTATGTTTTCAAAAACGTTTAAATGAGGATAGTTTATAAATTGCTGATAAACCATTGCTACATTTCTTTCCCAGACAGGAACTTTTAAAAAATTTTTTCCATCAAATTCAATTTCACCACTGTCTGGTGTTAAAAGACCAGCTATTGTTTTTAATAGAGTTGTTTTTCCAGATAGCGTTCTTCCTAGAATTGTATAAAGATTCCCTTCTTTAAAATTAAACGATACTTTGTTTAAATGATATTGATTATCCAGCTTGTATGATAAATTATTTGCAACTAAATCCATTACTTAATAGCTCCTGACAAATTTCCTTTTGATAAATATCGTTCGACTATAAATGCAACAATAATTAACGGTGCTACTGAAACTAAAGCAGATGCTGATAAACTCCACCAAGGAGTTACTGATGAATTTAGCGCAACAATCTTAACTGGTAATAACTGCACCTCGGTAAAAGTTAGAATAAAAGCAAAGAAAAAATCTATCCATCCAAAAATTATACAAAACATTCCAGCTACAATTAATCCTGGTATTGAATTTGGTAACACCACTTTTAAAAAAGCTTGATAAGGGTTGCAACCATCAATTAGAGCTGTCTCGTCAATTTCTCTTGGAACTTTGTTAAAAAAATCAACCATAATCCAAACTGCTATTGGCATTAATAAAACAATATAGACTACAATTAATCCTGTAAGGCTATCTAATAAATTTATTGAACTTAAAAATAAAAAAAACGGTATTGATAAGACAATTGGTGGCATAATTCTTTGTGAGATAAAGAAAAAAGTGATATCATTATTTTTTACAAATCCTGCCTTAAATGTGTATCTTGATAATGCATAAGCAGACAACGTTCCAAGAATAATACTAATTAAACTTGCTGTACAAGTGACAAACATACTATTAAAATAAGGTTCAATTATATCCACTCCACCTTTAGCTGGTGATTTAACTAATACCTTCCAACCTTCTAAGTTTGGCTCAAAATCAACCCATGGAATATATGTTACCCCTCCATTAACAGACTGAAAATCTTTAAAAGATGTTGTTAAAGCCCAAAGAAAAGGAGCAACAACAAATACTGTCCAAACGACAATAAAAAAATATTTCAAAAAAATGTATAGTTTATTCATTATCTATTCTTTTAATAAAACTTTAGTTAATACTTTTGCTATAATAGTTAGACTTATGATCATAATTATTAAGTAAGTAAATGACATTGACGCTGCATAACCCATCTGGAATTCTCTCAATCCTTTAATAAAGATATAAAAACTTGAAGTTTCCGTAGAAGTACCTGGTCCACCTGAGGTCAAAACATAAACTGTGTCCATAATCTTTGATGCCTCAATTAACCTTATAATTATTGCTCCAATTGAAATGGGAGCCATCAATGGAAATGTTACATAAATAAATTTTCTAACTGGACTAGCTCCATCAATTGCAGCTGCCAAAAATGGTTCTTTAGGTAATGATAATAACCCAGCTAATAAAAGTAAGAACATAAATGGTGTCCATTGCCATACCTCAACTATAATAACTGTAAATTTTGCAATAACTGGATCTGTCAGCCACTTTGGAGCTACACCAAAAACTGACAACATATCATTTACTGGTCCTAAAGATTCATGAAAAAAGGTTCTCCAAATAACTGTCATGATCACCGGGGTTGTCATCATTGGAACTAAAAAAAGAACTCTAAAAAATCTTTTAAATTTAATATCTTTCCAAACCATATGTGCCAATGCAAAACCAATCACGTATTGCAAGATAACTGTTGTAACTGACAAAAAACTCAATCTAAAAAATGATTCCCAGAATCTTGGATCATCAGTAAATAATCTTATATAATTTTCTAAACCTATGTAATCTAAACCAGGATTATAACTATTCCATCCTGACAAACTCAATCTAACTACGAAAATAATTGGAAAAATTAATATTCCTATCAACACAAATAAGCCTGGAAATAAGAAGAAATATTTATGCTTAAAATTCATTTATATAAAAAGGATTATATTATTTTTGTAATATGTGGCCATTTAAATAAATGGCCACATAAAGTATTTTTTAATTATAACTTGTTGTCTTCCATTTTGACACCAACAGCATAGGCATCTTGAACTGCTTTTTTGCCTACTCTGCTTACAATTGCTTCCCACTCTTTAGCAACTTCGTCTAAAGCTTCTTGAGGAGATAATTGTCCTGCTAAAGCTTTTGAAGTTCCTGTAGCAACAGCACTTGTAAATTCAAATACACCTGGAACTCTTAGAGGGAAAACTCTGTTATTACTTTTTTCCATATCTAAAAGTGTTTGGGTGTAACTGTTAGCGATCTCAGGATCCCAACCCATACTATTAATGTAAATGTTAGGATCGAAGTCTGAGTTTTTAAATGGGTTAACACCAAATCTACCAATAGCTAAATCAGCTTGGTGGTTTGCACCATTAGAAAAGAAGCAAAGATAATCAAATGCCATATCTTTTACCTTACTTTTCTTAGCAACACCTACAGCCCAACCCCAAACAATGTAAGGAGCCTGGTTGTATTGGTTTTCCCAGCTATTAGATACTCTGTTCCAAACTTTATCAGCACCTGGAAGTGGAGCTGCACCAACTTTATTTTTAATTGGGCTGTCATCTTGCATCGCTGCAATAAATGCATCGTCCCAAGAGAAACTAAATAAAGTTTGTCCACCACCAAATGATCCGATTTCATCACCTAGACCAAAGTTAGTTCCTCCTGGAGGAACATATTTAGTAGCTTCAACCCAATCAGTTAATGCTTCAACAAATCCTGGATTATTGATGTTTGGCTTCATTGTTTCTAAATCAAAAAAGAAACCACCTGGAGTTCTAGGGTTTTTAGCATAAGCAACTGATCTGCTGAAAAAAGCTGCAAACATTAAATCATCTTTTTTCATAACTTCAGCTGAACCATATTCTTTTTCACCATCTCCATCCCAATCCCAATCATTGAAATATTTAGCCATTTGAGCGTATTCTTTCCAAGTTCTTGGAACTCTTAACTCATTACCTGTATCAGCTTTATATTTCTTCTGCATTTCTGGATTATCAATGACATCTTTTCTATATTTTAAATAATGTCTGTCACCATCAACTGGGTATTGATACATAGTTCCATCCCAAGATGATACACCCATATGAGATTTAGTTACGTCTTTCATCTCAGGTGAGTTCATATACTTCTTAGGAACTGGTGCTAAATATCTTTTCCAGTCATTGATGAAGTTAGAAAATCCAAACACAACATCGTAAGGAGCTTGTCCAGCTTGGAAAGGAACCATTGCTTTTGAGTACAAATCACCTGCTGGTGTATGTGTAACTTCAACTTTTGCGCCGGTTAATTTCTCAAACTGTTCAGCGTGTAAAGCTGTTGGCTCTCCCATTACTGGAATTGCGTGCGTGTTTATTTTAAGAGTTTTTCCTTTGTAATTTTTCTTAGACATCTTCTCATAAGAACAGTCACCAGGAATATCTCCTGTAGCTTTGATATGTGGGAACTGATCGCTCCACTTATCAGCATATGCCATAGGACTAAATATCATTAAACTTGATATAATAGCCGTCAAGCAGGTTTTCATTAGTTTCATTATTACCTCTCTCTTCCTTTACTTAATTACGGAACTAAAACAGCTCGTCCCTTAACTTTACCGTCGTTAAGATCATGGAGCGCCTTATTAGCATCGTCCAATTTATATTCTTGCATGGATAGCTTTACTTTTCCTCTATCAGCTAACTCCATCAATTCATATAACTCAGACCACGTTCCCACTAAATTTCCTACGATTGTTTTTTCAGAAATAATTAAATCAACTGCTAATGATTTAATTTCTTCTCCATATCCAACAATGTAGTAAAAACCACCATTAGAAGTCATTTGAATTCCCATGGCAGTAGATCCTTTTTCACCTACGAAATCGATAACAGCTTCTGAACCTTTTCCTTTAGTTAGTTCTTGAACTTTTTCAATTTCGTTTCCATCAATTAAAACTCCGTGATCGCCACCAAGTTCCATTGCATGTTTTAAAGCTGCTTCAGATTTCTCAACTATAATAATATCAGCAGCACACATTGCTTTTAAACATTGAATAGCAATATGTCCTAAACCTCCGGCACCAATTATTGTACAGCTTTGACCTGGCAATAAATGTCTAGTAGCTTTTTTAACAACTCTATAAGCTGTAAGACCTGCATCTGAAAAAGGTGCAACATCTTTAGGTGCTAAAACTTTTGGAAGCTTAATTAAATTTCTAACACTCGTTTTTAATAGCTCTGAATATCCTCCTTCTTTAATACTTAAACCAGGAAATGCTCCGGCAGCAGCATGCATATCATTACCTCTTCTACAATCTAAACAAGTACCGCCCGTTCCTGAAATTAATGGGTGTAAAATAACTGGGTCACCTTTTTTATATTCTGTAACATCCTTACCTACATCTTCTACCCATCCTGCATTTTCATGTCCCATTACACATGGTAACAAAGTTCCATCTGGATCTTGAATATGTTTCCATACTCCTTCAATTATATGTAAATCTGTTCTGCAAACTCCTGCAGCACCAATTTTAACAATTACATCTGATGCCTTTTCAATCTTTGGATCTGGCATTTCTTCACCTGTAACCCAAACTTTTTCCTTCATTTCTGGGTCATACTTGTGCAAAACCTGTGCTTTCATCGTTTCTCTCCTCTTTAATTTTCTAAAACATTATTAAAAAATTGAATTGCAATGGAGTCAATGCCACTTTTAAGTGTCCAAATAGTTAACAAATACAACCTGTGGTTAGTTGTTGAATAGTCTATTTTTATTTATCTTTTAAAAATGGGAAATTTATCTTCAACAAGCAAAGAATTTAAAAATATTCTTAAAAAAAGAGGAATGATGTCCTATGAAATGGGCAAAGAAATTTCTGATAGCTGGTCGAGGTGTATTGCTGAGGGGCTTAATCCATTTCAGGATCCAAAACAAAGCGTGGTATCTTCAATTGAATTAAAAAAGATTAAAGAAAAAAATGAGGCTCTTAGAAAAATAGTTCTTCCTGAATTAGAACTTTTATATTCACAAATTGCTGGAACTAATTTTATGGTCGCGTATTCAGACGAGAATGGTTTAGTACTTGATACAATTTATGACAAAACTTGTCTTCAAACGGATGTAGGTAAAACTGTTATACCAGGATCTATATGGGCGGAGAAGGTTTGTGGTACAAATGGTTTAGGGTTGTCTGTTGAATTAAAAAAACCAACAATAGTTTCAGGAAAAGAACATTTTTTTATAGCACATGAAAATATATCTTGTTTTGCAAGTCCAATAATCAATTATGACGGTAAAACTATTGGAATTATAGATGCCTCAACTGACTATATGTCAAGAGAACAACACACTCTGGCTTTAGTGAAACTTGCAACTAGAAGTATCGAAACAAAATTATTTTTAAAAAAGTTTGAGCATGAATTAATTTTATCCTTTCATCCTCGTCAAGAATATTTATCAACAACAAGTGTCGGTTTGTTGGCGGTCAATGGAGATGGTCTAATAGTAGGTGCAAACAGTAATGCTAAAATTATGCTTAATGGATTGGTAGATCTGAAAAACGAAAATTTTAATAAAATTTTTACTAATTCATTTTCATCTATTGCATCAGATTTATTAAATAATAAAACATTAAAAATTACTGATCATTTAGGCTCATCTGTTTTTGTGATCAAAAGTCAAATTTTTAAAGAAAACAAATTTGTTGAAACAAAAAAAGAAAGGAAAAGGAGTACGTGTAAAAATTGTGAAGATACAAAAATCAAAAGAGAGAAATGTACTTTAATAAGATCAACTTTCGATGAAACAAATAATATTTCTGCGACTTCTAGAAAATTAGGTGTATCTAGAACGACAATTTATAAACATTTACAATAAATTTATTTAGTCAATTGGATAGTCCCAAGCGTTACCACCTATAACTTTAGAAATTGCTGAAAAGTCTTTAGTATCATTTCCTTCTTTACAAAATTGATTATAAATTTCTAGAGCCATTTTTCCTAATGGTGTTTCAGCATTTACGCTTTTCGCACAATCATTTGCAAGTTTAAGATCTTTATTCATCATTCCTGCAGAGAAACCTGGACGATAATTATTATTTGAAGGCGTGCCATCAATTAAACCAGGTAAAGGTGGATAAACAGAAATTGGCCAACTGTTACCTGATGCATTTTTCATAATTTCATGAACTTTTTTAATATCCATATTTAATCTTTTTGCTAACATTAATGATTCTGAAGCAGCAATCATTGCAATGCCTAGGGCCATATTGTTGCAGATCTTAGCACCATTCCCGCTACCTAAATCACCTGCATGAAATATATTTTTTCCCATGATTTTTAATAAAGGAAGTGCTTTTTCATATGCTTCTTTAGATCCACCAACCATTATATTTAAAGTTGCTTTTTGGGCTCCCATTACTCCACCGCTAACTGGCGCATCGATCATTTTTATTCCTATTTCCGAAGCTTTTTTCCCAATCTCAATAGAAGTTTGAATATCAATTGTTGAACAATCGATTAAAAGACAATCTTTTGAAACTTTATTTATTATTCCACTTTCTCCTAAATAAACATCCTTAGAATGCTTACCTTCTGGAAGCATAGTTATAACCGTTTTAACATCAGCTGTGATTAAGTCATCTAAGTTCGATACTGTTTCAAGATTTTTATCTTTTGCAACATCAAGCATTTTTTTTGAAACGTCGAAAACTTTTAAAGATATACCCGCCTTCATTAAATTTTCAGCCATTGGACAACCCATGTTACCAACGCCAATGAAAGCTATCGATTGAGACATTTTAATTTACTTTATTAATACAGTTTCCAGTTCTAAAAAACTCATCGAGATTATCTATCGCTAAATTTCCCATTGCAATTCTTGTATCTTTTGTAGCACTCCCAAGATGAGGTAAAACGAAAGCACTTGGAATTTTTAAATAGCCAGGATTTAAATTTGGTTCATTTTTATAAACATCTAATCCTGCAGCATAAATTTTTCTTCTATTCAAAGCATCAATTAAAGCTTCATCATCAACTATATCACCTCTAGCAACATTAGTTATGACTGCACCTTTTGGAAAATACTCAACAGTCTCTTTATTAATTAAGTTCTCTGTTTCTTTAGTTGCTGGACAACAAATTGATAAAACATCTGAGACTGAAAAAAGACTTTTTATGCTGTCATGATATTTTGCGCCTTGCTCTTTATCTTCACTTAATTTTGAACGATTATGATAATGAATAACCATACCCAAAGATTTTGCAATTTTTGCAATTTTTTGTCCAATACGACCCATACCTAAAATTCCCAATCTCGTTCCCGTCAATTGTTTTCCAATTAAATAATCAGCAGACCATTTCCATCCTCCTTCTTTAGCGGACTCTATTCCTTCAGAAGCTCTTCTGCATGCTCCTAGAATTAATAAAATTCCAATCTCTGCTGTAGCATCAGATAAGACTTCTGGTGTATTAGTTACCGCTATACCTCTATTCTTTGCTGCTTCTAAATCAATATTTCCAAATCCAACTGCAAAATTAGAAATAATTTTTACAGAATCTGGTAATTGATTAATTGTTTCTGCATCTAATTTTTCAGTTAGTGATGATAATATGCCATCAAATCCTTCACTCATTTCAATAATTTTTTTTTGTGAATAAAGTTCATCATTAGTATTAAATTTAGCATCAAATAATTTAGATGCTTTATCTTCACTTTCTCTTATTAAACGTCTTGTAATTAAAACCTTTTTCATAATTTTTATTTTAAAATTTCAGGTTTTGGTCCTCCAGTGTACCAATCTAAAACTTCAATTGTATGCAATATTGGAACTTTAGTACCATGAGCGATTTGGGTAATACAACCAATATTTCCTGTAGAGATAAAATCTGGATTTAAACTTTCAATATTATTTACTTTTTTCTTTAATAATTGTTTTGCAATTTTTGATTGTAAAATGTTGTAAGTACCAGCTGATCCACAGCATATATGGCCTTCTGGAATTTCCATAATTTCATTATTAGTTTTCTCAAGTAATGAAACTGGCTGCGAATGAACCTTTTGACCATGCTGCATTGAACATGCAGAGTGATATGCTACTTTATATTTTTTTCCTTTATCTTTAATATCAAGTTTCAAACTTTCAAATATATATTCTGATATATCTTTTGTAAGTTCTGATATTACTTTGGCTTTTTTATTTAGTTCTTTATTTTCACGAAAAATAAATCCATAATCTTTCATGGTTGTTCCACAACCAGACGTATTTGATAAAATTGCATCCAAATTTCCTTTTTGATGCTCCTCATACCAAGTGTTTATATTATTTTTAAAATCTTGATGCGCATCCTCCTCTTTTCCAAGGTGATGATTTAAAGATCCACAACAGCGAATTTTTTTTGGAACAATTACTTCTACACCGTGTCTATTTAATAACCTTATTGTAGCTTCATTAATTTGAGGAGATATCTCTTTTTGTACACATCCTGTTAAAAGGGCAACTCTAGCAATTCTTTTTTTAGAAGAAGATTTATAAACTTCTTTAATTGGTAAACTTTTTTTAGGAAAATTTGTAGGCATTAACTCAATCATGTCCTTAATTTTTGATGGCATTAAGAATTTGAATGGCTTAGATAATTTTACTAATAAACTTGATAATCTAAAAACTTTTGTATTTGGAAGAGTAATAGATAAAAAATACCTTATTAGCTTATCAAAGAGAGATCTTTGATAATTTTTTTCAATATATTTTTTTCCATGATCAATTATATGCATGTAATTTACTCCAGCAGGACAGGTAGTCATACAACTGTAACATGATAGACATCGATCGATATGCTTTACAACCTTTTCAGTTGGTTTCCTATTATTTTCCAACATATCTTTAATTAGATAAATACGTCCTCTGGGACCATCTAACTCGTCACCTAGAAGTTGATGCGTAGGGCATGTGGCATTACACATTCCACAATGCACACACTTTTTAAAAACTTTTTCGTTTGCAAAATTGTCAGGATCTCTAAGTTGTTCTTCTGTAAATTTTGTTTGCATTAAACTCCTCTATACATTTTTCCTGGGTTTAAAATTCTTTTAGGATCAAAACTTTGTTTTACTTTTTCAGAAATGATTAAACGTACTTTATCAACAGTAAAAA
Organism: uncultured Pelagibacteraceae bacterium; assembly: GCA_902581925.1. Classification (GTDB taxonomy): domain Bacteria; phylum Pseudomonadota; class Alphaproteobacteria; order Pelagibacterales; family Pelagibacteraceae; genus Pelagibacter. The sequence goes on along the minus strand of CACHQB010000005.1, from coordinate 42,669 downwards.
TAGCCTCTCCGTAATCATATTCTGATGAAGTTTTAATTACTGTCAAATAACCTCCAAAATCTTTTGCCATTTTTTTTAAATCTTTAATCTTTTCTTCTTTTTTACTATTAACTTCAATCCAGAATAACGACCCACACCAATCAACAAAATAGTTATGGTTGTTTTCTAAATGTTTACATAATTTTGAACCATTTGCAGGTGGTATCACCATTCGTATTAAATTATGTTCAGTCTTTTCAAAAACCTCTAAATTATTTACTTTTTTCCAAAATGGTTCTGATTGATAAACATCAAGAGTAGAAATATCTGAATTATTTAATTCAAGTTCTTTTTTTAAATTGTTAATTTTTTCTTCAATTGAAATTTTGTCCCCTTCGACTCTAAATGCTACAAATGAAACATTTGATTTAAGATCATTAAACTTAAAAACAGAATTTTTTTTAGTAACAAAATCTTTAACCTTTGATTGTTCAGGAATAAAAACAGCGCCAGAAATTTCGCTACTTGAGCTAGATAGTTTATTAAAAAAATCATAAATTTGTTCGAAATTACTGGGATAAATTATTACAGTTTTAGAAGAATCTTTCTTAGGTAACACCTTTAACGTAATTTCGGTTAAAGCAACAAGAGTACCAAATGAGCCTGCTATTAGTTTTGATAAATCATAACCTGTAACATTTTTTACAACAGTACCTCCTGATTTAATTATATCTCCTTTTCCATTAACTCCCTTAAAACCTAGGACATGATCTCTAACACTACCAACTTTAAATCTTCTTGAACCTGCATAATTGCAAGATAAGTATCCTGCTATTGTCCCTTTATTTGACTTACCTTCTTTAATATACCCAAAGTCTATTGGTTCAAAAGCTAACTCTTGATTATTTTCGCTTAAGACCTGCTCGATTTCATTGATTGGTGTACAGGCTTTAACTTTAATATACAATTCTTCAGGTCTATAATCGATAATACCTGAGATTTTAGATAAAGACGTAGTATTAGCTGACTGCGTTTTATTTCCAATAAAACTTTTTGAATTGTTACCGATAATTTCTGTTGGAGAATCTTGTTTATATAGTTCCCTAATTAATTCTGAAACTTCTGTCTCATCTTTGGGATAATAGACGTTATTAGAATCTTGGAAGATCTGGGAATTTATCTTTATTTTTGTGGACATGAACCCTTCCTTCCTCTGCACATTTTCTAAGTATAGGATAAACTTTTCCAGGATTTAATAAATTTTTTTCATCTAATGACTTTTTTATACTCAATTGTTGTTGAATATCGTTATCATTAAACATTTCACACATAAGTTCTCGCTTTTCTATACCAACACCATGCTCTCCTGTAATTACTCCACCAAGTCTCACACATGTTTTTAATATTTCTGAACCAAACTCTTCAGTTTTTCTAAGTTGTTCTTTATCATTTCCATCAAACATAATAAGTGGATGTAAATTTCCATCACCTGCGTGAAAACAATTTGCCACTGGTAGTTCATATTTTTCAGATAATTTTTTTATTTCTAATAATGCTTCGGCAAGCTTGCCTCTGGGAATAGAACCATCCATACAGTAGTAATCAGGTGCCATAGCTCCACACGCTGGAAAAGCTGCTTTTCTTCCAGCCCAGAATGAAAGTCTTTCTTTTTCACTATTGCTAAGTTTAAGACTAGAGCAATTATTTTTTTTACATATTGCTTCTACCTTTTTAATTAACTCATTAACCTCTGACTCTGTACCATCAAGTTCCACTATTAATAATAATTCTGCGTCTCGTGGATATCCCGCTTTACTAAAATTATCTGTTGCCTCAATTAAAGCCTTATCCATTATTTCCATTCCTGCTGGAACTATTCCACTTGAAATAATTTCTGAGGCTGCATCTCCACCTTCTTTAATAGATGGAAAACCTATTAAAGCCGCTCTTACTACTTCAGGTGTTCTTAAAATTTTAACTGTAACTTCAGTGACAACCCCCAATAAACCCTCTGAACCACAAATTAAACCCATAAGATCATATCCCTCTTGATCAAATGATTTGCCTCCAAATCTACAAATAGTTCCATCCATCATTACCATTTGTACACCTAAAATATTGTTTGTAGTCGTTCCATACTTTAATGAGTGAACCCCACCAGAATTTTCAGCAACATTTCCACCTATAGAACATGCTAACTGGCTCGAAGGGTCTGGCGCATAATAAAATCCTTTGTGTTGAACTGCATGAGTAATGCCTAGATTTGTAACTCCTGGCTGAGTCACAACACATTTATTTTCGTAATCAATTTCTAATATTTTATTAAATTTTCCTAAACCAAGAAGAATAGCATCTTGAAGAGGTAATGCTCCGCCAGACAATCCTGTGCCTGCGCCTCTTGGTACAACTTTAATATTTTCACTATGACAAAATTTTAATATCTCACTTACTTCTTCTGTGTTTTCTGGAAGTACTACGGCTAATGGTGTTTGCGTATAAACTGATAAAGCGTCAGTTTCATATGGTCTTAATTCATCAGCCTCACTCAATACATTTTCTATATTAGTTAACTTTGTAAGTTTTTTCACTATTTCACTTTTTCTATTTAAAATAGAACTATCAATTTTTGGTAAAGCTATTTCAGACATAGCTTAGCCTAACATTTTTTTGATATTTTCCAATGCGTTAGAAATGTTATCTCTAGAGGCTGCAAAGCTAAATCTGACATAATCTTTGCAAGTTTTTCCAAAAGCTGTACCAGGAACTATAGCAACACCCGCCTCATGCATAGCTCTTTTACAAAATTCACTGCCGTCCATTCCAGTTCCAATAACTTTAGGGAACGCATAAAACGCTCCACCAGGTAAACTGCATTCTACACCAGGCAAACTATTTAAACCTTCGTGAATTAATTTTCTTCTTAAAGTAAATTTTTCCATCATTTCATCAATTGAGTCATCAGGTCCGTCTAAAGCTGCGATACCTGCAAATTGAGCAGCAGCATTTACACATGAGACACTATTAATTAATAATTTATTTACATGCTCAACTAAATTTTCTGGCCAAAAACTCCATCCAAGTCTCCAACCAGTCATAGAATAAGCTTTGCTCCACCCCTCTAAGACAATTAATCTTTCTCTTAATTCAGGATAATTAAAGAATGTTGGCATTTCCTTATCATCGAAAATTTGTCTACTATAAATTTCATCACTTAAAATAGTAACATGAGGATGTTTCTTTAAACCCTCAGCCAATTTATCTATTTCTGATTTTTCTACAAAACTTCCAGTAGGATTATTTGGATTTATTAAAATCAACAATCTGGTTTTATCAGTGATTAAAGATAAAATTTTATTTGCACTAAACTTTAAATCTTTATCTTCAGTTAAATCGTAAGGCACTGCGGTAGAGCCTGTATAATTAATCATAGACTCATAAATAGGGAAGGCTGGAGTAGGATGAATTATCTCTGCTCCTGGTTCACCAAAACACTGTATTGCATAATGCATTGTTGGTTTTCCACCTGGCATAATTATAATTCTTTCAGGATCTACTTCCGCACTGTAACGCTTTTTAATCCATCTAGTTACTGCTTGTCTACATTCTAAAATACCATTTGAAAGAACATATCCGTGATGGCCATCATCTAATGCTTTTTTTGCTGCTTCAACAACATGCTTTGGAGTTTTGAAATCAGGTTGACCTAGACCTAAGTGGATCATAGGTTTACCTTGAGCTTCAAGCTTTTTCGCTTCAGCTAAAACTGAGAAAGCACTTTCAGTTCCAAGCCTATTTAATGATTTTGCAAGTTCCATAACATTTTAAAAATTAAAATCGACAAACTAAACGAAAATTAGTTTTTTGTCTATTTAGTTTAAAATTTTAATTTATCAAATAAATGCTTAAAATTCTTATATTTTAGTCTCTATATATTATTTTTGACGCATCAAGGTCTTTAACAGACTTACAGCCCATTAAAATCATATTTCTTCTAATTTCTTTTTGCATATTTTCTAAAAGTCTTTCAACACCTTTTTGTCCACCAGCACCTAAGCTAAAAAGAAATGCTTTTCCAAAACTACATGCAGTTGCTCCTGCGGCTAAAGCTTTAAGAACATGTGTTCCTCTTCTTACACCACCATCAAGAATAATTTCTAATTTATCACCAACAGCATCTGAAATTGCTTTAACTTGATCAAATGGAGATCTTGATCCATCAAGTTGTCTTCCTCCATGATTTGAAATCATGATTGCTGTACAACCAATATCTATTGCTCTTTTGGCATCTTCTACTGACATTACACCTTTTAGGGCCATAGGCTTATTCCATTTTTTTATACAATATTCTGCATCTTTCCAATTCATTGCTGGATCATATTGTTCATTAATATAATCCATAACTGATTTTGCAATATTGGTGCCTTTATCTGTTTTATTTTTAATGTTTGCTAATTCAAATTTTTTATTAGTAAAGTATTTGAAAACCCATCCAGGTCTCATTGCAAAACTCAATAAACTATCCAAAGTAAATTTAGGCGGTGTAGTAAATCCTGTTCTGTGATCTCTTTCTCGGTTTCCAGCAACAAGTGTATCAACAGTAATACACATTCCATCAAAATTAGCTCTACTGCATCTTTCAATTAAATCATCAGTAATTGATTTATCTTTGTGAATATAAAGTTGAAAAAGTTTGGGACCACTAGAAACATTTGCAACCTCTTCAATTGAAAAAGATGCCATTGTGGACATGCTATAAATTGTATCAAACTTCTCTGCAGCTCTAGCAGAAGCTTTATCTCCTTCAGGGTCATATAAACTTTGCATTGCCGTAGGAGATAAAAATAATGGCATACTAATTTTTCTACCAAAAACAGTAGTTGATATATCTGGCTCACCAACACTATTAAGAATATTTGGGACTAAGTCACAATCATTAAAAGCATCTGTATTTCTATTTAAAGTAACTTCATCATCTGCTCCGCCATCAATATAATGAAAAATAGGAGCTGGTAATTTTTTTTTAGCTAATTTTCTAAAATCTTCAAAATTATAACAGTCATTGATATTCATGATGTATCTTTATTAAAAGTTTTTAAAGAAATTAAACATATAACTATTTGCCCCAGGATTTTTATCTCCTAGACTTGCATTAGAAATATGATTGTAGGAAAGACCTAATTCACTTGTTTTTGACAGCTCAAGTGAAATTTGTAACTCACTTTTAAATTCAATTAAATGGCCCAAGTCTTTACCATCTCCCTCATGATATATTCCCGGTGTAAAGCTGGGTGTTAAATTTAATGCTCCTAATTTATATTGAGCTTGAACGCCTGTATAAATATATCCTGCATTATCAGCTGTAATTAAAAATCCAGTTATAGGAGAAAGATTTCCTAAAAAAGTATCTCTATTTAAATTTTCATTCTGATGTTGAAAACCAATTAAAGTTGATTTTTTTCCATCATCACTAAAATCAAACATTCCTGTATAAAGACTGAATTCTGTATTTTGATCTTTTAAAACTTTTTCTTCTGCAATCGAAGAAAATACGAATGTGATCATTAACAGATTGATTAAAAATTTTTTTAAATTCATCATTAATTAATTTTTTTTTTAACTATAAAGCTTTTGTAGATTATTGCACCTCCGATTAAAAATATCAATATCGGCAATAACCAAAGAATATATGTATTTTTATTTAAACCAGGATCGTAAAGTATCCATTCTCCATATTTAGTTTTAAAATATTCATAAATTTGATCTTCAGAAAGACCTTCTTGAAGCTTTTTATCAACTACAATTTTTAAACTATTTGCAAATTCAGAATCTGAATCATAAACCGATTGACCTTGACATATAAGACATCGTAAATTTTTAGTTATTTTATTTCTTTTATCGTTCTCCTCAGCATTAATACTATTTAAAGGGAATAATATTATAACAATTAAAAAGAATTTTAGATATTTCATTTTATCAATAAATTAATTTCATCAATTAATTCTTGGTTAAGAGGTCCAACATATTTTTTAATAATTTCATTATTATAAATTAAAAATGATTCAGGAACCCCATATGCTCCCCACTCAATTGCAATTGTACCATCTAAATCAATAAAGATTTCTTTATAAGGGTTTCCTAGTTCTTTTAAAAAATTTTCCGCATTTTGTAAATTATCTTTATAATTCATCCCAATAATATTTAATTTATTCTCTAAATTTAAATTCATCAAAAGAGGATGCTCTTGTCGACATGGTACACACCAAGACGACCAAATATTTAATAGATAAACCTTATCTAACTCAAAGATACTTGATGATTTCAAATTTTCTCCAGAAAAAAATTCTTTGGTATTAAACACTGGTATCTCTTTTTTTGTATTAACATCTGGAGTGTATATTTTTGAGTCTTCTAAACCTTTGTAAAAAATAAAAAATATTATTCCAAAAATAATAATAACTGCAAAAGGTAATATTTTATTTTTCATGATCTTTTTTGTAAAAAGCTAACAATACCAGCAAAAGATATTAGAATTACTGATAACCAGATCCATAACATAAATGGTTTAACTTGGTATCTTACGTTGAAAAAATCTTGATTTTGAACCAGATTAATTACAATAAATTTATCTGACATAAGTGTTGTTTTAATATCCGCTTCACTTGTGGCAATGACAGGTTGATTATAAATTCTCAGCTCTGGAGAAAATCTATCCTCTTCACCATTTAAAGTACTTATAGAAAAATTCGCAATAATAGCATTATAATTTTTTTCTTTTTTCTGATCAACACTTTCAAAAACTATCTTAGTTTTCGAATTTTCAAAAGTTTCACCAACCTTAAGATTTGTTATAATTTCGCTTGCAAATATATTGTTAAACAAAATACTTAGTATCAATAAACTAAATCCAAAGTGAGCAATATTTTGTGAAATATTTTTATATTTTTTTACAAAAAAATCTCGCAAGGTAATAAAGAATAAATAAAGCGCACTCGATATCAAAATTGTATTTATTAAAATACTTTGATTAAAATTTTTTAATACTAAAAATGCTAATAAAATTGAGATAATTAAAAAAGAAATTAAATAAATCTTATCTTCTAATTGAGATTTGATCCATTTTAATTTTGGACCTATCGCCATCATAAGCAAAAATGGAATTAAAAATGGAATTATCAATTTATGATAAAATGGTGGTCCGACAGATATTTTTTGAGAAGAAATTACATCTAAAAAAATTGGATAAACAGTACCTATTAATACAACAGATAAAAAATACATCATGAACCAGTTATTAATTAATATTGAAGTTTCTTTGCTCAACCAAAAAAAACTATAAGATTTTCTGTCATTATCTTTATGAAAAAAGAAAAAAATTAAAATAGATAAAAAAATCAAAATGAATAAAAAAACAAGAATAAATAAACCCCTTTCAGGATCATTAGCAAATGTATGAACTGAATTTAATATTCCTGATCTTACTAAAAATGTTCCACACATACTTAATGTAAATGTTGCAATAGAAAGAATTATTACCCATGAAGTTAAAATAGATTTTTTTTCTAATACTAAAATACAATGTAAAAGAGTAGTTAATGCAAGCCACGGCATTAGAGAAACATTCTCAACTGGATCCCAAAACCAAAAACCTCCCCAGCCCAATTCGTAATAAGCCCAAATTGATCCAAGTAGTATTCCTAAAGTCAAAAATATCCATGAAATTAAGATCCATTTTTTTATATGTGATGCCCAACTAGTAGAAATAATTTTTAAACTTGTTGCTGCCAATACAGATGAAAAAATAATTGAAGAACCAACATATCCTAAATATAAAACAGGTGGATGAATTGCTAAAGCAGGGTCTTGTAAAATTGGGTTTAATCCAAGACCTTCAGTAGGTGTTGGAAAAATATAATTAAATGGATTTGATGTTTTGATCAAAAATAAAAAGAAACCAACTATTATTATTTGTTGAAAAACTAGAGTTAAAATTTTGTATTTTACTGGTTGATTTTTAGTCCTCACTAAAAATAAGAAAATAAATAACGTTAAAACAAGTAACCATAATAATAAACTCCCTTCATGATTCCCCCAGGTTCCACTTATTTTGTAAAATAATGGTTTGGTAGTGTGAGAATTATTAAATACTGTTTCATTACTAAAATCCGAAATAACAAAAGAAAAAATCAAACACAAAAAACTAATGACAACAAAAAATAATTGTAAAAATGTAAATGATAATATTTTGGTATCTAATATGTTTGAGTTATTAAAATTTTTATATGAAAAATAAAATAATGATAATCCAATAATAAATCCTATTATTAATGAATAATATCCAATAAGACTATAGATCAATTTATTTTTCTCCTAATGCTTCTTTTACTTCCGGTGGCATATAATTTTCATCGTGCTTAGCTAAAATTTTTGTTGCAGAGAAAAAGTTTCTATCTTTCAAAAAACCTTCAGCAACAACCCCTTTTCCTTCAGCAAATAAATTGGGTACTGCTCCTGAGTAAGTAACATTTATTTCATTTTTAAAGTCAGTAATTATAAAATTAACTTCATTTGAGCTTATGGAAATAGAGTTTTTTTTAACCATTCCTCCAACTCTTATTTTGCTTTTATCTATTTCAGAAAGTGATTTTATCTCGGAAGGAGATTGAAAATATACAACATTTTCCTCTAATGATCTTAAAATCAAAAATATTGTTAAAATTAAAGTAATTAAGATTATTACTACAAACAGAAATCTTAATTTAACTTTTCGACCATACATGGTTTAAAAGTTAATTATTTGTTACGTTTGCTAAAATTTCTTTATTTATTCTTTGTGATTTTGCAGAATTAGCTTGCTCAGTAGTAAGTGACCCAAATTTAGCAACAAATTTGTTTTGTTCTTTAACAAATTGCATTTTAGTTACCAAATATAAACCTAGGAAACTTAATAAGGTAAAGCTAAAAGCAGATAACACGTACACTGCATATCCATTCATAAAAAGTAATTCATTTATCATAATCTATCTAAGCCTTTATTTTTAATTTTTATCAGTTCTGTATTATATTTCATTAAGAAAATTAACAATGAAAAAAGAGCAAATGCCGCAGTCATTATCAATAATGGGTAAAGCATTGATGAATGAATTGAGCTTTTTGACAAAATATTAATAGATGCAGGTTGATGGAGTGTATTCCACCAATCAACTGAGTACTTTATAATCGGAACATTAATAATTCCTAAAATAGTTATAAAAGTTGAAATCTTATAGACTTTTTCCTCCTTATCATAAATTCTCCATACAATTAAATACATTGCATAGAACAAAGCTAAAATTAGCATTGAAGTAATTCTTGCATCCCAAGCCCACCATGTTCCCCAAGTTGGTTTTCCCCAAATTGATCCTGTAACTAAAGCTATAATATTAAAAACAAATCCCGAAGGAGCTAAACTTTTAGAAATTAAAAAAAAGTTTTTGTTTCTAAATACAAAACCACAAATAGATAACAAAGTTATAGAAGAAAATATTCCAAGTGAAATCCAAGCGGCAGGAACGTGAACATACATAATCCTAACTGCATCACTTTGTTTGTAATCTTCAGGCGATATGATTAATGCTTCAACTAAACCAACACTTAATACAACAATAAACAAAAATAAAACGTACTTAGGTGCTTTTGACGTAATTTTGAAAATCTTATTTGGTTCAAAAAGTTTTAACATATTTTAATTTAGAATTTTTTTTGGTGATTTCTATTATGAAATAGTTTTCTGATCAAGAATGCAGAGGGGAGATAATAAGATTGAAATTAACGTTTAACATTCTTGACCAGAAGATACTAAAAATATAGCTAATTTGTATGGCCTAGATTTGAGCTAAATGTGGTTGAATGATGGTTGCCTTAATTAGAAAGCTTGAAATAACTAGAGCCTTTTTTTCCTGAAAAAATCTCTTCAATTAAAGGGTGTTTTATTGGTTCATCAGAGTCATCCATCAGCAAGTTTTGCTCAGAAACATAGGCTTCATAAGTTATCTCATCATTTTCTGCTAATAGGTGATAAAACGGTTGATCTTTTCTTGGTCTCACATTTTTTGGAATAGATTGATACCATTCCTCAGAATTATTAAATTCAAAATCAACATCATAAATCACACCTCTAAATTCAAAGTGTTTATGCTTTACGATGTCTCCAATTGAAAATTTTGCTTTTTGGACTGGCATTGTTCCTAGTATGGGTATTTAAAAATAAAAATCAATGCTAAAAATATAAATGTTTTGTGATGTGGCAAATATGTTAATATCTTTTTAGTGAATAAATCTTTTTTAAAATTTGTTACTGATTTCGGTCCTTTAGCAATATTTTTTTTCTATTATTACAATAGTGGTAAAAATTTATCAGTAGCAATACCTCCACTGATAGTTGCAACTTTAGTTGCATTAGCAGTGGTTTGGTTTTTTGAAAAAAAAATTCCTCCAATGCCTTTGGTGAGTGGAATTTTAATTACTTTTTTTGGTGGATTAACTATCTACTTTAATGATCCTATATTTATTTATGTAAAACCAACAATCATCAATATTATGTTTGCTCTTGCATTATTTTTTGGGAAATATTTTACCAATGAACCTATTCTTAAAAAAATTATGGGTAGATCTATTCCTCTAACCGATATTGGATGGGAAATTCTTAATAAACGATGGATGTATTTTTTCTTTGGCCTTGCTTTATTAAATGAATTTATTTGGAGAACACAAACAGAAGAGTTTTGGGTTAATTTTAAAGTGTGGGGAATGCTTCCGATCACAATAATATTCACGGGGTTCCAAGTACCATTAATTAATAAACATAAGATTGATGCGTAGTAATTTAAAATTAGTAGTAAATAATCCTCATAATAAAATTGAAGAAAAACAGTTTTTTGAAAAAGATGAGCTAAAAATTATATTAGACTTATATGCTAAGATGGTTTCTGAAGGATCTTGGAAAGATTATGGTTTAAATATATCAAGTAAACAAGTGGGGTTTAGTGTTTTTAGAAATGCTACTGAAAATGCCCTATATAAAATTTGTAAAAATTTTAAGCCTAAAAATAAAAATCTTAAATATTTAATTACTGATACGAGTGGTAAGATACTAAAAAATTCTCACGATCTTAGAATTTTATTAAAAAATACCAACTGGAAGAAACTTCAAAAATAAATTTATCTTCTTTGACCAAATAATCTTAACAACATTATAAATAGATTGATAAAATCTAGATATAAAGTTAAAGCGCCCATAACAGCTTTCTTGCCCATTAACTCACCTGAATCTGACGCAACATACATATTTTTGATTTTCTGAGTGTCATAAGCTGTTAAACCAACAAATATTAAAACACCTAAAATTGAAATCACAAAATACATCATTGAAGATTTCATAAAGATATTAACAATTGAAGCTATAATTATTCCAATTAGACCCATCATTAAAAAAGATCCTAACTTTGTAAGATCTCTTTTAGTTGTGTATCCGTAGATACTCATCGCTCCAAATGTTGCAGATGTAATGAAGAAAACTCTTGTTACACTCATTCCAGTATAAACCAATAATATTGAAGATAATGATAGACCCATCAAAGCTGCAAAAACCCAAAACGTAGTTTGTGCCTTTGATGCACTCATCTTATTAATTCCAAAACTCATATAAAAAACGATTGCTAGAGGTGCTAACATTACAAGCCATTTAAGACCTGATAAATAAATTGCATTCCCCATCTGCGTTAGACCAACGATTGAACCTGCATCATTAGTAACAACAGACATTTTAAATGTTAATAGTGCTACTATTCCAGTTAGCAATACACCTGTTGCCATGTAGTTATAAACTTTTAGCATGTAGGCTCTTAAGCCTTCATCCATTACAGCAGCTGTTTGTTGTGCTGCTTTTGCTCTATTTAGTATTCCGTTTTTATCAAATTCCATAATAAGTAATATATATATTCTTTTACTAATTATTCAAGATACCTTAAAAGATTAACAAAATTTTAACTTAATATTTCTAATGAATTACAAAAATTTAGGTAATACCGATATTAAAGTGAGTACAATTTGTCTCGGTACCATGACTTGGGGAGAACAAAATACTGAGCTTGAAGCATTTGAACAAATGGATTTTGCTTTAGATCAAGGAGTAAACTTTTGGGACACTGCTGAATTATATGCAGTACCACCAAGAAAGGAAACCTATGGTGATACAGAGGAAATTATAGGAAACTGGTTTGAAAAAACTAAAAAAAGAGACAAAGTCGTTCTTGCTACAAAAGTTGCTGGTCCAGCAAGAGATTATTTAAGAAGTGGAGAAAATAGTTTTACAGGTCCAAACTTAGAATCTGCTTTAAATGACAGTCTTAAAAGACTTAAAACTGAATACATAGATTTATATCAACTTCATTGGCCAGAAAGAAATGTAAATAATTTTGGACGACTTGGTTATGTTCATAAAGAAAATGAATGGAATAAATTTGAAGATGTTCTTACAGAGTTAAATAAATATATTGATCAGGGAAAAATAAGATACGTTGGTTTATCAAATGAGACCCCTTGGGGAGTTTTAAATTATCTTCAGTTATCCAAAGATAAAAAGTTGCCAAGAATGATGTCAATCCAAAATCCTTATAGTTTATTAAATAGATCTTACGAAGTTGGACTAGCTGAAGTTTCTATAAGAGAAAACATTGGCTGCTTAGCTTACTCTCCGCTTGCAAGTGGATATTTAAGTGGAAAGTATAGAAATAGGAATTTTCCCAAAGGATCAAGAATGGAGAGAGATTTCGATTTCTGGACAAGGTATAGAAAGCCAAAGACTGAGGATGCCGTTGAACATTATTATAAAATTAGTGAAAAATTTGACCTAGATATGAGTCAGATGGCGATAAAATTTTGTGAAATCCAAGACTTTATGACTAGTGTAATAATTGGAGCCACTACAATGGAGCAGTTGAAAACAAATATAGAAAGTGTAAATGTAAACTTATCTGATGATGTCATTAAAGAAATTAACCACGTACAAACAATTTATCCAAATCCATGTCCATAATTAAAAAAATTACAATAGTGTTAGGAATATTTTTTATAAGTGGTGTTTCTCAAGTTTCAGCTCAAGAAATTAAAAAAATTGGTAAATATAAAGATTGGGAGGCAATGGTCGTTATGGATGCTGATGGTAAAGTATGCTTTGCGCAATCTTTACCTATTTTGCAAGCTCCAAAAACAAATAAAAGAGATGCAAAATTATTTGTAGCATTCAGACCAAACGACAATATAAAAAATGAAGTGAGTGTTACCCCGGGTTATGAGTTCAATAAAAATAATTCTGTAACAGCTGCTTCAGGAAAGAATAAATTTAAATTTGATATTAAAGAACAAGGTTTTGCGTGGATAGCAGACAATAAAATCGAATTAAAAATGATCAAACAAATGAGAAAAGGATCTAGAATTATGATCACTGGATATAATCAACAAGGTTCTCAAACAATTGATCATTACTCATTACTAGGATTTACTAAAGCTTATAACGCTTCAAGAAAAGCTTGTAGTTAATTCGATGAAATCAAAAAAGAAAATTGTTCTAGCTTATTCTGGAGGGCTCGATACCTCTATAATTTTAAAATGGCTTCAAGAAAATTATGATGCAGATGTGATTTGTTATACAGCAGATGTAGGCCAAGAAATTGATAGAAAAAAAATTATAACCAATGCAAAAAAATTTGGTGTTAAAAATATAATTATTAAAGATTTAAAAGATATTTTTGTTAAGGATTATGTTTATCCCATGATCAGAGGGCATGCGATCTATGAAGGTATTTATTTACTAGGGACATCTATAGCAAGGCCTCTTATTGCAAAAGATCAAATAAGAGTAGCTAAAAAATATAAGGCCTATGCAGTTTCGCATGGAGCAACTGGTAAAGGCAATGACCAAGTTAGATTTGAATTGGGCTATCATTATTTTGGGCCTAAAATTAAAATCATAGCTCCGTGGAGAATTTGGAAACTAAAATCTAGAACAGACTTAATTAATTATGCAAAAAAACACGGCATAGCTATACCAAAAGATAAAAAAGGTGCGCCTCCTTTTTCAGTAGATGACAATTTATTTCATACATCAACTGAAGGTAAGGTTTTAGAAAATCCAAAAAATTCAGCACCAGAATTTATTTTTCAGCGAACAATTTCTCCAGAAAAGGCACCAAACAAATCATCGTTTATTACTATCAATTTTAAAAACGGTGATCCTTTTGGAATAAATGGAAAAAAAATGTCTCCAGCTAAATTATTAACAAAGCTCAATGACATCGCAGGTAAAAATGGAATTGGAAGAGTTGACTTAGTGGAGAATAGATTTTTAGGTATCAAATCTAGAGGTGTATATGAAACGCCCGGTGGAACTCTTTTAATCAATGCTCATCGAGCAATTGAGTCAGTTACTTTAGACAAAGAAACTATGCACAAAAAAGATCGAATAATGTCTAGATATGCAGAGTTAATTTACAATGGTTATTGGTACTCAAAAGAAAGATTTAAACTTCAAAAAATTGTAGATTTAAAAAGAAGTAAAGTTAATGGCTCAGTTAAACTTAAATTGTATAAAGGAAATATTACAATTCAATCTAGAGTTACTAATAGCAGCGCATATTCAATGAAAAAGGTATCTTTTGAAGAAAATAAATCATTTAATAAATCTAACGTTGAGAGATTTATCAATTTTCATAAGAAAAAGCTTCGTACTTAGATTGCTTTAGGACAAATTGACATTTGTTTAAATCACTAAAAATTATATCCTTAGATCATGGAATCAATAAAGAATTGGATGAGAGATGCTGCAAATATTTTATTTGATGATAGTAAGAATGATCTACGCGCACTTCCTAAAACAGTTAGATTACAAATTCTTTTAGTTTTAAGTTTTATTTGGACTACTGTTTTTAGTTTATATGTTTTTTCTTACACAACTTTCGCATTTGGATGGGCTGGACTTTTTTTAGCTCATATAGGTTTAATATTTGCCGTTTATATGACTTTTAAACAATTCCATAGAGCAGAAGAGAAGTCTGCAAGTGTTTTTCAAACAAAAAATTTTGATCCTTTTAAAATAATGGTCATCGTATTTGTAATAGTATTTATATTTGTATTTTCAAAAGGAATTGAGGTTTTGACAAGTCCAAACCCGAATTCTTATTCAATCCCTTATGATGGTCCCTTAAAATCTGCAATTGAAAAATGGTTACCTTTTAGTAAAGATAAATAATGGATAAGATAGCAAAAAACTTACAGTTAGCACTAATGGTGATTATCTTAATCAGTACTGTTATTGCTGTTGGGATTGAAATGAAAAACATGTTCTTAAATCAATCTGTTACATTAGCAGATTTGCTTTTAATGTTTCTTTATTTGGAAGTACTAGCAATGGTTAGGGTTTTTTGGAACCAACAATCTATTAGTATTACCCTTCCACTTCTTATTGCAATTACAGCGCTTGCACGATTTATTATTCTACAAGGTAAAGAAATGGATCCTACTGCACTTGTTTACGAAGCAGTTGCTATTTTGTTAATAGCTGGAGCAATTGTTGTTTTAAGATTAAGACATAGTGACAAATTAGGTCTTAAGAAAAAAAAATCAAAATAATTTAAAATGATATTTGAAGCTTCAAGGGCTAAGGCCTTAAATCAATTAAATAATTTTGTTGAGAATAATCTTGGAGAATATTCTAAATTAAGAAATTTTGATTTTGGGCCTGAAAAAAGATCTAATATATCTTGCTTATCACCATATATAACTCATGGAATAATTAATGAACAAGAAGTCATTCAGAAATCTCTAAGTAAATTTTCTTTTTCAAAAAATGAAAAGTTTATTCAAGAAGTTCTATGGCGAACTTATTGGAAAGGTTGGTTAGAACTTAGACCAAATGTTTGGGCTGATTATCTTATCGAATTAAATAAAATCAAAAATGAATTTAAAGATAATAAAGATTATATTGCGGCAATAGAAGGAAAAACA
This sequence comes from uncultured Pelagibacteraceae bacterium, assembly GCA_902581925.1. Lineage (GTDB taxonomy): Bacteria > Pseudomonadota > Alphaproteobacteria > Pelagibacterales > Pelagibacteraceae > Pelagibacter. The sequence goes on along the minus strand of CACHQB010000005.1, from coordinate 26,652 downwards.
AAAGTAGATTGCTTTAATGAGTGGGTGAAAGAGCTTAAAGAAAACAATTATTTGCATAATCATACAAGAATGTGGTTTGCTAGTATTTGGATTTTTACTTTAGAATTGCCTTGGCAATTAGGTGCAGAATTTTTTATGCAACATCTTTATGATGGAGATGCTGCATCAAATACTCTTGGGTGGCGATGGGTTGCGGGTGTTCAAACTCAAGGAAAACATTACCTTGCAAGTGAATGGAATATTAAAAAATTCACTAACAATAGATTTCAAAATGTAAAATTAAATGAAAATGCTCCTCCAAAAGTATCTGAAAAATCTTATCAAATAATTAAACAGGATTTCAATAACCCACAAAAGATTGAGAATAAGAGTCTTTTAATTTTTGAAAATAATCTCTCGTTTGAAATCACTGACTTTAAGGAGAAGAACTTTGAAAAAATTTACTTAGTTTCTAATAAAAATGAAAATAGATCAATAAAACTCAGTGAAAAGTTAGTGAAATTTAAATCTCATTTAATAGAAGACCAAGAACAAAGATTAAAAAATCAATCTATTGATTGTCAAATTATAGATATAAGTGAATTAACAAATATTAAAAATTATTACGGTTTGTATCCAACAGTAGGTGAAAATTTAGATTTTTTAAATTCTAATAATTTAAAGATAGATTTTTTATATAGAAATCTTGATCAATTAGCTTGGCAATACTGTAATAAAGGTTTTTTTAATTTTAAAAATTATATTCCTAAAATAGTTTCAAGCTTTAATTAAAACCAACGAACCATTCCGATAATTCCAGCAGTTGCATAAAAAAATTGCAAAAATAAAATTCCTTTATGACCACCTCTATAGGCCCAAATTCCAATTAAAATGGCTGACAATAACAGTAGACAAAACCCAAAAAATTCTATGCCTATATTTAAAGCGACAAACAAAGAATACAATATTGCAGTTATAACCCCTGCCCATTCAAAAATTTTATTATTCATAAAAGTTTTTTAAAATTATTATAAAGGATTGTAGAGTAGTTATTCATATCTTTCATGTTATCTTTTGCAGATTGATCAAACTTTTCTAACGCACCATTACCAAGCTGATCTTCCAAAGCTTTTTTATACTCCGGGACACAACCCCATTCATTAACAGTAGAATCTTTTATTTCTATATGAAATTGAATTCCATAAGCATGATTTTGATATTTAAAAATTTGATACTTTGTGATTGGAGAAGAGGCTAATAAAGTTATATCTTTATTGTTTTCAATACCCTGAACCTCATAAGAATGCCATTGTAAACTTTTAATCGTATTAGGAAATTTTGAAAATAATTTATCTTCATCTTTTTCATTAGAGAAATTAATATCCATAATCCCTATTTCTGCTGGTTTAGATTTAACTACTTTTCCTCCCACTACTTCTCCTAAAAGCTGACAACCTAAACAAAAACCTAAATAAGGTTTTTTTAGATTAACAACAAATTCTTTAATTGCTTTCTTTTCTTCTATTAACCAAGGATATTCTTGTTCCATATAGGTATCCATTGGACCCCCCATGCAAAACATTCCATCAAATTTACTTAAATCATCTGGTATTTTTTCACCTTCATCTAACTCAATGGTAGTTAAATTTAATCCATCAGCTAACATTAAATCTTTAATGTAACCTGGATCTTCTATTTTGATATGTTGTAATACTATTATGTTCACTAAGATTAGCTTAGCTTAGAACACTTTTTGGAACAATATTTTACTCTATCCCAATTCAACTTCCATTTTTTTCGCCAAGTAAATGGTCTTTTGCAAACTGGACAAATTTTTGTTGGTAAATTTTCTTTTTTCATCAAATTGTATTTAATTTAATAAATTTATCAGCTTCAGATAAAATTAATTTTTTTCTATCAGATTTCATTTTGTCAAATATCCTCACCATCATCGATAAACGAGGATTTTTTAAAAAAAATTTTCTATTTCGATCTATGAATCTCCAGTAAAGACCATCCATGGTGTTACACCAATCACCTTTCTTAAAGTCCATCATTTTCATAAAATATGCAGATCCACAAATATAAGGTTTGGTTGCAAAAATTCCTCCATCACTAAATAATCCCATCCCATATACATTTGGAACCATTACCCAATCTGAGGAGTCTACAAACATCTCCATGAACCATTTGTAAACAATTGTTGGCTTGATTTCACAAAGGTTCATAATATTTGATAAGATCATTAACCTTTCAATATGATGTGACCAACCATGATTAACGGCATTTTTAATTGCATAATCCAAAGGTGGAAGACCAGTGGTTCCATCGTACCAAGAATTTTTCATTTTTCTGTTTTGTTTGAAAAAATTTCCAGTTTCCATTTCTTGAGAGTATGACTGATAAATTCCTCGCATAAATTCTCGCCAACCAATCACTTGACGAATGTAACCCTCTAAAGAATTCATTCTAATTTTATTTTTCTTGTGAAAGTCTAAAACTTTTTGGACAACAAATTCAGGGGTTATTAAACCTAAATTTATGTAAGGACTTAATGCACTATGGAACAGGATATTATCTTTTTGATCAACTGCATCCTCATAATCACCAAATAAGTTTGATTTTTCTTTTATAAAAAAATTTAAAAGTTTAACTACATCTTCGTATTCTGTTGCAAACCAAAAATTATTTGTACTCCCTGGGTGATTTTTAAATTCCTTTTCAATAATAGGCTTTAATTTTTTTGTGTGAGCGGTTTCATTTATTTTTGGAAATTTAGGAATTGAAATATTTTTAGGTAATTTATTTCTGTTATCCTCGTCAAAGCTCCATTTTCCCCCGATAGGATTACCATCTGAACCCATCAATATTCCAGATTTTTTTCTAACATCTTTGTAGAAAGTTGCCATAAAAGGTTTTTTTGATTTTGATAAATAATTTTTAAATTCAGCTCTTGAATTTAAAAACATGGGAGTTTGAATAATATTCCAATTTATTTTTTCTTTTTTAAAAAATTGTGAAATTTTTTTTTCAAAAAATTTATCTTCTACTTCAAAACTTGAAATTTCTTTTACTTTTTTTTGTGTAATTATTTTTTTTAATTTTTTTAAATAATCTTCATTAAATTCTTTATCCTCGATTTTATAATAATCTAATTTAAATTTATTTTTTCTTAATCCATCTGCAAAAGAACGCATAGAAGATAAAAATAATAAAATTTTTTGTTTATGATGCTTTTCATATGTGCATAAACCCTTATCTTCAGCCATAAAAAATAGGTGGTCTTTTTTGAAGCGGTCTAGGTATTTTGTTGGAAATAATTGATTACCAAGTATAAAAAATAACTTCATAGTTAAATATAACTAATAAAATTTTTTATGTCAGAAAAATATGTAGTTTTTGGTGCGACAGGTTCTATTGGATCAAGTTTAGCGGAGCAATTAAAAAACTCTGGAAACAATATTCATTTAGTTGGAAGAAATGGAAGTGAACTTAGTTCTGTCGCTGAAAAACTTGGATGCACACATACCGTTGCAGATGTTTTAGAGGATGGGTTTATAGAAAAAGTTAAATCAGATATTTCTGAAATTAAAGGCCTAGCGTATTGTGTAGGTTCAATTGATTTGAAACCATTAAGAATGGTAAATGAACAAGACTTTCAGAAATGTATGAAACTTAATCTTTATTCTGCTGTAGAAGCTATTAAAGGATATCAGGAAAGTTTAAAAAAAAATAAAGGTTCAATAGTATTATTTTCAACTGTTGCTGCTCAAAGAGGTTTTACCAATCATGCAATCATAGCTTCAGCAAAAGCTGCTGTTGAAGGATTGACGGTTTCTCTTGCAGCAGAATTTGCTCCAAACATAAGAGTGAATTGTGTGGCACCAAGTTTAACAAAATCTAAAATAGCAGAACCAATGTTAAAAAATACTGCTATAGCTGAAGGTATTGCAAAAGCACATCCTCTTAAAAGGTTAGGTGAAGGTAAAGACTCTGCTGCTCTTGCTAAATTCTTACTAACAGAAGATAGTTCTTGGGTTACAGGCCAAATAATTGCTGTAGATGGTGGTAGATCTAAACTTTCATAAAGTGATCAAATATTTTTTATCGATATTTTTCTTTTTATTATTTTCATCGAAAAGTTTTTCTGAAAATTTTACTTTTAAAAAATTGACAGTTTTAAACGAACCATGGGGATCATCTTTTATAAATAATGAAGAGCTTATTATCACTGAAAAAACTGGAAAAATAAAAATAGTAAATATTATTTCTGAAGAAATTTATGAAGTTGAACATAACTTAAATTATTTTGTTCACGGACAAGGAGGTTTATTAGATATTATTTACCAAGATAATTACTTATGGATTTCTTATTCAGAAAATAGAGGGGATTGGAAAACTAGTACATCAATTGCAAAAGCTAAATTAAATAAAAAAAATTTAGATTTCAAAAATATATTTCAAGCTGAACCACCAATAGAATCTGGTTATCATTTTGGTTCAAGACTGGCTATTAAAGACAATTATCTTTTTGCATCTGCTGGTGAAAGAGGTGGGGGTATGATTGCTCAAGATCCGACAAATCATCCTGGAAGTATTATCAGAATTTATTTAGATGGTAGTATTCCAGAAGATAACCCTAAGTTTGACGGTAAATCAGATTGGTTACCAGAAATTTATCAAATTGGTGTTCGTAATCCTCAAGGCTTAACCTATTCCTCTTTTGATGGAAAAATTTATGCAAGCAACCATGGTGCAAAAGGTGGTGATTGGTTTGGTGAAATAAAAAAAGGAGAAAATTATGGTTGGAAAATTTTAGGTTGGGGTGGAACAAATTATTCAGGCTCAAAGATTGGACCTAAATGGAAACCAGGCTTTACCAAAGCAATCCAATACTGGGTACCTTCAATAGCAGCAAGTGCTATAACTATTTATAAGGGAAAAGAATTTAGTGAATGGAATGGCGAAGCGTTAATTACTTCTTTAAAAGATAAATCAATGAGAAAATTAAACTTTAAAAATTCATCTAACATTGAAGAAACAATTATTTTCAAAGATAAAATTGGAAGAATAAGAGATATACAAGTTCACCCAGTTAATGGAAAAATATATTTTCTTGCAGGAAACAATTTATGGTTAATGGAGAAAAAAAAATAATATGAAAGAAAGACCTTATCATCATTTACCTGATGGTACTTTCAGGAATCCAAAAGGATCTCCAGTAATAATATCCAGATCAGGAAAATTTTCTTATAGAACTTTCAGTAAATTAAGAAAAAAAGTTGATTTATCTTATCCAAAAGAACATGTGATTGAAAAAGAAAAAGTGTTAGCTGATTTAGAAAAATATAAAGATAATGATTATATTGCTTGGATAGGTCACGCGACATACCTCATAAAATTAGGTAAAACCACTTTTATAACAGACCCTGTATTTTCAAAAAATGCTGGACCACTTATCTTTGGTCCAAAAAGATTTACTAATCCCGCAATAAAATTAAATGAGATACCCCAAACAGATATATTTTTACTCACTCATAATCATTACGATCATCAGGACATGTCAACAATTAGAAATTTTCCTTTCAAGAGTGCAAAAGTATTAACACCTCTTAATCTTGGTAAATATTTTAAAGGATATAAAGATGTAAATGAAATGGATTGGTATGATCAAATAATTATAAATGAGGATTTGAAAATTTCTTTACTTCCTGCAGTTCATTGGTCAAAGAGAAGTTTAACAGACACTAATAAAACTTTGTGGGGCAATTTTTTAATAGAACATAAAAATAAAAAAATTTTATTTGCATGTGACACCGGATATGGGGAAATCTACAAAGAACTAGGTGAAAAATATGGTCCTATAGATCTGACAATGATTAATATTGGGGCATATAATTTCAAACCAATGTTTGATAAAACTATTTATCATACTACACCTGAAGAAGCCTTGAATGTTGCACAGGACCTAAAAAGTAAAAAAGTATTAGGAATGCATTGGGGAACATTTGTTTTATCATTAGAGCCGATTATGGAACCCCCAATTAGATTTAAAGATAGTGCTGAAAAATATGGTTTTAGTAAAGAAGATGCTATTATTTTTAAAATTGGAGAAGTTAGTCCTTTAGATAAATTGTTATAGAGTTAAATACTTAATTGCAAAAAATATAGTTCCAATAGAAGCAATAGTAGAGACAAAAATTGCTTTAATTATATTTTCGGGACTTACATTATACGCTGCACATAAAACTATAGAAGTAACTCCGCAAGGCGCAACACTCACAAAGAAAGCACCTGGTATTTCAGCTGGCAATCCTGCATTAAAAAACACTAATCCAATTAACAATAAAATTATTGGGGAAATAACTAATTTTAAAACTGAAATAGATACGGATAATTTGTTAATTACATTTTTAGTATAAAATGAAAGAGTTATGCCAATTGCAAACAATCCAACTGGAGAAACACATGCTGCAAGTTTAGACAAAGTGTATTCAATCGGTGTTTGATCAATATTAAAATTTAATAATAAAAATAATAGACCTATAATTATTGAAAGTATAAATGGGTTTAAAAATAAATTTTTAATAAAATTAAATAAATTTACATTTTTTTTTGTAGATAATTCGAGAAAAAAAGCAATTACAGATAATAAAATTATCCCATCCATTAATATGATACTTGCAACTTGTGTAATTACATTTTGTTGAAAATAAATTTCTGTTATTGGCAAAAGCAAAGTCACATGGTTTGATAATGCAACTGTTAAAGCCCAAATAATTGACTCTGGAATTGATCTTTTAAAATATTTTGAAGTAATTAAGTAAGCAATAATTCCGCATATCGATTGCATAATTAAATAAGAAAAAATTTGTTTGAAATCCACTTGTCCAATTTCATTTTGTGCTATTAGCTTAATTATCAATGCTGGCACTGCAATATAGAACAAAAAAAGATTTAAAATTTTAGCATGACTAAGGTCTAAGACTTTTAACTTACCAAATACAAACCCTAAAAAAGTAATAAATATAAATGGAGTTAGTCCTAAAAAAATTGTGAACATAAATTATTTAATCGTTATTCTATGCATTATTCTATTTCCTTTGAAGGGTGTTGCCTGATGGAGCATAGATCTGTTATCCCATATAGCCAATTGATTTTTTTCCCAAGGCAAAGAAAATTGAAACTTCTTCTTAATTTGATGATTAAATAAAAATTTTTTGAATTTTTCTTGATTTTTTATCTTTGAACTAAAACCAACAAAATGTCCTGGACTGCAATAAATCGAATAATTTGTACTGATTTTCCTAATTATTTTATGTGAAGATTTAAGTTCTTTAATATTTTTTCCTTTTTCTTTTACTCTTTCTTTTGTTGTAACCGATATCGGACCCTCAGAGGAATATTTACCTTTAATATTTTTAAATTTTCTTTTTATTGGATTTGGTAGTTCTTTATAAGCAAGATATTGAGAACAAAATTCTGTATTAGCTTTTCCTGTTTTTGGGACAAGTTTAGAAAGTAACATTGTAAATCTTGGAGGCTTTTTTGTATAAATCGAGTCAGTATGAAATTGTTCACCAAAACTTGGCCCTTTATCAGTTGATTTTCTTTGCACCACTGTAATTTGAGGGAATTTTTTATTTAAACCTTTTAGTCTTGGATAGTTAGCTAAATTTCCAAAATATTTTGCAAACTTAATGAAAAGTTTAGAAGTTAATTTTTGTTCTTTAAAATATAACATTCCATATTTATTCAGTGCTTTTTTGATTTTTGAAATATCTTTATTTGAAACATCTTTTAAATTTACAATTATTTCTGCTCCAATATTTTTTTTATTTGGAATTATTTTTAACATTTTCTAGAAAAAATTTTTTTAGATGATTTATAGTTTTTTTAGGACTTTCCTCTGGAATGAAATGATCTGAATTAATTTCTGCACCATAGATTTTTTTATTTGTATATTTTTGCCAAATTTTAATAGAATTAAACTGCTTTCCAACTACTCCTTTTTTTCCCCACAAAACTTGGATAGGAATATTTAATTTTTTATTTCTATCTTTTTTATCGTGCTCTAAGTCTATAGTCGCCGCAGCTCTATAATCTTCGCATGTTGCATGAATTCTTTTATTTTGTCTAAAGGCTCTAAAATATTCATCTTCAACTCTTCCAATCGCACGTTTAGATGACCTATTAAACCGACTGTGTAGCCATCTTTTAGGGTCTGCCATTATCATTTTTTCTGGTAAAGGTGCAGGCTGTATCAAATAAAACCAATGAAAATATCCTTTTGCAAATTTCATATCTGTGTGCTCGTACATATCAAGAGTTGGACAAATATCTAATACACTTAAAGCCATAATTTTATTTCTATAATCTCTTGCCATTCTATGTGCAACTCTCCCGCCTCTATCATGTCCTGCAACAAAAAATTTTTTAAAATTTAATTTGCTCATCAATTGAACCATATCTTTAGCCATTTCTCTTTTAGAATAATTTTTATGATTAGTACCACCAGGTAAAACCAAACTATCTCCATATCCTCTAAGGTCAGCAACTATTACGGTGAAATATTTACTAAGCTCAGGGGCAGTCTTGTGCCACATCACATGTGTTTGGGGATATCCATGAAGTAGTAATAAAGGAGGACCTTTACCTTTAAATCTACAAAAAATTTTACCTTTGTTTACCTTAACAAATTTTTTTTTAAAACCATTAAACATGATTAAACTATTTAATTATTTAATAGTTTATTTTTCGCCTTTTCAAATTCCTCTTGAGAAATAATTCCTTTTTCTTTTAAACCATTTAATTTAGTGAGTTCATCACTTAAATTGCTATTTTGTTCAGAAGCAGTCTCGCTTATCTCATCGATCTCACTTTCGGATTGCTCCTTTTCAACTCTATTAGCTTCCTTAGACTTAAAACCATTCATAATTGCCATTCCACCTAAATATAAAACATAAGCCATAATAGGAATAACCAATCCAAAAAAAATTATTTTTTCCATAATTTAATCTTCATCCTCTTCACGCCAGTTTTTTTCATACATCAAATATGCAGCATAAATCACTGATATTGTGCCTACAATCATACCATAATCAAAACCAGTTTGCATGTCATGCAAATACCAACCTAGCTGTGTGGCTCCAATGGGTGGAACAGTAAGAAGTAAAAAAATTATTCCAAATCTGTAAGGTCGCTTAGGTTTTTTCATCCTAATAAATTAACAGATTACAGCTTGGGGTTTAATTATTAAATTTGCGATCTTTTGAAACAGTCTATGGTATTTTTAAGTAAACAGGCAATAGTCATTGGGCCAACTCCACCTGGAACAGGTGTAAGTGCTTTTGCATTTTTTGAAACTTCATCAAAATGTACATCACCAACTATACCTTTATCAGTTTTATTTATGCCAACATCAATGACAATAGCATCTTTCTTAACCCAATCTCCTCGAACAAGTTCAGGTATACCTACAGCTGCAACAATTATATCTGCCTCTAAACATTCAGCTTTTAAATCTTTAGTTTTTGAATGAGTTATAATTACGGTGCAATTTTCTTTTAAAAGAAGTTGTGTCATTGGTTTACCATTTAAATTTGATCTACCTACAACCACAGCTTTTTTACCACTTAAATTAGGTTCAATTTTTTTTATCAACAAATAACATCCAAGTGGAGTACAAGGTACCGAACTTTCATAACCAGATGAAAGATTGCCTACATTCATTGGATGAAATCCATCTACGTCTTTTGAGGGATCAATAGCTTCTATAACCTTCTGCTTATCAATATGCTTAGGTAAAGGAAGTTGAACTAAAATTCCTGAAACAGTTTCATCACTGTTTAGTTCTTGAATTTTTTCTAGAACAGTCTTTTCTTCAACTGAGTCTGGATATTTAATTACTTCAGATTTTAATCCTACCTCATTTGCTGACTTCTCTTTATTTCTTACATAAATCTGACTAGGTGTTAAATCACCAATCAGTATTACTGTTAAACCTGGTACTTTATTATGTTTTGATTTTAACTCTGCAACTTCTTCCTTTAACTCTGCTCTTAATTCTGCGGCTGCTTTTTTTCCATCAATTAAAATCATATTTGTCTCTTAAAAAATCATTGGTGCGATGTACAGCTTCATACACATTTCGATAAACCAAATCAATAAAAGAAGAATGATTGGAGAAATATCTAGTGAACCTAAATTTGGCAAAAAACGTCTAATTTTATTCAAGAAAGGCTCTGTTAATTTGTAACTCAACTCTAAAATTGCATACACAAACCTATTTTGAGTATTAAGAACGTTAAAAGCTATTAACCAACTTACAATAACATTGGCGATCACAACATAAGAGTACAATTTTAAAATTTGTAAAACTAAATAAAAAATAGCTATCATTTTTTCTCAACGTAAATCGACTGACTTGGGAAAGCAAATGAAGCACCATTTTTTTCTACAATTTCCTTAATTGCAATAGCTAATCTTTCTTTTACATCAAGCCAATTATTCCAACTTCCTGTTTTTGTAAAGCATCTTACATACATATCTATTGAACTATCAGAAAATTTATCAACTCTTACCGCAACACCAATTGAGGTATTATAATCTTCGCTTGAATTAATATGACTTTCGATTTCATCTCTAATTTTTTTTAACTGATCTACCGTAGTGTCATATTGAAGTGTAATAATCCAACTGATTAACCAATTTGAAGTTTCACTTACATTAACAACAGCGTTTTCAGCAAATTGAAAATTTGGAATAATAGCAAGAGATTTGTCAAACTTTCTAATTGTTGTTGATCTAAATCCTATCTTTTCTACTACACCTTCAATAATACCCTCGACAGCTATCCAGTCTCCAATTTTAAATCTCTTTTCAACTAAAACTAAAATTCCTGATATTAAATTTTTGAATAAATCTTGTGCCCCTAATGCTACAGCAACACCAAACAATCCAAGACCTGCAATGATTGGACCTATTTTAATTCCCCACAATTCTAAAACTGCTGCTAAACCTAAAATAAAAATTAAAATTTTTAGCGATTTAATTATCCAGCCAATAAGTTCTCTTGTTAACAATTTGTCTAAACCACTAAGTATGTATGAAATTGGTTCTATGATTTGGTGAATTACCCAAAAAATTAAAATAGTGATCAAAGTTCTATTAATTGTATCTACCACTTCTCTTCCTTCTAGTGAGAAAGTCATATAGTAGCTTGCAATAAAAAATCCTAATACAATTGGTAAAAATCTTGCTGGACCTACAAGTGATTGAACAAAAGTATCATCTAATTTATTCGTTGTTCTTTTCGAGATAATTTCTAATTTTTTAATAACTAATTTGCTTATTAGACCTCTAAAAATTAAGAATAGTAAAAATATTCCAATACCAATTAAGATTTGAAAGATATCAACACCAAGAATTCCTTTATTCCATACTGATAAAAATATCTCCGAAAAATTATTAATTAATTCCATTTCTAAATTTTATATAACAAAAACTCTTCTTCTCCAGGGTTAAAAAGAAAAATCTTTTTCCATTTGATTTCGTTCAGTATTGACGAGGTTTTTTCGCCTATACACATCAAATTTGTATTCATCCATAAATTTTCGGTTTGGTAAATCTTTATGAAATTTAAGAAACTTGACGCACTATTTTGAGAGTAAACATAGACCATATCAGGCATATTTAATTTTAATTCATTTACAAATTTCTCATCAAATTTTTGATTATGATCTACTCTGTAATTAATAATTCTTTTTACCTTAAAACCTTCGCTTAATAACTGTTGATCTAAATCAACCGATATTGTTTCACCACTAACGTAAAGTAATTCTTTATTTTTGAACTCATGACTTTGTATAATTAACTCCTTTAAGTTTGTAACATTTCCTTCAGCAGCAATTGTATTTTGAAAACCAACACTTCTTGCTTTGTTTTCTGTAGCGTTTCCAACACAAAAGCATTTAACATTTTTATCTAATTTTACTGTGTTTAAAAATTTTACTGCATTTGCACTAGTAAAAACAATTCCACCATATTCAGAAAGGTTAATTTCTTCATAATTAACCTTTTCAATTCTTATTAATGGAAGATGAGAAACTTGATGTCCTAATGATTGAAATTTTAATATCATTTCAGAACAATCCTCTAGTGGTCTAGTTAACAAAATATGCATATTATCTTTTATATGAATTATTTGATTTTGTTTTCAAAAGTATTCCAATCTCTTTACCAATTTCTTTAAACTCATTCAAATTACCGACTTTTTTTTCATAAAACCTTTGTTTACCATCTAAAGAAAAAAGTTCAGCCTCCACTGTAATCTTATCTCCATCAACCACTGAATGAGCACCAATTGCTGTTTCACAATCTCCATCTAAAACTTTTAAAATATTTCTCTCAAGGTGAGCTCTTTTATGTGTTTCCTCATGATTAATTTTGTTTAAAATAGAAATTGTCTCATCATCATTCTCCCTGCACTGAAGAGCAATTACGCCTTGTCCTGCACTTGGAATTATTTCATCAGCTGAAAAAATTTCAGAGATCTCATTTTCAAATTTTAAAAACTTGACACCTGCATAAGACAAAATAATTGCATCGTAAATTCCTTCATTTAATTTTCTAATCCTAGTATCTACATTTCCTCTAATTAATTTGCAGTTTAAATCTTGTCTAATTTTTTTTATTTGAAACTCTCTTCTGTATGATGAGGTTCCAACAATTGACTTTTGATTTAAGTCTTTAAGTTTCTTTTTATCTTTCGTAATTAAAATTTCCCTAGGATCATTTCTTTTAAGAAAAGAATCTGTCCTTAATCCTTTTGTCTCATTAGCTGGCATATCTTTCAGCGCATGAACTGCAATATCAATATTTTTTAACTGAAGTTCTTTTTCAATATTGCTAGAAAACAAACCTTTGCCACCAAGCTCTGATAATCTCATATTCTGCACTTCATCACCTTTGGTTGTAATAGATTTAATTAAAATATCATCATTACTAAGCTTAGTATTTTCAATAATTTTATCTTTAGCTTGTTGGGCATAAAGTAAGGCAAGCCTGCTACCTCTCGATCCAATTATTATTTTTTTACTCATAAAAATTTATTTCTTACTTGTATTAAGATTGTACAATTATTAAAAACTATTTGTATGAGCAAAAAACCCTTAATTCTTGGAATAGAATCTAGTTGTGATGAAACTGCAGCATCTTTAATAACTGAAAATGAAGAAGGATTCCCAACAGTTTTGTCAAATATTGTTTCAAGTCAAGAAGAAGTTCATAAGGAGTTTGGTGGTGTAGTTCCAGAATTAGCAGCTCGTTCACACATTGAAAAAATTGATTGGATCGTCAAAAAAGCTATTAATGAAAGTGGAAGAAAAATTGAAGATATAGATGCAGTTGCTTCTACCGCTGGTCCTGGATTGATTGTGTGTCTGTCAGTAGGATTAAGTTTTGGTAAAGCTTTTGCAACATCAATGAACAAACCTTTTATCGCTGTTAATCATTTAGAGGGACATGCCTTAAGCCCAAAACTAAACACAAATCTAAATTATCCATATTTACTTCTCTTAATTTCAGGTGGACACTCACAATATTTAAGTGTTCAAAATCTTGGTAAATATAAAAGGTTGGGAACAACTATTGATGACGCTTTAGGTGAAGCATTTGATAAAACTGCAAAACTTTTAGGAATAGAATTTCCTGGAGGTCCTCAAATAGAAATTTTAGCTGAAAAGGGTGACCCAAAAAAATATGAATTACCTAAACCAATTTTTAACAAAGGAGGCTGTAATCTTTCTTTTGCAGGTTTAAAAACTGCTGTTTTGAAAGTAAGCAAAACAATTAAATCAGAACAAGATAAATATGACCTTGCAGCATCTTTTCAAAAAACAATAGAGGAAATTTTGTATAAGAAAACAAAAATTGCCTTTAATGAATTTGAAAAAATAAATGAATTAAATGAAAAAATTTTTGTAGTTGCTGGAGGAGTTGCAGCAAATAAAAAAATTAGGTCTATGTTAATTAATCTGTGTGAGGAAAATTACTATAAAAGTATTTTTCCACCTATAGAGTTTTGTGGAGATAATGCAGCAATGATTGCAATGGTAGGTTTAGAAAAATTTAAACTAAATCAATTTAATAATTTAGATTATCCGGCAAAACCAAGATGGCCTTTGGACGAGGATGCAGCTTTTCTCAAAGGTGCCGGAGTTCAATTTTAATTTATTAATAGTTTATGAAATACTTTTAATAGCCATGAACTTTAGAAAATAGGACTAACTAATGAATCACTTAATAAGTTTTTTTGTTAAATTACCAATTTTTAACCGTTTAATCCCATCTATTTGCATTAGATTAATGAAAATTTTTAAAAAAAATAGGGGTTTTTTTAAAGTTGGGGATATTAAAATGTTTTTAGATTTTTTAGATCCAATTGACAGAGAACTTATACTTTACCAAAAATATGAACATGAAGAAATTTTAATATTAAATAAATTAATAAAAATACATTCAGTAAATTACTTTTTCGATATTGGTTCTAATTGTGGTTATTACTCACTTCAATTAGGAAAAAAATTTGAAAAAATTAAAATTTTATCTTTTGAACCTAATGAGGAAGCTTACTTTAAATTTAATAAAACTTTAAGTATTAATCAAAATATTTCTGAAAAAATAACATTATATAATTTTGGTTTATCTGATACTGAAACTACTCTTAAAATGAGATCATTGGTAAAATATGGTTATAGACAAACTGGAGGTTCTACAATTCATAATGATGAAAATTATGAGGATAAAAATTATAAAAATGTAAAAGTTTACAAAGCAAATTTTAAAATTGCTGATGAAGTAATTGACATCAATAATTCGGTATTAGCAATTAAAATAGATGTTGAAGGTCATGAATATAATGTTTTAAAGGGATTAAAAAAAATCATTAATAATAATAAATGTATTTTACAATTAGAAATAATGAATAATAACTTTGAAGAAGTTAATAAATTTTTACTAGAAAACAAATTCTATAAAATAGATGAAGTAAAAAATAGATCAAATTATTTTTACAAAAATATTTAATTATGAAAAAACTTTTAGATATCAAAATTAAACTTTATATATGCATTTTTAAAAAAAATAGTTTAAAAGAAAGAGTTAATGATTATTGAGTAAAACTATAAATGAAATTAAATGAAATACTGGTTATTAAAATCTGAGCCAGATGTTTGGTCAATTGATCAACAAAAAAAAACAGGAATTAAAGGTGCACCTTGGGATGGTGTTAGAAATTATCAAGCTGCAAAAAATTTAAAAAACATGAAGAAAGGAGATCTTTGTTTTTTTTATCATTCTAATATTGGAAAAGAAATAGTTGGAATCGTAAAAGTTATTAAAGAAGCTTATATAGATAAAACCGACAGAACAGGTAGGTTCGTTGCTGTGACTGTCCAGTTTAAAAATAAATTTTCTAAGCCTGTAACACTTGAAAACATCAAAAAAAATAAGGATTTAAGCCACTTAGCTCTTATAAAACAAAGTAGACTTTCTGTAATGCCTGTTGATTATAAAAGCTGGAAAATTATAAATAACATGAGTAAAATTTAAAAAAAAAATTATCCTATGCCAAAAAAAAAGAAGAAAAAAAGCAAGGTAAGAAAAAAAAAGTCTAAAGTTATAAAAAAAACCTCAAAAAAGGTGAAGAGAAGATCTCAAGTTAGAAAAAAATCTTCTAAAAAAGTAAAAAAAAGAATTAAAGCAAAAAAAGAAAACGGAAATACACTCCCTGAAGTGGTTATTAAAACAAAACCAGAATGGGTTAAAAGTAGCTTAGCCAATAAAAGTAAATATCAACAAAAATATTCTCAATCTATAAAGAGTAATGATGAATTTTGGAGAAAAGAGGGAAAAAGAATTACTTGGATAAAACCTTATAAAAAAATTAAAGATGTTAAATACAGTACAAACGAAGTCAAAATTAAATGGTTTGAAGATGGTACTTTAAATGCTTCAGCAAATTGTATTGATAGACATTTAAAAGATAAAAAAGATAAAACTGCTATTATTTGGGTAGGAGACGATCCAAAAGATAGTCAAAAAATTTCTTATAAACAGCTTCACCAAAAAGTTTCTAAAGCTGCAAATGGTTTAAAAAAATTAGGAATTAAAAAAGGTGACCGTGTAACAATTTATTTAACGATGATACCAGAGCTAGCAATTCTAATGCTTGCCTGTGTGAGAATTGGTGCAGTCCATTCGATCATTTTTGGAGGTTTTTCAGCAGATTCTATTTCGGGAAGAGTGAATGATTGCGAGTCTGAATACATCATTACTGCAGATGAAGGAGTGCGAGGTGGAAAAACTATTCCACTGAAATATACAGTCGATGAAGCTTTAATGAGTTGCCCAAATGTTAAGAAATGTGTTGTTGTTAAACGAACAGGAAATTATATCAACTGGGACCAAAATAGAGATGTTTGGTATCATGATCTAATAAAAGACGTTCCTAATCATTGTGAACCTGAAGAAATGAATGCAGAGGATCCGTTGTTTATTTTATATACTTCGGG
Organism: uncultured Pelagibacteraceae bacterium; assembly: GCA_902581925.1. Classification (GTDB taxonomy): domain Bacteria; phylum Pseudomonadota; class Alphaproteobacteria; order Pelagibacterales; family Pelagibacteraceae; genus Pelagibacter. The sequence goes on along the minus strand of CACHQB010000005.1, from coordinate 10,099 downwards.
TTCAACAGGTAAACCTAAAGGAGTTCTTCATACAACCGGTGGTTACATGGTTTATGCATCAATGACACATCAATATATTTTTAATTATAAACCAAAAGATATTTATTGGTGTACTGCTGATATTGGTTGGGTAACGGGACACAGTTATATTATTTATGGGCCACTTTCGAATGGTGCAACAACTATAATGTTTGAAGGAATTCCAAATTATCCTGATAGTTCAAGATGGTGGCAAATAGTCGATAAATATAAAGTAAATACTTTTTACACTGCACCAACTGCAATTAGAGCATTAATGCGTGAGGGAGATAAGCCAGTTAAAAAAACGTCTAGAAAATCTCTTAAACTTTTAGGAACAGTTGGTGAGCCAATAAATCCAGAGGCTTGGATGTGGTATTATAAAACTGTAGGCAATTCAAAATGCCCAATTGTAGATACTTGGTGGCAAACAGAAACTGGAGGAATAATGATTGCTCCACAAACAGGGGCTATACCTCTTAAACCTGGTTCTGCAACAAAACCTTTCTATGGAATTAAGCCAGTCCTTGTTGATAAAAACGGCAAAGAGGTAAAAGGTGCTGGTGAAGGAAGACTTTGCATAGCTCAATCTTGGCCTGGCCAAATGAGAACGGTATATGGAGATCATCAAAGATTTATCGATACCTATTTCTCTCAATTTAACGGAAAATATTTTACTGGTGATGGGTGCCGGAGAGATAAAGATGGATATTACTGGATCACTGGTCGTGTAGATGACGTAATTATTGTTTCTGGACACAACCTAGGTACCGCTGAAATTGAAAGTGCATTTGTTGCTCACCCAAAAGTAGCCGAAGCCGCAGTAGTTGGTTATCCTCATGATATCAAGGGTAATGGGCTGTATTGTTATGTAACCTTGAATGCAGGAGAAACAGAAACAGGCGAACTTGAAAGAGATTTAAAACTTTGGGTTAGAAAACAAATTGGACCTTTAGCAACTCCAGACCTAATTCATTTTACACCAGGTCTTCCAAAGACGAGATCAGGAAAAATAATGAGAAGGATTCTAAGAAAAATTGCTGCTAATGAGCATGGTCAATTAGGTGACACAACTACTCTGGCAGATCCTAGTGTAGTTGATAGTTTGGTTGATAATAGAAAAAATATTTAAAACTGGATCAAATCTTTAAACTCTTGTTTAACTACATCCCATTTTAAAATCATTGAATTTAAAACAATCTTTCGATCCAAAGTTTTTAGTTCATCTGCAATCGGAGCCCATTTATATAAAGATAGTGCACTAGGATTAAACGGTAAGTCTTGATAATAACCATCCCAATTTATTTTCTCTAATCGTTCATCAAAACTTTTTCTTGCTTCATCAATAATATTTAATGGCATCTTATTAGAAATTTCATCATCTAGAATTTTATTAAAAATTTCGTTTGCTTTATGAATATCCTGATAATTGAAATTAACTTTCAAATATGAAAAAGTAAAAAAAGTTAAATCTTGTAATGCAACTGAATAAATATTCCATTTTGCAAGATTTACTGATGACATAAATTCATCATTATCAAAATGGAGAACGTATCTTGTTCCCATTCTAGTTTTTAGATAATTATATAATGTTACTTGAGTGGCCCAGGCAGATTTTGTTTGGATAAATTGTTCTAGTTCATCTAAATTTTTTATTTTTTTTTTGGGGATAAACGCCTTAAACATAGCGAATAAATATGTTTTGAAATCCTCAAGTTTTATGTCTCTCCAAGTTAATTTGTATTTTCCCATGTTAATTTGTAAGTGCGCCAATTATATCTTAAAAAAGTAAGTAAATAAGTACCTAATATGGTGAATTTTAGGTCTTTTCAAAACCTTCATAATGGTTATGGTTTCAACCAGTTATAACTAAATAGAGAGGTATAAATGTCAAATCAACAAAAACACTGGGAAAAAACCAGGGGATTGTTATTTATAACACTGGCAATCTGGTTTGTTTTCTCAATTGGCATCTTTCTCTTTGGAGCTGAAATGAACGAGGTCACAGGACCTTTCGGTTATCCATGGACATATTGGTTTACATGTCAGGGATCTCTTGGTGCTTTCGTAATCCTAATTTTCTGGTTTGCGAATAGACAAGAAAAAATCGATGAAGAGTTCGGCTTTAGCGAAAGAGAGGACGAATAATGAAAGGTAATTTCATAGATAATTTGCCTAAAGTTTACGGGATCTATACCGGAGGATTTATAGGTTTCATAATCATTATGGCAATTGCTGAACAGATGGGTATGACAGCTAAAGCGATCGGTATCGCTTTCGTTGCATTTACTGTATTCATCTATGCATTAATCGGTTGGCTATCAAGAACAGCCCAAGCAGATGCATATTACGTAGCTGGTAGGCAAGTACCAACAGTCTTCAACGGAATGGCGACTGCAGCAGACTGGATGTCTGGTGCTTCATTCGTTGCGATGGCAGGTGGTATTTACTTTAAAGGTTACGGCTATATGGCTCTACTTGTAGGTTGGACTGGTGGTTACGTGCTTGTTGCATCTTTATTAGCACCATACTTAAGAAAATTTGGCTGTTATACAGTTCCAGATTTTATAGGTACTAGATACGGTGGTAATTTAGCTAGATTTAGCGCAGTGGTAGTATTAACTGTTGCTTCATTTACTTATGTGACTGCACAAATTAACGCTACAGGTACTATTGCATCTGTTGCACTTGATATCCCATTCCAATACGCAGTTTATGTTGGACTAGTAAGTATTTTATTATGTTCAATGTTAGGTGGTATGAGAGGGGTAACTTGGACACAGGTTGCACAATACATTGTACTAATTATAGCTTACCTACTTCCAGTATTCTGGATCAGTAACAAAATGGGTGCGGGTTTCTTCCCTCACTTTATGTTAGCTGACGAGGTAGCTAGAATTGGTGAATTAGAACAACAGTTTGGTTTTGTCAAAAACGCAGCTGCTGATCTAAAATCAGTACCTAAAGGCTTAGCAGGAATAACTAAAGCTCACTCTGCAGTGAACGCTACACCATGGGCATTTATTTCATTAGCACTAGCGATGATGATGGGAACAGCTTCATTACCGCACGTGATGATGAGGTACTTTACTACTCCAAGTGTAAAAGCAGCTAGAAAATCAGTAGGTTGGTCATTATTCTTTATCTTCCTACTTTATTCTTCTGCTCCAATGTTAGCTACATTATCTAAGTTATCATTGATCGACCCGAATTTACCAACAGGTATTATCGGTAAGACATTTGCAGAAGTGGAAGCGATAGATTGGTACCAAAACTGGAACCAAGCAAACCTAATGTTTATCAGCGACTTTAACGGAAATGGAACTCTTGAATTAAATGAGTTCTTTATGGGTGGTAAAGCCGTTGTGTTAGCAACACCAGAGATAGCTGGATTACCTTATGTAATTTCAGGTCTAGTTGCTGCAGGAGGTATGGCAGCTGCCATGTCTACTGCCGATGGTTTGATTCTAGCAATTGCAAACGCTATATCACATGATGTTTACTATAAGATCATTGATCCAAAAGCGGAAACTGCAAAACGACTGCTTGTTGCAAGGGTATTACTTGTAGTAATTGGTTTTGCTGGAGCAACTATTGCAGCAATGGAGATTCAAGGAATCTTAGGTTCGGTCATCTGGGCTTTTGATTTTGCGATGTCTGGATTGTTCTTCCCACTTGTACTTGGTGTATGGTGGAAGAGAGCTAATAGACAGGGTGCGATTGCTGGTATGCTAGGTGGTCTAGCCGCCGGTGCTTGGTACTTAGTTTGGGTACGAACTGGTGGAAGTGGATTCCTAGGAATTACACAGTTAACATTTGGTATCTTCGGATCAGCTGTTAGTTTAGTTTTAATGGTAGTAGTTAGTTTAATGACTGCAGAACCAGATAAAGCTACTCAAAAAATGGTTGATGATGTACGTGTACCGAGTGGTAAATCGATTCTTGGTAGATCACACTAAATAATCTTTTAAAGGGGCGATTAATTTCGCCCCTTTTATTTCAATACATTTTCCAATATAAATTTTAAATGTCTGCAAATTTTCATCCTTTAATATATTTTGTAGATTATTTGCTTGGAATTATAATGTGGACTCTGATTGGAAGGGTGGCTATGAATATTTTTCAAAGAGAAGACTCACAGTTCTTTTTCATGAGAGTATTCGTAAAATATACGAACCCTTTAATTAAATTATTTAAACCAATCACACCTTCATTTATTGTTGGGCCGTTAGTGCCTTTGTATGTTGCGTGGTTCTTCTACATGATTAGATTTTATCTGATGCCTTGGATCTTGGGCTATTCAGTAATGGGAATGTTGTCATTTCCTTTAGAGAGTGAAATTTCTAGACAAATTTATCAATTTTTTAATTCATTTTAATTTTTAAAATTGATACTAGTTGAATTAGTAATCAATGAAAAATATACAAATTTCTCCATCAATTCTCTCGGCTGATTTTAGCCAGTTGGGTACTGAGATTAAAAGACTTGAAGAAGGTGGAGCCGACATGATTCATGTGGATGTAATGGATGGTCATTTCGTTCCTAATTTAACAATTGGGCCACCTGTAATTAAAGCTCTTAGAAAGCACTGTTCATTAAAATTTGATGTTCATTTAATGATATCACCAGTCCATAAATATATAGATGCTTATGCTGATGCGGGGGCAGATATTATTACTATTCATCCTGAAGCTACTGATAATTTAAAAAATTCAATTAAAAAAATAAAAGAAAAAAATAAAAAAGTTGGAGTTTCACTTAATCCTGAGACTAAAATTGATTTAATTTTAGATTTATTAGATCAAATCGATTTAGTTTTAATTATGAGTGTGAATCCTGGATTTGGTGGACAAAAATTTATGCCGGATGTTTTAAATAAAATTAAAGATTTAAAAAAAATAAGAGAAGATAAAAAAATGGATTTTGACATAGAAATTGATGGTGGAATAAATTTTGATAATTGTAAAAGTGCAATTGATGCTGGTGCCAACATTCTTGTTTCTGGTACCACAGTTTTCAAAAGTAATGATGGAGATATAAAGAAAAATATTAATTTATTAAAATTAAAATAAGTTAATGATTAACGCAAATTCCTTAAGCATTTTAGGTCAATTTTATTTAAATATAAAAAAAAGTTTTAATTCAATTTATCAGAATTCAAATTTTTACGAAAAAAAAATATCAAAAACTTTTGAAAATAGTTTTGAATATAAACCAAGTCCTCATTTACTTTCATCTATAATAAAATATCAAAATAAAAAATATAAAATTGAAGATTTTGCTGTTGAGTCAATATGGCAAAATAATTTAAGCTCAAAAGATTATGAAAGATTAAATAATTTTTTTTGGTTTTTTAGTTTAGACTTAAAATCCTCAAAAAAAACAACACGTACAGTTATAAAAAATTGGATTTCAAATAATTCTAGATATCAAAAAAAAAGTTGGGAATTTGATTTAACTGCAAAAAGAATTATTTCATGGTTGTCAAATCACCAGCTCACTTATGAAGATAGTGATCAAGAATATAGGTCTACTTTTGATCACATGATCCAGAAACAAACTAACCATTTATTAAATGAAATAAAAAACCCAAAAGAAGTAGAAAATAAGATGATTGGTTGTGCTGCAATAATTTTGACTGGATTAACTTATAAAAATGAGAAACAATATTTAGAAAAAGGATTAAATTTATTAAGAAACATTATTAAATCCTCAATCGATAATCAGGGCTTTACAAAATCAAGAAATATCCGACAACTAATATTTTATTTAAAATATTTTATAATTATCAGGGAGTGGTTTAAAGAATCCCAGACTTTAATTCCTGAATATATTGATGAAACCATTTACTACTTAGGATCAAGTTATGCTTTTATATGGCAAAATATAAAGCAAGATATTTTTTTTAATGGTAATTATTCTTCCGAAAATAAGGAATTTGATCAATATTTAAAAAGATTTGGTTATACTTTTAAAAATCAAATCAATGAACTTGGTGGATATGCTATACTTAAAAACAAAAAAATAATTCTTGCTGCTGATATTGGCTCTAGTCCTAATAAAATTTTTTCAAACGACTATCAAGCGGGTGCCTTATCATTTGAAATATTTTCAAATGATAAAAAGTTAATTTCTAATGCTGGTTACTATTCAGATAGAAGTAATAAATTAAATAAATTATCGAGAAGCACTAGTGTCCACAACAATTTAACAATTGAAGATTACTCATCATGTAAATTTTCAAAGGGTCAAAATAATTTATTTATTAGAAATGGTCTAAAAGTTTCAAAAAAAAAAATAGTTTTTGAAAATAATTATTGGAAAATATCAGCAGCACATGATGGATATTTAGTTAAATTTGGAACAAGTTATGAAAGAGAAATTGAGTTTTACCCAGAACAAATGAAGTTTATTGGCTACGATAAATTAATTAGAATAACACCAAATAAAGAAATTAAATTTGATATTAGATTTCATCTTGATCCTGAATCAAAAGTCATGAAAACACAAGATAGCAAATCTATACTAATTGAAATTGAAGAAGAAGGATGGAAATTTAGTTGTGATAACTTTGATATAAATATTGATAATGGTTTATATTTCGGTATTAAAAATTCATACAAAGAAAATCAAAATATTTTAGTTTCGGGAATGAACAATGAAAAAGAGCAAATAATAAAATGGGAGATATGTAAATTATAATGAAGAAAATCAAAACAGCTCTGATTTCTGTTTCAGACAAAAAAAACTTAAAACAATTATTAAATATTTTGAAAAAATACAAAATTAAAATAATTAGCTCAGGTGGTACTTATAAAGAAATAAAAAGATTAAGATTTAAATGTATAGAGGTATCTAAATTTACTAATTCTCCAGAGATTTTAGAGGGTAGAGTAAAAACTCTTCATCCGAAAATTCATGCAGGTATTTTAAATAAAAGAGAAAAAAAATCTCACTTAAAAGATTTAAAAGACAATGGTTTTGAGAATATTGATTTAGTCATTGTTAATTTTTATCCGTTTGAGAACACTCTTAAAAAAACAAAAAACCATAAAAAAATTATAGAAAACATAGATGTTGGTGGTCCTACTATGGTTAGATCTGCAGCAAAAAACTACAATGACGTAACTGTAATAACGTCTAAAGACCAATATGAGGAATTAATTAAAGAACTAAAAAAATTCAAAGGATCTACTACTTTAAATTTTAGAGAAAAACTGTCAAGAATTGCATTCACTGAAACTGCTTACTATGACTCTGTAATTTCAAACTATTTTAACAAAAAAACGAATACCATTTTTCCTAGAAAAAAAATTTTTCATGGAAATCTAAAAGAAGAACTTAGATACGGTGAAAATCCTCATCAACAAAGTGCAATTTATTCAAGTAGTTCAAAAACAGATTTAAAACAAATTCAAGGAAAACAACTAAGCTATAACAATTATAGTGACATATTTAGCGCTTTAACTATTTCAAGATCTTTACCAAAAGGAAAAGGGACAGTTATAGTTAAGCATGCAAACCCGTGTGGAGTTTCTGCAAAAAATGATGGTTTAGAAAGTTATAAATCTGCTCTTTCTTGTGATCCTGTAAGTGCTTTTGGTGGAATAGTTTCTTGCAATTTTAAGATTAACAGAAAATTGGCATCAGAATTTAATAAGCTATTTTTAGAAGTAATTATTGCAAATGGATTTGATAACGATGCTATCAAAATAATGAAAGCTAAAAAAAACCTAAGATTAATTGATGTAACAAATTATAAATCTGAAGAATTTCTTAAGTTTGTATCATTTAATGAGAATATAATGATACAATCGGAAGACTTAAATTTATTTTCAAACAAAAATTTTAAAATTGTCTCAAAACGAAAACCTACATCCAAACAACTTAAAGATCTTATTTTTGCTTTTAATATATGCAGATATGTCAAATCAAACGCAATAGTTTTAGCGTCTAATGAAACAACTGTTGGTATTGGATCTGGTCAACCAAGTAGATTAGATAGTTGTCAAATAGCTATAAATAAAATGAAAAAATTTAATCTTCAGTCTGATAATTTGGTAGCTGCCTCAGATGCATTCTTTCCTTTTGTGGATGGTATTGAAAAATTGGTACAATCCGGTGTTAGAGCGGTAGTTCAACCATCTGGATCAATAAGAGATAAAGAAATAATCAATTTTGCAAATGAAACAGACACGGTGCTTCTTTTTTCAAAAACAAGACACTTTAGACATTAGATATTTGATCGATCTTTGCAGCAAGAATAAAATCACTCTCAGCTAGACCTTTAATCGCATGTGTGAATATTTTAATTCTAGCATAACCCCATCCAAACCATAAATCAGGGTGATGTCCTTCGGACTCTGCTATTTTTCCAACTTTATTTATAAATTCCTGACTCTCTAAAAAGTTATCAAATTTAAAAGATTTGATTAAATGATATCCATCAATTTTATCCTCTAGAACTTGCCAATCATCGATTTTTTTTAAATACTTGTGTATTTCATCAACATTAAAAGGAGGAATATTTCCTTCACATGGAACACACTTTTTATTTGCTAAATCATCACTCATTAAAATAATCCAATTCCTTCAATTCATTGATATAATGTTTATTTAACATATTTTTTATATCAGTTGGCAGCAATTTTTGCCAACGATTATTAAAACCCAGGTTAAAAAAATTTATCTTTTTCCCAGTTTTATTTGAATATACACTTTCCTCAAAACCTTCGTTTAATTCTTTATTTTTTAAATTTGAGAAATTAGTTGATTTAATTGAGTTTAAAAATCTTGTTTCATCAATTTTTAAATCTCTGTTTTTTAATTGATTAATAAACAAAATTATTTTTTCAAAAGTATTTTCTTTAGCTGTTTGCAGATCTTCATATCTTATAAATAAAACTTTAAAATTAGAATTATTCTTCCAAGATTTATAATGATTAGACCATGATCCAAGATATGTAAAATTACTATGATCTAATTCATGTGATTTTTCAAGCAAAGACGATTCACTATTAGTCATATGCTTAAAAGCTTCATTATAATTTAATGAATAGTGATGCGTTAAAGAGGTAATAATATTTCTTGGATCTCTTACAATGTAAATTGCACCTAACGTTTCATTTTTTGTTGTAAATTCATTACCTTTAAATGGTGTTAGACAATTATGCGTTTTTACTAAATTTAAATTTTTTTTATTAAAGAAAAAATTTTGATTCAAAATCCAATTTTTGCTAGCTTCCTCTTGAGATACAGTTTTTGTTTTTGAAAATTTCATATTTGGAAATTGATGTATCTTTAAAAGATTTTCAAAACTAAACTTTCCATTTTTTGAAAAATAATAACTTGCAAGAAATGATCTTAGATAAGTATTTCCACTTTTTGGGTAAGAAGCTATCCAAATAATCATGGTTAAAAACTCATATTTTGGAGCGGGCAAAGGGGGTCGAACCCTCGACCTTCTCGTTGGCAACGAGACGCTCTACCACTGAGCTATGCCCGCATATTATATAAGTCTTAAAATTAAAGGCTTTTTTTAAATTTGCAAGTAATAGTTACAAGTTATATTAAAAATTAACTTTAGTTTAAAACTTTTATAATGATAAATAATAATAATAAAATTATTAGAGAAACATTCTTTCCAATAATTAATTTAATTAAAAATAAAAAATATGACAAAGCATTAAATTTATTAGAACGTCTTACAGATAAACAAATAGATCTTAATTTTATTAATCAATTAAAAGGATTAATTTACTTGAATAAAAAAAATTGGAAAGAGTCTCTTTTATATTATCAAAAAATTCCTAAGAAAAAATTAAATTTTGAAACATTAAATAATATTGGAGTTTGTTTTTATAAACTTGGAAAATTTAATGAAGCTTCTGATAAATTTTATCAATCATTAAACGAAAATAAAAATTATATTTCTGCCTATGAGAATTTTTGTGTAACAAATAAATTGTTAGGAAATTATGATTTATCAATTAAATATTCATCCAAAGCTCTCTTAATGTCACCTAAAAACAATAAATTAAAAAATAATTTATTAGATATTTTAAATTTCTATGAACCAAAA